>CAZIKN010000117.1:0-17651 GCA_964539805.1 uncultured Saprospiraceae bacterium | reverse complement strand
GTAGCCATGTTTAATGATGTTTGTTTAAGGGAGCAAAGGTATATCAGGATTTAAGTGATTTTTAAGATTACAAGGATTGATTTACCTGATTTGTAAAGATTTACAGACGCGAGTGATTCAAAACCACTTTGCGTTGGCTATACATCATGTTTTACGCAGCCTTCCGCCTTTGCACAAGGCCCTTTACATAATTACTGTGTACGGAAATGTTTTTTATGACGTGGTTGACGCCGGGAGGAATGTCAAAATAATCACCAGCGCTGAAGCGCACGATCTGCCCGCCGAAGTCACATTCGCAGGCGCCCTCCAGAATCAGGAAACTTTCGGCAAAATCCTCTTCAGGGTGTTGATCCTCTATCATTTCACCGTACAGCCAGACCAAGTTGAGTTCCACTTCCGGGCTTTCTTTTAGGAAGCGAAAAGCAAAGCCATCTTCCTGGTGCTCAGGTTGCAGCCCTTTTACAGCTTCCTGCCAGGCCTTGGCATCGCTGTATTGGTTGATCATGGGAGGCTGTGCCAATGAAATGGCTTCCTGTTTTAGGAAAGTGCTCAAAAATTGAAGGGTACGTTCTTTTAGGTCAGCAGCAGGGGCATTTTGCCCGCTGTATGGCTCCAATACGGCCAGGGTTTTGTCTATTTCTGCTTGAAGGGCTGGGTATTGGGCAGCCAGTTGGGTTAGAGCCTGCGCTTCTGCATCGGACAAATTGCCGAGGCAATATGATTCTATGACCCCGGAAGCGATATATAGATTCAAGTCAAACATGTTCCAAATTTTTTCTCAAAAACATCAATGCCGCCCGTGTACGGGTTTTGACCGTACCGAGTGGCAGCCCTGTCTCGTCAGCCACCTCTTGTTGAGTGTAGCCCATAAAATACTGAAGGTCAATAATTTGTTTTAGGTTGGGGGCTAATTTTTTTGTTTCTGTTTCAAGATCTAAGTATTCCAGTTGCTGCATTTCCGGAGCAGGGCTTTCCATAGTTACGGCTTTTTCCTCGGTTTGGATTTTACTTTTGGAAAGAAAATATTTGGAACGCGTAAAATCAAGGGATACGCGCCTTGCGATGACAACCAACCAGGTAAAAAGTCGGCCCTTGGTAGCGTCATAGCGGTCAATATTGCGCCATATTTTGACAAAGGTATCCTGCACGAGGTTTTCGGCGTCCGGTTCCGAGCGGGTATGTTCAAGAATGACATTGTAAATGGCCCGACCATAACGGTCATACAACTCGCTGAAGGCTGCTTGATCGCCGGCTTTCAGTCGCGCTACAAAGTCAACTTCGTTAATAGGCATTGAAGATGCTGTGGGCAAAAGGGTATGGATTGCTCTGCAAAGATATATATCCGGGGAATATTATTACAGCTATATCTCGCATCGTAAACCTTCCAAGTCTCAAAGACTTGGAAGGTTTACGCCTCCCGTTCCCGGAAATTTTTTCATCATTTTGACCACGCCATTGGCTATTTCGGTATACGGCAGTGCTTCTTTGGCGATGTACAGCAGCATAATAGCAATGCGCTGATGATCAGCATTGAGTTTTTGGTACAGTAGCGCTTTGTGCAGGCGATAGGCTTCTTTGGCTTGTCTTTTCAGGCGATTGCGCGCCACGGCAGTCTTAAATGTTCGCTTGGGCACGGAAATACAGATTTGGGCGGGGAAATCCGATTGGTATGCCTCCTCAACGGGTAGCCAAACCACCCTGAAGGGATAGGCCACGTATGACCGTCCTTCTTTGAAAAGCCGACTGATGGTCTTGAGGCTTTTGAGGCGTTCTTCCTTGCTAAGGGTATGCATGGTGTTGGCAAAGGCAGAATTATAGATCAGACCAAAATGGGAATAACCAAAGTCTTTGCCCAAAACAAAAACTTCCGAAGTTGTACAACTTCGGAAGCTTTTTGGTATGCCCAAATTTATGTAGAAAAACAGGAAAAACCTGCGTTTCAAAAATTACTTAAGGCGTGACTCGTCAGAAACCGTCAATTTCCAGCGGCCTTGTTTGCGGCGGCGGGAGAGCAATTTGCGGCCATTTTTGGATTCCATGCGGGTGCGGAAACCATGCTTGTTCTTACGAGAGCGGCGTGATGGTTGATAAGTACGTTTCATCGCTATATTCTGCTAAAATTTGTATGCTTGTCAAAAATGGAGCGCAAAGGTAACACTGTTTTTTGAAAAACAAAATGTATTTTAAAAAAATCGGCTCCAAAGCAGATTATTGTACGATTTCCAGCAGTTCTACCTCAAAAATCAGGGTGGCGTTGGCCGCGATCTTGGGGCTTGGGCTTTGTTCACCATAGGCCAGGTCAGAAGGGATATAGAACTTGAATTTGTCGCCCACGTGCATGAGCTGTACCCCTTCTGTCCATCCTTTGATTACTTGGTTCAGGCCAAAAACAATGGGTTCACCGCGCTCCACGCTGCTATCAAACACGGATCCATCAATATTGGTGCCGTGGTAATGTACCCTGACCTGATCGGTCGCTTTCGGGGAAACGGTACCATTGCCTTTCTTCAACACCTCATACTGGAGTCCGCTGGCGGTGCTCATCACACCCGTGCGTTTTTTATTGTCTTCTAAAAATTTTTTACCGGCGCTTTTGCTCTTTTCACCCGCAGCCGCTTGTGCTTTTTGGGAAAAGTTTGAGAATATCTCATTGGCTTTTTGTGGTTCAAATGGCTGAGCCTCCCCTTTAAATGCGGAAGCCATAGCCTTCATTACCACTTCGATATTTAGGTCAGCCGGCATTTGACGAGAGAGATTGCCTCCAACCAACTGGCCAAATGCATAGCTGGCGCTGTCAACAGCGTTTTTCAAAACCGGGGCAGCGGCCTTGTTTTGTGCATTAGCCCCCCAGGTAAGAAGCAGAAGCAAACATGCAAACAGAATTTTTTTCATAATTTTATTTTTGTGAGGCGCAAAGGTAAAAAGTTTGGCGTTTCAAATAACTAAATATAGCCTTTCGCCTGTAAACGGAACAACTCTGCATATTTGCCACCTTGCGCGAGCAATTCTTCATGGCTACCGAGCTCGAGCATTTGTCCGTGTTCCAAAAACAGGATGCGGTCGGCCATGCGAACCGTGCTAAAACGATGGCTGATGAGTACAGCGGCCCTGCCCTTCATGAGTTCGGCAAACCTTACAAAAACTTCATGCTCGGCTCGGGCATCCAAAGCAGCTGTAGGTTCATCCAAAATAATCAGCTGTGCCTCTCGCATGTAGGCCCGCGCGAGGGCAACTTTTTGCCATTGCCCTCCGCTAAGGTCAACACCATTGGCAAACCGTTTGCCCAACATCTGGCTATATTTGCTTGGCAGTGCGGCTATCACGGCATCTGCAAGACTTTTGTGTGCCGCGTTTTCTATCCGCGCCTGATTGTTTTGCTCCTGTATATTGCCTATGGCTATATTTTCACCTGCGGTAAACATAAAACGAACATAATCCTGAAAAATAACCCCTATCTCTCGGCGCAAATCTTCCGGATCATAATCACAAAGGTCAATACCATCTAAAAGAATGCGTCCCTCGGAGGGTTCGTACAAATGAGCCAACAACTTGACTAAGGTAGTTTTGCCCGCCCCATTTTCGCCCACAAGAGCCAGTTTTTCGCCGGGGCGAAGGGTAAAGTTCAGGTTGCGCAGCGCCCAAACGTCCGTTTCAGGGTATTTAAACCCAACATTTTCAAACACAAAACCCTGTTGGATAGGCCGTGGTATGCGTTTCCCGTTTTTATGGGTGTCAGAAAGCGGTTTTAAGGCCAAAAAATCAAACAGATCCTGTAGGTAAAGCGACATTTCACCAATGCGGGAAAAACGGCTGACTATACTCTGAAGCAAACCTTGCAGGCGGCTAAAGGCTCCTGCCAAAAAAGTAAGCGTTCCTATGGTAATGAGCCCGGTTATGGTCTGCCAGATCACAAAACCATAGGCCAAATAATAAGAAGCCGTGCCCAAGGCCGAGAAAAAACCTCCCCATGCTGCCCGTCGGATAGCAAGTGCCCGATTGGCCCAAAAATACCGATCTGATATGTTCTTGAACCGATCTGCAATAAAGCCTTCAAGGCCAAAAATTTTAATTTCCTTGGCGGTTTCATTGCTCGCACCGATATAACGGAGGTAATCAATTTCGCGGCGCTCGGGTGTCCAGGAGCGCGAAAGAGAATAGGATTCCTGGTTGAATTTGGTCTCGCCCACAAAGGAAGGAATGACCGCCACTACTAAAATCAGCATGAGCCAAGGATTGAAAGCAACCAATCCGGCAGTCAAAAAGGCCACTGTTATGGCATCCTGAGCTTGGGTAAGCACCATACTCATCAGGGCTGTTCGCCCGGCAGTCTGGGTACGGGCACGCTCGAGTTTGTCATAAAAAGTAGCATCTTCAAACTGATACAAATCCAGGGTAGCCGCATGCCGTATGATGCGCACGGAGGAGTCATTGTTGACCATATCTCCTAAAAGGCTGTCTGTCAGCGTAATAGCCCGCCCTAAAAGGCTGTTCGCAATGGCTAAGCCAAATTCCAACAACACCCATTTCCAAATAGGGAAATATAACCAATACTGATGCTTCAATTGACCACTCTGATATTGTTGCATAAGCACAATAGCTTCATCCACAATAATTTTCCCTACATAAAGCAGGGCTAATGGTATGGCTGCCTGAACCAGCCGGAATCCAATGTTCCAAACCGTAAGACCCGGACTAACCCCCCAAATCATTTGGAAAAAGCGGGGCACGTTGCGCAGGGATTCCAGTTGTTTTTGCAATGCTTGTTTGTTCTTTTCTGCCATTTGAGGGGAGTATAAATACTTTATGATTGGTTGGTTGTTGGTTGTTGGTTGTTGGTTAATGGTTAAGGGTTATTGGTTGTTGGTTGAGGGTTGTTGGTTGAGGGTTAAATTAAATGCGGTGAGCACGTTTTGGCAATTATGTCTCTAAACTTGAGAGCGAGAGATGCTGGAAGGCAGAGTAGAGAAGAGAAAGTGTGTTCAATAAACAACGCTCTCACACTCCTCTCCAAACACTTCCCCATTTTTCTAAATTTTAGACAGCGTATAGCCAACCAACAACCCTTAACCAATAACCAACAACCAATAACCATTAACCAATAACCAACAACCATAAATCACATTTTCAATTTTTGCCGAATGTTTGCAGGCAGGGCATCTTTATGCACCATTATGGACATCGTTTTGTAACGGAAATAAGGCTGGGAGACATATAGATAGCCCGCCATTTCTTTTTTCACAGTACCCCAGGAGTTTTTGATCACATAGTACGCTGTCCCGTTTTGGTCCTTTACGATGCCTGTTGCGTGCATGCCATGATCGTCCGTGGTGCTCAAGTTGTTAAAAGCGGCCTGACGCTCATCTTGTGACACCCATTTTTCTTTAACGGGTGCTTTCCAGATGGAGTCGCGCTCCCCTTGACTCATATCTTCCCAAGGCTTTGATGGCATTACAGCCATACCTTCCTTAGCGGAAAAGGTTTTTTCGCTCACATCACTGGCCCACGCAAAGGTGAACCCTTTATCAATGGCATTGTCTGCCACTTGTATGAGTTCCTCAATAGGGAGGTTGTAGAACATACCATTAGACCAATTGTCAGACACCTCAAGCACGAAGGGCTGGTAGTAAGGATGGTGGGTGTAAGAAGTAAGCGCCACATAATTGGATGGTACGATACCGAGGCTTTGAAAATAACTCTGTGGCGTGTAGTTTTTGCCTTCGAATGTGAAATTGGAAGGTGGTGCGCCCAAATAAGCGTCCAAGGCCCCTGTGTATGCTTTCATCCAAAGCTTGCTAAGCTTGCCGTCCGGGTTTTTGACAACTGCATCCAGCATGGCTTTCAAAACAGCCTCCATTTCCCCGTGCACAGGCTTGTCATAACCGCTTTCGGGCAAAAAACCGCTGTAAACGGATTGTGGTACTATGCCATATTCCTGTACAATATTCATAACATCATGGTTTTCAGCACCTTGCCCAAAGGCTGCTGCTCCCTGCCGGCGAACATAGTTTTCTGCTCGCTCCAAATATCCAGCCCGCACCACGTACATCTCACTGAGGTCAACGACAGGCTTGTTCATCCGCTTGAGTTCGCTTTCCAGGAAAGAATTGGTAGAATATACCCAGCAAGTGCCGGATTTGTTCTGGTTTTGTACAGGTGAAGCAGCCAGGGTTTTAACTGCCGTAAATTTGTAGCCGTTCAGTTCCGAGGGCAATTCTTGTGCTTGTAAAAAAGAAACAAACAGACAGAGGCCCAGAAAAAATGTTAGTTTTTGTTGCATAATGTGTGGTGTGATTTTGTTGTGCTAAATGAGGTGGCAAAAATAAAAGATAGTAGTGAAGATGGTACTTATTCTCTGCCATTGCCCCTCTTTAAGGCATTGATCAACTTATTTGAAACTTTATTTGGAAAAATACAGGCTTTGTGAATAATCATTTCATCACAGTCTCCTGTTACTTTGGCAATATTATTGTTAAGTAGAAGATCAAACGGAAAATTTGGTGCAATATGCAATCAAGCACCAGACAATCCACTATTTATTCACATTTTTCCAATTTTACTACTATGAGCAAATTTGACGAAGAAATGGCAAAGTACCGCAATCAAGCGGATGTCATTGATCTTAACGAAGACCTTTTGACCCAAATAGCCAAAGGTCTTGGCCCTTCTATTTACCTGCCAGATGCTTCCCTTGTTTCCTGTACCGATCAGGTTGAAAAAGACCGAATCAAAAAAAACTTTTTGATAGGCAAGTGCGGCCTCGAAGATGATGGCAGTAACCTTGATGCCATGATTGACCGTGTCTGCGAGATCATGAAAAGCAGCACACGTAAATATCGTGCGGTGTTCTATTATTTTCTGATTACTACCAACGGTTTGGAAAGTAAAATTTTGAACTGATTTTACGAGTGATCTCACAGGCGAGGCCGGATAAGATATCGTATCCGGCCTCGCCTTCTGGTTTTAGGGCATATCTGCACTTCTACTCCCAGAAAGTTTCCTCTATTGACTTGATCCAGGGCTGCGACGCCAGTTCATACAATACCCGTTTGTAGTGCTTTTGATGCGTGGTGCCAATCATCAGCCAAGTGCCATTGCCACAACCAACCCTACCTGCGCCCGGATTTTTTTCAGCCGTAGGATCAATCTTTTTTACAGCTTTTACATATTGTTCTTCAGCAGGCACACAAAATTCATAATGAACGGCCACCTTAGCTCCTTCTGACCCGCTTAATCCATTGGCATCCAATTGTTTAAAGTTAATTTTTACTTTCTTCCAAACCGAAGGATCGTCAGCTTTTAGTTCACGGGAACAGGCGGAAAACACCACAGAAACGAGCAGTAGAAATAAAAACACGGTTAGATTACGCATGATGCTTTATTTTTCGGCCAAAAGTACATTCTCACCATAACTATCATGTCATCTCGACGATCATTTTTGACCAAAAGCCTTTTGGGAACTCTGGTACTGAGCGCATCCGAATTCTGCACCAATGCCACTACCCCGCAAAAACCTAAAAAGGGTGCTCTTCCCCTCAGCATAGCCACTTGGGGCCCCAACACCAAAGCTACAGCAACTGCTTGGGAACTGCTGCAAAAAGGCGGAAAAGCCTTGGATGCCGTTGAGGCCGGTGCCAGGGTACCCGAGGCTGACCCCAACGATACCAGCGTGGGATATGGCGGATTTCCTGATCGTGATGGCAATGTAACCCTTGATGCCTGTATCATGGATGCACTTGGACGTGCCGGATCTGTTTGTTTTTTACAACACATTATGCACCCCATAAGTGTAGCGCGCAAGGTTATGGAGAAAACCCCTCATGTCATGTTGGTAGGTGAAGGAGCCTTACAATTTGCGCTGAGCGAAGGTTTTGTAAAAGAAAATTTGCTTACCGATACGGCATTAAAAGAGCTGGAAAAATGGAGAAAGGAATCCCTTTATAAGCCACAGATCAATGTGGAACGCCATGACACCATCGGCATTTTGGCCATTGACCAGTATGAAAACATCGCTGGTGCATGCACGACCAGCGGCATGGCCTGGAAAATGCATGGCAGGGTTGGTGATAGCCCAATTATAGGTGCAGGCATGTTCGTGGATAATGAAGTGGGCGGCGCAGCAGCCACAGGATTGGGCGAATTAGTGCTGCGTACCTTGGGCAGTTTTTTGGTGGTGGAAGAAATGCGGCGTGGCGCGCACCCGCAGAAGGCAGTGGAAACAGCCGTAAAACGCATTGCTAAAAAATACGCCGAGGAAGTAAAAGAAGCACAAGTAGGTTTTATAGCCGTTGACAAACAAGGGCGGCACGGCGCATTTGCCATTCAGAAAGGCTTTAATTATGCGCTTTACCAAGACGGACAGAATATTGTTAACGAAGCAGGATATTTGATTTGATGTTGATTTGACTTATTGTTGATTTGACTTATTGTTGATTTGAAACACGCGCCGTGTACGCTACGTATCGAATCAACAAATCAACAATAAGTCAAATCAACATCAAATCAGTTTCCAAACGGATAGAACTCATAAGCGCGGGCACCGCGGATGAGGTAACGCACATAAGCGGTGATGCCCACGTTCGTCATGCGGCCTTTGCGCTTATATTTTGGTGTAAGGTCAATATCGCCGAAGGCATCAAAACCAACAGAAATTTTTTGTGCATCGCCAATGCGCTGCCCTGCGCCAACACGCAAAGAAAACAGATGGCCAAATTTGCTACCCAAAGGCTGCGTGGGGTTGAAAAACGAAGACAATTTGTCACGCAGTGATGCATCACCCACACTATTGACCAATGTACTGGATCCAAAACCACGGTCATAAGTGAATTTATACCCAGCATGAAAATTGCCATAAAGGCCTTTGTCACGAATGAGTTCGTACTCATTGCCCATGGCCACGGTGGAGCTGTAGGCAAAGTGCTCCATACCTGAAGGAGAACTCATGATATCTGCGCCCCAAAAAATAGGATAACGCTCGTGTTGCAGCATGGCAGAAAAGCCAAAACGGGGCGTAATGAATGTATTGCGCATTTGATTGTCAATCATGAATTTTTCCCACGTATAGTCCACACCATTCTTAGCAAACAGTTCTCGGGTGTATTCATACAAGTCGTTCAGGGGAGTGCTCCTGAAATTAATATCATGGAACAACTGCGAGGCACCCACGTTCGTCCCCACTTTAAAGGCAAAACGATTGGCGCTAAAACGAGAAACAAACAATTGGGCTGAAGCGGTAAATACCGCAAATAACAAGAGAAAGAAGATGGTAAAACTTTTTTTGTGCATGACAACTGGTTGGATCGTGAACGAAAAATATTGTTGTACTTCACCGAGGGACAGGCACGAATGGATTATTTAACGCTTGACAGGAATTCCAGGCAAGCGCTCAGGCCAGCGCCCCAAACCAAAGCAGGATAGAGACGCAAATAAGCCGCGAAGTTACAGCACTCATAACTGTTATCAATCATTTAAAGTCAGGCAATTTTCGGGCCATGATGTTAAAATTGGCAATAAATACCCATGGTCGGGCATTTTTGGGGCACTTCAAGCCAATGACCCTCTTCTGAATTACCGATTCTTTTCATTTTTAACTTATTTTATAATCATGCAAAAACTGGTTTTTGCCCTCGTGGCCCTTTCCCTCACTATGTTCTCATTTTCCGCTTGCAAAAAGGAAAAAACATTCGCAGAAGAACTTACCGGCACCTGGAACTCGCTAAAATTCAGCGTTGACGGCACAGAAATGAATCAAACCTCATCTTTAAAATTAGTGCTGCAAGCCAGTAATGAGTTTGACATGGAATTGAGCACCAAAAATTTGCTAACAGGTCAAATCAGCAAAACTTCCAGCACAGGTGACTGGACGGAAGACGAAAAGAAACGAGATATTTCGTTGAAATTCGATACGGGCGAATCGTACGCATACGATGTTACAGAACTGAACGAAACCTCCATGCGTGTTGAATACGTCAATGCAGGCAAGCGTTTTGTCATTGTTTTTGAAAAAAACTAATTATTATCCACCGATACCGGGAGCAGGCTGCAATACCAATTTCCAACCCGCTGATTCCACCATAAAGCGGATCAGGTCAATCATTTTGTCCCCTTGTTCCTGCGCTGCTGACATTAAGTTGCTTTTCAGTGCCTGCTCCCGTATCAAATCCTTGGCTCGCTGATTTATTTTATTGTAATCCTCCGGAGAAAACGAAGCAAAAAGCCCTTCCGAAATATCATAATAATCCAAATTATGATCAATGCTTAATATTTGTGGCGTTCCCGGTGCCGACATGGTGATCGTTTTAGTGGCCGGATCACTCTGCGCATTCAGGTAATTAAGATCATAACCAGCCGAAACGGTTGCCCTTACCCTAACCAAAACCTTTTTATCCCATAACATGGAGAAATAGCCGTCATACTCACTATAATTATATATTTCAGAGAATTGGCCTTCTACTGTGATCAATTTGCTCACAGCCTGTATCTTCTCCAGCAATACGGAGGATTGCTCAACCGGTGTTGACTTGGGGGCCAGGTATTGATAGGTTAGGAAAACACCAATGCCAAATGCCAATAGCAACAACAAGGGATTCGAAATTCGAGACATAATAAGAATTATACGGCAAAACTAATTCAAGATTATGTTGTTTTGCGCATTAATTCCAATTTACATGAAAAAAGACATTTCGGTTTTAAAAGTAGAGGACGTAGCCATTGCGATGGTGCCCCGCTCAGAAGGAGAAGAAGGATACGGCGAATTTTGGGATGCTTACCTGATCAACCTTAAAGACGAAGCTTTGCGCTCTGTACTCATTGCCTCGCGGGGTTATGGTGAAATAGAAGGCGAAAAGCGGGCTACTTCCACCCTTCGCTATTTTTGGGAAACTATAGAACCATTAGAATATGTCAAAATTGAACCCGTATCGGTAGAGGTCATGGCCCTGGCCAGTGAGTACTGGCTCAGTTTTTCACTCCACGATTACTTGTATGATCGAAAGTATGTGTTCGTTCATGGCTCTTTGGACGAGATCAATTTCACTGATATTCCCTTC
Source organism: uncultured Saprospiraceae bacterium (assembly GCA_964539805.1). Classification (GTDB taxonomy): domain Bacteria; phylum Bacteroidota; class Bacteroidia; order Chitinophagales; family Saprospiraceae; genus M3007. Next base: position 6,606 of record CAZIKN010000117.1, on the reverse strand, counting down.
TTAGACCGTAAAGGGGTGATGATAAGATAACCTGTTCCCGTTTTGCGGGACAATGCCACGCACATTATGTCCATAACTACACTATTGAACAAAAAAATCAATGACCCGCTGGTACAAGCGGCCATATTGGTCACAACAGGCCTAACAATGATGAGCCTTAATTGGGCATTCAATCACTGGGGCATCGTTAAAACACGCGCACTTTTCCCTTGGTCTTTGGCCACAGCGTTGGCGCTCTTTTTTGCCCTTCTTAATAGCCTGCTCAGCCTCAAAGCGGAAAGTTTTGCCAAATACTGGGGCCGCTCCATGTACAGCTATATGGGCTTGGTGTTTGGCCTAAGTAGTTTGGCCTGGTTGTTTTCCGGCATAGCCATACGCGAAGCGGGTACATATCGCTGGATTTTTATCGTGGTTACTTTCGGTTTTTTGGTTTTTCTGTCCATGGTCAATTTTATGAAAAAGATTGTCAATTTCGCAGAACGTGAGGAATGGAACCAGCCCAAGAGCCGCAACCGATAGCAAACTGGCGCCTAATGCCTGATCCGCTCCGTTAAACCACTCTTAAAATTTTTTCCATTTCAAAAAGTATTTTAACAAATATGATACTGATAATGAATCGGTTAGAATTTGTTAAGCAAAAAAAAGAGGAAGCCTCGGGCAACACAGGGCGATACGATTGCGTCAGATGCCCGTTTTTGATAAATAAGCCCATATTTTTGAGCTGAAAAACATCAAAAAAAATCACAAACAACATTGTTAGTTATGTTTAAGAAAATCTTTGCTGTTGCACTTTTTGCCATGGCATTCACTTTTAGCGCAAGTGCACAGCGCCTTGCCTATGTTGACGTTACTGCTATTCTGGAGAGTTTGCCGGACTACCAAAAGGCACAAGAAGCTTTGGACAAGGTAGCCACCCAATGGCGTCAGGAAATCGCTCAGGAACAGGACAAAATCAAGGGCCTTTACAGCAAATATCAGGCTGAGCAGGTTCTGCTGAGCGAGGAAATGAAAAAACAACGCGAAGAAGAAATCATGAACAAAGAAAAAGAAGTTCGTGAACTTCAACGCCGCAAATTTGGCCCCGAAGGTGATTTGTTCAAAAAACGCGAAGAATTGGTCAAACCTATTCAGGAACGTGTGTACAATGCCATCACCAAATTTGCTGAAGACAAAGGGTTTGAATATATTTTTGACAAAGGTAGCTCCTCCGGTATGCTATACGCCGACAAAAAGAACGACAAAACAGAAGAGATTAAGAATATGCTGAAAAAGTAGTGGTTGTTGGTTCATGGTTATTGGTTGTTGGTTGATGGTTATTGGTTGTTGGTTATTAGTTGTTGGTTGATAGTTATTGGTTGATGGTTATTGGTTATTAGTTATTGGTTGATAGTTATTGGTTGTTGGTTATTAGTTAGTGTGATTCATTCAACCAGCAACCGACAACCAACAACCATGAACCAGCAACCGACAACCAACAACCATGAACCATGAACCAGCAACCGACAACCAACAACCATGAACCAACTTATCAGCAACCATGAACCAACAACCCTTAACCAACTTATCAGATTTTGTTTATTTTTGCGCCTATCTTAAAAAGAACGCCTTTGGGCGGGCATTCATCTAAAATCATGTACATCATAAAAATGAAGAAAACCTTAGTTATTGCACTTGGTCTTGTGTTTACATTGTCCAATGCAGGTTTTGCACAAAAATTTGGTTTTTGCAACTCTGTGGCCCTGCTCACCGAATTGCCTGAAGTAAAAGAAGCGGATAGTCAGTTAAAAGATTTCCAGACCCAGCTGACCAAAAAAGGGCAGACCATGGTGCAGGAGCTTCAAAACAAAGCCGTAGAATTGGAAAAGAAAAAAGAGGCTGGCACTATTTCGCCAAAGGATTACGATACACAAATGGCTAAATTACAGGAAGAAGAGGCCGTGATAAAAAAGTATGAAGAAGAGGTCATGACCAAACTTTCAGAAAAACGCGAATCACTTTACAAGCCTATCTTAGAAAAAGTCAACAAAGCCATGCAGGATGTTGCCAAAGAAAACCAATACACTTTGGTTTTTGACAGCAGCACTCAAATCCTGCTCTATGCTGATGAAAGTTTGGATGTCACCAAATTGGTCAAAGCCAAATTGGGCATTCAAAATTGAGCCAAAATAAGGGCCTGAAAATAAGCCTCACGGGTGTTTTTACCTGTGAGGCTTACTTTTTTTAAAATACTGCACTACATTTGCCTTCAACTCCGATTTGTACCAAGTACATTTGCGCATCGGTAATTATCCCTGCTTATGGCTTTGTCCCCCCTTCTCGTTCTCGCAATATTGGTTTTGTATTTCCTGATGCTCATCGGGGTAGCATTGTACACCAGTCGGGGTGCAGGCAACGAAGGTTTTTTCTTAGCCAATCGGAAAATACCCTGGTATGTAGTGGCTTATGCCATGATAGGCACCAGCATCAGCGGGGTAACCTTTATTTCCATTCCAGGCAAGGTGGGAGGCACAGGACTTAACATGGCCTTTTCCTACATGCAGGTCGTATTCGGTTATCTGCTTGGTTATCTTTTTATTGCGACGGTACTGATGCCCATGTATTACCGGCTGCAGCTCACCTCGATCTACGGGTATTTGGGTCAAAGATTGGGGCACAGGTCTTATAAAACCGGCGCAGCATTTTTCCTTCTTTCCCGCACCTTGGGGTCGGCAGCCCGTATGTTTTTGGCAGCAGCTGTGCTTCAGATGTTTGTTTTTGGCCCTTTGGGCATACCATTTCCGATCACAGTCATTATCATGTTGGGCCTTATATATGCCTATACCTTTAAAGGTGGGATGATGACCATTATCTGGACCGACACGATCATGACCACCTTTTTCATTGCGGCATTGGTATTTACCGTGATGACCATAGGGAATGCCCTGAATATGAACGGAGGCCAGATTATCAGCAGTGTATTAGGGGGTAAGTATGGCCAAATTTTCTTTTTTGACCATTTTTTGAGTGATCCCAATCACTTTGTGAAGCAGTTTGTTTTTGGTGCCTTGGTGGCCATTGCCATGACCGGCCTTGACCAGGATTTGATGCAAAAGAATCTTGCGTGCAAAAACATTAAGGAAGCGCAGAAAAACATGCTTGTTTTCTGTATTTACTTAGTGGTCATCAATTTTCTTTTCCTGACCCTGGGTGCATTGCTCTACCAATATGCAGGTTCTTTGGGTTTGCAAATTCCTACTCGAACAGATCACCTTTACCCCCAGATTGCTTTTAATCACTTAGGTACTGCAACAGGCATATTTTTTATCCTTGGACTTATTGCAAGCACCTATGCCAGCTCTGACTCGGCCCTTACGGCACTTACCACCTCATTTTGTATTGATTTTCTGAATTTTGAAAAAAGGACTCCCCGGCCATTAGATGAGTACGCAACAGACGCTGAGAAGCAAGCCTTTATTACCGCTGAAAAACAATTACACCGCACGAGAATAATGGTTCATCTAGGATTCTCTGCTCTTTTTGTTGTGATCATCCTCTTGCTTGATGCCATTAGCAATGATGCGGTTATTAACCTGATTTTTCGGATAGCGGGATATACTTACGGGCCGTTGCTCGGCCTTTTTATGTTTGGCCTCTTTACCAAACTCAAACTTCGCGACCAATGGGTACCCTACATTTGTTTGGCAGCTCCTGCCCTGACCTGGGTTATAGAAAGTGGATGCAAATCCTTTTTTGATGTTGGTTTCCTAACCATTTTGATCAATGGCATGATTACTTTTTTCGGCCTCTGGGTCATTTCTTACCAAGAGGCCGAAAATAACGAGTCTGCTGATTCAATATAACATCAAAACGGCTTACATCAGCCCAAACTTGCCAGCATAGGTCATCATTTCACTTAAGTTGCTGATTTTCAATTTGCCCATCATGACTGCCATGGTTGGGTTCATTTCTTTGCTGAGCACTTTGCGCAAGGTTTCAGCAGAAGTGGTCACCTTACATTTGGCTTCGCCCACGAGGCCTTCAGCTACTTCTATTTTGCCATCGTTTAAGGTAACCGTGTATTGTCCGGCATCCGATACATCAAAATGAAAAACGGTGGATAGGCCCGCTACGGTGTCCGGATTGACCTTGGCAGGTAAACTGTAGATAAAATCTTTAATGTCCATGTGTAGGATAGAATTAAGGCTTGTAATTTCGCCCAAAGGTAGCAGGATATTGAACAAACTGAGTTATTCGTTTTGCGCCTATTAAAAAATGCCTTTCATTAATTGCCTTTTTACCGTTAATTCATTACCTATGCATCACATTCGTTTACTCGCCATGTTTTCATTTTTACCTCTTTTTGCCTGCAAACTTGTGGTTTCAAAGGCACCCATTGCTCCCCCGAAAGGCTTTGACTGGCAGGGCCACAGGGGTGCACGTGGACTTATGCCAGAGAATACGGTGCCTGCTTTTTTGGCAGCATTAGCCTATCCAGAGGTGAGCACCTTAGAGCTGGACTTGGCAGTATCCAAAGATAATCAATTGATTGTCAGCCACGAACCCTGGTTTAACCCCATCATTTGCATGACGCCAAATGGAGACACCATTCACAGAAATGAGGGTGAGAAATATTTGATTTACCGAATGACTGAAGAAGAAATCAAGCGTTTTGACTGTGGTATGTTATCCAATCCACGTTTCCCACAGCAACAAAAAATAGCAAGCTACAAACCAAGCCTTCGCGAAGTAGTAGAAGCCGTGAAAGCCCATGATCCGGAGCGGTTTAAAACTTTGCGCTGGAACATTGAAATCAAAAGTCAAGCTGACTGGGATCGCACACGGCATCCTGCCATAGAGGTGTATAGCACATTGGTTGTCAAAACATTGCGTGAACTGGGTATTGATCGCAACTGCAATATCCAATCGTTTGATCTTCGGCCCTTGCAGATTATAAATCGCATGGCCCCCGAAATTCCGCTGGCCTATCTTATTGAAAACATGCAGTCGTTTGAGGCTAACGTCAAGGCACTTGGTTTTTTGCCAGCTGTTTACAGCCCTTACTATCTTAGGGTATCCAAAGAATTGATCAAGAAATGCCATAAAAGCAACGTAAAAGTCATACCCTGGACGGTAAATGATGTCGGCAGTATGCGACAATTGATCCGGATGGGCGTAGATGGTATCATTACGGATTATCCTAACCTGATTCAACTTGTAAATACCCCAAAATGAAGGAAACATTTTTTCCCGAAGATGAAAACTTCAAACCCTACTATGCGCTACAGGACGAACTGCGCGGAAAGGTGATCAAAACCGATCAGTTGACTGAGCCAGTGCGCTATGTTGCAGGGGTTGATGTGGCTTATAATGATCTTGACCTACACATGGTTGGCGCTATAGTGGTTTTGGACGCCTATACGTTTGAGGTTGTGGACCAAGCTATGCACAGTATGCATATTACTTTCCCATATATGCCCGGATTATTCTCCTTTCGGGAGTTGCCACCGCTATTGGAAGCCTGGAAAAAACTAAAAATCAAGCCTGATCTGGTGGTCTGCGACGCACATGGCATAGCGCACCCGCAGGGCGTAGGGATGGCAACACATCTCGGTGTTACGCTGGATGTGCCGACGATAGGATGTGCCAAAAAACGGCTCATCGGTAGTTATGATCCCACTGCATTGGGTAGCACCAGAGGGAGTGCCCAAGCTTTGATGATCAAAGAGGATGTTGTGGGCATGGTACTCCGAACACAGGATAATGTACGGCCCATGTTTGTCAGCATAGGTCACAAAGTGAGCTTAGAAACGGCTGTTTCATGGGTATTGCGTTTATGCCCGGAGTATCGTTTGCCGGAAACGACCCGAAAAACGGATCATTTGGTGAATACCATGCTGAAGCGCGGGGACGATATGGACTAATAATTTATGTGTTGCCATCAAGCAGTAACTGCCCAATGACTTTCGGGAAATGTTCATGTTCCAGCGCCAGCACTTTCCGGGCAATATCAGCAGCGCTATCCTCCGGACGAAGTTCGCAGGTCGCCTGGAATACAATATCGCCCTCATCATATCGGGTGTTGACATAATGTATGGTGATACCGGACTGTTTTTCACCCGCTGCTTTTACGGCCTCGTGCACGTGCATACCATACATGCCCTTGCCGCCGTAACGGGGCAACAATGCCGGATGAATGTTCACCATGCGCCGTTCAAACTGCTCTACCAAATAGGCAGGCATGAGCCATAAAAAGCCGGCCAGCACCACAAAATCAATCTTTTTTTGGAAAAAAACCTGCAAAATTGCTTGAGAGTCATAAAAATAGGCGCGGTCAATGACCAGGGTTTCCACTTGGTACTCACGGGCGATATCTAATACTCCAGCGTCTTTTTTATTGGATATGATGAGTGCCACATTCACAGCATCAGATCCTTGAAAGTGTGCCAATATCTTGCGGGCATTGGAGCCGCCGCCCGAGGCAAAAATAGCGATGTTCTTCATATTACTGCTCACTTTCCCGGCGTTCGCGCTCCCAATCCGTGTTCGCGAAGACGATGATTAAAATACCCAGCAGCACCATAACGATGTAGGCGACAAACGCAAAAAGTCCACCACCCCATTGAAGAA
>CAZIKN010000116.1:0-17663 GCA_964539805.1 uncultured Saprospiraceae bacterium | reverse complement strand
ATTTTTTCTTGCGCTCAGCGCTATCAAGGCCCAAGTGGTCATCACGGAAATCATGTACAACCCGCCAAATGCTGGAACGGATACTTTAGAGTACATTGAACTATTCAACAATGGCAACGCTACGGTGGATATTTCCGGTTGGGCCTTTTCCAAAGGCGTGACCCTTACCTTTGCACAGGGCACTTCGCTGCCCGCAAAAGGATACATTGTGGCATGTTTTAACCCTTCTTATCTTGAGGCCCGCTTTCAGGGCGTTGCCACGGCGGCCTATACTGGCGGCCTGAGCAATGCCGGTGAAGCCATTGAACTTAAGGATGCCTCTGGCAATATCATAGATGATGTAACGTATGGCAACGCCGCGCCCTGGGCGGTGGAAGCCAACGGACAAGGGGCATCATTGGTACTGTGTGACCCTAATGCCGATAACAGTCAGGCGATCAATTGGCGTGCCGCAACTACAACCACTAACGTGACCATTGCAGGCGTACAAATAAAGGCCAATCCCGGCGCTGATGCTGGTTGCACAGGTACCAATGAACTGACCGCCAATAACGACAACTTTACCATTGTGAGCGGTAAATCACGCACCATCAATGTGTTGAGTAATGACCTTACGCCTAATCCATTGGTGTCCATCATCATTTTGGTGCCACCAACACAGGGCAGTGCCACGGTCAACGCCGATAAAACCATCCTCTACCAAGGCAAAAACGGATTTTGCGGCCCCGACCAATTCCAGTACAAAATATGTGATGCCCAAAAGTGCGACACTGCTACGGTGACCATGTTCAACCGCTGTTTCCCTGCGCGCACCATTGCACAAATGACCAATGAAAACGCAACATCCGGTGTTGCGGATTCGCTTAACCGTGATTGTGAACTCACAGGCCAGGTTTATGGTGTAAACATGCGTCCTACCAACGGTACACCTCCAGCGCCCTCTCTCCTCTTCACGCTGATTGATAACAATGGTGACGGTATCCAGGTCTCCAGCCTTGCAGGCAATTTTGGCTACACTTCGGTAACAGAGAAAGACCGTATCACCGTTCGTGGACGAATTGGCCAGTTCAATGGCCTGACTGAAATTCAACCCGACACTATTATTAAGGTATCTGCCAATAACAGTTTAGTGAACCCAAGCGTGGTGACCAAATTGGGCGAAAACACCGAGTCAAAATTGCTACAGTTCAATAAAATGCGCCTCGTCAGCCCCTCAGAATGGACCACTGGCATGGGTGCCAGCGGCTTTAATGTTCGTGTAGTGAGTGATGACAACCTGACCGATACCTTGGTGTTGCGTATTGACCGCGACATTGAAACCTATAACGCTCCGGTGCCGGCCGAGCCGTTTACCCTGCGCGGCATAGGCGGGCAGTTTGACGCCTCCAATCCTTTCAACAGCGGCTATCAGATTTTGCCCCGTTACAATGCGGACATCAGCACACTTGTGAATGTGCGCAAGGTAGATTTCAGCAAAAACGTTGAAATATCTCCCAATCCCGGAAAAGACAAGGTTTGGCTGAAATCTGATCTGAGTTTTGACCGCATCTCCATCGTTTGGGCTAACGGACAGGTGGTAAAGTCCTTTGAAAAGCCAGCACAAAACCTGGAAATCAGTTTGTCTGACATGATTTCAGGCATGTACTTTATTCGTTTTGAAAAGGATGGTGCGGCGTGGTCAACAAAATTTATCAAACAGTAGAAGCTGCCGTTTGCCGTCTTATACCTGACATTTTTCCAAAAAAACGCTAATGCCGGCTGTTTTGGCCCTTCAATTGCTAAAGGGACGGCTCATTGACCCATAAGACAGGCATTGGATGTGGTTGATCTTTCCATCATGTCCAATGCCTGTTCCTGATGGCCTAAATTATGTCACATGCGTTTTTTGATTTTTACCTTTATTCTGTTTGTACTTCCCAACTTTGTTTTCGCCCAGAAAAAACTCCCGCGTCGCAGCAAGTTGCCCATTGAGTTAAAAGAGATTTCAGGCATGACCCGCTTGCCCAATGGTGATCTTTGGATGCTGAATGATAGCCGAAATCCGCCCATTTTGTTTCGTTATGACCCCTTGCAGGGGAAAGTAATGGAATCACGCCGAATGCCTGTGCCTAACCGTGATTGGGAAGATTTGACCCATGATGCTTCAGGGAATTTGTATATCGGTGATTTTGGCAATAATCGCAATGCCCGTCGTGATCTGCGTATATATCGCTACAACCCTGCCACCCAACAATTGGACAGCATTCTGTTCCATTACCCTGATCAGCGCGATTTTGCGCCTAAAAGTGATCGTTACTGGAATTTTAACTGTGAGGCAATGGTCTTTTATCGGGACAGCCTGCATTTGTTTTCCAAAAACAGTTTTAAGGGCAACTTTTTTACCAAACACTATGTGCTGCCCGCCCGGCCCGGGCAATACGTTGCAGAACTCCGCGACAGTATTTGCCTAAAAAACAGGGTGGTAACGGGGGCTGCACTGAGCCGTGATGGCAAAACACTGGCATTGACGGCCTATATCATAGGCAAAAAAATGGGAATATTGCCCTACACAAAAGCCAGTGCCATTTACTTTTCCAATTTTGAGGGTAGTCGTTTTTTTAAAGGGAAAAAAACACGCCACCGTTTGCCCAAGTTTTTGATCGCCAGGCAGTTTGAGTCCATCACCCAATGGGACGATCAACGCTGGATAGCCGCCAATGAGGGCCGAAAGCCACAGGTGCAATCGGTTTGGAAGGTGAAAAAATGAGGTTCAATCCTCTTCTTGCATGACCCATGCACCTCTGCGGGGTGCGGGCATCTCGCTGTCTTCGCCTTTGAGGGCCTTCCAGAGCAGTTGGTTGAACAATAGGTCTGGCACACTATCCTCTTTTGCAAAATCGAAGAGGTCAAATTGTTTAGCCAATGGGCTCACTGCCGCGTTTCGGTCATCCAGGTTAACGGCGGGTACACGATGCCTGAACGGTGTGAGGTCGGCCCGGGGGGTAAAACAACGCCATAGCGGCGTGGCTGCGGCATCGTGCTGGCTCATGGGTGGCAGGCCGAGGATGAGTTCAATGGTGCGTAACATGGAATTGGTAGTATATAATGTGTGATCCACGAGTCCGCGCCTGACATGCGGGCCAGCCACAAAGGCAATGGAGCGGTGTGCATCAACATGATCCGCGCCGTTTTGGGCATCATCCTCCAAGATAAAAACCACTGATTCCTTCCAGACAGGGCTTTTGGAGAGGTATTCCACAAAAAGCCCAACGGCAAGGTCGTTATCGGCCACTTGGGCATAAGGTGATGGCTTCCCTTTTCTCAATCCTTCGGTATGGTCATTGATAAAACGCAGGGTGTTCAGGCTTGGCAAGGCATTGGCCGCCACTAAGGAATCAAATTCGCGCCGCCACTGGCTGAAGCGGGCAGTATCGCGCACGTTGGTGTCCCAGCCGGTGAAATAGGGGCAAAAATGTCCTTCCAAGGCGGGAATATTGGCTTTGGCATCATCCGCAAACTCTCCATAAGTGCGATAGCTCACGCCAGCACGTTGGCAATAATCCCAAATAAAGCCTCCTTTGGGCCACGCAATTTTGGCCTGACCCTCATAAACATATTCGCCGCCCCGGCGGCCATAACTTTGGATCCAGGTTTTTTCGGTAAAGTCATTGGCATAGGCTGCGGTGCTCCAATTGTGGCCATCGGCGCTCACCTCTGCGGCAACGTAAAAGTTGTCCAACAACACAAATTCCTTGGCTAAGGCATGTTGGTTGGGTGTTATTTTTTCAGGGAAGAGGCAAAGTGCGGGATCGCCCTTGCCCTCCGGCACATCACCCAAAACCTGGTCATAGGTGCGGTTTTCTTTTATAATGTAAAAAACATGCTTGATTGGAGAAACTTGGCCCAAGCGCTGAGGGATCGGGTTACCTGCCTCCCCTTCGGCCAATGCTTCACGTTCTTTGGTGTAAGGTGTGTTTTGGTACACTTGCTTAGTATAATGCACCAGATCTTTTTCTCCGGGTGCCTGTATGATGCTCAAGGTGCCCTTCATCAGGTTGCCGATGTATTGAATTTGGCGCAGACTGGCAGTATCGCTTTTTTGATAGGCCACACTTTGCGCTACACTGGTAGGATCCGGGCCATTGGGATTGGGAAAGGAGGAGAAGCCCTTTCCATTGGCCACAAATATCTTTTTCCCCAATGCCCGCACGGCAGTAGGGTACCAACCCACAGGGATAAAACCGGCGGATTTGCTTTGGCCCGGATTGCTTACGTCAAAAACGGCGAGGCAATTGTTGTCGGCGTTGGCAACATAAAGGATCTTGCCATTTGGCGAAAGCCCAACACTGTTGGAGGTAGAGCCTGTGGGTGCATTGGGATAAAGTGCCGCAACGAGGGTTTCGGAAACTTTGCCCATTACTAAATCCACAACACTGACGGAGTTGTCATCCGCATTGGAAACAAAGGCAAAACGGCCATCCTTTCGCACTGCTATGTCGTTTGGGTTATCGCCAACGGCAATGGTTCTTTCGATTTTGCGGGTGTCACAGTTCCAAACGACCAATTGTCCGCCGCCCCAAAGGGTAATCAGCAAGTGTTTCGCATCAGCTGTCAACTTGCAGGTGTAGGCCTCGGCCCCGAGGTTTTCCTGAAATACTATTTTTTTGCTGCGGATTTCCAGAGCATAGAGTTTGTTACTTTCCTTGGACACAACATAAAGGAGCCCGCGAGCATCATCCACGCACAGGCCCGCGAGGGAGATTTTTTCCTTGAAAGGCATACCTATAATAAAGGTATCGCGAAGTTTAAGTTTTTGATTTTCGATGGCATAGCGATAAATGGCATTTTGATTTCCACCCGAAACGTACAGCGATTTTTCATCAGCAGAGAACTCTACGCCCAACCAGGCGCAGGGAATCTCCAGATGGTGCAGGATTTTTTCACGGCGTGGATCCACCAATTGGAGGCTGTGAAAGCCTTGGCCATTGTTGGTGATGGCCATTAAGCGGCCGGACGGAGAAACGGCAATGTTCATGGGGAAATCACCCAATGGCAGGGATCGGCCTGCCGGACTTAGTTTCCAGCCCGTGGGCAGGAGCATGCTTTTGTCCGTCTGTACCTGAGCGAAAAGTGCTGCGAAACAGCACATAAAACAGCAAAAAAGGAGCAGATTTTTCATTGGACAAAGATAGTTTGGCGGCTGTAAAGCAGAAGCTAATTTTTATCCAATTGCGCCTGGAATGCTGCCACGAATTGTCCTACGTGAAGGCCGTCCATGAGGGCGTGGTGTACATGAATGGAAACAGGCATGGTTTTTTGCCCATCTTTCTCCGTCATTTTACCAAAAGAAATCCTTGGACAACTGTCCCTGAAGGAGAAGCTTCTCGCATGTGACAATGCCGTAAACCGCAACCACGGGAGTGAGGAGTAATAGATGACATTGCTGCCTGCGACAGCCGGCTCTAGCCCGTTGCTGTTTCGCACTCGCTCTATTTCTGCCTTGGCCATACGTTCAAATGCAACAAAATCAGCCTGATATGCTATGTAGGAAAAACCAAAAGTGCCATTTTCCCTATTGATGGTAGAAGATGCATCTATGCTGTCATAAACATATACTTCATCCTGTTCTATTCTATACCTGAAGGGTGTGACACTATTGGCTGCTACTAAGGAACAATGAAGATAATATAGAAAAAACGATAGATTTTGCGCTTTGCAGTGCGAATAAGCGGCTGTACAATCTACATCAACCGTCACACCGAAGAATGGCTCTTCAAATTGTTTGAAAAAGTGGTAATGCGCATTCCTTTCCCAGTTTGTTATGTCTAATAATTGTTTCATGTCAGACTAATAAATTTAGCAGTTCGGTAATCTTTTGGGCTTCTAAAAAATGGCTACTTTCTATGTTCAAATCTACTTTTTCGTGTTCCCAGGTGGTGTGGTAGGGCATATGGACGGCATGAGCGCCCAAGGCCAGCACGGGCAAGATGTCGGATTTAACGGAGTTGCCTACCATGACAAAGTGCTCAGGTGGGCAATCCAAGTGTTTCAATAGTTTTTCATAGTCTTTTTCCTTTTTATCGCTCATAATTTCGATATGGTGAAAGAATGGTTCAAGGCCAGACTGCTGTAATTTTCTTTCCTGATCGAGCAGGTCGCCCTTGGTTGCAAGTACTAAGCGGTATTGGCCATTGAGTTGCTGTAGCAGCTCCTCTACGCCATCCAGCAATTCAATAGGCTTTTGCAGCAATTCCTGCCCGAGGGCTATGGCCTTGCTGACCAAGGCTATGGGGGCGGTATTGTTACTGACTTGTGCAATAGTCTCGATCATACACAGCATAAAACCTTTCACGCCGTAGCCATAGAGGTGCAGGTTTTTCATTTCGGTCTTGAACAGTTCCTGCGAAATGCTGTGATGGGGCAGGTAATCTTCCAACAAGGCACAAAACCGATGCTCAATTTCCTGAAAATAAGGCTCATTTACCCATAAGGTATCGTCGGCATCAAATGCTATAACTTTTATGTTTTTCATGGTGCAAAAGAATTTGGCTTTGTTTTTTACCACAAAAGGCACAAAAGATCACAAAAATACTATGTGCTCTTTGTGTCTTTTGTGGTAAAAACATACTCAAAAGAATACTTTGTGTTACCTTATTTCAATACTTGTACGGGTATTAGTTTTTTCCCCATGTAATGTTCCAATAGTATGGTGTATGTTCCTGAAGTTAATCCATGTGTTTGAAAATCAACAAATTCAGTCCCTTCGGGCACGATCATGCTGCTGATCATTTTTCCATGCATATCCATCAGGGCGATGCGGGTGTCGGAAGGCATTGAGCCACCCCAGCTGACCCGGATCTGGTCGTATGCCGGATTGGGGCTTAGTTGAACATTCAGGTCTGCAAACACATCAGAAGTTCCCGTGATGCTTGGCCCGCTGGCTTCGATACCGTACCAGAGCGTTTTGCTCTCGGCTTGCTTGATGTTGAGCTCAAAAATCCCGTTGGCATTGGGCAGGATAGTTTGTGCCACGCCTTCCTTGCCCGTGTTGTTGAGCGGGTACAATTTGATGCTGGATGCCTTGATGTTGAGTTGGAGGGTGAGTTCCAGGGGATTTTGAAGGGTGGGCGCGCTGCCCCAGTTGTTGCCAACCGTTTGGGTGCCGTTCCAGATCATTCCGGTATTCTGTTGCTTGGACGAAATGGTCAGCAACGAGCGTTTGGCGGTTTGGAGTGGAGTGCCTACGGTGCTGACCCAGGTGACAGCGCCATAATCCGTGCTTTTTACCATGGTCAAATCGCCCGCTTTTGTGTTTGGTGCATCTTGCAAAAAGCCCGTAACACTACAAAAACCGGGCGTTTCAGTGGTCAAAATCCCCTTTTGAACATCTAATGTTGTTTCACCCGTAGTGCTTATGAAGGGGCCGGCAGAAGCTTGGGGCAAATCATTGAAATTGCTGCTGTTGGTGGAGCGGCAAGAATTGGTGCGTACGGAATGCGTCAGCAAAAGAGCCTTGTCGTAAGGTGTATAACGGCCCCAGCGGCCATCACTATCCACTTTGGTCTGGGCTCCCAGGTCTTTTCGGGCATATTCTACCTTGAGCGGATCAGGGTCGGCGGCAATCATGCCCTGCCTGTAGGCCCAGGCACAGGATGGGAAAAGGGCCATAACGGAATTGTCCCTATTGATGCTGAAAAAGCTTTCCTGTACATCAGGCTCCCATGTAAAGTCGCCATTGTATTCATAAAACATAACCCCGTCCATGCCATGAAAAGCGCCGTAGGCGGCCATGGCAACGGGCATTTCTACCTTCCAACGATTAGGTGCCGGATGGTTGTATTCACTAACTGTGAATGGCTTATTGGTCAAATTTAGGCCCGAAAAAGCAGCCGTAATGGCATTGAAACGATCTGATTTGAGCATAGGCTGGTTGGAAATCAGCCAATTGGAAGGATCCCAGGCCTGCCCCGGGAACCAGGGGTGATCCCAATAACTATGGTCGTCAATATAGTCCAGGTCTTCCTGGTGCGCCACATCTGCCGGGCCAACCAATGCATTTGTACCAGTAATGGGCGCCAAAACGCCCACGTTTTGTTGCAATTGGGCCTTTAAATCATCAAAATGACTCTTTTGTACCTCGATGTAAAAATCGGCCATATCTGTCATGCGGCCATTGGTGTACTGTTGGCGCTCCGCCCATAAAATGCGCTTGATATTTCCTTTGACCAATTCCTCACCGGGCAAAAGGCCGCTCAGGCTTGGGGGCGAAAGGCTAAAGTCATCAAACCAAAAATTGCCAGTATTTTGCTCGGGCGAGATGGAAAGGCGGCCAAATCCATTGTTGTCCTCATTGGCAGTAAAAGAAAATACCACTTCTCTCCAGTCCGTACCAACTGCAACCTGGGTACCGCCGTACCAGTTGTAAGGGGCATTGTCGCGCATCATGCTGACGCTGAGCGTGGCAGATTTATCGCTTTTTACCCAAAATCGTACAACATAAGCGGAATCCTTTTTGAGGGAAAACCCGCTTTGTTTCATTTGGATATGCCAGCTGGTACCCGTGACATTGCTGACGGATAGCCGCCCGCTGTATTTGCCCGTGCGTGCTTCTTTTGTGGTGGCCTCAAAGGTGGCCTGTGCGGTCTCGTGCAGTTCTATGCTCCAGGGCGCGTTGGCGATGCCCGTCTCAAAGCCCGGATTGGTCAGGAATTGACTTGTCCCTGAGGGGCTTGCCCCTTTGTTCCAGGCTGCTGCAAGCGCTGCCTGCCCGCCATTGGGTGTGGAGTATTTTTTGGCCAAATACTCGCGCCAGAGGGCATCCAAAAGCGAATTATGCCGCCACATCAGGCCACCACCTTGAGCGAATGGGCGCAACAGACCATCCTTCCAATAACCGTACAGCGTGTTTTCGTTGTTCATTTCCACCATGGCCAGCACGGGATCCTCAGCCAGGGGCAAGCCAGTGTAGGGGTTATTGTGGCCCAGTAACTGCTCGGCATATTCTTTTTGCAGCAATTGCAGGTAGCCGTCAAAAAGCGTTACGCCTTTGGCAAAATCCGGAATGGAATCCGCCCCGGGCACGCCATCCTTGGGCTGAAATTCCCGGCTCACGTTCAGGTTCATATTGACATAAATGCCATTTTTTTTCAGTTGTGCGATGAAAAAATCAAGGCGATCCAGTGTGGCCGCCTGAAGGCTCCGCGTGCCATTGACATAATTAAAAATGCAGCCATCCAATCCCGACCAATTATTTTCCAGGTGATGGAAGCGGACAAGGTTGATGCCCATTTTGCGCATGCGTGCCGCTATGCCCGCTGCTTTATCTTTGGGCGGAAAGGCCGCCGCTGCCGTGATGTTGACTCCCCAAAAGCGGATGGGCTTTCCATTGGCCACAAACTGCTCCCCCTGCACCTTTACCCGATGGGCCGCAGTGATGGTGTAAGCCGGAAAGGAGGGCAAAAATGTTTGGGAGCTGGAGTCAAATTCAGGTAAATAAAAGCTGAATCCGTTGTTAAAATTTTGTGCGTCAAGCACTTGTGTCAGGCACAAACAAAGGCAAATGCGAAGTAGATTTTGCATAAACGGTGTGAGATTGGACTTTGAAGGGCCAAATATACTCCATGGAACCACAAACGTGTTAACGCGGTGTGGAAAGAAGAAAACCTTCATTTGCGAAAGGTGGCAATCAAGTATCTGACCCCAACCCAATATGAAGACAAAAATCCGTTTCTCTACTTTAAAGCGGTTGCGTATAGAGGGAAGATGACATTTGGGTTCAATACATCCGGGTACAAAAATACAAAAAATAGCCCAGTACCAGGGCGGCGAACAGTTGAGTGGCTATGATGTGCCAGCGGGCAAAACGGGGCGGGAGGGTAAAGTTCGCAAGCCATGCCAGCACCAAAAGTGAAATAAAGAAGCGCCGAACCGCATCCGTATGTTCGCTTACGTTGTCTATTGTTGTATCCGAAAATTTGATATAATAAATGATGATCTCAATAAGCACGCAGCTCGCAAAAAGCAAGTACTTGGGGGATTGCAAAAAGGAGAGACCCAAATTTTTAAGTTTGTTCATGGCATTTGTCCCTTTTTTCTATTATAAAGGGAGTTTTAAATTACATTAAATGGGGATCAAGCCCATGAAATAAAAAAAATTATAAAGCCAGTAGGCCATTAAACAAGAGGTCAGAAATTTAATAATAGGCTTCTGTGAAAGGTTACATATCAATAAGAAGTAAATTGGATAAAATATGATAAAATAAGGATCATCTAGCATTTGAGATGTTTTTGTACCCCTATATGCATTAAAATTATCGGCCATAAATTCTAGTTGTAATAACCAATATAAATTGATAAAACAAAAAAGGGTCATAATGACTCGATTTAAAATTAGCAATCTTTTTTCCATACTTAAAATATGTTGTAAAACCTCGGGTATTAATGTTGCCTTCTTATTTGACCTAACGGAGTATAATTTCTAAAACACTCTAAATAGTAAATATTTCCATGTCTGTTATTTTCGCTCGTACAATTGGCATCTATTTTATAGTTTTTTGATCTGTTGGAATAATACATAATATGGCCACCATGTATAATGCATGAGCCAAATACAGTTATATCCTTATCGGTACAAAAGTGATAATGCATTCCTAACGATTCTTTCAACTTGCTATAATTTGGATTTTCGCTTGCGCGTTGAGGATACAGGATTTCTCCTTTTATTTTGATTTCTTCTTTCTCATTGCTTGCAGGTGTATTTATCGTAATCAAATTCACCTTTTTGCCAGTTCTTCTAAAAATCTCTGGAATTGCCTGTAGTGCCACATTTCCACCATGACTGTATCCAATCAGCGTTACAGGTATTGCAGTGTTTTGCTTTTCTTCTTCGGGTAAATATTTTATGATAAAATCAACCAGCCTTGCAGCTGCTTGGTTGCGTTCATTCACAAAATTAAAAGTGCTATTCAAGTCGCTCCAGTCAAAACATTTGTTCAATACATAATCCTTGTGCTTAAAACTAGCAAAAAATTGAGCTAAAAAATTGATATTTTCAATAAAATTAGGTTGAAACGCAGGTTTACCAGTGTTTTTACACTCATCAGGAATCGGGTATGCCAAATCCCAGGACTGATTTTGGTTGGTGCCCATTATGAAGAACAAACCGGATCTGTACCCTCTGTCACCTTCACCATATCTATAGCATGGGCAAATTTCCCAATCGGGATTACAATCAGTTACAGACTCTTTTCCCCCATTTTCTTCATGTTTTTTTAGTGCAATGGGGTCACCTAAGTTTTTTTTTATAAAACAATAATCAGGCTCGTTTGTATTTGGGTTGTCCCAAATATGCCACCAAACATAAGGTGCTCCCAGGCTCTCTACATACGTTTTTAGGATAGAAAAATTATTGTTATCGAAATTTGAGTTCTTGGTGATGACACCGATACTGTTAGGAAATTCCGCATTGATTTGACTCACCGCCAGTTCAGCCAAATGCTTGAAACGAATATTTTCTGATAAGTCAGCAACTTCAACATTCAAGTTGGCACTGTCAATTATTTCAACTTGAAAGGTGCCAAACGGGTTTGTCTCAGGTGCATTACCCGCTTTGATTTTATAGGAATTTACATACTCGAACCCCTGTGAAATCAGATAAGGCACAATCTCTTCATAATCAATATTGCCGTTACAGGTGTTGTTGTTATCCGTGCAACAGGCAAGCAGGCTTAGGATATTTGCTTTCAATGCCTTCATGCCCCCTTTTTCAAGGTCATGATAACCCAACAAACCAGGGTTTTCTATCCCATCGGCTGCGCCTTGGAGGGTAAGTTGTACAACCGACCGTTGTGTTTCCGTCCAACAACGAAATCTCCCTTCAGTCGGCAACTTCAACTCCACCCAAATCTTCGTATAAATCCCCGTTTTATCCGTCTGCTTCCCAAAAAGCAGGTAATAGGGCGTTCCATTGGCTTGTATTTCCTCTATTTTTTGCAGCATCGCCTCCGGGTAGCCCTCCTTGTAGGTCTCCTGGTGCAGGTAAAAGCCAAAGTCATAGACCCTAAAAGAATCCCGATAGGCATCGCTCGGGAAAGCATT
Source organism: uncultured Saprospiraceae bacterium (assembly GCA_964539805.1). GTDB lineage: Bacteria > Bacteroidota > Bacteroidia > Chitinophagales > Saprospiraceae > M3007. The sequence goes on along the minus strand of CAZIKN010000116.1, from coordinate 5,588 downwards.
CATCAGATCAGCTGCGGCCATTTCCAAAGAGTCCTGATAGCGGTCTGTATTGACCCCCGAGGCATCCTCCAGACGGACGTAATATGTTTGTGCCAAGATAAGGTTGTTCAGCGCGAACAAGCAAAAGAAAAGCAAAATATTTTTCATCATAATGCGGTATACCCGGATTTAAGCGATTTTGAAGATTCATGGAATTGTTTTACTTGGTTTTAAAGGATTTATATGGGCATGCGATTCAAAACCAATCTGGTTTGATCGTAAACTTGGACAAATCATTGAGAAGTCCCAAAAAAACGCCCCCCGAACTTGCTTCGGAGAGCGCCACATATAATTAATTTATGAATGACAAAGAATCACGGCACGATCACCTCCACAAAACCTGCCAATGGTGAACTGCTGCCATCAACGAACTGGGCGATCACCCAGTAATAAATCTTGGTACCCTGCAATAGCCCGCCCGAAGGAATGCCCGGGTTGGACACCACAAACGAACTGGTATTGGCACTGGCCGTGGGGTTTGGCACGGCTTTATTGGGCGTTATGTTGCTGTTGTTGAAAAATACAAAATTGGTCTGCACGGGAATCTTGAAATCCATGTCAATATCCAAAAAAGAATACCTAAACCCATTGCCTTCAGGAGTCATTACCATTTCCAGGCTGTTGTTTGGTGGCGGCACGGGAAAATAACGGTAAGCACTCATTTTTGTGCTGTCGAAACTCCGGTATAGTTGAAAACCCAGTAGATCAATGTCGTTTGGGTAGGTCCAGGTCAACGAAACGGACTCCATACTGGCCGTGGGTATGTGCATAAAGCCATTGATCGGGTCGCGCAGTCCATCATTGATTGGCTTGGCCTGCACCGCTCTTGAGCCGCCAGCGTTGTTGGCCTCATCAATGGCCACCAAACGATAACGGTACCAGTGGCGCTTGTTGGCGGTGTTGTCCGTGAAAGTCTTGACCGCTGTGGCAGGAGTGAAGCTCAGGATGTTGCTCCAGCCGGGTGTGCCCTGTTTTTGGCGCTGAAATTCGTATTGCACCACATCATCACTGCTGCTAAGTTCCCAAGTGAACTGCACGCCAGTGGTGGTCGGGTTCACAGCAGTAATCAGTGGAGCACTCGGCGGTACTATGTCGGGCCGTGTCACCTTGATCGGCACGGCCATCGGAGAGCGGTTGTAGCGGTAATCTAAAGCGCGGACACTGAAATAGACATCCTCCGTTAGCGTGTTTAGGTTGATGCGGTAGCGAAACAGGGTATCGTTGAGCAAGGCGGGCGAGATCACCACAAACTCGTTGTCTGGCAGGTTGGAATAAAAGACCTGAAAGCCCTGAAGGTCAGGCGCAGGGCTTTTTTGCCATTTGAGGGTGACGAGGCCGCTAATATCGCACACGCCACTGACCATCACAGGCAGAGGTGGCGGCACCGTGTCGCGTGGCTGACCCATCATGGGGAAAGTGCTGAGGGGGTGGCCGTTGATGTCGGTGGTGCGGATCTGGTAGTAGTTGAGCGGCAGAGGGGCTGCATCCGTATAACTGCGCTGCGTCACGGGCAGCAGGGTGCTGTTCATCTTGATATACGGCCCGTCGGTATCTGCGGCCCGGTAAAGGTCAAAACCCGTGATCTTGGCCTCTTTGTCCGTAGGGAAGTCCCAGGTGACAGTCAATTGGCCCATAACGGATTCTTCCACGGGCTTCACGGACATCAGCACCTGCAAGGGGGATGGCCGACCGGTCACATGGACGGTGTCGGAGGGCGGGCTGAGCACACCAAAAGGCGAGCGCCCCCGCACGCGATAGACAAAAGACACGCCGTTTGCGGACAGGGAATCAGGGAAAACAGCCACTTTGCCCTCGTATTCGCTCTCGTTCGGGCTGGAGTGCACCAGCGGCGCATCGTTGAGGGCCTGAAAGGTAGCTCCGTTATCGCCTGATTTTTCCACAATATAACTGCTGTACAGGGTCTCGTCCTTTGTCCAGGAGAGCATGGCACTGCTGTCACCGGGCGAGCCTTTCAGGCCCGTTGGAGCGGGCAGGGTATAGGCGGTATCGGTCTCGACATAGGCATAGCCCTACACGTACGGATCTCCTTTTTCGTCTAAGAAATCGCTTTTAATAATTACACATAACCCATGCCTGCCTGAAAGTCTGAGCTGTCCACCAATCCCATACCCATCATTTGGGCGATGGTAAAATCCTGATCGGCGGCAAAAAGACTAAACCCGAACCGACTTTCCGATTCTTTTGACTTGTTGTAAAACGTGCCCATATTGGGCTGCCCGGGTGGCAAAAGGTCAAGACTGTCGCCATATAAACAGCCAGCGGCCACACCGGCAAGGTCATTGGCTAAGGCATAGGCTTGCCAGGCACTTTCGGGCAGTGGTTTAAGGCCGGTGGCCAATACGACTTTGCTGGCCTCGTACTCGCCCATGCCGATGTCATTATGGTCAGATCGCACGGTATAGCGCTCTATGTCAAAACCATGCTCAATGCCGATCTTCCAGGAGGCATGATTGCCGGGCGACCAGCGCAAGCGTATATATTGACCATCATAGATGGCTTTGGCAGCAAATTCATAGGTTTGGTTGCCCTGTGCGCCCACGCGTAGGGACGAGCAGAGAGCGATCACCGCGAAAAGGGCGGCAATCAGGCGCGGAAATGTGGGTTTCATGGTGTGGGTGTTAGTGGGTGATGATTTTTTGTACAGCCCTGTATTGCAGGTCCTTGGTCAGCACTTGCACGAAATAAAAACCTTTGGGCAATCGAGAAAGATCCAATGGCCCTGATTCGTTTATGTTACTTTGTCCGAGTACTTGTCCTTGTGCATTGACAATGCGAAGGTCAAGCCCTCCACTACTTTGGGCGAGCTCCGTTATTTGTACATAAAACTGCCCATCGGATGTGATGGTGGGCATGATGCGCAACAGCTCAGCTGCTTGTGGCTCGTGGGTGGATACGCTACTGAGGTCGAGTTTCCAGAGCTCACGGCCTTTATTTGTGGTATTGGCAAAAAATAACAGATTTGTACCGATCATGGTATAATTGGACGGGTTGGATTCATTGCTTCCGGTTATTATATCGTGCAGCATTTTGGTTCCGGCGCTGGTACCATCGGTGACCCAGAGTTCGCGCCCGGCAGTGCCGTTATTAGCAGTGAAATACATTGTTTTTTGAAAAACTAAAGCAGCGGCATCGAATCCAAGGCCGTCGTTGGCACCCGGGCCTATCTCTTTCAACAGTTTTGTGCCAGTTGACGTGCCGTCTGTTACCCACAGTTCACTACCATTGGTTGTGGTGGTTGCCTGAAAAACGGCAAGGCCATTCAGAACGCCTTTAAAATAGATGCTGCTCCCACTTGAACCGACATTGATATCTTTCACCAACTTGGTTCCGGCAGCTGTGCCGTCTGTAATCCAGAGCTCAGGGCCAGTGGTGCCGTCATTGGCGATGAACAAAAGGTTGCTATTGTATTCCAGGGTGTTTTTAATGTTTTCATAAACATATATGCCATCTGCACTGCCTTTTGCGATATCTGCGACCAATTGTGTTCCAGTCTGGGTGCCGTCCGTTTTCCAAAGTTCAAATCCATTGACGTCGTCATCGGCAAAGAAGAACAGGGTATTGCCTATGGGCCGGAAACCCGACACATCACTATCGTCAAAGCCGGGGTTTATGTCCTTTAACATCTTTGTCCCCGCCGGGGTGCCGTCACTGATCCACGGTTCTCGACCTTTTCGGGAAGTATCCGCCGTAAAAAAGAGTTTATTGTTGTGCACAATAAAGTTAAATGGCCTGCTACTACCGTCTTTGTTCACATCCAAAAACAATTTAGTTCCTGCTGTAGTACCATCTGATACAAACAATTCATTTCCAATGCCAGAGCCACCCCAAAGTCCAACAAACAACTGATTGTTAAAATCTATTATTGGGGAAATGGCATCGCTGCAGTTTCCGGGGCAGGCATCAATGAGTAAGGCTGCACCATTGGTGTCATCAGTTGTGCGCCAAACTTCAGTACCTGTGGCCGATTCATTGCCCTTGAAGTATAATTGCCTATCAAATTCACCCAAAAAATCAATAATTCCATCTTGAATGGTTCCAGCGTATATGTCTTTGACCAATTGTGTGCCTGCCTCGGTGCCATCCGAGCGCCATAATTCAGTACCAACGGCAGTATTCCCAGTAAAATATAGGTATTTACCAACCGCTGTGGATTTGGCGGCGCCTAAGAAAATGCCTGAGGACGATCCCGGGTCAATATCCTTCACCAGCACCGGCTGCGCCCAGGCACCCGCCGCCATAAGGCATATTGATAATAGAAATACGGATAGTTTTGTCTTGTTTTTTTTCATGATTTGTTGTTCGTTGATAGAAGTTGATAAGGGTTGATGAGGGGTTATAGTGGTTGATAAATGTTGATGGGAGTTTATTAGGTTTGATATGCGGGCAAAAGCAGTCTTTTTTTTGCCTGTTAGGCAAGTTAAAACGCTGAAAACAAGAACATTAACACACCGCCTAATGCCTGCATCGCACACGCCCTTCATACTTCATCCCTCCTACCTCATCCTTATTTTTCCTGCCCTAAAAGTACAGTCTTTTTTTGATTGGTGCAATAGTGGGGTGGAGTTTTTTTTGTTAATTATTGTTGGGGTGGGCGATTGGGGGGCTTGATATAGGCTTAAATTGCAGATTCTACTTGCATTCTGTTGCCCTTGCGCCTTGATCCTTCGTATATTAATTTCCAAACCCTGTTAGTTGATCCAAGTCAATTATTATTCCAAAAAGAATATAAAGTATAAAAAATAGTAAGTCAATAAAAAACAAAGTCAATATTCTAATTGATGATTTTTTTAATAAAATAGAAATTTTATACAAAAGGTAAAGCATGAGAGGGGTCATACGTGTAAAAGTATAAGTCAAAGTACATTGATCTTCTATTTGAGCACTTAATGCTGCATATAAAAAATATATCCAAAAAGCACAAACAGAAAAATTATAAAGTATATATATTGTTCTGTAAACTTGAATTAATTTCATATTTTTTTCGCATTATATTAACGAATGAAAAACAGGCAACCATATTGATATTTTAATAAAAGCAAAGCAATGAAAAGTCTACTCCCCAGAAATTTTAATCTCTAAATCGGTGAAAAATATATTCAAGTGCTCTTTTATTTTTTCGTTAGAAAAGAACAATAAATCAATCAGAGCGAAGTCCGCAAGAGGAAGTTCAAACCAACTATAATTTTTTACACTAGCGGCAGTAAAGAGTGTTGCAAAATTGCTTACATCTTTCATGAAAATTGGCATTTTTTCATCAAGGTTATTTAATTCCTGACCGTCCCAATTTAGGCCAATTGATTCTGCAAAAATTGAATACCTTTTTGATTGGTAAGAAATGCCAGCACCTAAATAATAATCCTTCAATATCTCAGAAAGTAGAGGGCCGTTTTGTGATTTGCCTACATCTGGGTATTTCTTTTTTATTACATAGGCATCTAAATTGCCAAGCATATCAGCCCCAGAAGCAAATGAATTGAGTGCGTGACATATTTGGGGCATTGTTATATCAAGCGACCTTTTTGAAGGTT
>CAZIKN010000115.1:0-17947 GCA_964539805.1 uncultured Saprospiraceae bacterium | reverse complement strand
GCTGTCGTTCGACCAGAAGACCATCCGCTCCGACCAATTGACTATCGCCCCTTGGATGCTTTTTGGCAAAAGCGCGGTTACACAAAAACACCAGACATAGAAAGCAATTTTGAGTGGCTCGATGTGGGAGAAAAGATGGCTACCGCTAAAAAAATGGTGTATTGGATGAAACAAATTCATTAACTTGATTTCATACAAAACACATTATGGGTCATTGACCTGTTATCTTTGTCCGAATTCGAACAACCACGTTCGGGTTCGGACTTTTTTTTTGATCTATTTTGTGTTTTAAAATGCTGATTTATAGCGCATTGTATTATTGGTGCAAAAAATGCATTCCCCATGTTGTATGATTTGGTTATATCAGTGTTTGGGGATATTAACAAGCCCAATTCGTGCAGTTATGATGCCTCAAACGCTGATGTTTTCAACGCTTTTCCACATCACATACACAACTGCCCATGCTCGCTATTTACTTAAAAATTGCCCTCCGTAACCTCACACGAGACCGCCTGTTCAGTGGCATCAACCTGATTAGCCTTTCCGTGGGCATGGCAACCACACTGCTCATTGCCCTTTGGGTGCAGAATGAACTGCGCTATGACGGGTATCACCGCAATGCAGCCCAAATATATCGCATCACTACGGACCTGAAGATCAACCCAACAGAATATTGGTATTGGTCGCAAACCCCTTTGCGAATGACCGAACTGACGGCTCAGGTACCCGGCATTATCCAGGTTGCTCAGGTGCAAAGTGATTCATACGTGGAGATTGTGCTCCGGCGCGGTGCCATGAACTTTCTTGAAAAGAACGCGGCCTGGGTGAATGAGAACTGGTTTAAAACCTTTGATTATCAGGTAAAAGAAGGTACTCTTGCCTCTTTTGCTGATCATGCGACCAACATTGTATTGACCCAAAAAAGAGCAGCCCAAATATTTGGTAACCACCCCGCAATTGGTGAAACCATACGGATTGACACCTTAGACTATACCGTATGTGCTGTGTTGGCCGACCCCCAGCCACAAAGCAGTTTTCAGTATGATGTATATATCCCAGCCAAAGTATTGTTAATCAATCCTGAAAAAAGAGAAAACGAAAACAGCTGGAATAACTTCAACTATCAAGCCTTTGTAGAATTGCATGAAAGTGTTGACCATCAGGTTGTTGCATCGAAGTTGACTCAGTTGTTGTTAGCCGAAAAAAAAGATTCCAATATAGTTTTGGGCCTTCAACCGCTGCTTGATGTTCACTTTGACACCAAATATCAGGATGAATTCAGAAAGGGCAGTCGCGCCCAAGTGAATGTATTTGCCCTTATCGGCCTGCTTATTTTGGGTATGGCCTGTATCAATTACGTCAGCCTGACTACTGCGCGGGCAGCCATTCGGGCGCGTGAAATGAGCATCAAGAAAGTCAATGGCGCCGGGAATGGCCATGTTTTTGGCCAAATGCTTTCCGAATCGGGTTTTTTGGCCGTGTTGGCCTCTGGCATTGCTTTGATATTGGTCAAAATTAGCCTTCCTTTGTTCAATCAGCTCACGGATCAGCAATTCAATTTTGACATTTTAAGTCCATTGGGTTTAGCACTGATTGGTGGTGCTTTTTTGCTTGTCGTGTTGCTTTCCGGCCTTTATCCTGCCTGGTTGATGTCCCGTTTTCAGCCCATCACCATATTGCGAGGGCAAGGTTTGGCCATACATACAAAGTCTCCCTTGCGTCAGGGATTGGTGGTGACGCAATTCGCCATTTCGGGAGCGCTAATGCTTTGCACCATTGTTATTTGGCAACAGCGTCAGTATATGCAAAATAAGCCGTTGGGCTATGATTTTAGCAATACCCTCACGTTTACCACCCGCTGGGATGGCTGGCAAAACCAAGGTGCAGAAAAAGGCAGGGCCTTGCGTGATGCATTAGAGCGCGATTTGAGGCAAGAGGCTTCCATTTCCAAAGTGAGCATTGCCAGCCAACCGCCGGTCAACCTGCAAAGCACACATAGTGGCTCTGTCAAATATGACGGTATGCCCGAAGGAGATGCGCCTACTGTGTCACAGGTGTCGGCTGATGAACATTTTGCGGATGTTTTTGACCTGAAAATGGCCGAAGGCCGTTGGTTTGAGCCCCACAACAAAGCTGATGAGGACAATGTAGTCCTGAATGAAACCGCCTGTAGGGAGTTTAACCTTAAACAGCCTTGGGCTGGCCAACCATTTGAGTACCTTGGTCGGAAAGGGAAAATAATTGGTGTAGTGCGCGATTTTCATTTTAAAAGTATGCACCACAAAATAGCGCCTTTGGTTGCGTTTAATCAGCCCCTGGGGCGCCTTCATTTTTTTGTAAAACCACATGATGGCGCTGAAAAACAAGCGCTTGCGGCTATAGAAAATTTATGGAAAAAGCATTTTCCAGAACAACCTTTCCAATACAAATACCTGTCCGACAATTACGACAAATTGTATGGTTCCGAGCGTCGGGCAAGTTTGTTGTTCAATGTATTCGCCGGCTTGGCCATCTTTATTTCTTGCATGGGTTTGTTTGGCCTGGCGGTATTTGTATCGGGGCAGCGCACCAAGGAAATTGGTATTCGCAAAGTGCTGGGTGCCACTACCGTAGGTATCACAGGGCTCTTGGCCAGGGATTTTATGGTTTTGGTGGTTGTGGCTATTGTCCTGGCATGCCCGATAGCCTATTATGCCATGCAAAGCTGGCTGGAAGAGTATGCCTACCGCATTGCTATACAATGGTGGATGTTTGCGGCAGCCGCCCTTGCCGCCCTGGCTATTGCCTCACTCGCGGTGGGCTTCCAAAGTATAAAAGCCGCCCTGGCCAATCCGGTCAAATCATTGCGCAGCGAGTGATCATGGAGCATACGGATCTGGCCATTCCCGGATGTGGCACTATGGTGTAAACCAAACTACTTTTGTCGTGTTTGTAGGCTGCTTATTTGACCTGAACTTATGCGACTTTGTTTACTCATTCTGCTTTTAAACTTATGTGGGCCTTGGCTCACAGCCCAAGCCATTGAAGGGCGCATTACAGACCCCAATGGTGAGCCGCTGGCTTTTGTTACGGTGATCCCTGATGACAACAGCGGTCGCTTCTTCTATTCTGATATTGAGGGCAGGTTTAGCGTATGGCCCGGGAAATCACCGGTGCGCACCCTGAGTTTCCGGTATGTTGGATACGAGTCCCTTAATTTGCCCGTACGCCAGGGATTTATGGATATTGTGCTGAAAACCAGTACTTTGGAACTTGGGGAGGTGAACATTATAGCTGGTGAAAACCCCGCTGACCTATTGATGCGTAAAGTGATTGCTCGGCGCCACCGCAACAATCCCGAGCGCCGTGATGGCTACACCTGCCTTACCTACAATAAAGTCGCGCTGGATATAGTGCCCAACAAAGCAAACTTTGATGCCCTGAAAAACAAAAAGAAAGATACCCTTGCCTTCCAACGGATGCAAAAAAGTGCACAGGAGCATCAGATTTTTTTGGTAGAAACTGTAACGGAGCGCCTTTATCGCCAGCCCAATCAGGTGCAGGAAAACGTAGTGCTCAACCGAACGAGCGGAGTACAAAACATGGGTATCGTAGCGGTAGCCAATGCTATACAGCCTTTTAGTTTTTATGGTGATTTTTTACCGGTTTTGGATAAAAACTTTGTAAATCCCGTGAGCCCGGGCAGCCCGGCGCAATACTTCTTCAATCTGGAAGATACCCTTTTCTCTGGAAAAGATACCATTTGGGCAGTTTCCTTCAAACCGCGCAAAGGCAAGGTTTTTATGGCCCTGAAAGGAGTTTTGCACATTCATTCCGATGGCTATGCCGTGCAAACAGTACAGGCAGGCCCCGCATTTGGCAATGAAAACTTAGACCTCAAGTTAGAACAGCTCTACACGCGTGTTGATGCCCAAAATGGCCCTGTCTGGTTTCCCTCGCAACTGAATTTTGAACTTGAAATGCCGCGTTATCCGGCCCCGCACTTAGGGCTGAAAGCCAACGGACGAAGCTATATCACAGATGCAAAAGTGGATGAAACCCCACGCCTAAGACAATTTAACCCGGAACAGCCCATTGTTATTTCAGATAAGGCTGAAAACAAAACCGACTCGGCTTGGTCACGATGGCATCAATTGGCCCCCTTGCAGCAACGCGAAAAACGCACCTACGTCTGGATGGACAGCATAGCGGAGCGCAAAAACTTCGCAAAGTTTTCTAAAGTCATCAACGCGCTGACTACGGGCGTATGGCCCTTGGGCGATCATGTTGGTATTGGCGTACGCGACTTGTTGAAAATCAATGACTTCGAGGGTGCGCGCCTTGGCGTGGGCCTAACCAATGCACAACACCGTCCCTTGGGCTTGGCCCGCCGTTTGGAGTGGCATGCCTACGGCGGCTATGGCTTTCGGGATCAGCGTTTTAAATATGGCTTATCCGGTCTTTGGCGCATCAGCAGGGCCTGGCAGACCCAACTGCGCGTAGGCTATGAAAACGACCTGTTGGAACCCGGCACCCAGTATGAACTCTTGCCGGCAGCATTCGTCAATCGCCGTTTGTATGCCCGCCGCATGGATGCCAATGAAGAATGGTATATACAGTTTGGTACACGCCTGTGGCCTGGTGCCTTAGCCCACATTACGGCGCGCCAACAAAGCATCCAACCCTTGGCCTACAGCTACCGCTATGCTGATCCTGAGGGAGATCAATTATTACAAAAATTTGATTTTCAAGAACTTAATTTCTTTTTCCGATATGCTTACGGTGAACAGGTACGCACATTTCTGGGCAGCAATACCGCTTCGGTCAATCGCCTGCCCGTGATAGAGGCGGGCTATACCAAAGGACTGCACCTGAGCAATGGCCTGCGCCGCACACTGCCTTACGAGCGTATTTCGCTGGCGCTGTACCAGTCCATTTTCGTGCGTCGCTTAGGCCACCTGCGCTGGCGCGTGGAGACTGGTAGCGCTACGGCCAATGCACCTATGGCAAAATTGTTTACCCTGAACCAATTGGGCCGCTCAACAGGCTTCCTGGCCCTTGAAAACACCTTTCAGGCTCTGCCGGATACCCTGTTTTTGCACAACCGCTTTGTCAATACCTACCTCGCCCAAGAGCTGGGTCCCATATTGTACCAGCATAAATATTCGGCGCCTCAATTAACCCTGCTGCAAAATTTTGGCTGGGGTGAGCTGCAAAACCCGGAAAGGCATCGTGATCTGGGCTTCCGCTCCTTAGGTAGGCCTACCTTTGAATCCGGCATTCGCTTGGATCACCTTATTCGCTACAACTATGTGAATTTCGGTCACATGGGCTTTGGCGTGGCCTTGTTTTATCGCTGGGGCATTTTGGCGCAACCCAAATGGCAGGACAACGTGTCCATCCGGTTGGCAACAAAATTTAATTTGTAGATACGCGATGCGTCGCGTATCTTAATTTGTAGCGTCGCGTATCCGATCGCGATTGCCGTTGTGGCAGATACGCGATGCGTCGCGTATCTGATCGCGATTGCCGTTGTGGCAGATACGCGATGCGTCGCGTATCTACCGGTAAAACCGATCCTCGGCCCATTTTTCAGGATTGCGGATATAATTGGAAATCCGTTCGAATTCCCCCTGATTTCGAATGATATGGTCATGAAAACGCGGTTGCCAGTCAAATTCGATGTTGTTTTTGCGCGCATAGGTGGTCACCGCCGATTTGTACCCACGTAAAATGGATGCCAGATTTTTGGATTGTGGGCCGAACGTAGAGGCGCGATGCATCGCGCCTCTACGTTCGGTGCCACCGCCCACCGTATCCGCAACCACGGGGCCACAATATCCCCAAAATAATGCGCCCGATTTTTGGTGCAAATCGTTACGAAATACATGCCCGGGCTGCCATAATCCCAGGATTGCAGGCGGGCAGACGGAATGCGGTATTTGTTGTTGAATAATTCAGCCATAGCAAGGTTAGATAGAGACGCGATGATCGCGTCTGTGCATGTTAAAGGTGTGTAATGATGTTTTTGGCAATTATTGCAAAATGCCTATCTGATTTCAACGGCAAATATAGCACCCGGCCCAGATACAAATCAAGTTTTTCCTTGAAATTTGATAAAGAATGCGACCCTGTAATATTATACCAAGATTTGAGTGATTTTGAAGATTTCCAGTATTGATTTACCTGATTTTTAAAGATTTACAAATGCGAGTGATTCAAAACCACTTTGCCTTGACTATAGTTCATGGTAATTTATAGTGTTTAATTTTTTCAGTGCGCAGGTTTTTCCACATCCAACGCGGTTTCATTTTTGACTTCCGTCATCACAAAATGGCTTTGTACCTGACCGATGTTCTCCAGTGCGGCCAATTTTTCCCGAATAAAATGCTGATAGGCATCCATGTCGGCTACGGCCACTTTGAGCATATAATCAAAAGCGCCGGTGATGTGGTGGCACTCGAGCACTTCGGGCAGCGCAGCCACCTCCTGTTCAAAGTGCAGCAGGTATTCGCGCTTATGTTCTTTTAGGGAAATGTCACAAAACACCAGAACGGACAGACCCAATTTGCGCCGATCAAGTAAGGCCGTATAACGCCGGATGTAGCCTTCCCGTTCCAAGCGTTTGACGCGTTCAAAAACCGGAGTGCTGCTCAGGTTCAATTGTGTGGCCATTTCCTTGGTCGTCATAAAGGCATCGCGCTGCAGCAGATCAAGCAGGGCGCGATCAATCGGGTCAGGGGAGCCGGATTTTTTTTCCATTGCGCTATTGATTTGGTTAGAAAATCGGGCAAATTTTCTAAAAAATTTTATGATAAAGATTAGTTTTCTAAAATTTAATTTAATATTGGATGGTATTTCTATGATATGGAATTTTGTCGGAAAATTACACCACACCATGACAAGAAAATTGCAGCCCGAAACCCTGATGATGTCCTATGGCTATCAGCCCGAATGGTCGGAAGGAGCCGTGAAATGTCCGATTTTCCAGACCTCAACCTTTGTCTTTAAAACTGCTGAAGAAGGCAAGGCCTTCTTTGAAGTAGCCTACGGCTTGCGCGAAAAACACAGTGCCGAAAAAATGGGGCTGATCTACAGCCGCCTCAACAACCCGGACATGGAAATATTGGAAGACCGCCTCACCCTATGGGATGGTGCCGCGGCCTGCGCCGTATTTGAGAGCGGGATGGCGGCCATTTCAACGGTGCTGTTTGAGTTTTTGCATCCCGGCGACCTCCTGTTGGTCAGCAATCCGCTCTATGGCGGCACTCATCATTTTGTACACCATGTACTAACCAAATTTGGTGTTGACGTGCTGGGTTTCCCGCCTGGGGCCAATCAGGCTGAGTTGGAAAAAATCATCCTGGAAAGTGGGAAAGCCGACAAATTGGCTATGATTTTTGTGGAAACCCCGGCAAATCCGACCAATTGTCTCACGGACATTGCCATGTGTCGCCGCATTGCCGATCAGTTCGGCACAGCAGACCGCCACCCGCTGATCGCGGTGGACAATACCTACATGGGGCCGTTGTGGCAGCATCCGTTACAGCATGGGGCCGATCTGGTGCTTTATTCGGCCACCAAATACATTGGGGGGCACAGTGATGTGATCGCAGGGGCTTGCCTGGGTTCGTCAGAACTCATTGCGCGCATCAAAACCCTGCGTACCTTTATGGGCAACATGATCGCTCCGCACAGCGGATGGCTGCTGTTGCGCAGTTTGGAAACCCTAAAAATTCGAATGGAACAGCAAACGCAAAATGCCCAAAAATTGGCCGAACGCCTGAGCAGTCACCCCAAGGTAGCCACTGTGCAATACCTGGGGCTGCTGACGGAGGAGGATGGTTCGCAATACGACATTTATCGCCGCCAATGTACCGCGCCGGGTGCCATGATCTCTATTGTGCTGCATGGGGGCGAAAAGGAAGCCTTTGCATTTTTGAATGCGCTGAAGATCGTTAAATTGGCGGTGAGCCTCGGCAGCACCGAATCATTGGCGCAGCATCCGGCAAGCATGACCCATGCCGGTATGAGCCTTGAAGAAAAAGAGGCCTACCGAATTTGGCCATCCCTTGTCCGGCTGTCCGTAGGGGTGGAAAATGCCGATGACCTGTGGTGGGATGTGGAACAAGCGCTGAGCAAGTGTTGAAAAAGAGTATCTATGACCCACCAAGGCAAGGGATTTGTCCCTGCGCCTTGCCAAGGAAAGCGAAAGGAAGCATGGCACAGGTTGGTTATTGTCTGGGCCATAACCAACCTGTGCGTTTGAGGAGTAAACCCATAGCGATCAGTGCTCAAGCTATTCGCAGCATATCATCATAATGAAACACAGTAGGCGAGTCGGGACGCTTTCTTTACCCCATCTATCTCGCTAAAACAGGCTTGTCATACTTAAGCGAAAGGCCATAACGTTATTTCAAATGCTTAAAAATCAAGACCATGTTGTTAAAAACCTTGTCATTTTTGTTCGGTGCGGCACTCGCATTTTTATTGGCATTTGGTAACAGCAATGGCCATCCGGCCGCTGCCATCCAATTGGATTATGGCCAATTTATGTATGCGGGCCTTTTTGCATCTATCACTATTTTGGCCAACACGGAAACAGGATTAACGATAGAAGGTGACGGCGTGAAAGTTAGCCATTCTCATGGGGACCACTACAGTGCCCAAAGTACCCGTTTGGGCAAGGTTGGTATCACCGTATCAGGTCCCGGACTTGCGCCACAACGCCACGAATTTGAGGTAAGGCCACTCCCTGACCCTGATACCAGGCTCGGCGGCAACCCCAGAAACAAAGGTGGCACCATGAGCAGTGGTGAATTTAGGGCCCAAGGTGGTGTAGCAGCCATAGCGGTTGGTATTTGCGGTTATTGCGAAATGATGGGATACACCGTAAAATATAAGGCAAAAGGAGAAAATACAGAAAAAACGGTACAAAATATCGGTGGTAGATATAAGCCGGAAGCGCAAGCCTTGATTGACCAGGCCCGGCCTGGCGACAAGTATTCTTTTGAGAAGATCAGGGCAAAATGCCCGGGTGATACCGCAGCAAGACATCTGCCTTCCATCTATTATACCATTAAATAGCAGGATATGAAACACATACTGATCTGCTCCATAAAATGGGCCTCCATTGGCTTTATCTCTTGCCTTACCCTGTCATTTGTGTTCAAAAAAGGCCCTCCGCCTATGAGTACAATAGTCCAGGATAGCAATAACGTATTATACTTGCGGACAGATAACCCCATGACGATCCTGACGCGCGGAATCGCGGATGAAGATTTAAGGATCGAATGCGAAAACGTAAAACTGATTAAAACAGGGGATTACCGCTATCATGCCATTTGTAACCAGCTTGACAATGCCACCATCACCATTTCGGATGGAAAGGAGTATAGCCAAATATTTCATTTTCGTGTCAAAAGGGTACCGGATCCCGATCTGATTTTGGGACAAAGGCATTTTCAAGGCCCGATTAAAGCCAATGATTTCAAACATCAGTTGGGCTTTTTCTTTCCAAGATACCTTGCTGATTGTATTCCGCGCTGCACCCTGACCACTTATGATGTTACGCTCGTGCGAGGCAACGATGATGCCGTAAGCGTACGGGACACTGGCCTTGTCTTTAATGCCCGGACACTGGCCTTGATGCAAACCGCCCGCCGAGGGGATGTTTTTTATTTTGATAACATGCGCTGCCGTTGCCCGGGAGATGAAAATCGGGCTATCGGGTCACTTAAATTCAAGATTTGGTAAGGCATGACAAGTAGGCATCATACAAGGGTGTAAGACCCGCGCATGGCGTGGAGTTGCTCTGGTCGTGATGGTGGGTACTGCCTGAGGTTTTTTCGTCAGTCTATGCTGAGTGCCGTGCGCGGCTCTTACGACCCGGCACTTCTTGATTGAGTTATACTTGCGCCCCGGTAGCAATCATCATAGCGAGAGATCTGAAAATAAAGGCCCAAATTATAAGTGCTGGCTCAAAAGTTCCTCGCCGGTCAGGCAAACACATTAAAATCGTCTTCCCCGATTGCAAAGCAGGCGAATAGGGATAGTCCCGAATTCGATTGGGGTGGAGAATAACGCGATTGGTGATACCATCAAGTCATTGCCGCAAAGATTAGCGTTGTATCACAATTTTTTTGTGAAAGCGGCTTTTTTCGTTGGATATTTCCAAAAAATATACACCTGCCGGGAATGGGGATACATCTACGGACTGTAGGCCAGCAGTGGCATTGGAGGCCAACGTGGTGCGCCTGCCCTGCATGTCATATATAGATATATTGTATTGTGCATCGCTTTCAATATAAACCATATCTGAACTGGGATTGGGGTAAATCCGCCAGGGGAATTCCGTCGCCTCCTGGCTTCCTGAAACCAGATCATATCTAAAATAGCCGTGGGCTTCTCCCTTGAAATTAATAAGGATGAGGGGTATCTGGCCTATGGACTCCTCTATCCGAATGTGGCCGGATCGGCCAATGCCATCTTTGCCTGAGTCGTAAATGTCCAAGCGGTAACAGCCATTTACCGGTGGCGACAAGCTGATGTTGTCGCGCAGGTAGGTGTCTTCCCAATCATTGTCCTCATAAGGGCCGCCACTCAGGTACAATTCACCAGACGGTTTGAACAATTTCCAGGTGACCTCGCTGCCCTTCCGGTCGGTATAGACCAAAAGTAGTGGGTTTGGGCTTTTTACATTGGTGGGCTGGCGTATGGTTTTTTCCAATGAATTGTTTGTCAAGTTGTTATCTTCTGTCGTTACATTAATTTTTATATCGGATTGGGCGGAAAAAGGGAATGAGCCGAGGTATAATTCTGCGACGTCATAGGTTTTCAAATTCCCTTCCCAATCCAAAATCAGATCCGGCTCTCCTGTTTTGGAAGCCCTTATCTGGGCCTTTTTGAGGGTTTGCTTGCCGTTGTTGGCCAAACGTACGCTTACAGGAGCCTCATTGCAGGTCACGGTATCACCAGTAAAGGCCATAAGGTTGGCATCGTGGTCATAAAGGGCCACTTTTTGATCGCAGTAGGGCAATTGCTTGACAAACTCGGAAATATGCTTGAACCCAATATTTTTGACCTGGCGATTGGGGCAAATCATGATGATGGTAGGCAAATAATAAATATTGTAAGCCGCCATAATGGATTTTTCCTTAATGTCCACTATAGGGTATGGCGTGCCCGTAATCCAATCCCCTTTACTGCTCGAGCTTTGACCCAAGAGGTCGTTTTTGTTTGTAAACGGGTCACATTCGACCATCAAAAAGCGCATACTGTTGGCTTTTGATTTGGGGCCGTATTCGTTGTACAGGGTTTTAAAGGTGCCCGCTTCGTGGAATGACCAGCAGGGGGCGCACCAAGTAGCGCTGAAGTCCATTAAAACAGTGTAGCCGCTGTCCAAATAACGGTAGAGCTCATGCGATACTCCTTTGATGTCTTGAAGGACAAAATTGGGGGCCAAGGCACCATCGGATGGTTGGGCTTGAATGCGAAGGCTGATTAAGGAGAACACAAAGAATAGCAGTAAATTTTTCATAAAAATGCATTTTGTTGTAAAAACGTACATTTGACGAAGAGGGTTTGGTAAAAAAGCGAACCATTCCGGCGCGGCACCTTTCCTAAAATTTATCTGCACGACATTCGGCCATTTGTGTACCTTCGCGCCCGTTTTACTTTTTACGACACAGCAATTATGTTTACGATCAATATTTACTTGCGTTTTGCCCTTATTGTGGGCGGTATCTTAGGTGGCATCGGGCTTTGGGCCGCATTGGGTTTTTGGTATGGCTTTCCTTTTTTATTGGTGGGCATTATAATGCTTATCGGTTATATTATGTTGGGCACCATATTGTCCACCAGTCTTTTGCTCAATGAACAGAAATTGGATGAGGCAGAGGCAAGGCTCAAACTTACCTTTTTCCCCAATCTGCTTTTTAACGGATACAAGGGTGTGTTCAAAATGACCCATGGTGCCATTGCTATGCAGCGCCGTGATTTCAACACTGCCGAAACCCACATCAAGGGCGCATTGGCCGTTGGTCTGCCCTCTGACAATGAGCGCGGTGCGGCCATGTTGCAATTGGTCATGATACAGGCTGCTAAAAATAACCTCAAGGGTGCTCAAAACCAATTTGCAGAACTGAAAAAAATCAACATCACGGAGCCTATGCTCAAAGAGCAGGTGAAAGAAGTGGAGCGCCAACTGAAACAGGCCGGAACGGCTACTATGAATCCTTCCATGTTGGCACAAATGGGTGGAAAAGGCTTTCGCCCGGGAAGCAAAAGACGTATGCCACGGGTTAGATAATCCATTTAGCTATGATATTGAAAAAAGCCGATATTGCCGATATTCCCGCCCTAAAAGCCTTGATCAACAGCGCTTACCGAGGCGAAACGGCCAAGCAGGGCTGGACCTATGAGTCGGATCTGCTCCAGGGAGAACTCCGCACGGATGAGGCAGAGATTGAGGCCCTGCTCAGGGATTCTTCCGTGACGTTATTGACCTGCCGCAATGAACAATCCCAAATACAAGGCTGTGTTTGCCTGACTCAAAAACCTGCGGGCCTTTATCTTGGTATGCTCACCGTTCAACCCGATCTGCAAGGCGCGGGCATCGGCAAAAAACTGCTGGCTGCTGCTGATGAGCACGCCCGCTCCTTGGGCATTTCCCGCATTTTTATGACTGTTTTTACGGTACGCGAGGAATTGCTGGCCTGGTACGAGCGACATGGCTACCAGCGCAATGGCACCATCGTGCCTTTTGAAGTCAATCACTTATATGGTGTGCCTACCCAGCACTTGGAGTTTTATGAGTTGGAGAAAAGGTTAGCGTGATCACCGGCCTTTCTAAAACCCTTGTACATATTCGTCTAAGTTGCCAGTTTCGGGCAGATTGAGTTTTTTGGCCAATCGGTGCCGACTCCTGTAAACACTATCCTTGGATATGCCCAGGGCTTCCGATATTTCCCTAACATCAAAATTGAGTTTTAGGAGCAGAAACAGCCTGATTTCAGCACCACTGAGATCAGGGTGTTTGCTTTTTAGTTTGTCAATCAAGTTAGGGAAGTGAACATCGCATCGCTGCCGGAAAAGGACCCAGTCTTCATCGGTTAATATTTTTATATGCCTCAGGTGGCTGTTGTCCAATGCGGTTAAGGGCGAATTGGCTTCTTGGACCTGAGTTGGCTGTTGCTGCAGTTGCATTTGCAGGGCTTGTATGAATTCATTTTTCAATTGCAGTATTTGGTGGGTATTGTGGAGCTCTTTTTGGGAGTGTTCCAGCTCTTTTTGGGAATATTCCAGTTCCTGCGCTTTAAGTTGTGCCAATGCCTGTGCGAGTTCCTTTTCTTTGGTGATCAGTTCTTTTTCCTGTGCCAGGATCTTATGCTGCTGCAGGACGATCCGATGTTGCCCTCGCTGGCGCAGGAAAAGGGCCAGTAGAACACCTATACCTACAAGGGCGCACAGGCCTATTATGAGACTCCGCTGGGCATCTATTTTTTGTTTGTTTTCGAGTGCTGTGATGCGCTGTGCTTTTTGTGCTGTTTCATAGCGAGCATTGTAATCGGATAGCGCTGCTGCTCGTTCTATGGCATAAAATCGTTTGAAAAAGGCAATGCCTTTTGTGGCATCGGCGTATGCATTCCGGTAATCTCCTTTTCGGGCTGATATGTCGGCCAAGCGTTGGTATGCTGCGGCAAGGTTGCCGGTGTCCGGTGTAGAGAGTGACCTCCTGATGTACCATTCAGAGGAGTCCATACGTCCCAGCCCGAAATAGACCTCACCGAGGGTCTGTTCTATTTGGTTTTTCATAAAAGTATTCGGGCTGTCGCTCGCGCCGGATTCTGCTTTTTTTAGAGCGGGCAGCGCTTGCGCATACTCACCCTTTTTGGTGTAGGCAAAACCCAGGCGATAGTTCAGTTCAATGGGCAGCGGTTTGTTTTGGTGCTGTTGGAACAGCGCTATGGCTGCTTTTGCCATCACAATGCTGGAGTCAAATTTTCCAATATGGGCATATTGGGCAGAGAGGATTTTGGCGATGGTAATATGGTACTTCCAGGCCTCTGTCAGCTTTGTGCTATCACCGCTTTGTGCTTTTCTGATCCAGCGCATGCCATTGGTGTAGTCTCTGTTGCGGGAATAGGCAGCGGCGATGTCAAAATAAAGGCTGATGTGCCGATGGGAAAAGGTGGTGTCATGCTGGTTGATCAGTTCCAGTACCTTAAAATAATTGGACAGGGCCTCGGCAGTCTTGTTTTCCTGATTGTAGCGCCTTGCAATGAGGTAATCGGCATCACTGGCATCCAAGGGGCGATTGAGTTTGAGGTATCTTTTTTTGGCGTCCAGTAGTATGGCGTGAGCGGTGTCATAGCGGTTCATTTCAAGCAAAAACTCGCCACGCATCATTTGGACGAAGGCGGATACGGTATCATGGGGGTAGTTTTTTTCATACAGTTCGAGCCACCGGAAGCTGCGTTCGGGATGGGTTCGGGGTAGGCGGTACCAGATGGCGAGACAGCTCCAGGGCTGCAAGTGCGTTGGTACTTCTGTTTTTATCTTGAGAAGGCAGGAGTCGGGATGGTGCAAGGGGAAAGAGGCATAATAATCTCCATTGTGCTGTGCGTTTTTTTCCGTTAAAAAGGAATCTGATTCCGCCTTGGGAGGCTTTGTGACAGCATGCTGGCAAGCCCATACAAATAAGAAGGCATTAAAGGCTGCGAACCAATAAAATTTGTGCATACAATGAGTAAATGTCCTAATTGGGGCGCAATAATACAGGCTGATAACGAAACAGGGTAAAAAAATGTACTTTGTCCGGGATTTTGTCCGGTTGCTAAATTTGATGCACTGCTTGCGGACATTCTACCTTTGACGCCACAACCGATTACACTGATTCAAGTCCTTGCACTAAAACGCTTTGGCAATTGGTCAGCGGCCCTCTCTTTTTGAGGCTTTATCCCAAATCATAATTTACGACTTTCATGTACCGCGTAGCGCATCATGCGCTACGAGTGCTGTTTATTTTTAAATCAAATTTTATTTATGTCCGTTATCTGTGATCTCGTTAGACAAACTCCGCCGCAAGACCGCAAACAGTTCATTGTCCAATCGTTCTTAGACAACTACGGCGACCTCATCGCCAAAGAGGCCAGCGCCTGGCGCGGCAAATTCCGCAAGATGGCTGAAACGCCTTTTGCCTTCTATCGCGGCAGTGCTCCGCTCTTTTATGCCGATATGGCCCGCGATACTGACCCTTTCCTCAATGAGCAGACCAGCCGCGTATGGATTCAAGGTGATCTGCACGCCCAAAACTTCGGCACCTACATGAATGGCAAAGGTCAATTGGTGTTCGATGTGAACGACTATGACGAGTCCTATGTCGCGCCTTTTACCTGGGACTTGAAGCGTTTCTGCGCCAGCCTTGCCCTCATTGGCTACCAAAAGGCCATGAGCGATGCTGACATCCAGGAGATGGTGGCGCAGGGCGCACGGAGCTACGCCCGCCAGGTGGCGCGTTTTGCTGCCGGGGCCGACAAAAATTTCTCCCTTACCCTTGACAACACGGAGGGGCCGCTGCTCCAGGTGTTGCGCAATGCCCGTCTGTTCACCCGCGTGGCTCTGCTCGATATGGAGACGGACATCGTGGATGGCGACCGCCGTTTCAAAGCCACAAAGAGCATTTTGGCGGTAGATGACGTGACCCGCAAAAAAGTGGAGGCCGCCTTTGCGCAGTACCTCACCACCATCCCGCAGCGCAAGCGCCGGGCCATCATGAACTACGAGATCAAGGACATCGCTCAACGCCTGGGTCTTGGTATCGGCAGCGCAGGCCTCACCATTTACAGCGTGCTGCTGGAAGGTGAGACTCAGGCCCTCGAAAACGACATCCTGATTTCCATGAAAGTGGCCCGCCCTGCGGCCCCGGCCATGCAGGTGAATGATGCGGCGGCAGCTGATTATTTCATGCACGAAGGCCACCGCACCACCATCTCGCAGCGCGCCCTACAGTCTGCCTCTGATCCCTTCCTCGGTTATACCACTTTTGATGGGCAGGGTATGTACGTTATGGAGGTGTCACCTTATATGGCCGACCTGGACTGGTCCAACATCAATGACTTAGACGAAATTATGGCTACGGTGGATTTGCTGGGCCAGTGCATCGCCAAGATTCACTGCTGCTCTGACGATGACAGCGACCAGACACTTATAACCTATTCCATCGAGCAGGCTATTAACGGTGTGATAGACGGGCGAGAGGCGGAATTCGTACAGTACATCACCGACTTCGGGGTGCAGTACGCCGCTTGTGTCCGTGCCGACCACCAGTTGTTTGTAGATGCTTTCCGCAACCGGGAGATACCGGGTTTGTAGGTAAATAGGAGAGAGAATGGTTTGAATCTATGCGCTCTCCTTGATGTTTTTTACTTTTCTGGCTTTGTCCGGGAATTACTCATTAATTAATCACTTTTCATGAAAAGTTTTTACAATCGTTTGGTAGCCGTGCTGCCAATCCTTTTTTCTTTGATTGTCGCTTTGCAAGCACAATCACCTCAAACCTTTAATTATACAGGAGCTTTACAAACCTTCAAGGTGCCCGATGGCGTAAGCATGGTACACGTGATTGCTTTTGCCGCTACGGGCGGTGATGGCCAAGCCTCCAACAATATAGCCATAGGTGGCAAGGGCGGCAAGGTTGAAGCCGATCTTGCGGTAACACCCGGGCAAACACTAAACATCTATGTGGGCGGCAAAGGTACTAAAGGTGGCGCCGGTGGCTTCAATGGCGGTGGCGGTACAGGTGCCAATTTCGGCCCAAACGGCAGCGGTAGCGGCGGTGGTGCCACAGATATCCGCATTGGCGGCACTGATCTAAGCAATCGAGTGCTGGTAGCAGGCGGTGGCGGTGGCGGTGCCAGTGGTTTCAGGGCTGGCGGTGCCGGTGGTGGCCTGACGGGCGCTGCTGGCGTTTCTGGCGGCGGTGGCGGAACTGCCGCTGCAGGCGGCAGCGCTGGCGCTGGTGGTAATGCTGGCACCTTGGGGGCTGGTGGCGGCGGCAATGGTGTGAGCTGCGGCGGTGGCGGCTATTATGGCGGTGGCAGTGCAGCTGGATCCCAAGGCGGCGGTGGCGGCGGCAGCAGTTATACTGACCCCACGCTGTGCAGCAATGTGGTACATACTCAAGGTGCCAATGATCCGGACAGCCATGGGTACTTGACCTTGAGTTGGACGGAGGCTCCGCCTTGTGTGTTTGTGCCAGCCGATATTTCAGTGGCCTATGTTACTGGCGGAATATTCGGCTTTGCCGGGCCGAGTTACGCACCTGCGGTTTATACGCCTTCGGGTACGCAAAATGGCGCGCCCAAATGGGCAAATACTTTTGACTATGACATTCGCTGGACAGGGTCGCTGTGGGCAATTTACCATAACGATGTTGTGGTTGCTGCCACCAACAACACGGGTTCCATCACCAACCTGCCTTGCACGGGCTGGGTAGTTGACGAGGACTATGCAAATGGAATTACCCTGTCAGGTGGCTGCGGCAGTCTTTTGCCGCCAACGGTTACCCCCTCTGTCAGCATCTCAGCCAATCCTGGCAACAACATCCCCCCCGGCACGTCCGTAACCTTCACGGCCATGCCCGTCAACGGCGGCACCATGCCCGGCTATCAATGGAAGAAAAACAATGTGAATGTGGGTACCAGTGCCACCTACATGGACAACGCCCTCGCCACCGGCGATGTTATTACGGTGGAGATGACCAGCGACGACCCCTGTGCCGATCCGGCCACGGCGACGAGCAATACCATTACCATGACGGTGTGTTCCAACCCCGTCGTGGTACAAAACACAGATGACAGCGGTACGGGCAGCTTGCGTCAGGCAATCATGGACGCTTGCGCAGGGGCAACCATCACCTTCGATCCAGCCGTATTTAGCTGGGGGCAAACCATTACGCTCACTTCCG
>CAZIKN010000114.1:0-17968 GCA_964539805.1 uncultured Saprospiraceae bacterium | reverse complement strand
AAACCGACAGCATCATAATAGCGGTGCGCAAATTCTGGCTGCACTGAGCGACCATTTTTGGCCACCCGCAACACAATTTCCCCTTCATAATGCAGGTCCTGTGTGTAATCCGGGTAATAAAATGTCCGGTTGTTCAAGAGTAGGGCTGTGTTGGGTTTCATAAATACCAATGGCTCTGACGGCACAGGGTTGTTCAACTCCTTCGCGTGATCTATGTAGTTGCGGCCAATGCAAAAGATTTTCATAATGTAGGACTAATTGTGGTTGAAATTTATAAACCATTGAAAATCAATAAAATAAAATAAGGATCTAAAATATTGAGCCTAATTAAAATTTCATTTTATCTGTTTTTTTCAAGTCAGGGGCAAAACTACATGTTCCGTTCATAAAACTCAATTTGTACATTATGAGAAGAACTTGTTTTTTTGCCAAAACATTGGCACGTTACCCGATGTTTTCACCACAACTGCAATATTCAGAACAATAACAATGGAAAGACCCTGGCTTCAACTTTATCCCGCCGGTATGCCGGCCAATATTGACCCCAACCAATACCCTCGCCTTTTGGACATGCTGGATGAATGCTTCCAGAAATTCCGCGATCTGCCCGCATTTGTATTCATGGGCAAAACCCTCACGTTTGGTGAAGTAGATGAAATGAGTCGCCACTTCGGAGCATACCTCCAATCAAGAGGCTTAGAGCCCGGCGATCGCATTGCGCTGATGATGCCCAACCTCATCCAATATCCCATTGCTTTGTTCGGGGCCTTAAGGGCCGGGCTTATCTTGGTCAATACCAATCCCCTGTACACGCCCCGGGAGATGAAGCATCAATTTACAGATTCGGGTGCTAAAGCCATTATTATTGCTGAAAACTATGCCGCTAATCTCCAGCAGGTCATTGGCGATACCTCCATCAAAACCGTGATCCTCACCAGCGTTGGCGAGATGTTGGGTCTAAAGGGATATTTGGTCAATTTTGTGGTGCGCAACATCAAAAAAATGGTCCCCGCCTACCAATTGGCTAATACCGTATCTTTTAAAGAGGCCATCGCGCAAGGTAGAAAATTCACCATAAAACCTTTCCAGAGTGGGCCTGATGACACCATCATCTTGCAATACACAGGCGGCACCACCGGCGTAGCTAAAGGGGCTATGCTCACCAACCGCAGCATGGTGGCCAATATGCTCCAGATCAAGGCCATCATGGCTCCGAAATTGCGCGAAAGAGAAGAAGTCGTGCTCTGTCCCCTGCCATTGTACCATATCTTCGCCTTTACCGTCAATTGCCTTTCCATCATGTGCATTGGTGGGTGCAGTGTGTTGGTAGTCAATGCGCGCGACCTGCCAGCAGTCATCAAAGAGTGGCGCACCCACAAGCCCACGATGGTCACGGCCGTCAATACATTGTTTAATGCCCTGCTAAACCATCGTGATTTTGCTACTTTGGATTTCAGTCGCCTCAAAATCAGCTGTGGGGGTGGCATGGCCGTACAGCGTGCAGTGGCCGAGCGATGGCAACAGGTCACCGGATGCCAACTGACGGAAGGTTATGGCATGACGGAATCCAGCCCCGTCATCACCTGTAATCCAGTCACAGATACCATGCGTTTAGGCACCATTGGCTTGCCCGCCCCAAGTACTGAAGTACGTATTGTGGATGAAAAGGGCAATAACCTGCCTCCTGGCCCTGAAAACGTGGGTGAAATAGTAGCCAAAGGCCCACAAGTGATGAAAGGCTATTGGCAGCGGCCCGAAGCCACTGCCGAGGTCCTCAAGGACGGCTGGCTTTTCACAGGTGATATGGGCTTTATGCACCCCGATGGCTTTTTTCAGATCGTTGATCGCAAAAAAGACATGATTTTGGTCTCTGGTTTTAATGTGTATCCCAATGAAATAGAAGATGTATTGGCCATGCACCCCAAGGTGCTGGAATCTGCAGCCATTGGCATCCCGGACGAAAAATCAGGCGAGGTCGTCAAGGTATTTATCGTAAAAAAAGAAGCTTCGCTTACGGAACATGAAATTATAGAACACTGCCGTACTAACCTGACGGGTTACAAGGTACCCAAGGCTGTGGAATTCCGAACAGAACTGCCCAAAACCAACGTCGGGAAAATACTGCGCAGGGAATTAAAGGGCTAATAAACATTAAAACGGCCCTCTTTCAAAAAACCCACCAAACGCATGCCGAACGAGCGTGCCGTCTCCACGGCCAAACTGGATGGTGCCCCCACCGCACACACCACCTGTATGCCTGCCATAGCAGCTTTTTGGATCAGCTCAAAACTCGCACGGCCGCTCAGCAGCAGTATGTGCTGATCCAAAGGCAAGGCAGATTGCTGGAAATAGTGCCCTATCAGCTTATCTAAGGCATTGTGTCGGCCTACGTCCTCGCGCAAGGCAAGCAAATGGCCTTCTGGATCAAATAGGGCCGAAGCATGCAGTCCTCCCGTGGCCTCAAATACCTGTTGAGCCTGGCGCAGGCGTGAGGGCAGATTTTGTATAATTTCAGGATTCAGGTCAAAAATGGGTCTGGTGGGCACACAAACCACCGTGCTCCTGACCGCATCAATGGAGGTTTTTCCACATACGCCACAACTGGAGGAAGTATAAAAATGTCGTTCAAGCCGCTGAAAATCAATTGCAACACTATCCTTCAAATGCACAATGATCACATTTGGGTCATAAGCCAAGGATTGTACATCTTCAATCTCGTCATTGTGCCGAACCATACCCTCAGTATACAAAAAACCTAAGGCCAAATCCACATCATGGCCGGGGGTGCGCATGGTGATGGACAGGTTTTTGCTTTGCCGCGCAGCTAAAGGGCCAAAGGTCAAGCGTATTTCCAATGGCTCTTCCACGGCCAATTGATCCGTTTCAGCGGTCATTAGTCCGTTTTTGTAGCGTTGAATGGCAAAATTTTTAACAGATACAGGATTCATGTATGTAAATTTTAGTCTGTTGCTAATGGGGCGTTTGTCCCATAAATAAACGTGAGTCATCCCAAAATTAGGGACAACTCACGTCTGTGATATAAACTCTTCAGCATCATTGGCATAAGGATGCCTCCCAAGAAAAGATCAAATCAACTATTCTTTTACCAATTTACCCACGTAAACGCCTGATTTTCCAGTCATTTTTACCACGTAAATGCCGGATTTTAAGCCATTTAAAGGAATTTCAACACTACCTTGGCTTGGCTCTGAAGACAAAAATACCCGGCTGCCGTCCAGGGCAAATACTTCTACACTTTCCACCACATCATCTTCCAACTGGGCAAATGCCAGATCAGAAGCAGGGTTGGGCGTGATCTGTACAGATAAGGGGCTCATCTCTTTTGCGCCAAGGAGTACCGTTGGATCAAAGCGGGTACCGCTGTTTTCTACGGCTTTGGTATCCATGTTTTTGACAAAAGCCAGCACATACAGTTCGTTGGCGTTCCAAGAGGCGTTGGCAGTAAAAGTGTAATTCAACACTACGCCACCGCCTTGGGGGGCGGGGGTGAAGGCATCTCCGGTCACAGCAGTGAGCATATCGCGAAATACATTGTAATGGTTCTCTCCGGTAACCTCAACGGGGTTGTTCAATTTTACATTTTTTTCCAAAAGAGCCACAAAAACGCGATAGTTGCCCTGTGGCAGGGTACCTACTGAGCCTAAAGTCACTTTGGCAGTACGGTTTGTACCGTTTACGGTTTCTTCCACCCTTACGTTGAGAGGGCTGGTTTGGGTATTTAAGCCATCTAATTGGGATTGTGTGAGCAGTGCACCACTGGAGGGTGGTAGTAGTGTGCCGTTCAAGGACACACGTGGAGTGCTGTTTACACCATAAACATTGCGCCAAGCCTCATTTTCAGTTGTATTGGCTTGATAAAGCCTGCAGCTGTTGTATGGGATGGAGGGGTGGATGGTCACATGGTGCACATCATCCGCGTTGTTGGGCTGCTGGATTAGGGTGTACAATGCAGGGTTCCGGCTGGCGCAGATACCACATTTTGAATTGGTGATGTGCTCCACCAGAATATACTTTTTTGTGGTTTGAGCAACCAATGCATGGGAAAATAAGGCGATTGCAAAAAACAGGCGTAGTTTAGTCATGTCTAAATTGTTGTATAGTAAAAAAATTAAAAAATAAACGCAGCATAATGAACAGGCATTTGGGCATAAGGTTTTCCCCTGCCAAATGGCTATATTATGGCAAAAGTAAGCAGTCCTTGATCTAATCTTACCGTACGTTCTTCAAAAAGTACGGTTTTGTCGTCGTCCAAACGTTCGGCAGTTAATATGGAAAGCCGTATCATTGCGCCCTGAAACGACGGCTCTAAAGCCACTGTGCATTTAAACACACTAAACAGTATCAACTTTAACATACATCATGCCTGATTTTTCCTCCCCCGAAGTTTGGGTCAGCCTGCTTACATTGACGTTCCTTGAAATCGTACTTGGGGTTGACAACATTATTTTCTTGTCCATCATTTCTGCCAAACTGCCCGAAAGTGAACAGCCCAGGGCACGTAATGTTGGCCTTATGCTTGCAATGGTGCTGCGTATTATACTGCTTTTTGGCCTTACCTGGATCATAGGAATGAAAGAACCACTTTTCACCATTGACTTTCTGACTATCCACGGAGGGGTTACTGGCCAAGGGCTTATTTTGTTTGTTGGCGGCCTGTTTTTGTTGTACAAAGCGACCTCGGAAATTCACCACAAATTAGAGAGCCCAAGTGGAAGTGATGACCCATCGGTAAACCCGGTAAAAGCATCACTGAACAGTGTCATCCTGCAAATAGCCCTGATCAATATCGTTTTTTCCTTTGATTCAATCCTGACAGCAGTCGGCATTGCCGACAACCTCTGGGTAATGATCATTGCTGTTGTAGCCTCTGTATTGGTTATGATGCTGTTTTCCGGCCCCGTCAGCAAATTTGTAAACGACCACCCCACGGTGCAAATGCTTGGTTTGTCCTTTTTGATTCTCATCGGGTTTTCGCTTATTGCCGAGGCAGCTCATTTGGGCCACTTTATTGAAGGATCCGTACCCAAAGGCTACCTATACTTTGCTATTTTCTTTTCTCTCTTTACTGAAGTCCTCAATATTCGTATGCGCAAAGCCGCAAAACCTGTACAACTGCATGGTTATGCCGAAGAAGCCAAGCGGAGGGGTCTCCTGGATGACGACCTTTTGGATACAGAAAAACAACAAACAAAATGACCTTAAACCTCACCCGCGATATTGTTTTTTTTGATGTTGAAACCACGGGCTTGAATGTCATCCGTGACCGGATCATTCAAATCGCCCTGGTTAAATTGCACAAAAACGGTGCCCCCCCATCAGAACTCAGCACCCTGATCAACCCAGGCATACCAATCTCAGAAGAGGCTATGGCCGTGCACGGTATCACGCCAAAGGATCTGGCCAATAAGCCAACCTTTGTACAAGTTGCTCAAAAAATATGGGACTTTATAGGAGATGCAGACCTCGCTGGCTACAACTCCAATCGCTTTGACATTCCCATGCTGATGGAAGAGTTTGCCCGTGTTGGCATGGAACTGAACATCAGTAAACGTCGGCTCATTGATGTGCAGCGCATTTTTTACAAAATGGAGCCTCGCACCCTAAAAGCCGCATACCGGCTCTACTGCGGAAAAGAGCTTACCGATGCCCATGATGCTTTGGCCGATGTGCGCGCCACGGTAGATGTGTTTCATGGCCAATTGGATATGTATGAAGGAAAAGACTTGCTTGATGAAGAGGGAAATGTCATTCCTGCCCCCATCAAAAATGATATTCAGGCCCTGCATGATTTTACCAATGACCTTAATTATATAGATGCCACCCAAAAACTGCGCGTGCAGCCTGATGGTACTGTTGTCTTTACATTTGGCAAATACAACGGCCAACCCGTAAAGGAGACCTTGCTCAAAGAGCGCAATTACGCATACTGGATTTTAGAAAAGGAATTTTCATCGCAAGTAAAACAATATATCCGTGAACTAATCAAAGAATTAAAGCTGTAACCCGTCACAATAAACCATTCGTATATCCAACGCATAGTGGCTTTAAATCTTTGAAAATCAGACAAATCAATCTTGAAAATCTCTAAAATTACTTAAATCATAGTATATCATGCGTTTTTTTATCCTTGCTTTTGGACTTTTGACCTTTATCTCATGTAAAAATGACAGCGGTGCATCCGCCAACAACGCCGAAGGACAAACAAACCCTGTGGCAGAAAACACAGCGGCTTCGGCAGATAAATCACAAGACAGAAAACCCTCCGTAAACCTTATTGAGGGAGAAGTGCCAGCCAGCACCTCAACAGATACCGTGGTGCACATACTAACGCCTTTGCAGTTTTATAAACTTACGGTTGACCACCCAAATTGGCCCATTTATGACCTGCGATCCAAAAAAGACTATGAAGTCGGGCATATTTGGCGTGCCATTCACATGGATGGTTCTGACCCGTCATTTGTGGAAAAAATGATAAAATTAGGCACTGAAACCCCCATTCTCATTTATTGTGCTACAGGGGCCCTGAGCTATAACCAGGCACAGCACCTGCGTGTTTATGGTCATAAAAAGGTGTATATGATACGGGATGGACTCACCAATTGGAGTGCTACGGGACAGGCTTTTCAGACGAAATAGTCTTGGGATTGTAAATCAGAATACCCGAATTTTCAGGCACAAAAAACTGGTTTGCAGCTGATAGTAATTCCTTGGCAGTAATGTCAAGATAGGTATTTACCTCATCGTTCATCAGCTCGGCGCGATCCAGCAGCTCATAATACCCAAGGTTCTGTGCCTTGTTCAGCACATTTATTTCTGAAAAGACAACTGTACTCTCAAAGGTGTTTTTGATTTTCTCCAGCTCCCTGTCACCTACTGTTTCCCGTTTCAGTTGCTCCAATTCTGCCCATATAGCAGCAATAGCCTCCTCCGTGCTCACGCCATCGGAAGGGCGACCTTCTATAACCAACAATCCGGGATCCCAATTGGCGGTAACATAGGCATCAATTTGAGAGAACATAGGCTTATCCTTCACCAAACGGCGATACAGGCGGGAGGAGTGCCCCTGAGCCAGAATATCGGAAAGCAGGTCAATTCGGTAGAAATCAAGGTCGAGCCTTGCCGGGGTACGAAAGCACAAGTATATCGCACGCACAGGCACATCAGCATCCAGTTCCATCCGATGCGCTTCAGTTTGTTTGGGTTCAACGGGCAAATTCCGGGCAATAGATGGCCCCGAAGGTATTGCCCCAAACCATTTTTCAGCCCATTCCAGCGCTTGTTGTTCTGACACATTACCTGCAATGCTGAGCACAGCATTGTTGGGGGTGTACCAATTTCTGTAAAAATGCTGTACATCCGTAATACGTGCATTTTCAATATGCGCTGGCTCAAGCCCAATAACAGGCCAGCGGTACGGATGGTGTTGATACATCATTTTGGACAAATGGTGCCAGTAGTCGCCATAAGGCTCGTTAAGACAGGTTTCCTTGAATTCCTCTAATACAACCTTTCGTTGTATATCAAGTGATTTTTTAGAAATGTTAAGCGCCATCATGCGGTCGCTTTCAAGCCAAAGTGCGGTCTCTACATTCTCTGCGGGCATTATCTCATAAAAAGTGGTGTAGTCATTGGTCGTGAACGCATTGTTCTCCCCTCCGGCACGTTGCAGCGGATCATCAAAATCAGGTGCGTTGGCACTACCCGCGAACATCAAATGCTCAAACAAATGGGCGAAGCCCGTTTTGTCGGGATGCTCATCACGGGAGCCCACGCTATAACTGACGTTCACCGCAACCAAAGGCGTTGACCTATCCTCGTGTACCAAAACACGAAGGCCGTTTGAAAGTATTTTTCTTGTAAAATTCATGCCTAATTTGCCTTAGCCTTTGGCCACCCCAGGAATCGAGATGTAAGAATGGGTATAAAGAAAAAAGAGGCCGTGAGGATACTGACAATCATGTCGGCTGTTTCACTTTCAACCATTTCGGCCCAAGCCTGTCCTTCGCAAAAGTGACAAATCAGGGACATAAATAATTTTAAGCCCAAAAGGCCGATCACCAAAAAAGCACTGGTTTCCAAAAACGGAAAACGCTCTAAAAGTTTGACAAACCATTGGGCCACAAAACGCATAGCCAAAATGCCAATAAAAACCCCCGTACAGATCAGCCAAATATTATCTGTAAATGCCACGGCGGCAAATACATTGTCCAAAGAAAAGGCCAAGTCCATAATTTCCACGGCAATTACCGTAGCCCAGAAATTGCCCACAAGCCCAGTGGTCATTCTGTAATACCATTTCTCTTTTTTGTTCAGCAGGTCATCTTCGGTTTGCGGGGTGTTCTTGGTAATGAAATAATCATAAGCCAGCCAAATCAAATATGCACCACCAAGTGGCTTCAACCACCAGATTTTAATGAGCCATGAAGCAAAAACAAGGCAGATGCCCCGAAAAACGTAGGCACCGATAATGCCATATTGCAATGCGCGTTTGCGCTGCTCGGGCGGCAGATCCATCACCATTGTGGCCAATACCGCGGCATTGTCCACAGAAAGCAAACTTTCAATGATAATAAGATTGAATATGATAACAAGGGACGCCTCCCACTCTGTACCAAAAATTTGTTGAAGTATTTCTGTCATTATTAGGGTTCTGTATCAATAAACACATGCTCAAAGGCACATTTGCAGTAAAGGGAATCTGAAACACAGATTTGCCTGCTATGTTGTCAATTATTCGATAAAAGCGTTATCTCCAACTACTGTGCCGCTTCTTGTAATAGACTATCGGAATCTTTCAGTAGTGCTTCCAATTCGCGGGTCAGCTGTTCTTTCCGGCGCTGCTGATCGGCAGCCTTTGCCCTAATTTGTTCCTCCGCTTTGGGATCTTTTTTGAGGCCTTTCTTGGGCGTTGGGGCTGGGGCAGCATCTGCCTGCTGAATTTGTCCTAATTCCTCTTCCAACTGGGCCTTGCGCTGCTCCAGCTCATCAAGGCGCTTGATCACCTTTTCATCCACATGTTTGGCCCGCTCTCTTATGGCTTTGTAAGCATCCCCAAGCTTGTCCAAGGCACCATCATACTTGCCTGCATCAAATTTTGAGCGTTCTGTTTTGACCAATTGGCCAACCGACACTACGACATCGCGCATTTGACCAAAAATTTTGCGGGATTGATCCTTCTCGACATCGGTACCAAAGAAAAAATTGTAAACAAGAATACCCGCCACAAGTAGAGCACCTATTTTTAATAAAAAGTTGAACATGCGATGAAATTTTGACGTTGTGGGTATTTAGGGATGATAAAATATTTTTTGCGCCCACAAAGGTAGTACAAATGCCACAAATTTGTGCTTTTACCGTCTTTTGCGTGACAAAGCAAGATCGTAATGGTTAAGAATGTTTTTTCTTCCAAGGAAAAAACGACATTTGCCCTTCTTTTTTTGTGTACCATGGACTTAGCAACAATCATTGAACACACAGCCCTGAAAGCTGATACGACTCTGGAGGACATTAAAAAACTTTGCCGTGAAGCCCAACAGCATAGCTTTGCAGGCATTTGCATCCCCCCACATTTTGTCAGGGATGCACACCGTGCATTGGGAGAAGAACGCCGCATCCGCATTGCAACCGTGGTAGGTTTTCCAATGGGCTATGCCTCCCTCGCTGCAAAAAGTGAAGAAATCAGACGGGCCTTGGAGCAGGGCGCTGACGATATAAATGCCATGATCAATATAGCAGCCGTGAAAAGCGGCAGCTGGGAGTATGTAAGCCAGGAAATTGACGGCATCGCCCGCGCTACCCACATGCGCGGCAAAACACTGAAACTAATCCTCGAATGCGGTCTGTTGACCAATGATGAAATAAAAAAGATTTGCGCCTTTGCGCAAGACAATAAAGTGAAATGGTTAGAGACTTCCACTGGCTTTCATGGGTACAATACCACCCCTGAAATGATAAAAAACCTGAAACATATTGCTGGTCCAAATTTTAAAATTAAAGCCTTTGGCAACATCAATACGCTTGTAGAGGCCAAGACCCTTATTGAAGCCGGAGCGGACATGGTTGGCACCTCATCTGGCCCTGAAATGCTGAGCAAAACCAAATAATTTCCTATATTTTTTCCTCACACCATGATAAAAATGATCCATAAAAACCTGTATGGCACGATTAAAGCCGCCCTTTTTGTGTCTTGTTGTTTCTTATCGGGCATAGCGAAAATCTCCGCACAGGAAATCCAGATCAACGAGGAAGCCTCAATAGCAACGATATGCAAGAACTGGGTCAACAATAACCGCACCAACCCCAAGGTGGAGGGATGGCGCGTTCAAATTATGGCCAGCACGGACCGAGAACAAGTGGATGAGGTGCTTCAGCGCTTCCGTTTGGCCTATCCGGAAGTTGCAGCAGATTGGGTTTACGACAAACCCTACTACAAACTGAGGGCAGGTGCCTTCCGTTCACGCCCTGAAGCCGTTGCCTTCGTATCCACATTGTTTGATTTCCCGGGAGCCTACCCGGCCAAAGATCCCGGCATACACCCAAAAGATTTTTTGAAGTGAAAATTTCTTAAATTTTTATTTTTTACTTATTTTTGCAATTGATTATACCACCATCTTCCGATGGTTTGCCAGCTTCTTTTTTACCAAAACCACAAAACATGTCGTATTTCACTCCCTTTCAACATCTTATGGATGGGCTTGCCCACCTCATTTATCCCAATCTATGTGTAGCCTGCGGAAAAGATGTGCCTCCCAATAACATTTGCTTTTGTATGCCCTGCCGCCATCGTTTGGCCGCAACAGCCATGCATCGCAATGGCACAAATAATGAGTTTACCCAAAGGCTTTGGGGAAGATTGCCCTTGAGCGCCGCCACTTCAATGTATTACTTTTACAAAAAGAACCCCATACAGCGGGCTTTACATCAGCTCAAATACAAAAACAGGCCAGATGTAGGCCTTAAAATTGGTCGGGAATTGGGCCGTTTAATGCTGGAATCTGCTGATTTTCAAAATATTGACGCTATTATTCCTGTCCCCCTTCATCCCTTAAAAGAGCGGCTCCGCGGCTATAACCAAAGCCTGCTTTTTGCCGAAGGAATTGGCCTGTCTTTGGGCAAACCAGTGCGAAATGATCTATTAATCCGAAAATCCTACGCCGCATCACAAACCCAAAAAAAACGTTTAGAGCGACACCAAAATGTCAGGGAAGTCTTTGTGGTAGAAGATAAGGAACGTTTGTATGGCAAACATATCCTGCTTGTTGATGATGTACTTACTACCGGAGCAACACTGGAAATCTGCGGTCGAGCCTTGCTGGAAGCAGCACAAACCCGAATCAGCGCCGCCACAATTGCCATTGCAATGAAACGTTAGAAAGAATAACACAAGGCCCATCAATCTTTTATGCTTTGATACCAATATGAATCGTACATTTGCGGGCTTTTTTCGTTTTTGTACCCCCTAAAAACGAGCATACAAATTATCACACCCTACAATCATGTGCGGAATAGTAGCCTATATTGGCTCCAAAAAAGCTTACCCCATCGTTATAAAAGGCTTGCAACGATTAGAATATCGCGGTTATGACAGTGCCGGCATAGCCCTGCAAAATGGGCGGCTTAACGTGTATAAGAAAAAAGGTAAAGTGGCAGACCTTGTAGCCTTCACCAATGATAAAGACACCGAAGGCAATGTAGGAATGGGGCATACCCGTTGGGCTACCCACGGAAAGCCGGACGATACCAATGCCCACCCACACCAAAGTGGCAATAACCGCTTGGTAATCATCCATAATGGTATTATTGAAAACTACGCCGCCATCAAAGGGGCCCTGTCAAAATTAGGACACAGCTTTAGCAGCGAAACCGATACAGAAGTATTGGTACACCTGATTGAAGAAATCCAGCAGCGCGACAATCTGCCCATTGAAGAGGCTGTGCGACAAGCATTGACCAAAGTGCATGGCGCATACGCTATTGTGGTGATGGACCGCATGGAACCGGATAAATTGGTAGCTGCCCGAAAATCAAGCCCTTTAGTTATAGGAGTGGGTGAAAAAGAATACCTCGTGGCTTCCGATGCTTCACCCATCATTGAATATACCGATAAGGTTGTTTATCTGAATGATGAAGAAATAGCCACGGTAACTAAGTCCAATGGATTGATAATCAAAAATTTGCGCAATGAAGAATCCAATCCAACCATACATCAGATTGACCTTGAAATAGAACAGATCGAAAAGAGTGGGTATGACTTTTTCATGCTTAAAGAAATATTTGAGCAACCCGTGACCGTGGCCGAGTGCATGCGCGGGCGCATGAACGCAGAGGAGGGCTGGGTAAAATTGGGCGGCATGGAAGAGTACCTGAAACGCATCATCAATGCCAAGCGCATGATCATCCTGGGATGTGGCACCTCTTGGCATGCCGGAATGATAGCAGAATACCTGTTCGAGGACTTTGCGCGCCTACCTGTAGAAGTAGAATATGCCTCCGAATTCAGGTACCGCAACCCCGTAGTGCATGAAGAAGACATCGTTCTGGCCATTTCTCAATCCGGAGAGACCGCTGATACCTATGCCGCACTTGAATTGGCCAAAAAGCAGGGTGCATTTACCTATGGTATTGTCAATGTGGTTGGCTCATCCATTGCAAGATTAACCCATAGCGGTTCGTACATACACGTGGGCCCCGAAATTGGCGTTGCCTCTACCAAGGCATTCACAGGCCAGGTAACCATGCTCACCATGATGGCCCTCATTCTGGGCTATGAACGCGGCCGTTTGCCCAAGTCAGAGTATCAAAAATTAGTTGTGGAACTTTCTCTGATCCCCGATAAAATTGAACGATTGCTCCAAAAATGCCATGACCAGGTTCGCTACATCGCCAATGAGTTTAAGGATGCCAATAATGCGCTCTACCTCGGTCGTGGATATAATTTCCCGGTAGCATTGGAAGGAGCACTCAAATTGAAAGAGATCAGCTACATCCATGCCGAGGGATATCCTGCAGCAGAAATGAAACATGGCCCCATTGCATTGATAGACGAAAATATGCCCGTTTTCGTTATTGCCACCAATGTGAGTGCTTATGAAAAAATAGTAAGCAATATACAAGAAGTAAAAGCACGAAAAGGCAATGTGATCGCTTTGGTAACTGAAGGTGATGATACGATCAAAAACCTGGCTGATCACACCATCGAAATACCCGAAACCGCAGAACCGTTCACACCGCTTCTTTCCGTTATCCCACTACAGTTGCTGGCTTACCATATAGCTGTTTTGCGCGAATGTGACGTAGATCAGCCACGAAACCTGGCAAAATCAGTAACCGTTGAATAATCATGGCTCCGATACACCATTTAAACAATTTCCATTAACCATAACTTTTGAATATGAATAACTTAGATATAGAATACAACACCGAACGACCCGACATTCAGTACCCTGAGTACGGACGTTCCGTTCAGGAAATGATCGAGTATGCCAAAACCATTGAAAACCCGCGCAAGCGCCAAAAAACCGTTGAGGCCATTATTCAACTAATGATGCAACTCAATCCCATTGGCAACCGGAATGTAGATGATTACCGCGAAAAACTTTGGAACCACGCCTTTGCCATCGGGAAATATGAATTGGATGTCACCCCACCACCCAATGTCACCGTACGACGCCCTGACGAACGCGAAAAGCCCCAGCCATTGGGCTATCCGCCTTCCGCCACACGCTTCCGCCATTATGGCAATGGCATACAAGCACTCATAAAAAAAGCCATTGAAATGCCCGATGGCCCCAAAAAAGAAGGATTTGTGGAAGTGATCGGAGCTTACATGAAATTAGCTTACAAAACCTGGAACCGTGAACATTATGTCAGTGATGACATTGTAAAAGAAGACTTGGAAATACTATCTGACGGCAAATTGGCCCTCCACGAAGGACACAGCTCTCTTGACGTGTTGGCAGCCCACGTTAAAGCAGAAGTTAAACCCATAGGTAAAAGCAGAGGCGGCAGAAGTAGCCGAGGTGGTAGCCGCAACAATAGCGGCAAACAATCCGGCAACAACAGAAATAGCGGCAACAGCAACAGCAACAGGAGAGGAAGAGGTGGCAGCAATGGTGGCAAAAAACGCAAATAATGATCGCCTCCCAAGATAAAAATGACCCCACCCCACCGGATTGTTTTCGCCTTGAGGACATCACTACCCTTCGCGCCAGCGAAGGGTGCATATTGGCCCGAGTAAATTACTATATCTGGAAATCATCAACGGATACGCCCGGATTCCTGTATTTCCTTGAAATGATTTTCACAGATCATACCGCACTAATGCTAAGCTCCGGAGAGGATTCCTTGGCCATCCGGCTCAGTAATGCAGAAACCTTGGTCAATACAGCGCGTCGCTTACAAGCTATTCATGGCATACCCCTTATAGAGCGCCTGTCTGCACAAAACTCTCCAATATGGCGGAATGTTATCAGCCAGACGCTCCGAAGCGTACAACTGACCAAACATGCAAACGGGCTATATGCCAACTCTGCCATACAGTTTATTTTTGATAATCAACATGTTACAGTAATGATCGGCGAGCGAGAAGGCTTGGAATTGAGCATCTGAAGGCTTTGAAGGCTCAACGCTTTCACCTTTTTATTTCAGCCTCATATACCTGCACCCAATCCTGCACCGTCATTTTTTGCATCAACCGGGCAACCAGATCAAACGGAATTTGATCAGGTTTTTTAAACCGGATACAGCTTTTGCCCATATCCAATTTCGCCTTGCTGTATTTGGGAAATTCCGTCACAAACCAGTCCAACAACTCAGGCATGGCATAAATGCCCATGTGGTAAAGGGCAATAAAGTTTTTTTGTGCGGCTATGCTTACAAATGGCAGTGGTAATTTAGGGTCACAGTGATAACCGTGCGGATAAATGCGGTGCGGCACCACATAACCGATCATGCCATAGCTCATTTCTTCCCAAAAGCCGTCAGGGATATTGGTTAAAATGGTCTCTCGCAACTTTTCAACATAGGGCCGGCGCTCGGCGTCAACACCCTGAATATATTCGTCCGGAGAACTGGCTTTGATGGTCATGGCAATGCAGGTTTAAGAAAATGAATGGGTAAAAAGATCAGGACAAAGATCAAAAAATAGGATCATTCCACAAAAAAATTTAAATCATACGCCACATTGCAGCATATTTGACCGTTAATATGATTGTTTGGGATCAATTTTTTGAAAAAATTAAACTTTTACCCAAGTTTTTACTTGATTTTAATAGTATCTTTGCGCCCCTTATGAGAAAAAACATTGGTTATCTCTTGTTGGCAGTCCTCATCAGTCTATGCAGTGCCTGCAAAAGCGATTACGAGCGTATTCGTACAAGCGGTGATGCTGACTTGATCCTGAACAAAGCTTTTGAATATTACGATAAAGGGAAATACCAAAAATCGCAAGGCCTGTTTGAATTGGTGATCAGCAGCATCAAAGGTGGCAAGCGCGCCGAAGAAGCGTCCTTCAAATACGCATACACCTACTACCACCTCAAACAAAATCTGCTTGCTGCATATTATTTTAAGACATTTTCCAACACCTTCACCAACTCGTCCTACCGAGAAGAAGCAGCATTTATGTCTGCTTATTGCAACTACCTGCAGTCACCTATCTATCGTTTGGAGCAGAGCCATACCCAGGAAGCCATTGATGACTTTCAGTTGTTTGTAAATTTATTCCCCAACAGCAGTCGCGTAGAGGAATGCAACAAACTTATTGATGAAATGCGCCGCAAATTGGAAGAAAAAGCCTTTGCAGAAGGAGAGCTCTACTATAATATGCGCCAATACCAATCCGCAGTAATGTCTTTTGACAACCTGCTCAAGGATTACCCCGAAAGCCCCGATGTAGAACGCGTGCGTTACCTGATTGCAAAATCTGCGTTTTTGTTGAGCGCCAACAGCGTATTGTCAAGAAAAGAAGAGCGTTACACGGAAACCATTACGCGATGCCATGATTTTTTAGAAAAATACCCTTCAGGAAAATACAGCAAGGAAATAAAAGATGTTCTGAAAGATGCTGAAAAACAGCGTCTCGAAGCACGAAAATTAATCAAACAAACCTAAAATCAAAAAACTAAGCTGGCTCATTTGAGGCCACCAGCCTTTTTTCATCAATTCTCAACATTTTCAATATAAAAAATGAGCGATATCAAAGCAAAAGCCCAAGGGCTTGATCCCAATGTGCAACCACGCAACGTGATGGAACTCGTGGACAAAACGGGTAACATCTACGAAAGCATAGCTGTCATCAGCAAGCGTGCACGTCAAATTTCAAGCGATTTGAAATGGGAAATACAGCGCAAACTGGAAGAATTTGCCGTGAACTCTGATACCATAGAAGAGGTGCAGGAAAACAAAGAACAGATCGAAATTTCCAAGTTCTATGAACGCCTTCCAAATACCTCTATCATCGCCACACAAGAATTTCTACAGGATGAAATCCACTGGCGCTACCCGGAGAAACAACAATAATTCACACCTGGTTTTATATGCGGCCTACGGTACCTGTGCGAGCAATCGCATGCCGTAGGCCGTTTTTGTAAGTCCAACTTGTCCCCTCTCCACATTCCATGAAGATTCTGTTGGGCATTAGTGGCTCCATTGCGGCATACAAATCAGCCCAGCTTACCCGCCTTTGGGTAAAGCGCGGTGATGATGTACAAATACTTATGACGGATGCCGCCGCTGATTTTATCACCCCGCTCACCCTTTCTACCCTGTCCAAAAAGCCCGTTTACAGTGATGTCCGCTCTGAATCTGGCTGGAACAACCACGTGGAACTCGGCCTTTGGGCCGATGCCTTGGTCGTAGCACCTGCAACCGCAAACACTTTGGCCAAAATGGCCAATGGACTGTGTGACAATATTTTAGCGGCCGTTTTCCTGTCTGCCCGCTGTCCAGTTTTTGTGGCTCCTGCCATGGATGTGGATATGTGGCACCATGCCACCACACAACGCAACATCGGGCGCCTAAAGGAAATAGGGGTACATATCATCCCTGTAGGAATAGGTGAATTGGCCAGTGGTTTGAGCGGTGAAGGCCGATTGGCAGAGCCAGAGGATATTGTAGCCTTTGTGGATAATATCCTCCAACCCAAGCAGCCCTTAAAGGGGAAAAAAGCGCTTGTTACAGCAGGCCCTACCTATGAGCCCCTTGATCCGGTGCGCTTCATAGGCAACCATTCTTCTGGTAAAATGGGCATCGCAATTGCAGATGAATTAGCCGCACAAGGCGCAGAAGTCTCCTTGGTGCTCGGCCCCACCCACCATAGGGCCACGCACAGCAGCGTCACAACCACGCACGTGAGCGCCGCCCAGGAAATGTTTGACGCCTGTAATGCCCTCTTTGATCAATCAGATATCATCGTTCTGGCTGCCGCCGTTGCCGATTACAAGCCTAAGGCGTTCTCTGCAACCAAGATCAAAAAAAAGGATGACAACCTGAACCTTGAATTAGCCAAAACCATTGATATAGCTGCCACCTTGGGACAAAGAAAGCAGTCCAATCAGGTTTTTGTTGGCTTTGCCTTAGAGACAAACAATGAAACAGCACATGCAAAGGGCAAATTACAGCGCAAAAATTTTGACTTTATCGTGCTAAATTCCATGCAGGATACGGGTGCAGGCTTTAAGTATGACACCAATAAAATCAGTATCTTCCGACGTGATGGTTCACAGGAAAACTATCCATTAAAATCAAAATATGAGGTCGCCAAAGACATTATACATGAGATCATAAGCCACCTGCATCCATGAAACCAACACAATAGTCGAGATAGTGCCACAAGCGCATTGGATATCCCTGAACATGCGTAACTTGCAGCCCGATTTAAAAAAGAGCAACCGCTTATCCAACCAACGGGCTTAATTTCGCGTCATTGTGCCTCAATTTTAAAAAACGA
>CAZIKN010000113.1:0-17982 GCA_964539805.1 uncultured Saprospiraceae bacterium | reverse complement strand
TGCTGCCTATTGACCAAAACTTTGATAAAGGAGTGACCATGGTTACCTACAAACAGCCGGGGGTTGGCCAGTGCTCCTTCACAGTGACCGTAGTGGATATGGAGCCGCCCGCTATCAACTGCCCTGTTAACCGCACTGTGAACACCGATGCAGGCCAGTGCGGCAGTGTGCAGACCTATACTGTAACGGCCACGGACAACTGCGCTACGTATATGCTGGAGCGGACCAATGGCTTTCCGAGTGGCTCCTCTTTTCCTTCGGGTTTTAATGTAGTGAATTGGAAGGTAACGGATGCAGGAGGTAACAGCACGGTATGCTCTTTCTCCATCACCGTAAGGGACGCAGTTTTTCCAACGATCAGCTGCCCATCCGATATTTTGCGCAACAACGACCCGGGTCAATGCACGGCAGTAGTGAACTATGTTGTTAACGCCAATGATAACTGCGCAGGATGGTCGCTCAGCCGCACTGCCGGCTTGGCCAGCGGAGCACAGTTCCCGTCGGGAACAACCACGGTGACATGGAGAAATACGGATTCCGGTGCCAATACCGTGACTTGCTCGTTCAACGTGACCGTATTGGAAAGTCAGGCCCCAACGATCAGCTGCCCCGCAAACATTGTGAAGGCGGCAGGTGCCGACTGCAAATCACAGATGTTCTACGTGCCTGCGGGCATCAGTGACAACTGCCCGGGTGTAGTCGGAGCTTTCCATAGCAGCAGCCCCACAACAGGTTTGGTGAGCGGTTCCTTGTTTCCCACAGGCATAAGCACAGTGGTGCTGAAGGCCACAGACGCAGGCGGCCTGACCGGAACCTGTTCCTTTACGGTAACGATTACGGACAACACGGCACCTACAATGGTATGCCCGGCCAATCGCACGGTAAATACCGATGCCGGACAGTGCCACAGCATGCAAACCTACACGGTGACCGCTACGGACAACTGTTCCGGACTGACAACAACAATGATCTCCGGCTTGAATACAGGTGCGAACTTTCCAAAAGGGATTACCAATGTGACATGGCGGGCCACGGACTCGGGCGGGCGTACGGCTACCTGTCAGTTCCGGGTTACGGTCAATGACCGGCAGGCACC
Source organism: uncultured Saprospiraceae bacterium (assembly GCA_964539805.1). Classification (GTDB taxonomy): domain Bacteria; phylum Bacteroidota; class Bacteroidia; order Chitinophagales; family Saprospiraceae; genus M3007. The sequence goes on along the minus strand of CAZIKN010000113.1, from coordinate 16,886 downwards.
AGTCATCACTTGTCCATCGGACAGGGTGGTAGGTACAGATGCGGGCCTGTGTACAGCAGTGGTCAGCTATACCAACGCCACCTTTGTGGACAACTGCGTTGGAGGAAGTGTCACCAAGTTCAGCGGCCCGAACAGCGGTTCAGTGTTTCCAAAAGGTATAACAAATGTGTTTTTCCGCGCCACGGATGCCGCAGGAAACTCTTCTTTGTGCAGTATGAAAGTTACGGTAAACGACAACCAATTGCCAAAGATCACTTGCCCCTCAAGTATAACACGGAACACTGATGCCAACCAGTGCCGCGCCGTGGTATCTTATACTAACCCAACTGGTACGGACAATTGCGCCGGACTTCAGGTGAACCTGCAAAGTGGCTTGGCTAATGGTTCCTCCTACCCAACCGGTATTACCACTAATGTATGGCGAGCAACAGATGGGGCAGGCCTATCCAGCACCTGTTCGTTCACGGTGACCATCAGCGATGCGCAATTGCCCACGATCAGCTGCCCGCCGCCAACTGCGGTCTCCGGCAGCGGCAGCCCCTGCGGCTACCCGAAGAGCCAGCTGCCCAACCCGACAGCTTCAGACAACTGCGCGGTGATAAGCCTGACGAGCGATGCGCCCACAACCCTTCCCTCTGGCCCGACGACGGTCACCTGGACGGCGAAGGACGCGGCGAACAACGCCCGGACTTGTGCATACGTGGTAACGGTAAACTGTGGAACCGCAGCAAGGGATGAGGTAGGAAGTAGGAAGTATGAAGAGAGGTATGAGGTAGGAAGTATGAAGTATGATGCCGAGCGCGAGTCTCCTTCATCCCTCATCCTTCATCCTTCATCCCTCACTTTAGTGCCCAATCCTGCCAGTGACATTGTGGTTGTCACGCTATCAAATCAACAAATCAACAGTACATCAAATCAACAGCATTCAGGGTCAAATCAACAAATCAACAGCGCATCAAATCAACAGCTGCTCATACATGACGCCCTTGGCCGTCAGGTTTGGGCGAGAAAATTGGAGGCGGGTGTTGAGCAGATCAAAATAGACCTTGCAGCGGAACAGTTTGAGGATGGTGTATATCAGATCAGTTGGGTGACGGAAGAAGGTGTCATCACCAAGTCATTGGTGGTGGCGAAGAGATAGACGGGGATTCAAGGGATGAAGAAGATGTAACGGATTGATTTGCTTTAGGATAAAGGATTGACACAAGCGCAACGGTCAACATCACGTTGCGTTGATGATAAACGAGAGCGCCCATTCAAAATCAGTGGGTGAACGAGAAGGAAATGACCGCTCCCCGGATGCGGGGGGCGGCATTTTAGTAAATGAAAAACAAACACTTATATAGGCTTAAGCGGCGCAGCGGTAATCGCAGTGCCGCTTTTTTAATGGGTCATGCCTCGCGTTAGCGACCTGCGTAGCGAGGGGGTGCTCAAAGCGACCCCCTCGCTTGCTTTCGGCGCACCGAAATAGCTGAAATTAGTTTTCCAAAGTACAAAACATTGATCGTCAGACCCTTCGCTGCGCTCTGGGTGACACAGCGGCATGGCAATGAATGTAGCCTGATCCGGATGGCATCATCCGCTTCCTCAGGGCGCTTGCCCGACTTGCGACTGTGGTATGTCTGCCGACGCACGCCCAAAACCCGGCATTTACGGCGTATGCTCCTTTCCTTGCCCAAGACATCTATCAGTGCTTCTTGTTGCCTTGGGCTCGTATCTTTTTTAGCACCTCATACCCCTCCTTCAGTATCTCGTGGTCGATGGACAACTCACTGTACATCTTCTTTAAGCGCTTGTTCTCTTTCTCCAATTGTTCCAACCGACGGCGCGAATCTTCCGCTTCCGTTTGCTTTTCATCCTGCCACTTATAAAAGGTGGCAGCACTGATCTGGTGATCGCGGCATATCTGTTCAACCGTCTTGCCTTTCGTGTGCTCTTCGACTATAACAGTCCGTTGAGCTGCTGTGAATTTACTCTTTCGCATCGCGTTTTAGTTTGTAAAGTTAATACTTTTGTGAAAATTTACTCTACTTCTTTTCGGTTGCGCTTTATGGGAAGTGGACAGTGGACATACCCTCCATATTTCTATTTTTCTTTGTATCCCCAAGACCATATTCCATTAAAAGAAGGATTAAGACTGTTACTGTTGCTAAGTAACCATTTTCGGTCAGCCCCAAGACCATATTCCATTAAAAGAAGGATTAAGACCGGTATGTGGCGGATAATAAGTCGTGATATTTCATACCCCAAGACCATATTCCATTAAAAGAAGGATTAAGACGGTTTAATCTTTAAACTATCTGATAACTTTTAAGTTCCCCCAAGACCATATTCCATTAAAAGAAGGATTAAGACCCATTGAGTGAGTCAATCAGTTTGCGAAAATCTTGCTGCCCCAAGACCATATTCCATTAAAAGAAGGATTAAGACAATCTAATTTTTTTGTGTGTTTTAATTCCATGTGTCCCCAAGACCATATTCCATTAAAAGAAGGATTAAGACAAAGCCTCGTGTAACAGCTCGGGCGATGTTTGCGGGCGCCCCAAGACCATATTCCATTAGAAGAACGTGAGTTTTGAACTAATTTATTTGATAATCAGGTGTTTATGCAAACACATCGGCGAAAAGTTCTTGTAGTAGTTACCTGGCTCATGAAGGCAATCGGCAGGGCAAGAGATCCAATGTAGGTGCGGGGTCGTAAGACCCCACGCACGGCGGGCTTGTCCGACTCCATGGAGAGGCGGAATGTAAAAATTCAGATCGTTTTTTGCAATTTATGGCCTCGGAGAGGTCAAATATTGGTAGCATTCGCAATGGCCAATGTTTTTTCGACCTCGGAGAGGTCGCATATGTAGGAACGATTGTATGAGTGCAAAACAAACGTGCGACCTCTCCGAGGTCGTAATATATTGACAATCAATTTTTTGCTACCAACGTGCGACCTCTCCGAGGTCGGCGATGAGCGGCTGGATAGTTACAAGAAGGATTAAGGCAAGCCCAAATTACGATTTTAACCTCATCGGCATTCCCCAAGACCATATTCCATTAAAAGAAGAATTAGGCCCTTTTACACATAAAACAAATCTGCGGCAATGGCATCTGCCATAAATATGCCGCGGCGGGTCAGGCGGTAAACGCTTCCGTCCTGCGCTACGGTGTTTTGCTGCAGGTGGGGGCTGATTTCATGCTCAAAGTGCGTTTTGAAATGCTCGCCGAGGGCGGCCACTTGCTGCGCGTCACAGCCCCGGATGGTACGCAGGGAAGTCATTACATATTCATTGTAGCGCATTTCGGGGCTTAGGGTTTCGCGTTCAAAATTCAATTCCCCTGATGCCAATGCCTTGATATACAGGGCATTGTTGGCAATATTCCACTGTCGGCTGAGGCCGTTGCAGGAATGCGCCGATGGGCCTATGCCTAAATAAGCTTTGCCCCGCCAATAGTTGCTGTTGTGGCGGGCCTCTCGGCCAGCTTGGGCAAAGTTGGAAATCTCATAATGCACAAATCCGGCACTTTTTGCGGCATCCATAAGGTGTTCAAATTGGCGGGTGGCGCGTTCTTCGTCCATGGGTGCCTGTTTGCCTTTTTGTACCCAATGGCCCAGGGCTGTGCCATCCTCCACGGTAAGGCAGTAGCAGGACAGGTGGGGAATGCCCAGATCAAAGGCCCGTTGCAGGTTGTCTTCCCAAAAGGCATCGGTAGTGGTGGGCGACCCATAGATGAGGTCAATGCTCAGGTCGTCAAAGCCGGCGGCGCGGGCCAGCTCGAGGCAATGCTGCGCTTCCCGGGCGGAGTGGGCGCGGTTCATCCAGCGCAGGTCCTCATCGTGAAAGGATTGTATGCCTATGCTCAGCCGGTTCACGGGCGTGTGCTGGCGCAGGGCCTGTATCTTTTCTTCGGAAAGGTCATCGGGATTGGCCTCCAGTGTGATTTCGGCATCGGATGCTATGCTAAAATACTGGCCAATGGTGGCAAAAATTTGTTCCAAATCGCTGATTTCCAATAAAGAAGGTGTGCCGCCGCCAAAATATACCGAGCTCAGCTCGCTGTCTGGAAGATAATCCTTTTGCAGCCGTATTTCGTGCAAAATAGCCTCCACCATAGCCTCTTTTTGTTTCAAAGAAGTAGAAAAATGGAAATTGCAATAGTGGCAGGCCTGCTTGCAAAAGGGGATGTGGAGATAAAGCATGATGTATCTTTCGAATGTGGGCAAAAATACACAGATTCCGAAAAGAATTCAACAAGATCGGCTTTTTCGTGTTCCAAAGACCCATCAGCGCAAACAAAACAACACAACACATGAAAGTCGGGATTATCGGGGCAGGTATTTCGGGCATCGCTACAGCCATTCGCTTAGCCTCACAAGGCCACGAAGTAACGGTTTTTGAGGCCAATGCGTACCCTGGCGGCAAATTATCGGCCTTTGAACTGGAGGGCTACCGCTTTGATGCAGGGCCTTCGTTGTTTACCATGCCCCAATATGTGGACGAGCTCTTCACCCTTGCGGGCGAAAAAGCCGCCGACCACTTCCAATATGAAAAAATAGAGGCCGCTTGTCGGTATTTCTGGCGTGACGGCACAAAACTGACCGCCTGGGCCGACCGCAACCGCTTCGGTCAAGAGGTGGAACAACAGTTGCAGGTGCCCGCCGGTCGTATCAGCAGTTTTTTGGATCAAAGCCAAAAAAAGTATGAACTGGCAGGGCGTATTTTTTTGGAAAAATCCTTGCACCGCGCTGATACCTGGCTGAATACCCACGCCTTGGGGGCTATGTTGCGCCTTCCCTTTTACCATATTTTCTCCTCCATGCACCGGGTGCACGAGCAGCATTTCGGGCACCCCAAATTGGTCCAGCTGTTTGACCGCTTCGCTACCTACAATGGCTCGGATCCTTACCGCGCACCGGGCATGCTAACCATTATCCCTCATTTTGAGCATAATGTGGGGGTGTTTTATCCTGAAGGAGGCATGCACAGCATCACGACAAGCCTTTATGAGCTGTCCTTGCGAAAGGGTGTGCGCTATCATTTTTCCAGCCCGGTATCGCGTATCCTGACAGAGGGCAGCAAGGCCATCGGTATAGAAAGCCATGGGGCGGCCCATCATTTTGACCGTGTGGTGAGCAATATGGATGTTTTTTACACCTACAAAAAACTGCTGCCGGATATAGCACATCCTGAGCGCATACTGAACCAGCCCAAAAGCAGCTCGGCCCTTATTTTTTACTGGGGCATTCGGCATACCTTTGATGAACTTGACCTGCACAACATCTTTTTCTCCAATGATTATAAGGCTGAATTTGAGGCACATACGCATGGGCGAGTAGTGGATGATCCCACCATTTATGTCAATATTACCTCTAAATACACCGCCTCGGACGCACCGCCGGGCTGTGAAAACTGGTTTGTAATGATCAATGCGCCTTCTGACTCCGGTCAGGACTGGCCGGCCATGATCCGGGATATCCGGGCCAATACCTTGCGCAAGCTGAGTGCTGTTTTGGGTCGGGATGTTGAGCCTCTGATCGCTTGTGAATCCGTGCTGGAGCCTCGTGAGATAGAAAGACGTACTTCTTCACACTTAGGTGCTTTGTATGGGTATAGTTCCAACAACCTGATGGCGGCTTTCCTTCGGCATCCCAATTATTCGGGCCGTGTAAAAAACCTGTATTGCTGCGGTGGTAGTGTGCATCCCGGCGGGGGTATTCCGCTTTGTTTGTTATCGGCAAAAATTGTGGCGGGTATGATGGAGCGGGGGTAGGGGAGTACAAGTTTTTTATGTTTTTGCCTTTGATATTTTGGCGCGAAAAAAACTCGCCCCTCCTGCGTCGGGCCTCAAACAGTTTTTCGCTTCTCCCCCCTCCGTGGCCAAAAAATCGGGATTTGAATAAGGCCGGAACCCGGTCCAATCCAATGATCTCGAATAGATTTTTTATGGGGAATTCGGTTTGGCCAGACCCTTCACTGTGTTCAGGGTGACACGCGGCCTGGCTTTGATGCATTTCTTGGCCAAGGCCAGTTGACATTTCAAGCAGTAGTGTCACCCAGAGGAATCCGGCCAAAATCGGCCACCGAACCGGAAATAAACCATGTTGTAAAAATTTGATATTCAATTTTTTACAACATGGTTCATTAGGAGCGCAGCGAAGGGTCTGACGATGAATGTTTTGTACTTTGGAAAACTAATTTCAGCTATTTCAGTGCGCCGAAAGCAAGCGAGGGGGTCGCTCAAAGCGACCCCCTCGCTACGCAGGTCCGTCCAATGCTTCCGACTACACTCATTGAGCATCAGGCATCATTCCTTAGCAACATTTTCTCGGCAGGTATGGTGTAAAAATGTTGCCTGAAGTGCAAACACCGGGGAATGACTTTACTTTTGCCGCGTTGAGTATCTCCTCCCATGCGCGTTGTTTGTGCCATAAGCATCATTTGCCTTGCCTTTGTACATGTCATCAAGGCACAGCAATTTAATGCCCATGCCCGTCGGTATGGTGTGGAGGAAGGATTGCCGCACCGACAGGTTAATCACTTGATACAGGATCAGCGGGGGTATATATGGGCAGCCACCAATGGCGGTTTGGCGCGTTTTGACGGCAGGCAGTTTAAAGTGTTCAATCAGGCGGAGTCGGGTCTTGATGGTGATGTGGTGGTATCTGTTCATGAAGATCAGGCTGGTTATATCTGGGCTTACCGCACAGGAGGCAATGCCTGGTTAAAAATCATAGAACCCATTTCCGGTAGCGTATTGCCCATGGAACAATATTTTTCCGGTCGCATGCCTCCGGTTCCCCTAAAGAAATGGTTTGGGCGCGTCTTGCAAATGTCGGATGGTACAAGTGTCGTTGCTACATGTGATAGCAGTGGCATACTGTTTTACCATCATAAAGCGGGATGGTGGCATTACAATATGCCTGATTTCCAGGCGATATATATAATGGCGGCTACTGCACACGGCACGATATGGGTCTGTCTTGTAGATCAGCAAGACAGGTGTACTTTTTGTGAATTAGATCAAACGGGTAAAACAGTAAAGCAAATACCGTTTGGCGCGGGTTCACAGGTGATTATCAAACATCCAGTGTCATACAAAAGTGACGCTTTCTACTTTACTGAAATCGCCCCAAATGGATTTTCCCAAATGTGGGAATGCAATCAGCAAGGCGAACGAAAACCCGTGCCCAACTTTGTCCATAACATCTTTGTCCCCAATTATGCAAAAGTAAACAACGGAGAGCTCTGGGTACAATTCCCCAAAATCATGGATGCCAAACAGCAAGAACTGATGGACATCAGCCGCTTGTTTCCTGAAATTGATCCCTTGCAGTTTCGGAGCTATCTCGAGGATCAACAAGGCAATATCTGGTTTGCCACTACCTTTGGTTTGGTTGTGGTGGAACTGCAAAAAAACAACTTCAAACGCCTGCTTTACGATGAAAATGCCCCCGGAGGCCGCGGCAAAGCTTGTAGGGGATTGCTGGAAAAGGATGGCTGGCTCACCGTAAATACAGAGTTGAACAATCAGGGGCGCTACCTCATTAACCCCAAAACGGGCATCACCAAGCGCATCCCGGGCCTTGCCGGTACGGGGATTGGCGAAAGCTCCGATGGCAATATATGGACTGATGTAAGCCGGGAATTTGAACCTTATTGGTATATTTCTCTTCAAAAAACCACCCCGACTGGCTCGCCCATCGGTCCCAACTTTACAAAGCGTAAACCAAACGGCTTTATTTGGACTATCCTTGAAACAAGCCCCGACTGTGTTTTATTGGGGCACAGCAATGGCGTCACACGCTATAATCCGCTCCTGAATGAAGCGCAGGCCATTGATTCAAAGGAATTTCCAGAATGGAAAGAGGCATTTGTGTCCTGGCTTGGCAAAGATCGGGCATCCCGGATATGGGCCTGTACGGATCAGGGCCTGTACTTGCTGGACCCGGATGGCACTCCGCGCCTGCGCTATTGGTCGGGCGGAGAAAAAGAATACCAGCTGCCGTATGACAATATCCTCCATTTTTATGAGGACCAGGCGGGTATTTTCTGGCTTGGCACTGCCGGGGGCGGCCTCATCCGATGGGATCAAAATGCTCCTTTGAGTCAACGAACGACGGTCATTTTCCGAAAAAACGGGCTGCTCAACGGAGTGGTGTACGCATGCTATGAAGATGGGTACGGGCACCTCTGGATGCCAACGGATTACGGTATTGTTCAGTTTGACAAATCCACCCTTCAGGTGAGGCATACCTGGCTGACCACCCACGGCCTGACAAACAATGAATTTAACCGTATTTCCCATGGTAAAGGTGCTGACGGAGCGCTTTATTTCGGCGGGTTAAACGGGGTTACCGCCTTTCACCCCGACGATTTTTACCAGCACAATGCGAACGAAAAGGCCTGCGAATTGGCCCTTTCCAACTACAGCGTATTGTATCAATCCCGGGAGCAGTTGGTCAACCAAACTTATGAACTCAACCAAAACCGCACCATCACCCTGACGCCCGATGTTCGTTATGTACAGTTGGAATTTTCCCTGCTTGATTTTATCGCCCCCGAAAAAGTGACCTACACCTGGAAATTGGAGGGTATTTCAACAGATTGGGAACCGCTAAAAGAACCGGAACTGCGCTTCTCCAACCTGCCTTATGGCAGCTACCAGCTGCGCATCAGGGCACAGGCTTCTGATGGCTCATGGGCAAAAAACGAATTGGTGTTCACCACACGGGTCATCCCGCCTTTTTACCGCCAATGGTGGTTTGTTGTCTGTGCTTTTGGCCTGATGGCCGTGGGGGTATGGGCCTGGGCGAGTTGGCGCACGCGGGCGCACAGGGCCGCGCAGGAGCGCCTTGAAACAGAGGTAGCGCGCCAAACGGCCACCATACGCCACCAGGCGGAAGAGTTGAAAAAAATGGATCAGGCCAAAAGCCGTTTCTTCGCCAATGTCAGCCATGAACTGCGCACCCCGCTCACCCTGATCAACGGCCCCCTGAGTGCCCTGCTGAAAAATGGCCGCCTCGAGGGGCGTGAACTTGCCCATGCCATAACCGCCCGGCAACATAGTGAACAACTCATGCGCTTAGTCAATGAACTGCTTGACCTGAGCAAAATGGAATCAGGCAAAATGGTATTGCAGGAAACCAGTCTTTCTTTACAGCCCTTTTTAAATCGGGTGGTCAGTGCCTTTGAAAGCCATGCCGAACGCCTCGAAATCCAATATCTTTTTGACTATCAGTTGCCGGAACGCCTGCGCGTTATAGTGGACGAGAACAAATTGCAAAAAATACTGAACAACCTGATCAGCAATGCCCTGAAATTCACGGCGCCCTACCAGGGCAATCGTGTCCTCATCACCGCTGAAGACAATGAAGGGGCTATCAGGATAGGGGTGGAGGACAACGGCAGGGGCATCAGTCCTGAGGATATGCCCTATATTTTTGACCGTTTTTTTCAAACCAAGCAACAAAACGCGCCTTCCGAAGGTGGCTTCGGTATAGGCTTAGCCCTTTGCAAAGAGTACATACAGGTGATGAAAGGCCGGATCTGGGCAGAAAGCACGCTCGGAAAGGGCAGTACCTTTTGGATTGAGTTCCCCAAAAAAGAAGCCATACCAACCACTGAACCCACCGCAGAAAGCATGGGCGATGTGCATTATGAGCCTTTGCCTTCCAAAGCCCCCGCAGTGCCCCATATCGCTTCCGGTGAACGCCCTTCCTTACTTATTGTGGAAGACAACGACAGCCTGCGAGACTACCTGCAATCCATTCTGGAAGGCCAATTCCAATTGCTCACCGCCCGAAACGGCATAGAGGCCCTAAACCTGATTAACCCTTCCGTACAGATGGTCATCAGTGACATTATGATGCCCCTGATGGACGGGTTCCAGTTGCTGGAGCACCTGAAATCAGCTGACGAGTGGCGGCATGTGCCCGTCATTATGCTGACAGCCAGGGCGGACATCAGGGACAAATTAAGGGCCTTGCGCATAGGCGTTGACGATTACCTGCTCAAGCCCTTTGAGGAAGAAGAACTGATCGCGAGGATCAACAATCTCCTCGAGCGGCAATCTGCCCGCACGGCCCAACCCGATAATGCCCTGCCGCCTGAGCTCGCATCGGCAAGCGAGGGGGTCATCTCTTTAACCGTAAGCCCACAGGATGCCAAATGGTTGGAATCCTTGGAGCAATTGGTCAGCCAATCCTTAGATGATTCAAGGCTTAGTGCCGATTGGCTGGCGCACCAGCTGTACACGGGGCGCAATGCCTTTTTCAAAAAAGTAAAACAACTTACCGGCCTTACCCCGAACGATTATATTACCGTGGTACGCATGACCCAGGCCCGGCAATTGCTGGAAACCCGCCAATGCAGCAGTGTAAAAGAAGCGGCCTACTCCGTTGGTTTCAAGGATGTAAAATACTTCTCCGCTCAGTTTCAAAAACATTTTGGGAAAATACCTTCCGCTTATCTGTAAAAAAAGACGGTTTTAGAGGTGATTTTAGGGCTAAAACAGCCCAAAATGAGCATCGGTACAATTGTCCCCCCAAATGAGGATGATTGACTACCCTCCTTTGCCCACACTTTCGGCCTTGCAGTTCGGAGGCATTCGGCTGCATATACAATTGTCATCACCTTAATTTTTTTACGCTCATGAAAAAGTCGTATATCTCACTTATTATCTTGTTTTTCTTCTGCTGTTTGGTTTCAGCCTTCTCTTTACAGGCCCAATCGTCAGTCCTGACCGTACAGGGCATTTTGAAAAAAAGCGATGGCAGTGCCGTGCCTGATGAAACGCACACCGTAAAATTTGCCCTGATGGATGCCGAAGTGAATGGCAATGTTGTTTGGTCAGAAACCTTAAACGATGTGGAGACCGTCGGCGGCGTGTACAGCGTAATACTGGGTACACACAGCACACCGCTTAATATACCTTTTAACAAAGACTACTATCTGAGTGTCAAAATCGGCAGCTCCACACAAGAACTGCTCCCAAGACCACGCCTGACGCCTGCACCGTATGCCCTATCTACCTTATCTACTTCATCTTTAAATGGCACAGTAAACAAGATACCCAGTGGAGGTATAGCAGAATTGTATCAAATTGACTGCAACAATGACCTGAACGTAGATGGGGAAACGGATTTTAGAAAAGTTGTGCGTGTTCATACAGGCATACTGAGTTCCGTAGGCCCGATCAATGCCGGAAATGGCCCTTTTTATGGCTATGGTTTTCGTGATGACGGCAACACCGGCTATGGCTCCAATTCCTACGGCGTAGCCAGTATCTGGGCCGGGGGGCAAAATGTTATGAACGCCACCAATGCAGAAATTACAATGAGCAAATACCTGCACATCACGGGTACGAAACAACTTAGCACATCAACAGTATCTTACCTCCATGCCGATGCCACGAACATCCCGTCGTTTCCGGGGGGCTATAACAAGCCCTTTAGCTTAGAAGCAGACGACTACCTCAAAGCAGACGGTATGTACGTCATTTCTGACCGCCGGGTCAAAAAAGACTTCGCTGTTTCCAACGGTGCCAGCGACCTCTCCCTGTTGCAAGGCATCCGGGTGACCGATTACAAATACAAAGATGTCGTCGGAAAAGGTAACAGCTGGAAGAAAGGGGTTATCGCACAGGAAGTAAAAGCCTTGATTCCTGACGCCGTCAGCCTTAACACGGATCTGGTACCCGATATCTACGCCCTGGCTCAAAATGCCCAACTTGAGGCCAGCACCTTGCGCCTGACGATGGAAAAACCCCACGACCTGAAAATAGGAGACAAAGTGCGCATCATGGCCGGAGACCACCAGGAGGATCTGCCTGTGACAGCAGTAGCTTCCGCTACCGAGTTCAGCCTCGGCAACTGGGCCCATGCTGCCCCTGAAAAAGTATTTGTCTATGGCCGCGAGGTCAACGACTTCCATGCCGTGGACTATGACCACCTGTTCACGCTCAATATTTCCGCCACCCAGGAACTTGCCCGCCGCGTGGAAATGCTGGAAAAAGAAAATGCAAGGTTCAAATCCGAGAATGCAGACCTGCGCCAACTGCTGGAAGGCATTAAGGCGGACCTTCAGGTGATAAAAGGTATGCAACGCTAAGTGGCCCCGTCCGGAGCCTATTTCCGGACCATTTTTGATCCACTTTTTCTAATTTACCCCGTTGGCTTTGGTTATCGGGGGGCAAATTTTTATTCTCGTGAAAAAATTTATCATCATCATAACCGCGCTGCTCTGCTTAGCCCAGCTGCTCCGGGCGCAGTCCATCAATATTGGGGCAACTTACGAAGGCGGTATTATTTTTTACCTTGACCCCTCCGGCGCCTGGGGGCTTGCCGCAGCCAAAAATGACCTTGCGCCCAATTACTGGCGACAGGCCGACTCGATCTGCAATAACCTGGGCATGGAAAAAAAAGGCAACTGGCGCCTGCCCACCATAGAAGAACTGCGCCTGCTGTACAACCAGCGTGCCGCTGTGGGGGGCTTTACCACCGGAAACCAGGAATACTGGAGTGCTACCCAGGGGGTAAACCAGTTCAACCAGCCCATCGCCTACACCAAAAATTTTTCCTTCGGTGGCCTCAGCGGCAATGAACGTACCCCGCGCAAGGAACTGGAAGCACTCAGCATTCGGCCCATCCGCACTTTTTATTTGCCGCTCACCCATGTGGGCGTAGAGGCGGCCTGTATCCCGCCAGTGGACAAGTATGTACCGGGGCAGTCCTTTGTGACCTATGGCAGCGGCATCAACATCAAAAACAATACCCGCCGCAGCAGCCTGACCATCGGTGACATGTGTATAGGCCAGGCTACGCGTGAAAAAGTTGGCAGCATGGGCTTTGGGTTCCTGAGCGACTTTTTCGTGGCTCCCTCGGCCCCGGTGGTTATGGCAACCCAGGGTGATCTGCTTGATCGCATCCAGATTTCCTGGATGCCCAACCCCTTGGGCGCACTGCCCACTGAAGGCTACAAATTGTTCCGCGACGGCGTATTTCTGGGCGCTTTTGACAACAAAGTGCGCAATTTTAACGACTTCAATGTCATCGCCGGTCGTCCTTACAAATATGAGGTGCTGGGAATCAATACTTATGGCGATGGCGCATTGGGCGCTGCACTCGGTTTTCAGGTGCCCAACGGAGTAGTGACCGGATTTGTCCAAACGAGCTCCAAGCGCCCCGTAGTGGATGCCACGGTCACCCTCATGCCCATGCAGGGATTTTCCCTGCGTTCGGGCTTCAGCGATGTTGCCTTTGCCCTGGACTCCATCGGCTTTTTAAAAAACGCCACCAACTGGTCCGTATCTGTCTGGGTGCAAAATATCAACCGCACTGTCACCAGTTCCACCATCCTGCAATTTGAGGGCGCGGCCTGGTCCATTGCCACCTTGGACAGCACGGCCATCAGCAGCCCCTTTGGCCTTAAGCTGAATGTCAACGGTCAATCACCCCTGCTTTTGCCCTTTCCCGATTCCACCAAAAACGGCTGGCATCACATCATGGTCAACCATGACGGCGCACAATATCGGGCCTATTTGGACGGCGTCCTCATGGGCAATATTATGACGGCAGCAGCCAATGGCAGTGCCCAAAAGCTCACCATCGCGGGTGAGGGATGCCGATGGGAAGGGCGTATGGACGAATTGCGCATTTACCACCGGCGCTTAGATGAATTGGACCTGACGGAGGTAAGGGAAGGCACGGCCTCCACACTTACCCCCGGCCTGAAATATTATTGGAAAATGGATGAAGAGCTCGGGACAAAATCCTTTGATGTCATCCAGCGCAATCGCCTGTACTTCTGTGGTGCCGAATTTGACAAGAGCCGCCCGCCGGTGAGGACTTCCGGCAAAACCAATTCCGATGGTTACTACCGCATTGAATCCGCCAATTATGGTACGGGTACAACCTTCATAGCCACACCGGGCAAAAATTTCTACCTGCACCGCGCCCTCAAGTTTGTGCGCACCGAGCAGGACTATGCCAGCTTGCCTAATTTTGGCCTGACAGACAGCACTGAACTACAAACGGCCACCATAGAGCTGTGGGCCAACAGTGCCGGCCCTGATGGCAGTCAATGCCTGATATCAAAGGAATGGGGCAGCAATAGCTTCCAACTCAACCTTAGCCCCAGCGGGAACAGCAGCAACTTAGGCTGCACGGTCAATGGCCAGCCACACACGTTTGGCAATTTGGGCATGGGCTACCAACACATCGCGCTGACGCTCCAGCAGACCGGAAGCAATTTGAGCATAAAAGCGTATAAAAATGGTACTGCCTTAGGCACCGTGGGCAATTTTTCCGGCTTGAGCGGCAACTGGTCCGATACCAGCAAGGTTTGGCTCGTGGGTGCGCGGCACAATGGTGCCAGCCGCGCCGATTATTACGGTGGCCTTATAGATGAAATAGCCGTTTATGACACCCTGCTTTCCACCACAAAAATCCAGACCCACGCCACCAAATCCCGCGATCAGCAGGAGCGGCATTTGAGGGCCTATTTTGCCATGGACGAAGGCGCGGGCAGCCAACTCAACAATTCAGGCTCACACCTGACCACTGCCGGCAAGTCATTCGGCACCGAATGGTCAGCGTTTGCCCCCAACCAGAAAACGACACCCCACGAGTTTTCACCCAAAACCCGCCAGGTGACCCTCAACCCGAGTATCACTTCCGTGGATCTGGTGGATTTCGTGGACCTCTCCACCGTGCCCGTCAAAGGTTTTGTGCGCTATGTGAACAGCGATTGTTTTGCCAAAAGTGTGGAAATATTGATCAATGGCGAATCCGCCAACCCCCAAATATTTACGGATTCAACAGGTGCTTTTGCCGTTGACCTGGAACCAGGGGCCACCGTGCGCTTGTCGCCCAAATTTGAAGACCACAACTTTATTCCGGCATTTTGGGAGGTCAACAACATCTCCAGCCCCATCATTGGGGTCTTGTTCAATGACATGACCACCCGCAAGGTAGATGGCGTGGTGGCTGGCGGCAAATGCAAAAGAGCCATCATCCCGGCACCCGGTGACTGCGTCATCAAGTTGGCCTCCAAAGATGGCTGCTACAGCAAGATATTGACCCTTAATGACCCTGATGGCGATTTTGAATTTGAAGATCTGCCCCCGATAGAGATGACCCTGAGCGTGGTCAACCACAAAAACCCGACCATCAAAAAGTATTTCCAGAACATTGGTGGGGCAAGTTTGGACCTTACCAAAAGGGATACCAGCTTTGACTTTATCTACTATGCCACCCCTGAGGTAGAAATCACGAGCGGCTTTGATGGCATTTCAAATTGCCAGAAGGTCGTATTTGCACAAGGCGACCAGGTGAACATGACCATCAAACTCGTGGAAAAATACTACGGTGCACCCTGTGAAGTGGACTCGGCGAGTTTCCAGATCATCAATGGCATTGCGGGCAGTAATTTGGACACCACCATGAGTAAGGGGCAATTGCGTTACAAGTTCAAGGTAGGTGTGCCCAATCCCGTTGCACCCTTCGAGCAAACACTTCAGATCATTGCCAAAACCCTGGAGGGTGACGAGGTAAGTTTTGACACCACCGCTATCGTGACGGGGGTGAGGCCCAATGAATCCACCTTCACCACCGCCATGCCCGCAACACCTTCACTTGTGCTGCGCGATCCGCCAGGTGACGGCAGTTATTCCTATTGGGAAAAAGGGCAAAAAACCTGTCAGACCTTAGCCATGTCATTGGATTATGAAACAGGGTTGGGCCGTGAGGACGAACTTAAAATCGGTTTTGAGCAGGCTGCTGTGATCACCGCCTTTGGCGTGGGCATATCCATACCGGCCAAAACCGAACTGGGTACCAAAATCGGTGCCACCCTCTCCTATCAAAAAGTAACCGACACCTCATTCCAGACCTGTGTTGCCTTTGACCAGCGCATTTCAACCGGGGAAGATGATTTCATTGTGGGCGGCTGGGATCCCGGGCGCGATTCTACCGTCGGTTTTCAAGGTGCCGACGTATTCGTGGGTACGGGTATAAACCTGAAATTTGGTTTTGCCGACCGTATTTCCTACAACCCGGACAGTTGCAAGGCCAGCATCAAAACCATAACCCAGGTAGCGCCAGGTGGCATCAATACCACCTTTATCTACACAGAGGACTACATCAGACGATATGTGGTGCGCTATTTGGATTCTTTGGCCAATGGTACTGCCATTGCGGACAGTATCGCCTATTACAAAAATTCAAAAAAACAATGGCTGAAAATTTTGGACGACAATGAAAAACAAAAAGCAGCAGCCAAAAAAGAGCGGAATATTTCCTTCAATGGTGGGCCAACCTACGAGTATTCCATTACCAGCGATACAACGGGAAGCAACACGACCACCAATTTTGTCAACAGCAACGGCAGCCTGGAAGGCAGCGTCGGTTTTGAAATCGGCGGCGCGGGATACACAACCAACGTCAAGTTTGAATTCTCCACCAGTGCCGGATGGACGGATGAATCGGGTGTGGAAAAAGGCATTACCACAGGCTATGTACTCCATGATGATGACCCTGGCGATGCCTTTACCGTAGATGTCGCTATGGATCCCGTGTACAAAACTCCTGTTTTCAGGACCATTACAGGCCAGTCCTCCTGCCCCTGGGAACCCAAAACGGCGCACCGCGAAGGCTGCAAAATGACCCTTGAGCCGGGTTATACCACAGAAGTATTGGACGTGCCTGCCCATGAGCCAGCCGTTTACCGATTCATATTGGGCAACACCAGCGCCACCAAGGAACTGCGCACCTATGCCTTCACCGCTGGCCCGGAAAGCAACCCGCACGGCGCTGTCATCAAGCTCAATGGTGCCCCCTTGGATCACCCTGTGCTGTATGCCATACCACCCGGTGAGCCGGTGCCTATAACCATCACCCT
>CAZIKN010000112.1:0-18004 GCA_964539805.1 uncultured Saprospiraceae bacterium | reverse complement strand
GAGCAGCTGCTCATGTAGCCGGTCAGGTCGGTCACCTTCCATTCCACCACCGTCTTGCCGATGGGGAACAGGGTATTGCTCATCTGGCCCTGTGTAAGGGTCAGCGTCCAGCCTGTGCACTCGTCATCGGCTAACGGAGTGGTATAGTTGATCACCGCGCCGCAGCGGCCCGGGTCGTTGTTCTTCACGATGTTCGCAGGGCAGGTCATCACCGGTGGAACGGTGTTGATCGCGCGCTTGTAGTCCTCCACCTCGCCCTGTGGTACTGGTGCTGGTCCGAATAAACTTGGACCGTTCGGGCCGAGGCCGCCAGTGGTGGACAGGCGGAAGCGGGCGTACATCATGCACATGTCAAAGTCCGCGTTGGCGGGTATTAGCAGGGTCACGTTCTGGTTGCTTAAGCCGCCGATAGGTACAGGAATCGGTATGATTTCATCGGTCGGATCCATTTCTCCGTCATTATCCCAGTCTATCCAGCCTTGCAGTGTAGCGGGTGCGCCAGTCATATTCATCACATTCACCGTGACGGTGATGCTGCCGCCGGGCGCCAGCACCATGTTCGGCGGGAACACCACACCGTTCTCGTCCGGGAGGGCATCAACGTCGTCGCCCTGTGCCGTGGCATCTAACACCGTGGCATCGCGTTCCCCATCAATACTTGCGCCAATTTTAAAACCTGGACGAACAACGTGTATGGGGCCACCAGCATCCATCTTTGTCTGATAGAATATGCCGGGGTAGCCTATTCCGGGCAGATCACCGTAATCAATAAAGGCAAAACCCTGGTCATGTGTCTCATCAGTTTGATTGTCCGGGAATGTTCCTACGCCAGGAGCTCCGCTGTCGCCAATGCCATTTTCCGTTGTCGGAAGGGCATACACGTCATTGATAGTGAAGGTCTCCATAGCCATACTTACATCCATACCCGTAACCGTTCCATCGGAGTCCAATTCATCATCATTGCCCTCGTTGGGCTTGGTTGGTGTCATGTCCTTGGGTGAGGTGTAAATCATTTTATACGTACCAGGAATAAGACCACAGTAATAGTATTCGCCGTCGTCAAAGTTACCTGAACCAGTGACTAAAGGCTTATAGCTTACGTCATCTCCACCGGTACCCACGACACCGTTAGCTCCGGCCCAAACCAGTGTAACCTCAGCATTGTTGATGGCTGGTTCTCCTGCTGCTTGTATGCCATCAAAGTT
The DNA here is from genome assembly GCA_964539805.1 of uncultured Saprospiraceae bacterium. Lineage (GTDB taxonomy): Bacteria > Bacteroidota > Bacteroidia > Chitinophagales > Saprospiraceae > M3007. Next base: position 16,799 of record CAZIKN010000112.1, on the reverse strand, counting down.
GAAATCTTCCCAAATGTAGTTGCCAATTTTGCCAACGTTCAGCTTGTAGTCTTCCACCTCACCCTGAGGCACAGTGGTTGAGTTGTCATATTTTGGCGGGCCGTCAGCGTTAAGTCCTCCGTTTGGAGAAAGGCGGAATCGGGCAAATACCATACCGTCATTAAAAATAGCATCAGCGGGTACGGTGAAACAGAATTCTTCCTGAATGACGCCCCCATTTGGCACGGTGCCGCCATTTTCGAATACAATAGCTTCATCAGCATCCAGTGTGCCACTGTTGTCCCAGTCAATCCATGCTTGCAATACGGCATCCGCTCCGGTTGTATTGGTTGCGCTTACTTCCACACAGGCTCTGTTATCGGGGATCAATGGTGTAGTAAAGGCAATGCCATCTTCGTCAGTATTGCGTGTTTCAAGTGCTGCACAGGTTGATACAGTACCAGTCATTACAGCAACGCTACCATTAAAGGAGGCCACAGAGATGTCTTCTGCGGTAGCCAAGCAATTGATCAACGCGTTGACATCGCCAAGATAACTTACTGCTGATTTGTTTGTAACATCGGCATAAATTGTTTTGCCAATTGCATTATTGATACCACCTGCATTAGCCACTGCTGTTTGCAACTGTGGCCAAGCTGACATATTGCCATAAATTTCAATGCTGAATCGTCCGTCAGGCCCGGGAGACAACACAATGGTTCCCAAACCACAGGTTAATGACCCTGCTGATATGAACCCGTCTGGCACTTTGCTACAAGTATTGCTTGTATTGTCAACATTGTCATCGCCATTGGCGCTTGTGTTGGGAACGGCATCCCGTTCACAGTCCACATGGTCGCCGAGAGAAAGCCCGGGCGTCACTACGTGAACGGCACCTTGCTCTGCCATGGTTGAATTAAAGTTATCTCCGTTACCTGATTCAGGCAGATCCCCGTAATCCAGGCAGGCAAAGCCTTGGTCATGGGTTTCATCGGTTTGGTTGTCAGGGAAGGTGCCGGAGTCATTAGGGCTATCATCACCGGTACCATTTTCGTTGGTCGGTAATGCAACTACATCAGTAATGCTAAATGTTTCCATAGCCATGGTAAGATCCATGCCAGTTATAGCACCATCGCTGTCTGCATCACCCCCATTTGTCTGGTCACCTTGATCAGTACGGGTAGGTGTAAGATAATCCGGTGTGGTATAGATAATTTTATATTCACCCGGTATCAAACCGCAATAGTAATATTCGCCATCATCCAAATTACCCGATCCTGTTGCAATTGGAATATATGTTACGTCATCTGCTCCGGTACCCACATCGTTATTGGCACCCCCCCAAACGAGCGTAACTTCCACGTTGTTCAATCCTGGTTCTGTTGGGTCTTGGGTGCCATTAAAATTACGGTCTTCCCATACAAGGTTGCCAATTTTGGCTACATTTAGTTTGTAGTCTTCCACTTCCCCTTGAGGCACAGTGGCATTATTATTGTACTTGTCCGGGCCATCCGCCGCTATTACTCCGGTTGGGGACAAGCGGAAGCGGGCATATACCATGCCGTCGTTGAAGATGGCGTTGGCTGGCACCGCAAACGTGTAGGATGCATTGTTGGTGGTACCGGTTGGCACTACGCCGCCGTTGGAGAAGACCAATGCTTCGCCGACATCCAGCGTGCCGCTGTTGTCCCAGTCAATCCAGCCTTGCAGTAGGGCGTTGTTCGCCAATGAATTCATAGTTGTAACCGATACGGTGGCATTGTTGCCTGGAATCAAAGGTGTAACAAAAGCGACACCATCTTCATCATCCGAGCCATCTGACAGGTCGTCGCCGTCAGCGGTGGTACCGGGTGATCCATCACGGTCGCCATCTGCAGATGCACCGAGTTTGAAGCCGGGGATAACGACATGTACTGCACCGCCTTGAGCCATGGTAGTATTGAAATCATCACCGTTGCCTGTTTCCGGCAGGTCACCATAATCCAAATAGGCAAAGCCTTGATCGTGTGTTTCGTCTGTTTGTCCATCAGGGAATCCACCGACTCCGGTATTGCCGCTGTCTCCGTTGCCCGTTTCGCCTGTGGGCAGGTTGGTTACATTGGCAATGGTGAAGGTCTCCATTGCCATGGTCAGATCCATTCCTGTTATGAGCCCATCGGAATCCAGTTCGTTGTCACCAGCTTGGTTGGATCGAGCAGGCGTCATGTCCGTTGGCGTCGTGTAGGTTATTTTGTAGGTACCGTTGATAAGGCCGCAGTAATAGTACTCGCCTTGGTCAAAATTTCCGCCGCTTCCTTTTGGGCCACCTGTGGACAGTACGGCGTAGGTCACGTCATCGCCACCGTTGTCAATGGTATTGTTCGGGCCGGCCCAAGTCAGGGTGACCGTCACACCGTTGATACCAGGTTCATCAGCAGGGGCATCCTGTGCTCCGTCAAAGTCACGATCTTCCCATACGAGGTTGCCGATTTTGGCCACATTAAGTTTGTAATCTTCCACTTCACCTTGAGGTACCACTGTGGACACATCATATTTTGAGGGTCCGTCGGGGCTTAAACCATTGGTTAGTGAAAGGCGGAATCGGGCATACACCATCCCATCATTGAATGTTGCATTAGATGGTACAGGGAAACTAAAGGATGCATTACTTACACCTAGGGGTGAAGGCACGCTACCATTGTTGGTGAAGGATAATTCTTCTGTATTTTCCAAAATTCCGTTTCCGTTCCAGTCAATCCAACCTTGAAGGGTAGCATCAGTACCTGTCATGTTCATGGCAGTTACGTTGATCGATGCATTGTTGCCAGGGATCAGCGGCGTGGCGAACACTATACCGTCTTCATCTGCACCATCGCCATCGGCGTTTGCACTTGGAGCGCCATCTTGTTCCGCATCTACCGTGGCACCAAGTTTGAAATTGGGCGTGATGACGTGTACCGCACCATTTTCTTGCATGGTGGTGTTGAAATCATCGTTTGGTGGCGTTTGAGGCAAGTCACCATAGTCAAGGAAGGCGAAACCCTGATCGTGGGTCTCATCCGTCTGATCGTCAGGGAAATTGCCCACGCCCGGGAAACCTTCATCGCCTGTACCTTGCTCTGTTACCGGGGTTGGAAACAAAAACTCAAAGGTTTCCATGGCCATGTTCAAGTTCATGCCTGAGATCGAGCCATCGCTATCAGATTGTTGCGGGCCTTCATTGTCCCTTGTTGGGGTCATGTTGGCCGGGGTTGTATAGGTCAGTTTATACCTGTTGTCTGCTTGATCAGGCCCATCAATCAGGCCACAGTAGTAGTATTCTCCTGGGTCAAAACCTGTGCTTCCTGTTGTGAGTGTTGGATATACCACATCGTCACCACCTCCGATAGCACCATCGGGACCCAACCAGGTAAGGCTAACATTAACTCCATCTATGCCCGGTTCACCGGGGTCTTGTTGACCATTAAAGTTGCGGTCTTCAAAGACTAAATTGCCTAATTTGCCCAAGGTAACTTTATAATCCTCTATCTCGCCGAAAGGCACGGGATCGGGCTGCGCATCAGGGGCTAAATTTCCGGCAGGAGAAAGCCTAAAGCGGACAAAAGCTGCTCCACCCGGGGCAAAAACGGCAGTTGAAGGCACATTGAAAGTTAATTTTGCGCCGCTAAGACCAGCAGGACTTGGTACAAGTCCGCCATTGGCATTGGTAAATACGAGTGCCTCGGCAGGCAAATCAAAGTCGCCATCACCGTTCCAGTCAATCCAGCCCTGAAGGGTGGCATTGGCGCCTGTCATATTCATGGCATCTACCATGATAGTTGCAGAGGCACCCGGAATCAGAGGGGATACAAACATAACGCCGTTTTCATCATCGCCAGCGGGAGAGGATGTGCCAAAGGTAACCAATCCTGGATCGGCATCATCACCGCCAGTCATTTGACCCGCCATTGCTTCTGGATTGCCATCAATTTCAGCGTCAACACTGGCACCCAATTTCAGGTTATTGGAGATGATGTGTTTGGGTGCGTTGGGTTCCAAGGTACTATAGGTGTCAGGCAAATCCCCGTAATCATAACCGATTACTTGAATGACATAATCCTCTACCTCGCCCGTTCTGGCTGGCCCCGTGGCTACCATTGATTCGGCAGCATCCGTGGCCAAACGGATACGGAAGCCCAGATCCTGGCCCACAACAGCATTGCCGGGAACATCTATAGCAACTTGGGCTGTAGGATCGTTGTTGTTGACGGTAGTTGAAAACATTTCACCAACACCAAAAGAGCCATTGTTGTTAAAATCTATAAAAACGGTCAACTTGGCTGTGGTGCCCGTTGTATTCATCACCGGAATATCCAGCAGCGTCTGCTGGGTTACAATAAAGAGTGGAACGGTGGCATAGTCAATGCCATCTTCGTCATCACCACAGTTGGAGGCATTGCCCGTGGGGCCGAAACCCGTTGAGTTGTCGTCTCCGGCCGTGGTTTTGCCGGCCTTCGTTTCCGGGTTGCCATTGTCCTCCGCATCAATGCAAGAGCCTATTTTCAACAAAGGACTTACGACGTGCGAAGGGCCGTTGTTTCCGCTAAGGGTATTGTACAAATCGGGCAAATCACCATAATCCCGTTGAATATAACCAAAGTCAAAGGTGAGGTTGTTGTTTATATCAGGATATGAGAGGTCATTTGGGACGTCTCCAAGACCTGACTCATTCTGGGGCAGGTTGGGAACATTGGGCAGCATGACCATTATGCCTGTGGGGTCGTCAGCATCCGTCGCGTCAGGGTTGACATTCAACTGAGTAGGCAAGAAACCTCCCGGAGGAGCAGTTGGTACACTGAGTTTGTACGCACCAGGTATCAGGGCAGGGAACATGTACATGCCATTGGTGCCCATGTTGGATGTCGTGGTCGTATAGGTAATGTCTGCGTTAGCATTGGAACCTCCAGCAACGCCATCCAAGCCAAAGTAGATCAGTTGCACGGTGACCCCGTTTATACCTACTTCATTGGTGTTTTGCTGACCATTGTTGTTATAATCATTCCACACTATGTTACCTATTTTGTACAAGGTAACTTTATAGTCTTCCACTTCACCCCATCCGCCATCGCCATCAAAACTGATGTTGTCAGTCGGCGATAAACGGAAACGGGCAAACGCCGCCCCATTGCCAAAGGTAGCATTGGATGGAACCGTGAAACACACAATACCATTGTATTGACCAGTATTGGGAATGGTAAATCCTGTAGTTGCGAAATCACCGGTATTTACTTCTTCGCCATTGTCAAAAGCACCGCTCCCATCCCAATCAATCCAGGCTTTCAGGTAAGCATTGGATGCCGTGTTGTTCATCACAGAAATGCGGATACAGGCTTCTTCACCAGGTATTAATGGCGTAATGAACTCAATACCGTCCTCGTCATCGCCACCGACACAGGTGCCAGCAACAGGAAGTGAGGAATTGAAGTCATCACCACCGCTCATCTGGCCAGCCATAACGTCGGGCTGGCCACTGGATTCGCCATCCACACAGGCCCCTATTTTGAGGTTAGGGGTTATCGTGTGGCTTGGGCCGCCAGAAACATCGGTGGTTTTATAGGTATCGGGCAGATCGCCCCAGTCAGGCGGCACAAGACCAATATCATAGGCATGGTCATTTTGTCCCGTAATACCTGTGGTAAAATTGATAACCAAGTCCGAGTTGGGCTGTTGGGTAGCATCATTATCACTTTCATCTGCCAGGCCACTGCCTACCACATTGACCAAGGTCAAGATATGTTTTGACAAGGTATTGCCGGGATCAAATTCCGCACCTGGCACACAGATCACGTAATCCGTAGAGGGCCTTAGACCCGGCTGATTGCCGGGGGTAACAGGGTCACCGTCGGGTACATTGGAGGTGGTGAAAATATAGTCACCATTGCCTGATGTTGTGGTGGTGGACAAGAGATCACCGTTGGCAGATTTTAATTGCACCGTGACGTCATTGATGCCTGGCTCGCCAGGATCCTGAATACCATTGTTGTTGACATCCGCCCATACGCGGTTGCCCACTTCAATGGGTACTTCCTCACAGATCACATCCAGGCCCGTTACACGTGATATTTTGGCATTTGCAAGGTTTTTACCGCCCTGTATCTGACCTGTGGTCCAGTTGTAGTAGCGGGCACCAAAAGCACAGATAGAGATGGGGTCACCTGCACCGGATACCACTTCCTGAGTGCCTGGCGGCACCCATATACCTCCAGCAAAAGTGTAGTTATGGGTTGCATTGACAATGGCCTGATCAAAAAACCATTTTCCCCCGGGGCCATCAGCACCGTTGTAATTACGAGGGCCACCAGCACTGTAGGGGCCGCTGGCGCCATTGTTTTCCAGGGTAAATGTCCCGTCCGCATTGCGGAAACTGCGTAAAATATAGCCCGTATCCCAAAAAGAAAGGATGTTCATCAGTTTTTTGTTCAAGATACCCAACAACATAGAGCCGGTATCATCAAAACCAATATCAACAAAAAACGGATAAATATAGGCCGAATGGTTGGGGGCCAACCAGAAAAGAGAGTTGTCCTCAGGTGTTTCCCATTGGCGGTGCGTAAGGCCCTGTGCTTGTATGCCACCTGCATTATACGCTTCTGGTTGCCAGGTCAACACTTCTGTCCAGCTGCCATTGTTTGGATCATAACACAAAACCTTGGCTTCCAGATCGGCCGCAGCGCCGCTGCTGCCATCACAAATACAGCCCACGTAGAATTTTCCCCTGTATTGCTTTAAGGCACCAGGCCGGAGTACGCCGTTTGGGCAAGAGAAGGTATTAGGGATAGCAATTTCCGTAACATTTGCAGCTGTTGGGGCGGTAGCAGGTAAATTGTTGTAATCCACACCACTTACGTCCACTCGGACCAAATTCCTTTCACCCATATTGACAATATACATTGTTTTGCCATCTTCCGTCAAATCCAAACCACCCAATCCGTATTCCCCGAAAAAGGGTCTGTTGTTGGGATCCATGTTTATGCCTGGAATATCGGTCAGCTTCATGAGCAATTTGTAGTTCACAAATGCTTTGCTGGGGCCACTGTAATTCATCACGTATATAGCACCAAATCCATCGGGTGCATTAGGGAATACCGCTGTAACCGGGGAGGCTACCGTTGACATAAAGACAAGTTGCGTGCCTGCTTTTACGCCCATGCCCATGGGTACACCTACATTGGTATATTTCAAATCTTCATCATGCGCGCCTATAGTTGCATCTCCTACTGCCTGACGATCATTGTACATCCAGGAGGCCACGGTTATTTCTCCGCCTGCGCTGGGATCAACGCCGCAATAAGGATAACCCGCAAACAGGCCACAACCGACCACCACACGCGGCTCACCATCACCACATATCTGCGAGGGAACATAAATGCCCAGGTTGACATTAGTGGATCCCGCCGCTGCAAACTGGATGATTGTCTTGGAATTGGTACCCAAAACAGAAGCTGAAAAGCCCTCGGGAACCTCATATTCTATCCGATAGGATTGCCCGGCAGTTAAGCCAGCCAGGGTGTAGGCTCCTGTTGAAATAGCCGTAGTGCCACTGGACACCAATCCATTGGCGGAGTTGTACGCTCTGACGGTGATACCATGGTATCCCACCTCTGTGGCATCCTTAATGCCATCCCTGTCACCATCATAAAATACGATACCTGTAATCTGTTGAGCGTCAACAGTTACAGTAAGCATTGTAGAAAAAAGTAACAGGCAAATGGCCACCCTAAATACGGATTTGTATTTTGAGTGCCTCATAGTTTGAAAAAAGGTGCCATGCCTCCCTCTAAGGCCTTCCGGCCATTTCAAGATGGCACTTAACACCGCGAATATCCCGGTAATATGGGATGGTTTAGGGTAAAAATGTCTCATCGTTAACTTTCTTTTCATGAAATTAAATGAATACTATTGATGTTTGATTGAATGCATATTTTGTATAAAAAAACTATGATTTCTATTGAAATCACTATGTCGTTTAATTTGTATTATTATACGTGGTGAACATTGTAACACCCACTAATCCTTAGGTTTGGGCATGAAGAGACCGTTCCCCTGCACGTTTGCAGGGGAGCGGGTTATCTTCTTCGATCTCATATAAATTCCGTGAGAGACGGGCTGGTTTGACGATGTTACATCGTCAAATGGCCAGAACTTTTTTTACCCATTTCCCCGCCTCAAGTGGCGAGAAATTACCGGGTATTTGCTGTGTACTCGTGAAAGTATATTTTTTTTGATGCAATGCTGATTGAAAACAATCATTGACATCCTATATATTTTATGCTATCATCAACTCAAAAAGGTTTTAAACGATGCGCGTTTGCAAGAATAATCCAGGTTGAACTGAATGCGCCAGCTGTTGTCCTGAAATAGTACAGGATATACCCCGGCTGAAACCCAACGGGTATTTAATGACCATTTGCGGACAAGGTAAATTGGCAATGCAAAAGATTCCTCAACCAAAAAAAAGGGATCAAGAAATCGTCGCATGATGATTGCAGGGTCAAGATCGTCCCTGTCAAACTCAAAACTCACAGTGTGCTGGCTTACATACTTTATGCTTGACAACACACTTGGGCAAATGATCCTCTGCATGATGGAGGAGTTGCGCTTTGCAACCATACAAATGCCCATGCCTGAACAATTTTTACTGGGAGTGCCAAAAACGACTTCTACAATTTCTCTGTTAAATCCTGAAATAACACAGTTTGCCTGTTCTAAAGTTATTACACTTTGAGTGGATATACCATTCATGTTTGTTGCGAAGGGGGGATTAAACGATGTAATAATTTAGATCACTGTGGTGTCAATTCCTTTTGAAAAAGGCCTTGAATCTGTAGTGGCAAATAGGTTGATGCTGGCGGTAACTTTTCTTTTCATGACATATTGTTTGATTAAAATGATGTCACAAATGTCCGGCGGGAATAGCGTCAGGCCAATTACAGTTCTGCGCGTTTTGTTACCTTAAATTGAAGGCTTTTGAAGTGTAGATTAAGTATATATTCTTGTTAATCAATATTTTATATTCCTTTTTTTGGAGTTTTTTGTTACCTTGGTTGATAAAAAAATATTATGTGATAGATGTTTTCAGGTAAAAAAAAGGCTTGGTCAGCAAGACCAAGCCTTAAAAAAAGGATTAATATGTAATGCGGGAAACTATTCGTGTGAAGAAAAACTACAGTTGGGGGCAATATTTACGGGCACTTCGTTAGCGGTATGGCTATTATTTGTTGGTCAGGCTGTCCAAAATAATATCCCAAAGCATTTCATAAGGGATAACTTCCACTTCAAACGTCTGGTTGGCTACGTCCAAGGGCATATCCAACAAGGCTTCCAAATATTTGGCGGCTTTTTTTTGCACTAATTTGCGCTCAAATTGCCCGGAAGGAATTTGGACCAACATCTTAAAAAAGTTGAGACTCCTCCTGGTGTGTTCACCGCCCATGTGCCGATAGGCATATTGGTCAATTACACTGGCCCGGTCAATAATCTGAGCTGCTTTGCCTTCTGCCAAAAGGAGCAAATACTGAATAACAACAATGGCAATATTGACTCCTTCCTTATCTTTCGTATAAATAGGCATCTCGTTCATAAATTTGCCCACCTTGAACTTGCCTGTTTTGGGTGGTGTTGGTAATTTTTTGACCAACACCAAATAATGAATATAAGCCTCATAAATACGCCAAATCTCCTGCGTGTTTTCTGGCAGGTAAGGGAACCTGGCATGCTCTATACTTTTGGCCAGTATATCAGCAGCCTCTTCAAAATGGCCAGAATGAAAGCACAGCTGAAGGGACAATTCCCGGTACTTAAACCAATTGAACGAGCCTTCGGCCATCAAGGTCGCACAAGCATCTGCTGTTGCACGGCCTTCATCAAACATTCGCAATTGTACCTGACAGATCAGTTGTTCATACATGAAAATTTGAAGCGGTGCATTTGCTGTAAATGGCTTTGCCTTGAAAAAAGCAATGGTGCGCTCACAACAGGCAAGAGACTTGTGGTAATCATGGGCGGAGCTGTACATCAAAAACTCAATCAATCGGCCATACAAATGCAGCTTGTTGCTCTGATATATTTCAAGATATGGTGCTATTTCTGCAAATCCTTTTTGAGCTGCTCCTTGTATGGATGAATGACTGGATCTATTGTTCAAACTTTGAGAGGATAACATCGTGTAAATGTGCTCTGCTGTATTCTCGGCATCGTACAATCGCCTGTAATGATCAAAAGACGCCGTCATTTCCTTAAATTTTTTATCGTTGCTTTCCCGTATGCTGTACTGAATGCGCAAATATGAAGACACATCCATGGCCAGCAGCGTGAATTCATATTTTTCTACCTGCCGAAGCAACTTTGCCGCCAGCGCAATAGCAGCAGTATTGGCGTTCTGGCCCGTCAGTACTTTTACGGCTACCCATTGCTGATGGCATTCGTAATATGCCTTTTGATAATCCGTGAAATGCTGTTGGCGGGCATCAATATTGGATACTGTATTGATCATGCGCTCCAATAGATCGGATTTCATCTTTCGATAGCCCGCAGCACCTGGATCGCCATAAAGTGCCATTGCCGCCTGCTCGTCATTGTCATACTTGCCCTTTAGGATGCCATCGTAAAAAGTTGCCATTTTTGACCCTTTTTCCATACTTTGGCCTGAAGCCCCTAAAGGTTGGAGGTTGTTTTTGTTTAAAACATAAGCTAATTCTTTTAATACTTGCATAACACGCACACAAATCAATCCAATAAAAAAAAGAAGAATGTATCATAAACAGAAAATAGTTTGATCTCAGGTTTGGAGGTCCTTTATGATCAAACCATTTTCCACTTGCATCTTTGGGTCTTCATACACCCGTAACATCAATGATAAATATACGCTGAGTGACGGGGCAAAACGAAGGACACAAAGATGCGCTACATTGCAACTTTTCAAACATTGAACTGAAGGTTTAGGATTATTGATTAATGATGATGTCTTACAAGAAGCAAATGTACCTACCTATTGATGTAGTATGAGGGACGCCCTATGGCTAAAAATTACACCTTTTTTTGGGTATAAAAAAAGAATAATTGTTTTTAAAATTCTGAAAATCAGTTGATTGTGTTTTTTTTAAAAGAGGGAAAATATACATTTGAAGGTGATTATTTCTCCATCTTTATGTCGTCACAGACAAGTTTCCAGAGGATTTCATAAGGAATTACCTCAATTTCATAGCCCTGATTGGCAATTTCAAGCGGCATTTCGTGCAGCATACCCAGATGTTTCTCGGCTCGTTGGTTTATTTTTTCCATTTGAAACGAGGATTTAGGGATTTCCAACAGCGCCTTGATAAAACAGCGGCTCCGGTAGGTGTGGTCTTTCTGCAAGTGGCGATTGCTGTATTTCTCAATAGCATCCACGCGTTCGATGGTTGCGTAAAAATTACGCTGTACGATGTTGATCAACAGCTGGATGATGATGGCGGGTATGTTCATCCCTTTCTTGTCTTTTGAGAAGTGTTGTATCTCATTGGCAAATTTTGCAGGTTTAAAATGAACAATATTTTTATTAGTTGTTTCTATCTTTCCAATACGATATAAGAAATATAAGTATGCTTCATAAATTTTCCACATTTCAGTGATAACAGGAGACCAGCTTGTTTTTTTGATATAATTTTCTGTGTAAAGATAAACTTCTAACCCTTTCTGATAGTTTTCGGTGTGCATAGAGAGCAAAAACCAGGATTCCTGTAGCTTTATCCAATTAAAAGAACCTAAGGTAAACAAAGATCCGTATTCTTTGATGATTTTTTCGCCCTGCTCATATTGACGCAATTGTATATTGCATACAATTAATTGATAATAAAAAATTTGTAAAGGCAAATAACTTTCAAACTTTTTTTGTTTAAAATAAGTAATAGCCTTTTCACAAACCAATATTGTGTTTTTATGATCATTTATAGAAGTGTAAATAAGTGTTTCCAATAAACTACTATTTAGGAAAAGGCGAAAGGAGTCATATTGGGTCAATTCGAGGGCATAACGTTCGTGCTTCTCCCTTGCTATGATAGATATATTTTCTTTTGTTGATTTAGAGGTGGTAAATTGACTGGATAACAATACATAGTCATCCTCTACATCATGCTCAAGTGACAAAATATGCTGATAGTGCTTGAAGAGATTCCTATACCGCTGATAATGACCGTTATCTCCTACCAATATACCATAATGCAATTTCAGTGTAGAGAGAATATTAACCGTGATCTCAGTAAACTCATAATAAGTAGCTTGTTTTAGTAAGGCCTCCAGCTCATTGATTCCTATCGTTTTCGCTCCTTTTGATAACAAGATATTGGCCGTTAGCAATTTTTTACTGCATTCAAAATAAGCCTGCTGCCGACTGCTCTCCGTATTCTCTTGCAAATCAAACAAGAATACGATGCTCAACAGACGCTCCTTTAGGCGTTCCTTCAGGTTTTTGTATTTTGCCGAAATTTGCTCTCCTGGATAAAGGATCTTCAATGCATCCTCATCATTTTGGATAAGGCCTGATTGTAAGCCTTCAAAAAATTTAGCCATTAAGGAACCAGGTTCCAGGATGTAATCCCAGAAGCTGCTCGCTTTGGGTTTTTGTACATTAAGTACTTGGACAATTTCAATAAGTTCTCTCATAACAGCACGTTGATATGTTTGATTTAGCGGGACCATTCAGGGAATGGTAAAAGAGGGGATTATGGTCAATGCAAGCGCCTACTCGAGGGCTGTAAATCTTTAAAATCTGGAGTATGGCTGGAATTTTCCCGCTTGGCCCAAAACGGTTTGTCTGTTCATTCTGGTAGATGCAGGACAACAATAACTCGAGGCGGTGTGACAAAAATAATACATTTGGAAATGAATAACACAATACTTGCTTCAAAAAAAAAGTAAAACAATTAATTAATATAACAATAGTTTTACATTTGGTTTAAATAATTGATTTATATCACTTTACAAAATAATTTTTTATTTTGTGTGTTGTGGGCAACGCCTTAGCCGGCGTACAAAATTGATTTGATAAGTCCAATAAACTATTGTTGGGCATTGGTATGATGTGTGCTGATTTCAAATATCTTGTAATCGCCAGTGAATGAGGCTATAATATTTTCTATACGCTCCCGATGGGTATCCGTAATAAACAACTGCCCAAAATGGCGATCCAGAAGCAAACCGATCAGTTGCCTTACCCTTTGCTCATCCAATTTGTCAAAAATATCATCCAGCAACAGCAAGGGTTCAATGTTTTTGGCCCTGCGCAGCACCTCATACTGGGCCAATCGGAGCGCTAAAAGACAGGATTTTAACTGGCCTTGTGAGGCGAATTTTTTGACCACCTGCCCGTCCATGCGCAGTATGAGGTCGTCGCGGTGAGGCCCAGTGGTAGTACGTTGTAGCAGTCGGTCTTTTTCCAGAGTGTCCCGGAGAGAATCCGAAAGATTGCGTTCCTCCTGATCGGCTTCATAGGCCAAGCTTATTTCCTCATGCCCTGCTGATATGGCGGCATACATTTCCTGAAATAAGGGTGTGAAGTCGGCAATAAATTGTCGGCGATGGGCATAAATGAGCTGTGCTGGCGCAGGCATTTGCTGATCAAGGCTTTCCAACAAGGATGAATCAAAATAACGTTGCTCGGCAAAGTTCTTGAGCAGCGCATTTCGTTGCTTTAGTAATTGATTGTAAATCAGTAAATTGTGGAGGTACTCTGAGGATATTTGCGACAAGGTATTGTCCATAAACCGCCTTCTTTCTTCACTGCCTTCTTGTACCAAGCTCACATCATCAGGTGCTACCATGACTACCGGGAACTGTCCCACATATTCACTCAGGCGATTAAAAACAGCACCGTTTTTCTCGATTTCCTTGCGCTGGCTAATGATGAATTTGGCGACAACTTTATCTTTTTTTTGCTCCTCCCTGAAAAGGCCCTCTACCCGAAAAAAAGTTTCACCATGCAAAACCAACTGCTTGTCATTCAGGCCATTGTGGTTTTTGGTCAGGCAAAGCAGGTGTATGGCGTCCAATACATTGGTTTTGCCCGTGCCATTGAGGCCCGTCAGGCAGTTGAGCCGCGGCGAGAACTCGAAAGTTCGCGCCGCGTAATTTTTGAATTGGGTTAGTTTAAGCGTTTGCAACCACATCGTCTTTGTCCTCTACAAAACGAACCGCGAAGGCGGCCAACAGGAAACAGATGCCCGCCATCACGATGGCATAAATGGCATTGTTGCCAAACAGGTTTTTTACAATTGGGCGATTGATCACACCGCTCACAATTTGGGGTATAGTGATGAAAAAATTAAAGATGCCCATGTACACACCCATTTTGTGGGCAGGTAAGGAACCCGCCAACATAGCATAAGGCATGGCCAATATACTTGCCCAGGCAATGCCTACTCCTATCATGCTGAAAATCAGGAAATTGGGTGAAGTGGCAAAATAAATGGAAATCAGGCCAATGCCTCCGCAAAGCAGGGAGAAGGCGTGGGTTTTTTTGCGACCGATCCGGGCCGCTATGGTGGGCAACAATAACGCAAAAATGGCTGAAACGCCATTATATACCCCGAAAATGATGCCCGTCCAGTTACCGGCATCACTGTACTGCTGTGATGAGTTGTCGTCAATGGCACAACCATATACGTGGTGGGCGATGGCCGGGGTGGTAAATACCCACATGGAAAACAGGCCAAACCAGGAAAAGAACTGCACCCAGCCCAATTGACGCATGGCGGTCGGCATGTTGGCCAAGTCCTTGAAAATCAGGCCCAAGCCACCTTTTTCCTGTTCGGCAGGCTCGCCCGTGTAGCGCGCTTGTTCCTCGGGCGGATATTCCTTGGTGGTAAATAATGTCCACAAAATGGTTACAATAAACATTACTGCACCGATATAAAAGGAATAACGGACATTGTCAGGAATAAGCCCCTCTGCTGCCACGTCATTCACGCCAATCTGTTTGGCCAAAAACCAGGGCAGCCATGAGCCGATCACTGCCCCCACCCCGATCAAGGCTGTTTGCACCGAAAATCCCAAGGTGCGTTGCTCTGTGGGCAATTTGTCGGCCACCAAAGCGCGAAAGGGCTCCATGGCCACATTAAACGAGGCATCCATAATCATCAGCATGCCCGCGCCCATGAGCACTGCCGGCAAGGCCGCTGCCAGTGCCCCCGCATTGGGCATGAGCATCATGCCAAAACAAGCTGCTATGGCTCCGGCTAAGAAAAAGGGTTTTCTCCGCCCAAGTTTATTCCAGGTACGGTCAGAGTAGTGCCCAATAATGGGTTGCACAATCATACCCACAATGGGGGCCACCAGCCAAAAATTGGGCAGTTCGTGCACATCGGCACCATAGCGTTGGAGTATGCTGCTCGCGTTGCCATTTTGAAGGGCAAAACCGGCCTGTATGCCCATAAAGCCCACGCTCATGTTCCAGATTTGGGCGGTGGATAGCAAGGGTTTTTTGTGGGTTCCATCGGTGTTGAGCTTGCTGTCGAGTACCGTGTGGCTCATTGCTGTTATTGATGAATGGTGAAAAAATGTGTAAAATGATTTAGAAATTGAGGTGCCGCCGCGTATTTCCACCGCATGTTCACCTCAATTCCAAGCAAAGGTGAAAAATAGATTTGATTTGAGCCGTTATTATTTGCACGGTTTAAATGGAACTTCAAACGAGGGCTAAGGCGCTTTGTGCGCCAATATATCCTGTGCCAGATTTAGGCCTCCATTGACAATAAACTGAACCCCTAATGCCAGCACGATGAAACCCATGATTCGGGCCACTGCATTCAGGCCGCCGGGGCCTAATACCCTAAACAAAAACGGTGACAATCTCAAAGTACCCCATACCATGACCGCTACGGCAACAATGGCCCCAAGGATCAGCCCACGCTCCTGAAAGCTAGGGTGCTGATGGTATTGCGTGATCAAAAACGAGATGGAGCCCGGGCCGGACAACAAAGGCATGGCCAAGGGGGAAAAAGAAATGTCCCCGCTGCTTTGTGAACCCGTTTTTGCGGCCTCGTCCAATTCTTTTTGTTGGGCGACATGGGTTGACATCAGGGAAAGTCCGGTCATGGTGAGCACAATGCCACCGGCTATGCGCAGGGCATGTATGGTCAGGCCAAAAAAGCTGAGAATATAAGTACCAGCCAAAAAGAAACTGATAAGGATGAGCATAAAGTACAAACTCGTCTTTAGGGCAATGCGCCTACGCTCTGCCACATCTAATCCGTTGGTCATGGCCACATACACCGGCAAAGCGCCGGGCGGGTCAACGATAGAAAACAGGGCGAGCAACGTTGCAATAAAAAATTCCATGATGTATGGTATTTAAGGTTTTAATATGGTCAACGCAAAGTGGTTTCGAATCACTCGCGTCTGTAAATCTTTAAAAATCAGGTAAATCAATCCTGTAAATCTTCAAAAGCACTCAAATCCTGGTATAAAAAAGCCCAACCCTCAAAACGAGGATTGGGCTTCTGTTGAAATGCTTTTGCTACAAGACATATCAAGGCCACAACCCCCAAAAGGGATCAATATGCCAACAGCGATATGTCATATAATTTTTCATTTCGAGCGCAAAGTTATGGAATGTTTTGAAATTTAAAAAATTTTAACCGAAAACAGAATAATATTTTAAATGTGATAATGTGATGATGTGGAGAATGTGATAATTCCAGACCGCGAAATCCTAAAATCTCATAATCCCCCCAATCCCCGAACAGACAAAATGTGAGGAAATGTGATAATGTGGAGCATGTGATAATTCCCCACCGCGAAATCCTAAAATCTCATAATCCCCCCAAATC
>CAZIKN010000111.1:0-18378 GCA_964539805.1 uncultured Saprospiraceae bacterium | reverse complement strand
GGCAAGATCAAGGGAGGAAGAGCCGGTGGCGATGATTCTTAAGTTGGGGATCTGGTCGTGCAGAATTTTCAGATTGATGCCTATATCCGGTATGCGTTGTGCCTCATCAATAAAAAGCAGATCATAACCTTGGACCATACCTTTTAACTGATCCAGATTACGGCTCGAAAGGGCCTCCACAAAAGGTGCCATATCAGCATTGATTTCCAAAACCTTGCCTGAAAACTCGCGCAGCGCCTCACGCACTAATGTTGTTTTGCCAACTTGCCTTGCGCCATAAAGTACCAAAACCTTGTTCGACTGGCCAATTTCATATTGAATATTTTTTTTATGCAAACGCTCAATTAACATAATGGTATTGATTTGACTGCAAAAGTACGCGATTTGTGCTGATTGACCAGCACAAATCGCGCTTTTTTTGCTGCCTTACCAGCACAAAAGGCGTTTTTGTTGAAAAAACTTGTGCCAAGATGGGGACTGTAGCATCAGGAAATGCAGGCAGCGCAGCATCTGCCAGCATTTTGGCATGGGTGTGATGCTAAACATGTCCTAATTTTGCCCCATGCAAAGCACCGCATCGCTCGCCCTTTTGTGTGAATTTGTCCAACAGATTCACCCGCTCGAACCGCAGGTCTTGGCGGCTTTTTCCGATATTTGGCAGCCCTTTTCAGCCAAACGGAAAAGCATTCTGACGGTAGCCGGCGATACGGAAAAATACCTCTATTTTGTGCTTGAGGGTATTCAACGGGCCTATGCCGTGAACGACGAAGGGCGCGATGCCACGCTGGCCTTCATGTACCCGCCTTCATTTGCCGGTGTTGCCGATTCGTTTTTGCTGCAACAGCCGTCGCGTTATTATTTTGAAACACTCACGCCATCCGTTTTTTTTCGAACCGATTTTACGCAATTCGACGCGCTGCTGCGGCAGTACCCCGCTTTGGAACGCTGGACCCGATTGGCCATCAGTCATGCCCTTTCAGGGGTATTGGTGCGGCAAATCGAGCTCCAGTCTATGTCGTCCGAACAACGGTTTCGCAGCCTGTTGTCCCGCAGTCCGCACATCCTCAATATGATTCCGCACAAATATTTGGCCAATTACTTAGGCATGGATGCCACCAATTTCAGCAAGTTTTTAGCCACGGTCCGTATCGGGTAAAATCTTGGTATTTGCCAAGAACGGTCTTTCTGGCTCGCCCGACCTTTGCATCAAAATTTGAACATGATACAAAATACCAGCGCGTTTCTGGAAACAGCGCACCAACGCACCGAGCATCTCTTACAAAAAGCCATCAGTGAATGGCAAATGCTGCCACCCGAGAAAATGGGAGCTCGTCCGGGTTTCGGAGCATGGAGTGCAGCCCAATGCCTTGAACACCTTAATATTTACGGCAGGCATTACCTTCCAGCCATAGAACAGGCCATAGAAAAAGCCAAAAAACAAGGCAGTCGCCCGGAGAAGCAAGTGCAGCCCGGTTGGCTTGGCAAATGGTTTACCAACTTAATGCTGCCCCAGCCCGATGGAAGCCTCAAAACAAAGATGAAGGCCCCAAAAAATGCCATCCCTGCGGCAAGCCCCGATGCGCGGGCCATGTTGGCCGAATTCATTGAACATCAAGAAAAAATGTTGGCTTTGCTGGCAGCTGCCAATGAAGTCAATTTGAACAGCGTCCGTGTGCCAAGTTCCCTTTCTCCCCTGATTCGGATGCGCCTGGGCGATACGTTTGCTTTTGTGATTGCCCACCTTGAGCGGCACGTTTTGCAGGCAGAAAAGGCTTTGGTGAAGGCCTAATCCCGCGCTCACTGCCTCACCACCAGCACCATAGCAGCAGACATGCCGCCGTAGGATTTCCATTTGTTGCGGCTGCCAAATTTGTAAAAATGTTTGCTGCCCACGGCTGGCATTGCAATGGGCAGGCTCAGCATGGTGCCGCCGGGGCTGCCATAAATCCACTCGGCGCTAAGGGCAAGCCATTCATCCGCGCGTATGTCATAAGGGCGAAGGTCCACATCCACCCAACCCTTTTGTTTGCCGATCAAGGTGACAATGATATTGTTTTTCAATAAGTTATCGCCAGGTTCTCCTTTTTTCAGGTTATATACATTAATGCGAAAACGCACGGTGTCAAAGTCGTTGGCAGCCACATAAAATTTGAAACTTTCCAAACGGGATGGCTTTTCTACCTTAAACCGACGCCCTATCTCGGAGCCAAGGTTTTGATTGACTTTTCCATTGATGGCAAAATTGACGGACATGCGCGCTTTCATTTTCTCCTTGCCCAATATTTCCAAACGGCTGTTGTCGGGCCGAACCACCACTTCGCGCAGCTGAAAGGCCGAAGGCTCGAGCCTTACTTCAAGGGGTTGTGCCGCCGAGGCCCAAGCGGTTACAGGCAGCGATTTTGGGGCAAAACCCAAAAGCGAAAACTGAACCGAATCCTTATCGCCTAATGTCATGTTTTCTGGAATTTCCAATAAAAATCGCCCTTCCTCACCGGCTACCGTGCCTACGGAACTGCCCGGAATGCCAATGCTGGCGTAGGCCAATGCAGCGCCTGTTGTGTTGTCCATGACAAGCCCGTAAAGTGTTTTTTGGGCAAAGGCGAAACTTGCGCAGCATACAAAGACGCTGCAAACGATGAAATTTTTCATAAAATAAAATGTAAAGGCGACTAAATACTTTTGATCGCCTCGAGTCTGTAAATATTTGAAAATCAGGAAAATAAATCCTTTTAGTCACTTAAAATCAGGTGCAAGCCAACGCTTTCCGGTGATTTCAAGGCTTTTGCCCTCAAGGCGTTTCGTCCGGATGGTCCAGATGATGCTGAAGGCTACCGTGGCCGCACGAAACAGGTTGGCCGCCAAGCCTCCACCCGCGTTTGGCCCGGCCTCAAAGGCAGTCCACCACAAATTCATAAAAAAGTGCATGGCCATGGGCATCCAAAGGTTGTTACCCCACTCAATGTACAACCACGCGAACCAAAGCCCGCCCAAGGCCGTGACCGCAAAAATGCCCATTGCACTGCCCCAATCACCCGCTTGATAAAGGTGTGCCGAGCCAAAGACTAATGCATTGAGCAGACCCGCCGCCAAAAAGCCCCAGCCAGCAAAGCGGAACAGTTGGCCAAAAACAAAACCCCGATAAAACAATTCCTCTGACAATGCCGCCCAGAGGCAGCCGACAAGGAATCCGTTCAACGTGAGCGAGATGTTGAAATCTGCCAAAAAAGCATAACCGAGAAGCATGGGCAGACAAAAAACAAAAGCCATTTTGAAGGCTTCGAGCGCATTGGCCTTCAGGCCCCAGGCATCAGGAACTGCGCCCAAACGCCGACCATGCAGCCACCAGATCAAGGCACCCGCCAGCAACAAGGGCAGGATTTGATGGGTCAACACCCACTCAACATAAGTGCCGGATTTGGGCAGTTGGCGAATACCAAAATGAAGCACCAAAAACACCAGCGGCACGAGAATAGAAAATACGGTTTTATTGCGCATAACTTTTGCAGTTTTTGAAGCAATGATTTGTGATGGATTGCTGCAAAAGTGTGGTGCCCAAGTAAAAGGAAGCAAATGAAAGGGATAAAGCAGTCAATTTCGGGGCGAACAGTCGTGCAACGGGGCGAAATGCAGGTTTTTGGGGCGAAATTAAACCCGTCAGCGTGGCTTTCCAGCCAAAACCATTCGTACCTCAGCAAGGGCCGAGCGCGAGACAGGGATTTCCTCTGTCCCGGCAGTGTTTTCAAACACCAAATAATAGGCGGGCGATTTGCCCTCGAGCCGGAGCCTGTGGTCAAAATTGACCACAAAGGAGCGATGTACCTGCCGAAATTCACCTGTTTTTTCGAGTTGTTGCGCAAGGTTGCTCAAAGCTCCCCGTAGCACAAGGCGTTGCGTTTGCCCGTTTTTTTGCAGAAAAATTTCAACATAGTTGTCGGCAGCACGGAGGTAGAGGATTTCAGCAAGGAGCAGGGTCAATTTTTCATTTTTGTTTTCGCCTTGAAGCACCACGAGCTGTTCGTTTGTTGCTGGCCCGGCGGCAAGGTTTTGAGCCATTTTTTCTGAAAACTCATGGGTAGCAAGTTGGTTTTTAACCTCAAAAAAACGCCAGACAAGGAAAAGGGACAAGGGCAGCACAGCCGTGGCCAGGGCAAGGAACAAAAAGAACAGAAAGCCCAGGGCCGATAAACTGCTGCCAATCATCAAATGATGGTAAAAGTAACTCAATACCACTGAAAGCAACAAAAACAGCCCGGATAAAAGCAACTCGCGGCGAAAAGTCCAATGCTCGCGGGCGAAAAAGTTATGCCAAAACAAGGCAATGGACTCGCGCAGCACAAGGGCCGTCAGCGGTACCAGCAGGCCATAGCCCGCCAGCAGCCCATATTTCAAATTGTGCTCAAAAACATAGGTGCCAAAGGGCTGAAAGACCGCCAAAACGGCAAAGATACCTGCGCCTATAAGCACAGATTGCCGGTAAAAAGCGCCTCTTGTTGGCGGCTCCGTATTCGCATTGAGGGTTCTTTTGTCAAAAATCACGGCGGAAATTTACGGCGGATTTTTCTCCTCTCTTATGATTTCATGATTAAAGGGTCGAAACCAGTTACCGGCGCACCAAAAAAAAATTGCAGCTCTTTTTTTCCATGCATTGTTATAATTTTCACTTTGTGCTTAGTTTTACCGCGCTTCTGATGTCCATGAAGCGGCTAACGCAAATCAAAAATCAATTTAACTGACATTTTAATGAAGAAAGTTGCCATTTTACATGGGAAAGAAACTTCTTTTCCCGAAGCCTTTGTCAAAAGAGTCAACGACAAAAACGTAAAAGGTGTCGTAGCTGAGCCTGTTTTGGTGGATGAGCTGATGCAGGGCGAGCCTACTCCCTACGCCGTTATGATTGACCGGATCAGTCAGGATGTGCCTTTTTACCGCGCTTACCTCAAAAATGCGGCCTTGAACGGTACCGCTGTGCTGAACAACCCTTTTTGGTGGAGTGCGGATGAAAAATTCTACAACAACTGCCTGGCCACCAAAATTGGCGTTCCAGTGCCACACACCATTTTGCTACCATCCAAAGAGATGCCACCGGATACCTCAGGCCAGAGTTTCCGCAACCTGAAATATCCTTTGGACTGGGAAAAAATGATTGACTATCTCGGCGGATTCCCCCTGTTTATGAAGCCGCACTCCGGTGGAGGCTGGAAAAACGTGTATAAAGTAAACAATTTTGATGAGTTCTTCCGGGATTACAATGAAACCAACACCTTGGTGATGTTGCTTCAGGAAGCCATTGACTTTGATTCCTACTTCCGTTGCTATTGTCTGGGCGGCAAATATGTGCGCATTATGGATTATGAGCCGCGCAATCCGCACCACCTGCGCTATGTGGCCGACCACAAGGTATCAAAAGAACTGCGCGCCCAAATGCACGACTACGTGTTGCGCCTTAACCACGCTCTGGGTTATGACTTCAATACCGTGGAATTTGCTGTGCGCGATGGTATTCCTTACGCCATTGATTTTTGCAACCCGGCACCCGACGCAGATGTGAACTCGGTTGGTGAGGAGAACTTTGAATGGGTAGTGGAAACGGCGGCCAATATGGTCATTGAAAAGGCACTGGCCCACAAAGACGGACACAACAACCTAACATGGGGCACATACGTCAGTGGAGCAGTTGCAGGCAATTTGCCAGGCATGCCTGCTGCCCCGGCAAAGGCCAAGGCTTCCAAGGCCAAAAAATAAATGCAGTGCTGCCTCTCCGGCATGACGCTTGAGAGGCAGCCTTTTATACGTTTTATTGTTTCAAAAACTTGCTTGCCCTTAATATGGCGTTTTCCCTGACATTCATATAAAACAAATTCAGGTCGCCAACATGGTAGTTCTTTTTTACCAATAAAAAACTGCCCGGAAACTTTGGCTTTTTGGACAACAAAACGCCCCGATACACTTCGGCATCGGTTACGGCCGGCCTGATGACCTCGAAGGGGCGGATCACAGCACCCAAATTAGTTGACTTTTGTGCATAAACACCCGGCTGTGTAGTCCAAATCAGGGGATTGGTACAAATCACCTGGTCCTCAAACGCCTTGCGCCGTCCATAACGCCGTTCCCAGGTGCGCCAGCTGCAAAAACAAGCTGTGTCATCGGGTTTGGCACAAGGTTTTACGGATTTGAAAAAACCGTTCGGTACAGGCCATCCCACAATATAAGCGGCCACCATTTGTTGGGCCAAAGGCTTGTCCTCCACCAGTTCCCTGATGAGCTGCATGGCGTGCAGGGCACCCTGACTATGGCCGGCAAGGATAAAGGGCCTTCCCCTGTTCCAATGCTTGAGGTAGTGTTCAAAAGCTGCCTTCACATCAGAATAGGCTACATCCAAGGCTGCTTTGTTGGAGGCTTTGTCCTTCCCAAAGAACACATTCAGGTGGGCCTGCCTGTACCTTGGGGCATACACCTTGCCAGCGCCATTAAACAGGCTGGCCTGATACAGGATGGAGCTGCCATCAGTTTTTTCATTCAGTTGGGCATCCTGCACATCGCCGTTCCACTGCCGCTCGTAACGGCGTGATCCGGTGTAGGTAGTTGGGTGAAGGAAAAATACATCAACGGCGCTATTTTGCTGATTGTCAGTTACTTTTCTATTGGGGGTGCGGTCAGCCGGATCAGGTTTTTCCGGGTGCGCTGCCCAGTAGCTCAGGCTTTGGTAATCGGGGGCGGGTGGCAGCTTTGAGGCATTAAAGGCATCGCGCGGGCGAGCATCACGGCAGGCGGCAACACCTGATAAACAAAAGGCCAAGAAGAGAAGTCGAATATTCATACTGCAAATACGAAAAAAATGACGGGTTTGATGTATTGCATGAAATAAAAATCAAGCAAAAAAGTTTGTCATGACAGTCTTCAAAACAGTTTTTGGGGAATATCCTAATCAACACAAAACATCTAAACTATGAAAAAATTCATTGCCTTATCCCTTTTTTGCCTGTCATTCGTATCCCTTTTTGCTCAAGTGCAAGGTAATTTTAAGCAGCGGTCCGCCAGCCCGATGAATGAAGCCAATGTCTATCGCGGCAATTATGTTCAATCCCAGCAAGTTCAGAACCAATTGTCGCAATTGTCGCGCGGGGCTAGCATACAAGGCGATAACATAGTAGAGTTCAAGATCAATGCCTTAGCCAACCAAAAGGCTGACAGTTACACGGCCATATTCAATGTAGTCCAATTGGGCAAAACAGCCGAGGAAACCAATGCCGCCCTGACCAACCGCCTTGAACCCTTTATGGCCGATATGAGAAACGCTGGCATAAAAGCAGAGGATATTTATGTAGATATGGTAAATTTTTTGCCCAAATTTGAATATGATGTCAGTAAAAAACTATTCTCAAAAAAGACCTTCACTGAAATACCCACCGGATTTGAACTGCAAAAAAACATACATGTGCGCTTCACACAGGCCGCTACCTTAGATCGGATCATAGAAGCCGCAGCGCGCCATGAAATATATGACATCGTGAAGGTGGATTACTTTATCAAAGACCAAAAAGCCGTGTACAACCAATTGAGGGCAGCTGCTCTGAAGTATTTTCAGGAAATCAGCGCTACATACAAGCCGGTACTTAACCTGGATTCAGCCTACATCGTGACTGCCGAGAATGCCTGGGTTGCTTATCCGGGTGATCGCTACCAATCCTATCAGGCATTTGCCTCACAATCGCTTGATCCCTCCCAGCGTGCCGATGCCAAGGTGGAACGCGCAGACAAGCCTGTTTCCCAGTTTTACAATGCCATAGCAGCCAATGACTATGACATTGTGCTTAACCCCGAGATTTTGGAGCCTTGTGTTCAATTTTCCTACAATTTAGTGCTGCGATGCACCCTCAAAGAGCGTATTCCGCCCACCAAAACACAGGTGCTGAAAGAATTTATTATGGTTACACCAACCGGAGAGGTGAAAACATTGAAGATAGACAAATAGGTGCTTCACCGCATAAGACACAAAGCAAACAAAAGCGGGCCTTTGAATCGCATCTTGAACCCCCATATTTTTACTATGTCTAAATAACTGCAAGCCTTGCATGTTTTATCAACGAAAATTGGTGCCTTGTGTTTCTAATGGTAGTTTTGTCCCATAATATTTTACAAAGGAGTGTTAATTCTCCATATATTTTTTTTCCTTTGCGCGAACTAAAAATTAGATCAATTTCATGGTTAAATCCGGGCAATGTACCGTTGATCATGTTTTTAGTCTGATGGTATATTCACAACATTGGCACTTAAATTTTGCACATCATTACATTATTAATATGGGCTGGTTTTTAAAATTTTTATCCTCATCAATAGGCCAAAAACTTGTCATGTCGCTAACGGGCTTGTTCCTCATGCTTTTTTTGGTCGTGCACCTTCTCGGCAACTTACAGTTGTTGGTTCTGGACCAGGGCGAAGCATTTAATACCTATTCGTATTTCATGACGCACAACCCACTGATCAAAACTGTTTCCTACACGCTTTACGCCTTTATTCTATGGCATGCCGTGCAAGGGATACGTTTGTGGCTCAACAATCGGGCCGCACGGGGCGAAGTGCGCTATGCGGTAAACTACAGTCGCCCGGAAGAGCGCTCCTCACGCAATATGGCTTGGTTTGGTATCGTGATTTTTGTTTTTTTGGTGCTCCACATGTGGCAATTCTGGTTCCAGATGAAGTTTGGCGAACTGCGCGAGGTCAGTGTGGCGGCTTATGACACGCACAAGGTAAAAGATCTTTATCTGCCCGTTGCCGTGGCCTTCAAAAACATATACTATGTGGTGTTTTATGTGGTCTGTATGATCGTGGTAGGGTTCCATTTGTGGCATGGCTTCTGGTCATCCTTCCAAACCCTTGGCATCAACCACCGCCGTTACACGCCACTGATCAAGGCTATTGGATATGGTTATTCGGTCCTTATTCCCCTTGGTTTTGCGATCATACCAATCTGGTTTTATTTCTTTGGACCAGACCCCGGCACCCTAAAGTGATGCGATAAAAACTGCTGAAAAACCTTTGTTCAACATCTCTCTTTGATTCAGGACACAATAATGATCGCGGACGAGTCAGTACATATTGATTTGCGTCCCTTTCAATTGAATGCATAAATATCACGCAATGGCAACTGCAAAAAATACTTTGGACGCCAAAATACCCTCCGGCCCTGTGGCCGAAAAATGGGAATCCTACAAAGGCCACGTCGCCCTCGTTGCTCCCAACAACAAACGCCGTATTGATGTCATCATCGTTGGCTCCGGCCTGGCGGGTGCATCGGCTGCCGCTTCGTTGGGCGAGTTGGGCTACAATGTGAAATGTTTTACCTTTCACGACAGCCCGCGCCGCGCGCACTCTATAGCCGCGCAAGGTGGCATCAATGCCGCCAAAAACTACCGCAACGATGGTGACTCCGTGTACCGCCTCTTTTATGACACCATCAAAGGAGGAGACTACCGTGCCCGTGAGGCCAATGTGCACCGTTTGGCCGAGGTGTCAGCGGGTATTATTGACCAATGCGTGGCCCAAGGCGTTCCTTTTGCAAGGGAATATGGTGGGCTGTTGGACAACCGCTCCTTTGGTGGCACACAGGTATCGCGTACCTTTTATGCCCGTGGCCAAACCGGACAGCAGCTGCTCATTGGTGCCTATCAGGCACTCAGCCGCCAGGTAGCAGCCGGAACGGTCAAAATGTACAATCGCCATGAAATGCTGGATGCCGTTATCGTAGATGGCCAGTGCCGTGGTATCATTGCCCGCAATTTGCTCACGGGCGAATTGGAGCGCCATGCGGCCCACGCCGTGGTACTCTGCACCGGCGGTTATGGCAACGTGTTCTATCTTAGCACAAACGCCATGCTCTGCAATGTGACCGCCGCCTGGCGCGCACACCGCAGGGGCGCTCATTTTGCCAATCCCTGCTATACCCAGATTCACCCCACCTGTATCCCGGTTTCGGGCGATTACCAGTCCAAACTGACCCTTATGTCAGAGTCGCTCCGCAATGACGGACGCTGCTGGGTGCCCAAAAACGCGGCAGATCGCCTGAAAGACCCCCGCCAGATACCGGAAAGCGACCGCGATTATTACCTCGAACGCCGTTATCCGGCATTCGGCAACCTCGTTCCGCGTGACATTGCCAGCCGCGCTGCCAAAGTTGCCTGTGACGAAGGCTTGGGCGTGGGCAAATCAGGCTTGGCCGTATATCTTGACTTTGCAGATGCCATCAAGCGCAAGGGCCTGAAAAATGTAGAGGCTGCTTATGGCAACCTGTTTGATATGTACGCCAAAATCACTGGCGAAAACCCCTATGAAGTGCCCATGCGCATCTATCCGGCTGTGCACTATACCATGGGCGGTCTTTGGGTTGATTATGAATTAATGACCTCTGTTCCAGGGCTTTACGCCTGCGGAGAGGCTAATTTTAGTGACCACGGCGCGAACCGCCTCGGTGCCTCTGCTCTTATGCAGGGCCTTGCTGATGGCTACTTTGTACTGCCTTATACTATTGGCTCTTATCTCTCCAGGGAGATCCGTACCGGTGCCATTTCTACAGATTCACCTGAATTTATACAGGCAGAAAAAGAAGTGCGCGACCGCATCACTCAGCTGCGCAACATCGGGGGCAAACAAAGCGCTGAGAGTTTCCACCGCCGCTTGGGCAAAATCATGTGGGACAAATGCGGCATGGCCCGTAATGAACAGGGCCTAAAAACGGCTATCAATGAGCTAAAGGAACTCCGCGAAGAATTCTGGAAAGACCTTTTTGTTCCAGGCGCCGATAACGAATACAACCCTGAAATGGAAAAGGCACTTCGCGTGGCCGACTTTATCGAACTGGGTGAACTGATGTGCAAAGATGCCCTCATGCGCAATGAAAGCTGCGGCGGGCACTTCCGAGAAGAATACCAGACAGAAGAAGGCGAGGCGCTACGCGATGATGCCAACTATATGCATGTTTCTGCCTGGGAATGGAACGGGGAAAGTGGCAAACAGGAGTTGCACAAAGAGCCGCTAAACTATGAGGAAGTGAAGGTAACACAGCGGAGTTATAAGTAAAGTATGTGCGGCTTGCCGCGTTAGAGGTTCAATGAGCAAAAAGGAATAACGCAAAAATTTCAAAACATGAAATATATATGCTTCTTAATACCCTTGTTGTTCATTGGAGTGCTTAAGGCGCAAACAGATGCTTTTACCCAACATTGTGGACATGTTTTGGTTGATTTTTGTTCATTAATTCAAATAGAGGATGGAGATGAATAAATGGATTGTCAAAATATGCGTTCTGATCGCGATTTTACAGGCCTTCCATTGCCACCTAATGGCTCAGGACGTAATTCACCTAAAAAATCCTTCTTTTGATTTTGACAATATAGGTGGAGCGGGCTTGGTGCCAAAGTACTGGGCCAATTTGGGGACCGCAGAGGATACTCCACCGGATATTCAACCTTGCTGCTTTGAGGTTAGCCTCAAAGCCAAAGATGGAAGTTATTACACAGGATTGGTGGTCAGAGAAAATAACACATGGGAGGGTCTCGGACAGAAATTGGAAAGCCCTCTATTGAAGGATTCGGTTTATACCTTTAGTCTTTGGTTGGCTCGTTCGAATGCTTATGTCGCCAACTCCAGAGCAAGTGGGAAAATAGTTAATTTTAACAGCCCTACTATCCTGAAAATCTGGGGCGTGAACACTAAAAACAACACGGAAGAGCTTTTGGCCGAAACAACGGCCGTTAGCCACTCCCTCTGGATGCAGTACAGCTTTGAGTTGGCCCCTACAGTGGACCATTTTGACGAAATAAACCTGATGGCCTACTATGCCAAAGGACACGAATTGAAAAATGGCAATTTATTGATAGATAATTGCTCGGATATAGTAAAAAAATGAAGTGTTTTAAGACCCATTTTTTTGAATGTTTGATGTTAGTCGGCATTTGCCTTGCGGCCTTGCTGGCACCTTTGGATATTCGGGGACAAGAGGTCATAAAAATCAAAAATGCCTCTTTTGAAGATTTCGAGGATCGAGAAAACTTTGATTATATCGCTAACTGGAATGACCTCGGATTTGATGGAGAAACACCACCAGATGTTGAGCCCGGGAATTTTGAATTAAAAACAAAGGCTAAGCATGGCGGGCACTACTTGGTAATGGTCACACGGGATAACAATACCTGGGAGAGTTTGTATCAGGAATTGGAATCACCCTTGGTAAAGGACTCCAATGAAGGAAACCTATGACTTTATCGTCATTTCTTCTGCTTTTGCCCCAGGGTATGAGCAGCAAAACGGAACACTTTTGGTTGATCATTTGTCGGACATTGTAAAAACAACACCACCACAAAAAGCACTGTCAGACAAATAAATTTTTAAATATTATTGTAATTATTTGCATCTCAATATGAAACTCACACTCAAAATCTGGCGCCAGGGCGGCCAATACAAAGGCGAGTTTGTCACCTATCAGCTTGACAACGTGAACGAAGAAATGTCCTTTCTCGAAATGTTGGACGTACTCAATGAGCAGCTCATCAGCCGCCGTGAGGAACCGGTGGCTTTCGAGCACGACTGCCGTGAAGGGATATGCGGTACCTGCTCCTTGGTTATTGACGGGCGCCCACACGGCCCCTGGAAGGGCACAACCACCTGTCAGGTACACATGCGCCACTATAAAAATGGCGATACCATCGTGATCGAACCGTTCCGCGCTCGCGCCTTCCCGGTCATCAAGGATTTGGTTGTGGATCGGGCTGCATTTGACCGCATCATTCAGGCAGGTGGCTATGTAGGCGTCAATACCGGACAGGCACAAGATGCAAACGCCATCCCAATTGGAAAAGATCAGGCCTCACGCGCTTTTGATGCCGCCACTTGCATCGGGTGCGGTGCCTGTGTGGCAGCCTGCCCGAATGCTTCGGCCATGCTGTTTACATCGGCCAAGGTATCACACTTGGCCCTCTTGCCACAGGGTATGGTGGAGCGCAAAAAGCGCGTATTGGAAATGGTAGCCCAGATGGACAAAGAAGGTTTTGGCCAATGCTCCAACGTAAAGGCCTGCGAGGCAGAATGCCCCAAGGAAATATCCGTGGAAAATATTGCCCGTATGAACCGCGAATACCTCGGAGCCGTGTTTGCCAGCGAGGAAGCAATAGCATAAAACCGCATTACCTATAAATATTTGGACGAAAAAAGAGGGCCTGATGTTCGCGTCAGGCCCTCTTCTCGATTATACATAGATTGATTTAGTCAGCGCAAAATGGTTTTGAGTCCACTTGTGTTGGTAAATCTTTAAAAACCGGATAGACTCGGGTATAAAAACTTAGCACATGCTTTCCTTCGCAGATTTTCGCAGTATCTGCGTACATCGGCGGGAAAAAGCATGTGCTTACGCTATGTTTGGATGCGCTTATGTTTTTACAAATATGCTATTTATCATGCAAGATCAGCAAAGGCACGCGCGTACGCTGAGCAAGGCTCCGGCTGATACTGGGCGTAAACAAGCGTCGGAGCAGGGAATGCTCGTGCGCAATGGCCACCAAGCCATTACAATCCCTTGCCTCTATAAAATTATGGATGGCCTGCGGCACGTTGCTGTCATGGATATAGTGGTAATCATGCGGTATGGTACCCAGTTTTTCACTAAAAGCCTCCTCTTTTTGGCTGCTTGCCTGACCATCGGGCTTATTGAACACATGCACAATATCCAGACCGGTGTGCTGTAGGTTCAAAAATTCGCGCATCAATTGCAGCGATTCTTTGCCCACACCAATATGGAAATCAGTAGCCAGCGCAAAACGCGCGTGATTACGGAACGATGCTTTGCCCGGAACAACCAAAATAGGGCGCTTGCTCGTAGCTACCACACCCGCTGCCGTACTGCCCAAAAAGATTCCTCGGAGGCCGCTTGCACCTGTGGTGCCCATAACGATCAGGGAAGCATTCATGGATTGGGTTGTTTCCTCAATAGTGCTGATCGGAAAACCAATCTTACACTCCACATCAATTTTAACGCCCTGATGATGAGGACTTTCTGAAAATCGCTTGACCCATTTCTGCATGCTTTTCAG
Source organism: uncultured Saprospiraceae bacterium (assembly GCA_964539805.1). Classification (GTDB taxonomy): domain Bacteria; phylum Bacteroidota; class Bacteroidia; order Chitinophagales; family Saprospiraceae; genus M3007. The sequence goes on along the minus strand of CAZIKN010000111.1, from coordinate 4,300 downwards.
GCGTTCCTCCACATAGTCATCTATAAAAAAGGCACTGTACGTGCTGTTATCAATACCTTCATTGGGGAAAACAACGTACAGGGCTGTGACAGAAGCACCCGTGCGTTGCGCCAATTCCAACGCATAGGTCATGGCGTTGTTGGCACATTTGGAGAAATCGGTTGGAACAAGGATACTGCGCATAATAAGTTGTTGTTTGATGATGATGACACAAAATTATGCGCCCTTGTGCAGTGCTTGAAATGACATCCCTCACTCTGTTCAATGACCTTCAACGAGGGTTGTTGTGCTTTACAAAGCCAAATTTCGACCAAATCGCTCGAGCGTCAAGCCGCCAACCTATCCACCCTGTTTTTCGACTAAAAAATCATGCTTTTATCGCAAAAATGTGTCAAAAACGAATCAAAATCGTTCAATGCCCTTTGCTTGTTGCACAGCCTTGCTGCCCTCGATTTCGTCGATTTTAGAAAAAACAGCCACATAACGCATACTTGTTTGCAGGAAAATATAACTCGTTATGACTATTCGTTTTTCTAAAACCTTGCTCTTTGTAGCACTTGCGCTTGTCCAAAAACTTACGGCCCAAAACCTCCATGGCACTGTCACTGATGAGCAAGGGCAAAGCCTTGAAGCCGTTACCGTTGCTTTGCTCCGCGCAGCGGATAGCAGTTTTGTCAAGGCTGAAGTGAGCGACAGGCAAGGTCAGTTCGAGTTTTTCAACACAGCGCCGGGCAGCTATCGTTTGGCGGCAACAATGCTGGGCTTCGACCGGTTCTTGGGCTCCGCTTTTGAAGTTCCGGTGAATGGAGCACCAGTCAATTTGCCCAAGATTATGTTGCACGAATCATCAGCCGCACTTGGAGAAGTAACGGTTACAGCACAAAAACCTTTTGTGGAGCGGCATCTTGACCGCTTGGTGGTCAACGTAGAAAACAGCATCATCAGCACGGGCTCAACGGCACTGGAGGTGTTGCAACGTGCGCCAACTGTATTTGTAAACGCGGACAATGGTATTGTGATGAAAGGAAAAGCTGGCGTCATCATCTATTTTGACGGGAAGCCCACACCGCTCACAGGAGAGGATTTGATCCAGTTTTTGAAAGCAACACCAAGTGCCAATATAGAAAAAATAGAGCTCATCAGCAATCCCTCAGCCAAGTACGATGCCGCAGGGAACGCCGGAATCATTGACATCAAATTTAAAAAAGATAAAAAATTAGGCTTCAATGGCTCGGCTACAGTCAGTGACGGGCAAGGTTTTTACAATAAATTCAACGCCAGCACAAACGGCAATTACCGCGCTAAAAAATGGAACATATATAGCTCCTACGCCTACTCAAAACCCAACAATCTGACGCGTTTTTTTATCAACCGAAAATTTTTTGAAAACCCAAATGGGCCCTTGGAGTCTGTTTTTGTTCAAAATTCGTTCACCAAACAACCTTTTGAAAGCCATAATGCCCGATTCGGTGCAGACTGGTTTCTTGGAAAAAAAACAGTTGTCGGTTTAATGGCCAACGCAAATTGGAGCCAATCGGAGCGCATTGGCGACACCGATTCCGAAATCAGCAACCCTGCCGGGCAACGCCTGTACACCACCCAAACAACCAATGGGGTAAATGGGAAAAACCGCAACGCCTTTCTCAACGCAAATTTCAAGCACAACTTTGACAATAAGGGGACAGAATTAAGTTTTGACCTCGATTTTGGTCAATTTAACTCGACTTCAATCCAAGATTTCGCCTCGGAAAACTTTGACCCACAAGGCTTGCCTCTTTCATCCTTCGCACTGGCAACTGACCAAAAAGGCCTGATTGAGGTCAAGTCAGCAAAAGCCGATTTTGCCCGTCCACTAAACTCGAGTTCCAAATTGGAAGTTGGCGCAAAAACAAGTTTTGTCAAAACCGATAACGATATTATTTTTTTCAACGTCGTAGAGCAGCAACAAACTTTCGACCCTGCGCGTTCCAACCATTTTGTGTATGATGAAAACGTAAACGCAGGCTACCTTAATTTCTCTGGCAGGCTTAGTAAAATTGAGTTTCAAGCCGGCCTTCGAGCTGAACAAACGGTGACAAACGGGAAGCAATTGGCCACTGGCGAATACTTTTCGCGCAATTACCTGAATTGGTTTCCAAGCCTTGCCACAAGTCGAAAGTTTTCGGAATTATACACGTTGGGCATCACGTTTAGCCGCCGCATTGAACGCCCAACGTATCGCCAGCTGAATCCATTTCGGATTTTTGTGGATTCCTACACCTTTGTGGTTGGCGATCAGAAGTTACGGCCCGTATTCACGAATTCCGTGGAAGTATCCAATACGTTTTGGGGACGCTATGTGGCAGAAATATCGTTTGGACAAACCCGCGACGCCATCACGGATATTTTTGAGCAAAACGATCAAACCCGGGTTTCCAATCAAATCCCTGCCAATTTACAGGACATGAGCTTTGCTTATGCAAGCCTGACCGTACCGTTTTCGGTGGGCAAAATCCTGCAATCCAATTTTTCGGGCAGCACCACTTGGAACCGTTACGAAAGCCCGCTGCAAGGCGGTACACTCGTGCACGAAAACACTTTTGTAGAGGCACGCTTGCAAAACACATTCACCTTTGGGAAAGGTGGCTGGTCAGCTGAATTAAATGGTAATTACCAATCGCGCATGGTTTGGGGGCTATTTGCCATCCGAGAGCTCGCCCAGGTAAGTATAGGTTTGCAGAAAATGTCACGTGATAAACGCACAACATTTCGCCTGAACATGACTGATCTTTTCCTTACCAATCACATCGCTGTTGTCGTGGACTACCAGAACATGGATTTTTTCACAGACCGTACCTGGGACAGTCGTGTGGCCACGTTTTCGCTTACACATCGTTTCGGCAAACAAACGGTGCAGCAGGCTCGGCGCCGGGCTAGCGGGGTGGAAGATGAAAAACGGCGGGCAGGATAACATGAGTCATTGTAAGCGGCCTTTGTAGCCATAGAACTGTCCAGAGTAGATTGGCGAAGAAAGAGGGGGGAGCCTGACGTCCCGAGCGGCCTTGATGGCCTATGACTCCTCGACTTTCTCCCCTTTCTCGCTTCTATTATCATGTTTGCCAAACTTTATTTGGCAAGGCCAATTTACAATGACTCATGAATAAAATTAAAACCGGATCTTTATCTCGCGGCCATTACCGCCGCCGCCGCTGCCCTTGGGCGCAAGGCGATAGGTAAAGCGCAGCATAAAGTAGCGGCGCAGGATGCGGTTGTTGACTTCCTCAAAAAAACCATCGCCGGTACTGCGCTCCACACCAAGGTTTTGGTTAAGGGCGTCATTTACAGCCAGCTCCAAAAAGCCCATTTGGCGTTTCAGAAAACTTTTGCCGATGAAGGCATTGAGCAGTGCAAAGTCATTGTTGGGTACATTGTCCTGTGCGCCGTAATAATTGTAGGAAAAATCGGCATTCAGACGCCAGCCTTTGGGCAGGTTAAGCTGTGCCACGCTTTCACCTATATAGTTCCAAAAACGGTTGGAAGCGGGTATGGATGCCGAGTTGCGGTTGATGTTATAGGAGATATTGCCGCCCAGTTCTACAAACAGCCAATCCCCTTTTTCATAACTCAAACGCGCCCCGCCACTATTGACCCAAAGATCGTTGGTGTTGCGCCGTCCATCCAAAAAGCCATAACCTGTGCTAAACGCACTTACTACATTGCTAGATACGCGAAAACGCTTGTTACTCAGGGGCTTGCTCCACACCATAAAGGCATTGGCATTCAGGCCAGCGGTAGTATTGATGGGCAATATACGTTGTTGACCTAAGCCTGGTGTGCGTTGTATGTCATTGCTGATGCGATCACGGATATAGCTCACATTACCGCTAAACATGGCTGTTGACATGTTTTCCATATTGAAATTCTGGTAATTGGCCTGCAAGGTGTAATACTGTTCAGGCCGCAGCTGTGGATTGCCAAGCCGAAGGGTCTGCGGATTGGTGTTATCCGGTGCGGCCAGGAGGCTGCGTGCCGCCGGTGGGCGTACGCTGCTGTTGAGGCGAAAGCGCAGGGTTTCGCTTTTTTTGAAACTGAAGCGCACGGAGGCATTGGGCAACAGGTGCACAAAGGGTTTTTCCACACTTGCCTCGCCCTCTTCCGCAGCGGCATCCAAGTAGCTGTGCTGCACCGCAAGACCAAAGGCATAATCATAGCGCAGGCGGGACCGCCTGTAATTCAGGCCTGCCTGCTGATTAAAGAAATTATAGGTGAGGCCATTGGAAAAGAAGGCATTTCGCTCTGAATAGGCGCGGGTTTCCGTATC
>CAZIKN010000110.1:0-18426 GCA_964539805.1 uncultured Saprospiraceae bacterium | reverse complement strand
GTCCCGAAAGGGTCAGGGAACAGAATCCGGCTTACAGGATTGCGGTTTTTTTTTTGCCAAATGCAACCCTTGCTTTTTTCTCCGACCTAATGGGATAAACTGTTCAGAATTTCCGGAAAAATTTACACAGTGCATCACCCTTGTCTTCACACAAAAATTTTTTATAGTCATGAAAAAAGTCATTGGTTATTTCTTGTTGCCAACCTTATTGATGTTGGCCTTTTTCACCGCATGTAACAAAGATAACAGCACCGAGGCCGTTGAAGAGGCCGTGGATGAAGCACTCTACAGTGTGCAGGAACGCGGCGGAATGGGACGATACGGATGCTATGAACTGGTATTCCCGCTCAGTATTACCCTGCCCGACAACACTACAGCTGAAATAGAATCATACGATGACCTGAAGCAAACGCTAAGGAGCTATTTTCAAGCCAATGGCGGCGGGAAACCCAAAAAACGCCCTCAAATCCAGTTTGTGTTTCCTATTTCTGTTGTATCACAAGATGGTGAAATTATCACGGTGGCCTCTCAGGAAGAAATGTTGGCCTTGCGTGCCGACTGCCCGGGCACTTTCGACAAACATGGCCCACGTGGCCACGGCGACCGCGGCCTTTCCTGCTTCGAATTGACTTTCCCTGTCACCATCCTCTTCCCTGATAGCACCACTGCAACTGCCGCAGACCGTCAGGCCCTGCACGAACTGATCCGCACCTGGCGCAAGGACAACCCCGGCGTAAGGCAGCGCCCTCAACTGACTTTCCCCATCACGGTCAAAATGAAAGATGATGGCACATTGGTCACCGTAAACTCACGCGAAGAACTGCGCCAGTTAAAAGAGGATTGCGAATAAGGAAAGGCTAATTTGATTCGGCAATGCCCTTTGGTGCAGCCACTTACAATTGGCTTGTTTTTGAAATAGCGCATGCCCGGGTTCCGGGCCTGCGCTATTGTTTTGTGGTAAAAACTTAGCACATGCGTCCGCTCCCAAGGGGGTCGGATAAACCCGCCTCCTCTTGGAGTCGGATAAACCCGCCTCCTTGGAGTCTGATAAACCCGCCATGCGTGGAGGCTTACGCCCCCTCAGCTATATTGGGTCTCTTACCATGCCGATTGCCATCGTGATCCAAGCAACTCCTACAAGAATCTTACGCCGATTTAGTTTCATAAATACTTGATTATCAAATAAATTAACTCAATAATTACGATAGCCCTGTTCAGAACTCTCCTTAAATTAAACCTGGACTTACCTGACTTAATGATTATTCAAAAACAATGGGCCCCGCCGAATGCTCAGCAGGGCCCATTTACCATAACGATTCAAAATCTTTTTATTTCGTCTTGCTCAAGTCCAAGGCTGGCTGTTGAGCGGGGAGTTGCTGTGACAAACCTTCCACCTTAGGCTCAGGCTGTTTCAGGCTGCCGTTACGGTCGCTATCGGCATGGCCACCGAGGATGGGGGCTATGGCCAAGCCTACGAGGCAGGACAATTTGATCAGGATATTCATGGATGGGCCAGAGGTGTCTTTGAATGGATCGCCTACGGTGTCGCCTGTTACGGCTGCCTTGTGCGGATCAGAGCCTTTGTAGTAGGTTTGGCCATTGATGTCCACACCTTTTTCAAAAGATTTTTTCGCATTGTCCCATGCGCCACCTGCGTTGGATTGGAAAATAGCCCAGAGTACGCCACTTACGGTTACGCCAGCCATATAGCCACCCAATGCCTCGGCACCCATGATAAACCCAACTGCGATGGGCGTGATGATGGTGATCAGGCCCGGAGTCATCATTTCGCGGATAGCGGCTTTAGTGGAAATTTCTACGCAGCGCTGGTAGTCTGCCTTGCCTGTACCTTCCAAAAGGCCCGGTATTTCACGGAACTGGCGACGTACTTCCTGCACCATATCCATAGCGGCAGAGCCTACACTTTGCATGGCAAAAGCAGAGAAAACCACAGGGATCATACCACCAAGGAACAAAGCGGCCAAAACATCGGCCTTAAAGATATTGATACCTTCAATACCTGTGAAGTCAACATAAGCTGCAAAAAGGCCAAGCGCCGTAAGCGCCGCAGAAGCGATGGCAAAACCCTTGCCGATAGCCGCTGTGGTGTTGCCCACGGAGTCTAATACATCGGTGCGGTTGCGCACTTCCTTGGGCAATTCGCTCATTTCCGCGATACCGCCTGCGTTGTCCGCAATAGGGCCAAAAGCGTCAATGGCCAATTGCATGGCCGTGGTGGCCATCATGGCAGAAGCCGCAATGGCTACACCATAGAAACCCGCCAAAGTGTAAGAACCCCAAATGGCCCCCGCAAACAGCACAATAGGCATCCAGGTGGACATCATGCCCGTGGCCAAACCAGCGATCACATTTGTGGCGTGACCAGTGGCCGACTGGCGCACAATACTAAGAACGGGCTTTTTGCCCAAACCCGTGTAGTATTCCGTGATCATAGAAATCAAGGCACCAACGACCAAGCCCAGGGCTACGGCACCGAAGATATTGTTATTGCTCACTTCCATAGTGCCACGACCAAAAAAGTCCATCATAACCCTCCCGGATGGGATCATCCAGTTGATCACCGGATAACAAGCAATACCAGTAATGATGATGCTCACCCAGTTGCCGCGGTTAAGGGCTCCTTGCACGGAATCAGCACTCACTTCTGCATTGTCGCTCACGCGCACCAGCAACATACCGATAATGGAAAAGATAATGCCCAAGCCGGCGATGAGAATGGGTAACAAAATTGGTCCGATGCCGCCAAAGCCATCATTGGCCAAAAGGTCGCCGGAATCGCGAATAACGGAGTTGCCCAATACCATAGTAGCCAATACTGTGGCAACATAAGAGCCAAAAAGGTCAGCGCCCATGCCCGCAACGTCACCTACGTTATCCCCCACATTGTCCGCAATGGTGGCAGGGTTGCGCGGGTCATCCTCGGGGATGCCAGCCTCTACCTTGCCCACGAGGTCAGCGCCCACGTCAGCAGCCTTGGTGTAAATACCACCACCCACACGAGCAAACAAAGCGATTGACTCAGCGCCCAATGAAAAGCCTGCCAGTACTTCCAGCACGCGAGACATTTGTGCGTAGCCATCAGCACCATAAGTGCCGCCCATAAAGACATTGTAAAATACGATGAACAGGGTGCTAAGGCCCAATACGGCCAAGCCAGCTACACCGAGGCCCATTACGGAACCTCCATTGAAAGAAACTTTCAGTGCCTGTGCAAGGCTGGTACGGGCGGCTTGTGTGGTGCGCACATTGGCCTTGGTGGCTACGCGCATGCCCATGTTGCCGGCCAAAGCAGAAAACACGGCACCTATAATAAATGCCACAACAATAAGCGGGTGGCTTGTTTGTACAGAAGTGCCAAGCCAACCCAAGAGTAAGCTTGCAATGACTACGAAAATGGCCAAAACGCGATATTCGGCATTCAAAAATGCCATAGCGCCATCGGCAATGTTCTTGGCGATGCCTTTCATTTTGTCATCGCCCGCATCCTGGCGGCTCACCCAGCCTTGTAGTACAAACATGTACACCAAGCCAGCTACGCCAAATAAAGGTAAGAGGTAAAGTAAAGAACCCATGCAGTCCCTGATTTATGTTTTAGTGAAAAAATTGGTCTCGTTTTAAAAAACGGCGGCAAAAGTAGTTAGATTTTGTATTTTTTGTTCAAAATTAAGTGTTACTTTTGGTGATATTTCTACAGAAAATAAAAAAGAATTCAAAAGCGGTAAATTGGAAGAACAAAGCTACTTCCATTACCTTATTGAACGTACTTCAAAAGACGATTGATTCCTTGCATATCTCGATCCGCATCTGATGGAGAACAAGCATACCTTTATTTGAGCAAAGTTTCGATTTCTTTCCTCAAAAACGCGGCGACAAGTTGGTTGCCACGGTCATTCCAGTGGTATCCGTCGTCACTGCGCGTGCATTCACCTGCGAGCTCAGCTTCCCGAACGAAATAATCAAGGCCATCGGCAAAAGGGATGTTATTTTCGGCACACAGCCGCATAAAATGATCATACTGCGGGCCAAAACCATCGGCGTCAAACATGAGCAGTTTGGTCTGTGCGGGCAACAGGGCTTTTATTTTTTTGAACACGGCATCCGTCATGCGTACACTCTGTGCAAAAGGCTCGTAGGCTAAGTTTTGTTCCGCGATGCGTTTTTCCGCTGACTCCGCAGGAGCTTGGTCAAAAGTACCTCGCCATTGCCCAATTCTTTTGGCAACAAAGTACAAAAAATGGGAATATTTCTTTATATTGCGGGGCCAACGCTCAGCTATATGATAACTAATGCTGCCATCTTCCATGGTATAAGGGCGAAGTACCCGCACCTGATAGCCCGCTTCCGCTTCGAGCCGCCAATTGTTGTCAATAAAATCATTGCAACACAATTGCCAAACCACCAAATCAGGTTTGATTGTTTTGATATACGCTTCGGCAATCATCCATTCCTGTGTGTTGCTGAAACCAGCAGCGCCATACGCAAACACCTCAATGGGTAGCGAATCGCCCAAAACTTTGTAAAAAACCTTATCATCTGATGTTTGGGCACAGGCCGTGTAGGAATCGCCGATAAAAAGCACTTTTTTCCGGGTGCTGGATGTGTCGCCCCATTTCCGGAAGCCGTATTTACCAAAAGAAAGATGAAGCGGATATTTGTTGTTTTTGAAGTCATGCAGCTCGCCGTCATAACGATAACCCTCCTGAACTACCCAACCTACTTTTTCATGTGGCACGCGATAGTTGTAAGGGGGAGTAGCGGGTGGGTCCGCTATCAATATTGGGAACAAACGCAAAATGATTTCACCCAAAATAAAAACAAGCAACAGGCTAAAAACCAGTGCACTCAAATAAAGCACCCAAGGCTTTCTGCCTCGGAAAGATGCTGTGTGGTCAGTCATGGCAATTAATTTAGCTTGTAAAATTAGCGCAAACCAGGAGATTTTTTATCAAGGAACTTGTAAACAACAACTTAGCGTATTGATACTATGGGCAAGGCTCAGCAGCGATCAATTCGGTTTTTGTTTAATAAAAATGCCTAAATTTGCAAAATCATTAAACAAAATGTAAAAAACATCTGTTCTTGCACCTTATTAATCACAAATTATGCGCAAAAAAGTAGTGGTAATTGGCTCTGGTTTTGCTGGCCTTTCGGCGGCTTGCAATCTCGCGGCTGATGGTTATGAGGTCACCATTTTAGAAAAAAATCCCAGTTTGGGCGGCCGTGCAAGGCAATTTGAGGCAGAAGGATTTGTATTTGATATGGGCCCTTCCTGGTATTGGATGCCTGATGTCTTTGAACAATTTTTTGCCCGATTTGGTAAAAAAGTTTCCGACTACTATGAACTAAAGCGCTTGGATCCCTCGTATGTAGTGTGGTTTGGCCCCAATGACCGCTTAGATGTGCCAGCGGATATGCAGGCATTGGAGCGCATGTTTGAACAGATAGAGCCGGGTAGCAGTGCCCATTTACGCAAGTTTTTGGCCGAGGCCGAATATAAGTACCGTGTGGGCATGAGCGAGTTTGTGCACAAGCCCAGCCTTAGCATCTTTGAGTTTGCGGATTGGCGCATTGTGAGCAGTATGTTTCGCCTGCAGATGTTCACCTCTATGTCAAGGCACGTGCGCAGCTTGTTCAAAAACGAAAAATTGATCCAACTGCTGGAGTTTCCCGTGCTCTTTTTGGGCGCTACTCCACAAAACACACCAGCGTTGTACAGTCTGATGAACTATGCCGATTTGTCATTGGGCACCTGGTACCCACAGGGTGGCATGTACAAGATCGTGGAAGGTATGGTCCGATTGGCCCAAAGCCTTGGCGTACAAATAGAGACCGAGCAGGAAGTATCCAAAATAGAAACTTCTGATGGATGGGCAAAAAAGGTTCGCACCAAACAGGGCAGGGCTTTTGAGGCTGATGTAGTAGTGGGAGGAGCGGATTACCACCACTTGGATACACAAGTGCTGGATAAATCACAAAGAAACTACACGCCTGCCTATTGGGATAAGCGCACCATGGCCCCTTCCTCTCTGTTGTATTATATAGGTGTGAATAAAAGATTGGATCGCCTGCAGCACCACAACCTGTTCTTTGATGAAGATTTTAACCAGCATGCTCAGGAAATATACGACCGCCCGGAATGGCCCAAACGCCCGCTGTTTTACGTTAGCGCACCCTCCAAAACAGATGCAAGCGTGGCCCCGGAAGGCTGCGAAAACCTGTTTCTGCTCATACCCGTGGCACCCGGCCTGGAAGATAGCCCCGAAGTGCGCGAACGCTATTATCAACTGATTATGGACCGCTTAGAGCACCTTACGCAACAAAAAATCCGTGAGCACGTGGTGTATCGGCGTGATTATGCTCACGCGGATTTTGTCGCAGATTATCATGCTTTTAAGGGCAATGCCTACGGCTTGGCCAATACCTTGCTTCAAACGGCTTTTCTAAAACCGCGCATGCGCAATCGGCACATCAAAAACCTGTTTTATACCGGCCAATTGACCGTGCCAGGCCCCGGGGTACCACCATCGCTCATCAGCGGGCAGGTGGTGGCCAAGTTGATCGCCAACACCATTAAGTAGCCCTACAACAACACAACACAAACAATCCCGAAACTCGCTCGGAACATACAGCAACTCTTGATTATGAATCATTTAAAATTGTACCACAGCACCTGCTCAGAATGCAGCAAACTCATCACCAACCGGTATTCCACCTCCTTTTCGATGGGTATTCGCTTATTCCACCCGCGCTTCCGTGGGCCGATTTATGGCATTTATGGTTTTGTCCGCTTTGCCGACGAAATCGTGGATACCTTCCATGATTATCAAAAGGCCGAACTGTTGGCGCGTTTCCGGGAGGATACCTACAAGGCTATTGAGGAGGGCATCAGCCTCAATCCCGTACTGCATTCCTTTCAACAAGTGGTGCACCAATATGGCATAGAGCGCGAACTCATTGATGCCTTTTTGGACAGCATGGAAATGGACCTGCACGAGTATGCGTACGATACAAAAGGATACAATACCTATATATACGGCTCTGCCGAGGTGGTGGGCCTCATGTGCCTGCGTGTGTTCTGCGAAAATGACCGCGAACGCTACGAAAGCCTAAAAGCCCCGGCCTGCAGCCTCGGCGCGGCATTTCAAAAGATCAATTTCCTGCGCGATATCAAAAGCGATTATGATGAAAGGGGGAGAGTCTATTTTCCTGATGTGGATTTCAACAACTTTAACCCAGCTGCCAAACAAGCCATTGAAGACGACATCGAGGCCGACTTTGCCGCTGCCCTCGATGGCATACGCCGCCTGCCCGACGGCTCCCGTTTCGGGGTGTATTTGGCTTACAAGTATTACACCCAACTATTTGCCAAAATAAAAAATGCGCCCGCCCAGCGTGTAGCCAGGGAGCGCATCCGGGTATCGGATAAGCACAAGATGTATTTATTGTTTAGCTCGGCGGTAAGGCACCAGCTGAATTTTTTGTGATCCACCCCTCAACCCACGGTTTCAACCGTGGGTTTGTGATCCACCCCTCAACCCACGGTTTCAACTGTGGGCCGGCCGGGGCACCCACGGTTGAAACCGTGGGTTGAGGGGGTTAAAACTTCCACCCCACATACAGCATAAAGTCCTGATTGGCTGTCCAGCGTGCAGAGCGGGTCAGGTCATTTGCCTGTTGGTAAAAACTGGCACCGGCAAGCCATCTGGAATCAAAAGGATTGATTTCCACGCCCAATTTGAGGCCGAGGTAATTTTGATTGAAATAATCCGAGGGCAATGGGCCTCCGCCAGAGCTGTATCCCGAGCTGGTTCCGCCAAAAATTTCTGATTTTGAGGAAAAGGACTCATAAACCTGGCCTGAAACCCAGCGACCAAGACTCAATCCACCAAGCAAGGATACACTGCCTATTCGTTTAACTGCGGAAAGGTTAAGGGCAAGGCGATTCATACGGTAAACATCCACTATTCTTTCTTCCGTTGTCCGCTTGCCATCAGGATCAATAATAGTGGTTTGTGTCACGGATACGGGCAGCCCTTCCGTTTGGAGGAAGAAAGCCTCGGCTCTTATTGCCCAGTCATTGCGCATAGGCCGTTGTAAGCCCATACCCACGCTAAGCAATTGGAACACATTGGGCTGGTAACGCTGTGAATAAAATGGCTCGGTTCCCAAGAAAGCATAGGCCGTCAGAGGATTTGCTTTGCCATGTACTTTTTCTTTTGCTGCAAGCTTTGAAAAATCGGGCACTTGTTTTTCAGCGTCAAAACCAGACCATTCGCGGCGGCCCAGGTCTGGCACTTGCCATTGCCGGCCAAGCTTGGGTGCTGGCTCGACTGATTCGGCTACCTCTTCTTTTGCCTTGTCATTTCCGCCAGAAGCAGCCGTTGTGCTTTCTTGTACGGGAGCTGCGTTTTCAGGCAAATTTGGAGCATTCGCCTGATCTGCTTTTGGCCCGTTCTGGGGTTTTACACTTTCAGGTTGTTGCGCTGCCGGCTGTTTTTTACCGGTATTGGGTGCGGCTTTTTGATCTGTTTTTACAGGGCTATCTGGATCAGGGCTAACATCCTCAATTGGAGCAGCTGCGGGATTGGCCCCTAATTTTGACCTCCCTTTTGCAAAATTCTGACGATCATCACCTTTAGTGCTTTTACCGAAAGTGTTGATATTGTTTTGATTGTCCGAAAACGGTTCAGCAGACTTATGCCGAACGATGTTTTTGGGGCGGGCAGAGGCCGTTGAGGAGATTTGAGGGATTTGGACTTGTGGTGTAGAGCTGTTTGAACCGATAGCATCTGTTTGTGGTGTTAGGGAGGGATATAGGCTGAGCGTGGCGGCCTTATCTTTTTGTTCCGGAGCATTGGGGACGGGGCTACTTTGTACCATGCCAGAAGGGGGCAGTATTGCTTCCTGTGTCAAAGCATCGGGCTTTACAGCAAAGCGAAGCAGTGCCAATCCTGCCACTGCGGCACCAATGACCATCCATGATTTAACAGCAGATGAGTTGCCTGAAGCCGTTGGCAGGGGGGCTTCCGGCACCGTGGTTTGTGGTGCCGGAGCTGCATCGTTTGCGCGGCCTTCTGTGCCATTGCCATCGAGGCGTTGGGCAAAGTCCTGCCAGAAATCATCTACCGGCGGTAGTTGCTGAGCTTGATCCAGGGAATCACGCAACAGCTGGTCTAGACTTTTTTTCATGTTCATGCTGTTCTAATATTTTAATAAACTGCCGACGGGCCTGGTGCAGGCGCCAGCGTGAATTATTTTCGGTAATGTTTAATTGTTCGGCTATTTCCTGATGGCTATAACCTTCAACGGCAAAAAGCAGCAGCACCGTTCGGCTGTCCTCGCTAAGCTGGCGCAGTAAAAACTGCATGGTTTCGGCATCCATCACGTCGCTGAAATGGTCATCCACGTACACCTCGTTGGCCAATTCGAGTTCACTGGTCGGGTTGCGCCGAAACTGCGAACGGACACTATCTAAGGCGGTATGGATAAGGATCGTTTTCATCCAGGGCAGAATGGGACGATCGGGCTGATAGAAGGGCAATGCCTGGAATATCTTCAACATGGCCGTGTTGAGGATTTCACGGGTTTCCAGTTCGTCACGCGCATAGCGGGCAGCCACGGGATATAAGCTGGAATAATGCTTTTTGTAAAACAGCTCCATGGCTCTTCGGTCGCCCCGGATACATCCTTCAAGGATGTCATCGGGTGTTGGCGGTCGTTTTTCGCTGTTCATATATAGAAGAGGTGGTGTACGGTGAATGGATTAGATGGGTAAAAACCAACACATGATGGATCACTTTTTATAAAGACAATACCGTATTACAATCAAAATCATCCGAGATAATCTTGCTATCGCTGTCATCCGAATAGTCAAAACGATCAAGGAGCCATTCTCCGGCAAGGCAGTCCGTTGTGGAGGATGTGGCATGATGGAATTTTATTTGCGGCAAATAAATGACCAAATTAGAAGGGGCTTCCATGCTGGCGGACTTCAACAACTTGCCATTTTCGTCAAAAGCTTCTGCTTTGATCACAATCTGGCTGTTGTTACCGGCCTCCTTTCGCTCTATGCTAAATTCGGCACGCCACAAATTGGCTACATCATTCAACAACTGACTTGAACTGGGCGCGATACCATTTACCAATTCAATATCATAGCCGTTTTGGTCTTTGCTGATCGTAATCCCGTGTGGACTATCCTCGAATGCTCCATCAAAGAAATCAAAACTGCTTGTGGTATTACAAAGATAATAACTTAAGGCCGAGCCTGTTTGTACATTTTTTGGGGAAAAGGACAGTTTGGTCTTGAAATTGCCCAATGCCTGATAGGCATTGCCCGATCCCAGGCGGTTATCACCCGGTACGATCAACAAAAAACCTGTCTGGTAATTGTTAGCGGACACCCTTAACTGGCCGCTCTCCGATTTTATATCAAAGGCGTTGCAGGCTCCTCCGCTTTGCCATTTGGCAGTAAACCAATTAATCGGGCACAGGTCCTGCCCTTCTTGAAGGGTAATTGTTTCTCCTTTTTCACAACCATTGAGCAAAAGGGCCATTAAAAATACAAGACATAATTTTTTCATGGTATTCCCAAATTAATGCGATAAGCAAACAGGGTATTTTTGGGTACGCTATCTTGATGTAAACCTTTAATAATCAATTTGCGTTGACCAAAAATATGTGTTTTGCGTAGAATACGGCTGTGCAAGTGGAAACGTTAGCACAATCGGCTTTTTTTTATTTCTATTGCTAAAATCCTTTATTTCCAAGCCTCAAACTCCGTTCTCCTATTTTTGGCACGGCTCTCGGCAGTGTCATTGGTGGTAATGGGCTTGGATTCACCAAAACCTTTGGCCCGCAGGCGTGCTGTAGCAATATTTTTACCTACAAGATATTGCAAAACGGCATTGGCCCTTGCCTCGGACAGGCTCATATTGGCTTTATCATCACCTACATCATCGGTGTGGCCATTTATCTGGATGTTCAGGGACGGATTGTTTTGCAACAATTCGGTCAATTTTTCCAATTCAAGGGTACTTTCAGGCAAAAGCGCGGCAGAACCGGTTTCAAAAAAAATGTTTTTCAAGACAATTGCCTGTCCCGTGCCAACAAGGGGATTGGCATTTGTCAGACCACTATCCCTGGCTATTGGTTGCAGTGCGATGCTCAGATCAAAGGGCTTGTTAAAGGAACTGCTATCCGTTAGATTGAAGCGATCAGAGTAAAACAGGTATTTGGGCTTGTTAACATTAAGGGCGTAGTCCACGCCGGGAGGCAGGCAGGCAAGGAAGGAACCATTGGATTTGGTTTGGAGCGTTGTGACCAGCTTGTTGTTTTTGACATCATAAATATCAATTTTGGCACTCAAGGCTGTTCCACTTACCGCATCTTTAACGCTTGCCCTCACGTAACTGACGGGTTGTGCACGGGCTGCTTCCGGAAGATCAAAGTAGTAAATATCATTTTGGCCGGCACCGCTTGGATAGGTTGCTGCAAAATAGGCCGTACGGCCATCCATGGCTACAGTAAGGGTGCCTTCGTTGGCTTTGGTATTGATGGGATAGCCGAGGTTTTGAGGCTTCGTCCAGGTAGTATCACTAAGCCTGCGGGTAACGTAAAGGTCATTGTTGCCCATACCAGGCAGACCATTGGAGGTAAAATAAAGGGTTCGTCCGTCAGGATGCAAAAAAGGGGTTTGCTCGTCGCCCAGCGTATTAATACCGGCGGGCAACGGCTGGGGTATGGCCCATTTGCCATTGGCCAAACGGCTGCTGTACCAAAGGTCTTTGCCGCCCTGGCTGCCGGTGCGGGTGCTGCTGAAAAACAGGGATTTACCATCAGCGCTGATGCAGGGTTGCGCATCCCAATCTTTTGAGTTTAGGGCATTGCTAAAGGGCACGGGTTTGGTCCAAACGCCGTTTTTGATCTGTGACCAATAAAGATCGCAGCTGCCCTGTGAGCCATCATCGCGCCGATTGCAGGCGGTGAAAACCAACCAACTCCCATCGGGGCTGATGTGTTGGGCTCCCTCATTCATAGGTGTATTTACTTCCGACATAGGTGTGGCGGGCTGCCAGCTTTCTCCTTTTTTTTCACTTTGGTAAAAGTTTTCGTCCCGCTGTTCATTACGGGTAAAGATCATGGTTTTGCCATCAGCCGTCAGGGATGGCAAATATTCTTCCTCTGGGGAATTGATCCCGTTTCCGACCGATTTTGGCTCAAAAGGTACAGGATTTTTAATGGCTCCTGCTGCGAATCGGGCATTTTCCAATATGCGCTGAGCCTCATAGCGCATGTTTTTATTTTGGTTTTTTGTAGCCAAAAAGGCTTCTGCCTGCCGCGCAGCGGTATCAAAGGAATCCAATTGCCAGGCACAACGGGCCAATGAAAAGTGTACGCGTGGCTCATAATCAGGATCGTATGACAATACCTTTTCAAAGCCCGTTTTGGCATGTGCCCAATCTTCTGACTCATATTGTAGTCCGGCAATCATGAGGTGCGCATCAATAAAATCGGGGCTGTGTTTTAAGGCTCGCTCGAAATACCCGAGGGCTACGACAAAATTGCCATTGGAGGCTTCCATTTTGCCATCCAAGTAGGCGCGTACGGCTTTTTCGGGTGCTGTTTGCTGTGTAAGGTATTTTTTTTGGGCAAAAAGACTTTTACTTAGCAATAGGAGACAGGGTATAAAGATGAGTCTATACATGGCATTTTTTTGCGTTTGACTCAATAGCATTTCTGCGCGTTGAAATCGAGCGGTTTATACAAGGTTTTTTTGTTTTTTGGACAGGATTTTTTGTTTTTTTGGACAGGATTTCAGGATAAACAGGATTTTAGGCGGCTCCGCCGCTAATCTTCATCCTGAAATCCTGTCTAAATACAAGCCGGCTTGTCCGTCCTGAAAGGACAGGTTTATCCGACCCCAAGAGGGGCGGGCTTTTGTCAGCGGAGACTAAATGCCTAAAAATCAATTCACCGCAAGTTTAGACATTATGTACCTTCAATTAGGCGTCTAAACTTAATTTTTGCTTCTTTATTTTCAAAAGTTTGGTAAGGAATGATAAAAAAATAAGCCCATTTAAAAATCAATACCCATTGTTCTGTCTCAATTTGCCGCTGGAAAGGTCAATTTCTGTTTGCGGCAGAGGTAACAACTCATGTTTGTTATCCACAAAATTTTTGCCCGCAGCCTTAAGGGTGGCGGATAACAGTCCCCAGCGCTTTAGGTCAAACCAGCGGTGTTGTTCCATGGCCAGTTCCACGCGGCGTTCGCGCTGTATGCGGGCGCGCAATTTGGCCTGATCTGTTTCTGTCACATCAGGGAGAACAAAGGGGTTACCACCGCGGGCGCGCTTGCGCACCTGATTGAGCAGAGGCAGGGCTTCGGCGGGCTTGTTGAGCTCATTTTTGGCTTCAGCCGCCAACAACAAAATATCTGCATAGCGGATTAAGCGGATATTGCCCGGGCCATTGTCCTGTAGGCCGGGGTGAGCGGGTACCCAAGCCTTCTGGTTGTAGCGAGCATTGATTACCTCAGGATTTTTTTGCACCTGGGTAAGGCCATCAGGCAGCACCTCGCCTTCATAAATGATGGTGGCTTCGCGTCGGGAGTCGCCGCTTTCGTAGGCCGCTACCAAGGCATCGGAGGGCCTGTTGAATCCCCAGCCCAGATTGGGCACGCCCCTAACGCCTTGTACCATATTAAAAGGAGAGGAACCGGGCCCGGCCGCTTGTTGTGTTGTCAGGGCCACGGATTGAAATTCAAATACGGATTCTGCCCCATTTTCGCCAACAGGCAGAAAGTTATCTGCATAACGGTTCAGCAGGCTGTATTTATTGGAACCTATAATGTCCATACATTGCGTTTCGGCTTTTGCCCATTCACCCTGTATCATATACAATTTGGCCAAAAGTCCGCGGGCAGCACCCTTGCTGGCGCGTCCTTTGTCAGCAGGCGCATAGGCATCGCGCTCTGGCAATGCCGCAATGGCATCCTTAAGGTCAGCCTCGATCTGCGCGTAAATTTCCGTGCGCGGGTTGCGAACCTGTGCATAGTACTCATCATTTTGTAACGTTTTGGTTATCAAGGGCAAGTCACCAAACCATTGCACCAAAAGCAGATAGGAATAAGCCCTCAGTACCTTGCACTCCCCAACAAGGCGCGCCCGAAGGGCTGCATCCATATCAATAGGCGGGATATTTTCAATAGCCACATTGGCACGGGCAATGGCGCGGTAAAAACCTTTGTAAACCGGCGCAATAAAGGGATTGGAGGCATCAAAAGTAAGGTCATCCAAATCACGCATCAATGGCGCATCATTAAAAGTAGAGCCTTTGTCAGCGTCATCGCTCAGAACATCCGTACAGGCAAGGTAACTAAGGCCAGCACAGTCAAAACTCCGAAACTGTTCATATACAGCATTGGTTGCTTGTACGGCATGATCGGAGGTTTTAAAAAACTCTTCAAAGGTCAATTCACCCGGTGGGCGACGATCCAAAAAATCTTTTTGACAACTGCTGGCGGTAAGCAGGAATACGACTGCGAAAAGTGAATATTTTAACATAGATAGATGCGGGTTGTGGGTTATTGGTTGTTGATTATTGGTTGTTGATTATTGGTTGTTTGGGTTAAAAAGTGACGTCAAGGCCGAACAACATGGTTTTTGCCATGGGGTAGTTCAAGAAGTCAACGCCGGCCCTGAACACGCTGTCGTTTGGGAATTCCGGGGTAAAACCTGAATATGCTTGCTTGGTCCACAAGTTTGTACCACTGGCGTAAAACCTGGCGCGGCTCATGCCCACATGAGAGAGCCAACGCTTGGGCAGGGCATAGCCCAGCACAATGGAACGCAAACGGAAAAATGAACCATCTTCCATCAAAAAATCCGACATACGATAATTGTGGCCGCCGTTGGTTACGCGAGGTACCGTATTGCTGCTGCCTTCGCCTGTCCAGCGGTTTTCATACCACAATGATTCCCAAGTAGGGGTATCAAAACGGGCTACGGCTTTTGCATTGACCACCTTATTACCTTTTACTCCAAAGAAATCGGCCGCAACATCAAAGCCAAAAGCCTCCAGACCCGCTGAAAAACCATAAGTAAGCGTTGGTATAGGGCTTCCCAGATAGCTGCGGTCCTGGGCATCTAATTTCCCGTCGCCATTAAGGTCGGCAAATTGGAGGTCACCGGGCTTTTCATTGCCAAATTTAGGGGCTTTGGCGATTTCTTCAGCGTTTTGGAAAACACCAAGGACTTTATAACCATAAAATGCCCCAATAGGTTGCCCTACTATGGTGCGGGTAGCGAAATCACCCTGCCCCGTGCGGGCCTCAAAAATCTCAGATTTCCCTTCATTTAACTTTAATACCTCATTTTTAACAGGCGAAGCAATGATTCCCAGGTTATAGGCTATTTTTCCACGGGTTTCACGCCATTGCAGGGTCAGGTCCCATCCGGTGTTTTGCACTTCCGCAGCATTTACGAATGGATTGCTACCGGAACCCACATAATCCGGTATGGGCAAGTCACCCAAAATATCAAAGGTAAAACGGCGATACCAGTCTGCTTCAAAACTCAGGCGACCATTCAACACAGCGATCTCAATACCGAGGTCAGTTTGGCGTGTGGTTTCCCAGCGGACGCCGGCATTGGCATAATTGACCAAGGTGGCACCTGGCTGTACCGTATCCCCAAATGCGCTGTACAACTCATCCGTGATAATGCCCAGTGAGGGATAATTTTGGATTTTGTCATTACCTGTTATGCCCCATGAAGCCCTTAGTTTTAGGCGATCCAAAACGTTTTGCCCTTTCATAAATGGCTCCTGGGCTACATTCCAGCCCAAGGCCACTGAGGGAAAATAGCCCCAGCGATTGGCTTTGGAAAAACGGGACGAGCCATCGGCCCGCAATGAAGCGGTGAACAAATAACGGTCAAAAAGGGTAGTATTAACCCTTGCCAGGTAACTAACCATGGCCCAATCGCGAATGGTTTCCCCATTGGGCTGCAGGATTTCATTTACCGTATTGCGCTTTTTATAAGTATATTCCTGAGCGGTTTGGCCTACGAGGGCATTTACCCGGATGTCGTCATCATGCCAGGCATTGTCATAATTCAGGGTGTTTTCCCAAAGCCAGGTACGCTCGCGGGTAGTGTCGCGGGTGGTTCGTTCCAGGTCATTTAACTGGGAAGAAGTAACTTTGAACACAGGTTCGTAGTAACGGAAACGCTCATCGCGGCGATCAAAGCCATAATTGGTTTTAAGGGTAAAATGTTTAAACAGCGTCCAGCTGGCATATACCGTGCCTACAAGGCGATTGACGCGGGTGCGCTGGTCATTTTTGTAAAACAGGTCTGCTGCCGGGTTTCCGATGGACTGGCCGAAGAAGGTAGGGTCGCTAAATTTACCCGTACTGTCTTTTTCTGCATATACGGGGGGCATACGGTAAATACCACCCAAAATATTGCCGCCCACACTTTTACGCTGTTCTTCCGAGTAGGCCATGTTGGTACCTACACGCAGGTTTTTCAATACCGGATACTCTGCATTGAAACGGCCCGTATAGCGTTCAAATCCTGTTTGTTCCAAAATGCCCTGCTGGTTGAAATAATTGCCCGAAACGTTGTAGTTCAGGTTTTTCCATATACCATTTGCACCCAGTTGGAGGTTGGAAATGGGCGCTTCGCCAAAAACAACGTCCTGCCAATCCGTACCTGCCCCCAAACGGGCCGGGTCAGGGAAGGTAGTAGTATTGCCTTTTAGTTCATTGTACATTTCGGCAAATTGCGCGGCATTAACTAAGTCCAATTTTTTGGCAATTTCCTGATTGCCATAATAGGAACTCAGGTTAAAGACCACCTTTCGGCCTGCGGTGCCGCGTTTGGTTGTAACAATGATCACACCATTAGCGCCGCGATTACCATAAATAGCGGTAGCAGAGGCATCTTTCAGCACCTCAATAGACGCCACATCCTGCGGATTTAGGAAGGATATGTCATCAAGCAACATTCCATCCACCACAAAAAGAGGGCTTGCATTGTTGAGGGTGCCCGTACCGCGAATACGGATGGTAGCGCCTCTGCCAGGCTCGCCACTGGCAGGGCTGATGTACACACCAGCAATTTTGCCCTGTAGCGCCTGCTCCACCGAAGCCGTTGGAATGCGTTCCAGTTCTTTAGCCTTTATAGTGCCTATGGCGCCGGTCAAGTCACTTTTGCGTTGTGTGCCATAACCAACCACTACCACTTCGCTTAACAAGCCCTCATCTTCGGACAAAGTGATATCTGCCTGTGTGCGGCCGTTTAAGGGAAATTCCAGGGGCTTATACCCGGTGTAGCTGATCTGCAATACAGCATTGGTATTGGATACAGTTAAGGCAAAGTTCCCTTCAATATCGGTAACGCTGCCATTGTTTGTTCCTTTTTCAAGTACCGTTGCCCCAATGATAGCTTCATTGCCGGCCTGATCGGTAACACGGCCCGAAATTCGGGTCTGGGCTATGGCTAATTGCCCAGCCAAAACCATTAAAACGATCCATAAAATTCTGAATTTCATACGTTTATGTGTTATGTATTGTGAAATTTTTTATATCATTTTACCCGCGATTTTTCCCACGGATGAATCCTATTTTTCCCACGGATGAATCCTATTTTTCCCACGGATGAATCCGTGGGCTAGGGAACGGATGATCCGCCTCTCCGCCCACGGATTCATCCGTGGGTTTTGATTGATTTAATCCAAATCTATAGGTTCGAAAATCATTCCGTGTCCTTCAATCAAAAATTTCAATTCCTGTTGAAAGTTCTTTTTTTTGTGGTGTTCTTCTTGATTTTTAATATATCTGATCACTACTGGCACCTTTGATTCAGATACCGAAAATGCCGCATATCCAACCTGCCAACTAAAATACTCACCAATTAGGTTCATTTTATTGATCTCACGCGTAGTAGCGCCTTTCATTTGTTGAAAAGCTTTTGATATAGTCGTTTCGCGATTTAATAAAAACAAAACATGAACGTGATCTTCTACTCCACCTGCGATCTCAGGGTGACACCCGACCTTTCTAAGATTAGCACACAACATTTCCCATACCTGACTTTGTATGCTTTTGTTTATTAGCGGTTTACGATATTTTGTAGAAAATACACCGTGTATCCAGACCTTGTTTTTTGAATGTGCCATAATCTCATAATATGTTATGTTAAACGACCCATGGATTCATCCATTTTCCCCACGGATTCATCCATTTTCCCACGGATGAATCCGTGGGCTGGGGTTCGGATCATCCGCCTATCCGCCCACGGATTCATCCGTGGGTTTTCGATTTGGGATGAATCCGCCATTTTCCCCACGGATGAATCCATTTTCCCCACGGATGAATCCATTTTCCCCACGGATGAATCC
>CAZIKN010000109.1:0-18476 GCA_964539805.1 uncultured Saprospiraceae bacterium | reverse complement strand
AAAAAAGAGCCGTTTTGGGCCAAGCGGGAAAATCCCAGACATGCTCTAAACACTTGCACAAAAAAACGAACGCCGGGCAGCATTGCTGCGCCCGGCGCCAAACCAAACCCTTACTGTGTGTCTATTTGTTACTTACTCTTTAATCTCTTGCAAGCGGTCCAATGGCATTATCCATTAGCAATTTACTTGGTATAATACGATCGAACCGCATGGATAAACCATTCCTTTTGGCCAGATGAAACGGCAAGTGTGGCACCATTTTGCAGCACCACATGCCCCCCCTTGCCCCTGACATACTTTTTAAGGTGTTTCAGGTGTACGGTATGGGAGCGGTGGATACGCGCAAATGATTCCTCTGGCAGCATTTGCTCCAGTTCGCGCAAGGTTTTGCACACCAATACCTGACGTGCATCCGTAAAATGTAGCACGGTATAATTTCCGCTAGCCTCTAAGTAATTAATGTGTTTGATTTTTTCAAAACACATACCTTCCATAGTAGGCAGCACAATTTTACCATTTTTGGAGGCCCCTGTTGGGGTTGTTTCTTCTAAAGGACGCACGTCTTTTAGTGGCATTGGAATGGTGCGAGCACTGTGTGTCACCTCTGCTTGATCAGCTATATTATACAAAGAAATGGCGTTTGACATATTTACAACTTTTCAGGTTGATGTTTATTTTTTTAAATTGCTTTCATTGGTTTTTTGGGGACATTTTTCCAATCATTCATTTTCTTTCAAATCATGGCACAAAGGTATCGGCCATGCAGCCTGTCCGCCAACCCATATTTTGCCAAAAGTCAGGTTTCTAAATGGAAAAATGATTTGGAGATTTGATAAATTAGCGACAATTTTGAGCCTTTAATTATGGCTAAGACCCCTTCAGATAAGTTATTCCGACTCGTACACTCGCTCAGCCCTGCTGAAAAACGCTACTTTCGTATCTTTATCAGGGGTAAAACGGAGCGAGATAGCCTGTATTTGCGCCTTTTTGATATCCTCTGCGCAACGGACTCCTTTGAGGAAGAATGGATCAAAACTAAATTATACAAAAGTCAGCCGCCAAAAGGCAAAAAATATTCTGAATTAAAATCGTATTTATATGATTTGATCGTAAAAAGCCTGCAAGCCTATGACGAAAACCAGTCGGTCGTCTATCGCCTAAACCAATTGTTACAAGCCGTTTCCGTATTGTTTAAGCGGGGATTATATCAGGATTGCCATGATTTGTTGCACAAAGCAACCCGTTTGGCAAAACAGTACGAGTTGCACACACAGCTCCTGCACATTATCCAATGGGAAAAGCATTTGGCCTACACCAAAATGGATGTTGATTTTCTGCACAAAAACTTGGAACAACTGATATATGAGGAAGAAAATGCCATTGCACATATCAGAAATACTGCTGATTACAGGAAAGCTTTCTTTCATGTGTACGCAACCATAAAACGCGAGGCCCAACATCGGGGCGACAACAAGATCCAACAGCTGCAACAAATTGTAAACCAGGATGTATTTGCACACGCAGACATGGCCAAAAGCCACCAGGCAAGGGTTATGTACTATCGGACCCTGAATTTGTACCACTATGCCATGTCGGATAATCAGGCGTTTTATGAAAGTGTGGTTAGGTTGGTTCATCTTTTAGAATCGCAGCCGCATTTCTTGCGTGAAAACTTGGCCGATTACATCGCCGCGCTCAGCAATTTGATCCTATCCTGTGGCTTGATGCGAAAATATGATGAAGTAAAGGCTAATTTGGCAAAACTTAGGTCATTAAGCCCATTAACAGAAGATGATCGCCGCAAAATACACCGTCAGTATTATAGCAATATGTTTGTCTTGTGTATTTTCAGTGGTGATTTCCACCTTGGGAAAAAGGAAATGGAGCGCTGCCAAAACGAAATGTCCCAGTTCAACGCTGACGATTATGAAACGGCAAGTTTCTTTTTCCAATTTTGTGTCATCTGCTTTGGGAATGACGACTATGACGGCCCATTTTGCAGCACCACATGCCCCCCCTTGCCCCTGACATACTTTTTAAGGTGTTTCAGGTGTACGGTATGGGAGCGGTGGATACGCGCAAATGATTCCTCTGGCAGCATTTGCTCCAGTTCGCGCAAGGTTTTGCACACCAATACCTGACGTGCATCCGTAAAATGTAGCACGGTATAATTTCCGCTAGCCTCTAAGTAATTAATGTGTTTGATTTTTTCAAAACACATACCTTCCATAGTAGGCAGCACAATTTTACCATTTTTGGAGGCCCCTGTTGGGGTTGTTTCTTCTAAAGGACGCACGTCTTTTAGTGGCATTGGAATGGTGCGAGCACTGTGTGTCACCTCTGCTTGATCAGCTATATTATACAAAGAAATGGCGTTTGACATATTTACAACTTTTCAGGTTGATGTTTATTTTTTTAAATTGCTTTCATTGGTTTTTTGGGGACATTTTTCCAATCATTCATTTTCTTTCAAATCATGGCACAAAGGTATCGGCCATGCAGCCTGTCCGCCAACCCATATTTTGCCAAAAGTCAGGTTTCTAAATGGAAAAATGATTTGGAGATTTGATAAATTAGCGACAATTTTGAGCCTTTAATTATGGCTAAGACCCCTTCAGATAAGTTATTCCGACTCGTACACTCGCTCAGCCCTGCTGAAAAACGCTACTTTCGTATCTTTATCAGGGGTAAAACGGAGCGAGATAGCCTGTATTTGCGCCTTTTTGATATCCTCTGCGCAACGGACTCCTTTGAGGAAGAATGGATCAAAACTAAATTATACAAAAGTCAGCCGCCAAAAGGCAAAAAATATTCTGAATTAAAATCGTATTTATATGATTTGATCGTAAAAAGCCTGCAAGCCTATGACGAAAACCAGTCGGTCGTCTATCGCCTAAACCAATTGTTACAAGCCGTTTCCGTATTGTTTAAGCGGGGATTATATCAGGATTGCCATGATTTGTTGCACAAAGCAACCCGTTTGGCAAAACAGTACGAGTTGCACACACAGCTCCTGCACATTATCCAATGGGAAAAGCATTTGGCCTACACCAAAATGGATGTTGATTTTCTGCACAAAAACTTGGAACAACTGATATATGAGGAAGAAAATGCCATTGCACATATCAGAAATACTGCTGATTACAGGAAAGCTTTCTTTCATGTGTACGCAACCATAAAACGCGAGGCCCAACATCGGGGCGACAACAAGATCCAACAGCTGCAACAAATTGTAAACCAGGATGTATTTGCACACGCAGACATGGCCAAAAGCCACCAGGCAAGGGTTATGTACTATCGGACCCTGAATTTGTACCACTATGCCATGTCGGATAATCAGGCGTTTTATGAAAGTGTGGTTAGGTTGGTTCATCTTTTAGAATCGCAGCCGCATTTCTTGCGTGAAAACTTGGCCGATTACATCGCCGCGCTCAGCAATTTGATCCTATCCTGTGGCTTGATGCGAAAATATGATGAAGTAAAGGCTAATTTGGCAAAACTTAGGTCATTAAGCCCATTAACAGAAGATGATCGCCGCAAAATACACCGTCAGTATTATAGCAATATGTTTGTCTTGTGTATTTTCAGTGGTGATTTCCACCTTGGGAAAAAGGAAATGGAGCGCTGCCAAAACGAAATGTCCCAGTTCAACGCTGACGATTATGAAACGGCAAGTTTCTTTTTCCAATTTTGTGTCATCTGCTTTGGGAATGACGACTATGACGGCGCCCTGCATCATTTGAACGTATGGCTAAGCCAACCTCGTTCCATAGAGCGTGAAGACTTGCAAAGCCTCGCACGCATACTTTTGCTGATCATTCACTATGAAATGAACAATATCGTCCTGTTGGAATCCTTGCTGCGCTCAGCTACGCGCTTTTTACAAAAGAAAAACCGCCTCTACGATTTGGAGCGGCGGCTTATCCATTTTATCAGCGAGCTTATCCAAACGGTGGACAATCGCGACAAAAAACAAATTTTTATTAAAATGCAAGAAGACTTGATCCTCCATGAGAAGGATGCCGGAGTGCGCAGTTTGTTGCAAACTTTTGACCTTGATGCATGGCTGTCCTCAAAAATAAGCAGCCAACGCTTTGCAGATGTAGTGCGTGGAAAATGGCATGCTGAGCAATGATCAATTGCGCATGCCCCCGATTGTAGAATGCACTTCATCAGCCAAAGCAGATGTAGAGCGGGTATCTACGGAGGTCCAACGGGTTCTGTAGCTAGACTTCCGGCCTTTAAGGGTCAAAAAGCCTCCTTTTACTTTTGTCATCTGACTTTCGTCAAGGGTAGTGACGAAACTTTGTACTTTGAGGTCGTCAAGTGTAATTTTTTCCTTTGCCATAATCCAGATAAATTTGATGGTTAATAAATAAATAAGCCCAAGGGCAAAATTTCTGTTGGTAAAGGTAACCAAGCTGCCATTAGTATGATTTACCAAGTTTTTTAAAAAGTCAGGTTTCTGAGCGCATTCATCCCTGCAAAAACTTCTTGCTTATTCCAATCCTTTCTTGTTCAGCAACTCAAAAACTAAGTCTGGCTCAAAGCCCGCCCTTATGAGCGATGCAGCAGCTTTGTCACGGCGCTTTTCGTCTTTGTCATAATGACGTAATTTCTTTTCAAGAAGTTGGCTCAAGACTTGGGCATATTCTGTTTCGTCAATAGCCCTAAGGCCAGATTTAATATTTTCGGTACTGATGTCGCGCAGGCGAAGCTCCTGTCTGATGCGGACTCGGCCCCAATGATTGTTTCTAAACTTCCCTCTTGAATATGATTCCGCAAATCGGAGCTCATTGACATAAGCATCCTGCACTAACACTGTCCAGATGTGTTCGGCATCTTCGCCGTGTATGCCCAGTTCTGCTATTTTGGTCCTGACTTCTTTGGGGCTGCGCTCCTGATAGGCACAATAGTTTTCCAATTTCTGCAACGCCTCATCAGGGCTTAGCGGCTTGAGCATTTTTTTTTGTTGGTAAGGCATAAGGGATAATGCAGAGTGATTTTTGTTAACCTTGGCCAATTCATTTTTCCAAACAAAAAAGGCCCTGCATGTGCAGAGCCTTTTGCGGACTGGACGGGACTCAAACCTTTGAGGTCATCTATTCTACTTTGTATCATAAATCATTGAAAATTAATTTTTTGAAAATTTATCTGCTGCAAAGAAACGTAAATTAATGCAAATATAGTTAAAAATAACGACAACAATTTGACAACAAATTTTTGAAGTAGTGTAAAACAGCGTATCTTTGTGCAGGAAAAAATTAGATATGCCCACAGTTTGTTTTAATTTGAGGAACAAAACGGAGTCCAATCCGCTCGTTTACCTGATTTTCCGGTACGAAGAAAAGAAGTTCGTGTATTCAACAGGTCAAAAAATCGCTCCGAAATTTTGGAACGATGAAAAACAACGAGCGAAAGAAACCAAGCAGTTTCCCGAATACCCGGAGTTCAACGCCTATCTTAACAAACTGGAAGGACAGGCGCAAAGCATTTACCGCCGATACATGAACGACGGTAAGACGCTGGACTTGGAAACGTTCAAAGAGGAAATGGAGATTGAGAGCGGCAACAAACGGGCAAAACAAATTTCTCTGTTCACTTTCATTGAGAACCTTATATCGGAAAGAGTAAATGCCACCCAGTTGAGCGGCAAACAGTTTGCTAAGGCAAGTATCGTAGTGTATCGAACTACCCTTAAACACCTGAAAACCTTTGCTGAAAAGAGCAAAAGAAAAACGTTGGACTTTGGGGACATTGATTTGGAGTTTTACCATGACTTCACTCAGTTCCTTTTTAACCCTCCCAACTCTTTTACGGTCAACAATGCGGGAAAGATTATCAAGACCCTTAAAACCTTCCTTCACGAAGCAACGGAAAGGGGCATAAACACCAACTATGCCTTTCGTTCCAAAAAGTTTAAGGTTATGTCAGAGGAAGTGCCAAATGCCTACCTGACCGTTGAGGAACTCAACAAACTTTTTCTTTTGGATTTATCCCGAAACAAACGGCTCGAAAAAGTCAGGGACTTGTTTTTGGTGGGGTGTTTCACCGGGTTACGGTTTTCTGACTTTACTGCCATTCGCCCAGAGTATATCAGAACGGTTGACGGAGTGGAAATTATTGACATACAGACGCAGAAAACCGGGCAAAAGGTATCCATTCCCTTACACCCAATCGTAAAGGCGATATTCAGACGGTATGATGGTGTACCGCCAAAGGGAATGAGCAACCAAAAATTAAACAAATACCTGAAAGAGTTGTGCCAGTTGGCAGAATTGGTTGAACCTACGGTTTTGACCAAGACCAAAGCCGGAAAACGGGTTCAGGAGGTTTGGAGAAAATCCGACCTGATAACGACCCACACTGCCCGCCGCTCTTTCGCTACAAACGCATTTAAGATGGGTGTGCCGTCTTTGTCCATTATGCTAATCACAGGCCACAGGACGGAAAAAAGTTTCATGCGCTATATCAAAATACAGCGCGAAGAAAACGCCGTCTTAATGGCTCAAAATCCCTTTTTCAGAGGGGAAAACTATCAGGGAAAGACGGATAGGAATTTAGTTGAAGAAATCATTTACAGCCAAAATTAGACCCTTTTGGGGAACAGTTCAGGTTGTTATATGCCCTTGCAGGAACACTTTTGACGTAGCACTTAACGAGCCACTGGGCAGGCTCGCATTTATTTCATTCAAATCTACTTGACATGGTCTTAGTGGAAAGTGTTACTATTGAGGAATTAGTGAATATCCTCGAAACCCGGCTCTCCAATTCAATCGAGCAAAAAATTCTTACCGTCATTCAAGACAAGACCGAAAGAAAGGAAACCTTCCTGACCCGGAAAGAGACTGCCCAAAAGTTAGGCGTTTCGCTGTCCACCCTTCACGCATTGAGCAAGGAAGGAACGGTACAGAGTTACCGTTTGCGAAATCAAATCCGCTACAAGGAAAGCGAAATTGAGGGGGCATTGGAGCAGGTCAAAAACCTTAAATACAAACGGGAGAGGTAATGGCATCGCAAAAGGCGGTTCTGGCAGTTTTCAAGGAAAACCCGGAACGAAAAGGCATTTTCGACCTTGCCAAACAGGTCGTATTGCCTTTCCATTATTTCAAACTGGAAAAGCCACTCCGTGCCTACCTGAAACGCCGTAATGTCAAAGCGGTTATCCAAAGTTGGGACACATTCGGTGCAAAGGTGTTGCACACGGGGTTAATTCCTGTTCAAAAAGATTGGTATTTCGGCGATAACTTCGGAGAGGAAACCCGCACCCGGAAAGACTTTATTGTTGCGCACTTTCGGCGGACACCAGAAGGGCAAAGGGAGTTCCTTGTCTTCTACTTCTTCGAGGTTGAGCCATTGGATAAGGTTGGGGCTACCCGTGAAGTTGTAACGGAATGGCTAAAAATGGAAAAAGTAAAGGCAGCCCGGTGAAGATGCTGCCTTTACTAATTGGTAAAAAATTAGACAATACAAAGGTATGAAATCCAAACATACTTCCTCATCTGGGGGCGGGTCAAATTCTTCCCGTTCAATGGGGAAAAATCAAAAATATCATCCCCCAAAGGCGAATTTGCGATTTGCAAAAGTGTTTTACGAAGTACGGGCAAAGTACGATTTAGATGTTGATGACTACTGCCTACTTTATTCAATACATAAAGCCACAGGGACTAAAAACGCTGTTTTTAAACGCACTGACACCGAATTAGGTAAAATTTTTGGTCGAACAAGAGGCACGACAAGAATTGCTCTTAACGGTCTTTCGGACAAAGGACTTATTACAGAAAGCCCGCAAGGAATTACCATCCCCAAAGTCGTAAAAACAGAACTTGGAGGGAATGGCAGGTTTTCAATCATTGACTATGACCTGAAAAGACATTGGGGTTTAGGCTGGAATGAGTGCTGCCTTCTTTGGAGTTTGTTCCAACTTAGCAAGCAACATGGGTTTGCCTTTTGCAGTGACAAATTTCTTTCCGAAACACTTTTGATGCCGGAACGGACAGTAAAGCAAGCAGTGAAGAATTTAGAAGCAAATGAGGCTATTACAAGGGAGCGCGGCTATAAAAAGCGAAAGATCACAATTGAATCGAAGTTGCGTAACGTCCTTATAATGATTGAAAAGATACACAAAAAAGAACAGTTCTGGGAAGAATGGAGCGTTGAAAGAATCCTCGAATACATCCAAGAACAGGATGGTTAACCAAAAAAGTAATGCTCGATTCTTGCCCTTTACTGTACCGATTTTGCTCGATTCTTGCCCTTTACTATAAAGAGTTGATTTAGAGCGCATTGGGGTGGTTTGCGAAAAAACAATGCTCGATTCTTGCCCTTGTTTAAATACCGTTAAAGAAAAAAGAAATACACTTGGTTTTATACGGCGAATGCACTTGCTGCGCAAGCGGATTCGCATACTGTAAGCCAACCAATATTATATAAAAATGTAGGAGCAGAAAAATGGCCGGAGTAATAACCAATAACTCTAACTAAAATTTTCACGTCATGGACGAACAAAGCAAAAAGAAAGGCCGGGGAATGGGAAACCGAAACCGCCTTACAATGGAAACCAAAGAGGATTTGAAGGAATTTGTACTTCCTGCACTCCGAAAACTCTGGAAACACTTCCCGGCATTGGAGACGGACAAAAAGGTATCTGCCCTTTTGAAATTCACCCCGTATTTTCTCTCAAAAGGAAGCCCGACCAAAGAGGAAGTCGAACTTCAAACGATACTCTTTGAAACGCTCTTACCCCATTACAGGAAGTTGGGGACGTACCTAACCCACATTCCGCAAGAGAAACGGTTTAAGGTACTTGCCCAATTTCTGAAACTCTTTACGCCGGAGCAGGCAAAACAAATCGGGGAGGCCGTTTCAGGAAAGTTATAGGTATAGACAGATGAGAAAATGGATTTTAAGGACACCTAAAAAACAGATAAAAGGCAGGAACAAAGGGTCTTATTGAAAATCAATGGTTTAGATGCGTGGGGGCTACGACAAGTATATCGGGTAGACAATAAACGGACACACTTGGAGACCCCCACCCTTAAAACCTACATTGTAGATACGCCCGCAACCAGGGTACACTCTCGTTCGGGTGCGGTCGGTCGGTGAAAAAAGTAATATTTTTTGGTACGTTTATTGGTTTATGTACTTGACTATTGAGAGTCAAACCATACTAAATGTCTGTTTTTCAAAAACTTAGAAAATTGTCAGATAGTAATAAAGAGGACTATTTGACTGAACTGTTGGCACACTGTTTAGCAACCGACCCCATATTTTGGGAGGCGTTCTTAGTATTGTTGCAGGTTCAACCGGGAAAAACCTCCCCGGTTTTGAAAAACCCAGTGGTTGAAACTCAAAAATTTTATCCAAAATTTTCACCTCATTACCAAGAACGATACCCAGACATCGAAATCAGCCTTCCTGACACGGTAATTATAATTGAGAATAAAATTGACAGTGGCGAAGGGGATGGACAATTACCGGATTATGCCAATATCCTAAACCATAAACGTGCCTCCAATAAAATACTGGTTTATTTGACGGTTTATTCAGACAATAAAGCCTACAATTTCAAAGAGTTGGGTGTGAATTTCATACCGCTACGATGGCAAAAAGTTGGAGAAGCTATCACATCGAAATGTGGCGATTTTACCAGAGAAATGAGGACGTACCTTAAAAACGAACGTTTAATGATGAATAAGTTTGATTACCAAGACCTCGCAGCAATCAATGTGTTCTTTTCGACTGCTGACAAAATCAACAGTGTCATAGTTGATGACATAAACGACTACTTTGTAAGAGAAAAGAAACTGGGAAAACTCAATGTCTTTGTGCCTAAAATTGGCGGAAAGGAGTACGGTTTTTACTACAACTACCGAGATATAGCAATCTGTTTTGGTGTAGCCTCTTGGTGGGAAGATGGACACCCAAAACTGATTGTAAAGGCAAAATTCATGGGCAAAACCGGGGCGCAAAAGGCTCTTTCAGAATCGTTTTTCAATGCCTTGCAGGGCAAAGGATGGTACTGGATTGAACCAACAGGCAGTAAAGAATTCATCGTAGAAAAAACAAGACCACTTTATGAATTTCTTGGTTTTGATGAACAAAGGCAACGGCAAGAAATCATCCAGTTTTACAAAGACTGCATTGACGAAATGGGCGCACAGCAGGCCAACTTCCCGCAGATTTTCGGAAACCCCACTCCAGATACAACAACTATTGAGCAACAAATCACTTAGTCAAGTTTCTCATAATCAACCCCATTCCGGGAGGAACATTCGGCACGGTCGTAGTAAAAGGCATACCTATCCCATTCCCCCCAACGTTTGTAAAGTTTTGTGCCGCCGCCCTCTAATTGAACAACCAAATACTTTTCCCCGTCCTTCTTTATCCCGCCGGAGACGTACCCCCACTTTTTCTTTTCGTCGTGTTCGCCCATGTAAATAGTACAAAGCATATAGGGTGAATCAGCCTTTTCCCACCCTTGCTGGGCAACGTGAAACGGGCTGTTCATTCCTTTCGGACGTGCAAATTTTATCAAAATGGGCAAGTATGGAAGTCCCTCCCTTTTCAACATTGCAAAGTAATCTACATACCAAAGGTCTGTTTGAATTTCCTCTGCATCTTCCAAAATCCATTCTTTGGCCCTTTTCGGAGAGACTGTAAAAACCACGCTATCAAGTTTGACCGACTGGAAAGAAAGATACCATCGGTATTCATTGTTCTCTTTAAGGGTTTTTTCAAGCCAACGTTTTTGAATGGCGGCTACTTTGGCCGAATCAGCAGCCGACAAACTGGAAATTGGCCGGAACAAGGAAACGGAATCCACCCAACGCGCCATAACCCTCGAATTTCCAACTTCCCAACGCTCAAACAGTCTGAACATCGGATGTTTTGAAACGTCATCCACCGGAGCAGCGACAACAGGGACGGTTGGCGTTGTCGGAATGGTATCCTTTGCAATCGGCTGAACAGGCACGGTTTCCCGGTTTGGAGTTGGTAGGGATAAAGCCAAAGCAACCAGAGCAATCAGAAAGGCCGAAATTGGTGCTGCCCAATTTACCCAGCGCGGAAAACGGAACTTAGCATTTAGAAACCTCTGGGTGACTGGAAGAATCCACAGAGCGGCCATTCCGAAAAAGAAGCCGGGCAAAAACCGACCTTCGGAAAGAGAGAACGCGCAAAGGAGAGTGATGAAAATACCTATGGCGTATAAAGCACCTGTGCGAAGGCCGGAGAGAATCTTTTGGGTTTTCATAGAGTACAAGGTTGAAACGTTGACAAATGGAGAGAAAGCGCAGGCGGTAATTTCTCCCAATCAAAAGTATGCCAGTAAGCAGAAATGCAAATCCTAAAACTCCAAAACAGAGCAAAACGACAACGTAGGCGACAACGCAAATAAAAAAGTCCTTGTAACCAATTGAGGCACAAGGACTTATCTAAAATGTTTGCGGACTGGACGGGACTCGAACCCGCGACCTCCGCCGTGACAGGGCGGCATTCTAACCGACTGAACTACCAATCCATTTGCTTTTTCTTTCAAAAGCGGGGCAAAGATAGTGTAGCAACATCAAAACGAACAAGTATTTTTTAAAAAAAATTTAACCCGCTGAAAAAATTTTTCAAAAAATACTCATAATCAATAAATTATAAAATTTTAAACACCCCAAACCAAAGCCACTGGTATTACAGTAGCCCAGATTATCTGGGCACTTCTATTTTTTTCACAATATCCGCTACCACTTCTTTGGTGGTATAACCTTCCATTTCGCGTTCAGGGGTAAGTATGATCCGATGGTTCAAAACTGGCCAGGCCATATAACGTATGTCATCGGGCGTAACATAGTTCCGACCGACCATGGCAGCTGCCGCTTTGGCTGTTTTCATAATGGCAAGTGAAGCTCGGGGACTGGCCCCCAGGAACAGGTCGGCATGGTTGCGTGTGCTATGCACAATAGCCGCTACATAATCCAACAGATCCTCTTTGATATAAACCGCCTCTATCTGTTGGCGGCATTGTTCAATATCAGCAGGGCTAAGCACCGGAGTCAAGGTTTCGCTTAATTTGTTGTCAAAATCAGCACTAAACCTGCGCAAAATAGCGCGCTCCTCCTCCAGATTGGGATATTCCAATATAATCTTGAACAGAAAGCGGTCCAGCTGCGCTTCGGGTAGTTTGTAGGTGCCCTCTTGCTCAATGGGGTTTTGGGTGGCTACGACAAAGAAGGGAGCATCCAACTTATAGGTCGTTCCGTCAATGGTAATCTGGCGTTCCTCCATGACTTCAAACAGGGCCGCCTGCGTTTTGGCTGGCGCGCGATTGATCTCGTCAATCAGAACTACGTTGGAGAAAATAGGGCCTGCCTTGAAAATGAATTCGGATGATTTGAGGTTAAAAACCGGAGTCCCGATAACATCAGCCGGCATAAGGTCGGGCGTAAACTGAATACGACTGAATCCCGTATCCAATGTGCGCGCCAAGAGCTTGGCGCTCAGGGTTTTAGCGATACCCGGCACCCCTTCCAACAGCACATGCCCGCCTGTGAAGACAGCGGCCAACAACAGATCAAGCATTTCCTCCTGACCAACAATTACCTTGCCGATGGCTGTTTTAACCCTTTCGGAGCAATCCATGACCAACTGTAAGCCATCCTGCTGGGGCTGTATATCGCTCAATTCAGGCGCTGCAGCTTGGTGATCCGGTTGATCTGGTATGAAAAATTCGTTTTCGGAAAGCATTATTTATAGTATAGCGTACTTGATGAAACCACCAAGAACAAGTTGAACATTAAAAATTGCCCACATCAACCCCTTCAAAAGCGCCCAATGCCCACAGGATGAGAATGATAAGCCCTACGGCAATACGGTAGTATCCAAATACTTTAAACCCGTGCTTGGTCAAAAAACGGATAAAACTTTTGATGGCCAGCATGGCTACCAGAAAAGCGATCAGGTTGCCCACGCCGAGCAGCATCATTTCGTCACCACTAAAAGTACCGCCTTCCTCTTTGACATAATCCCAAAGTGATTTGCAGGTGGCTGCAAGCATAGTGGGCACGGCCAAAAAAAAGGAAAACTCCGCTGCTGTTGTTGGGGACATCCCCTGCGTAAGCCCACCAATAATGGTCGCAGCGGATCTGCTTACGCCCGGAACCATAGAAATGACCTGAAAAAAGCCAATATTAAGTGCTTTGGGCAAGCTTATATCCTCAATACTGGTATTTCGCCGCGCCCGTTTTTCAAAGTATCCATCCAAAAACAGAAAGAGAATACCTCCTGCAATTAAGGCTATGGCTACTACCACAATATTTTCCAGCAGGCTGTCAATCTGCTTTTTAAAAATCAGCCCAAAAAACGCAGCCGGCAAAAAAGCCACGAAAAGGCGAACATAAAAAACAAAGTTTTGGAAAAACCGTCGCCAATACAACACCAATACGGACAAAATGGCACCAAACTGTATCGCTACCGTGAATACTTTCACGAACGGGTGGGAGGCTATGCCCATGGCCGTGGAGCCAATGATCATGTGCCCGGTAGAGGATATCGGCAGGAACTCTGTGATGCCCTCGATAATGGCAAGGACAATCGCATGAATCAGGTTCATTAGGCTTCTGTTTGAGG
Organism: uncultured Saprospiraceae bacterium; assembly: GCA_964539805.1. GTDB lineage: Bacteria > Bacteroidota > Bacteroidia > Chitinophagales > Saprospiraceae > M3007. Next base: position 4,859 of record CAZIKN010000109.1, on the reverse strand, counting down.
GCTTGTTGCTTCGCTCGTTTGTTTGTCTGATTTAAAAATACCCAGTCCAATGACCACAAAACCGGCAACCATTAGAATGGGGGCCAGCGTTATGCGGCGAAAACTGTAAATACGCTCAGGCTCCCATTTGTTGGGATCAGGCATAGCCCCGCCACTCATGGCTGCCAGGCCAAGCAATACCAGAAGCAAGCCCGCACCAATAAAAATGTAGTTTGTACGGCCAAAAATCAATTCATTGCTACCTTCGCTGAAAATACTTTCACGTGTTTCTGTGCGGCGCACCGGAGCAGCTTTCTTTGCAGGTGCCGGAGCAGAGGCCTGCGATTGGGGTTGAGGACGCTGTTGTGTCTTTGCCATATTTGTATTGAAGTAATGCTTTTTTAGGGCTGTTAATTAGGTAAATTATTGTTATCCATAAAAGGGCTTGGGCATTAGTACAAATCATCCAAGCGCATTTTCAAGAACTTGCGCACAACAAATGATGTACTTATCCAGGAGATCAGGATACCCAACAGAATCAACAAAACGAACACGCCTGTCAGGGCGTTGGCATTTTGCAACTCTTTTAGGCCCGAAATATTTGCCTGCATCCAGTACACAAGCAAGCCAAGGCCTGCAATCGCCAGCAGGGCACTGATCAGGCCATTCCATATACTTCTGACTATATAGGGTTTGCTGATAAAGCCCCATGAGGCGCCAACCAGTTCCTGGTTTTTGATCACGAACCTATTGGCATACAAGGCCAACCTTATGGTATTGTGAATAAGCGTGATGGCCGCAAATATCAGCAATGCTGCCAAGGCTAAGGCCAGGAGGCTCAGATTTCGTATGTTTTGGCCAATATTGGCCGTGCTGGCCGCTTCAAAAAACAAATCGGCCACGATACTATCAGCCCTCATTGTCTCCCTCCATATATTCAGGCTATCGTGGTCCATAAAACTTGATCTTACATTGAACCGAACTACATCACGAAACAAATTCGGCACATCGGAGAGCATGCCGTCCTCACCAAGGTCTTCCTTCATGGCGGCCTGCGCCTGTTCTTTGGTGACAAAGCTGACCGATTCCGGCAATACAAAAGGCTCATTACGGATTTGGCGGACAAGGCGGGCGACCTCAGTTTCCGGGGTTTCGGGTTTTAACTCCAGCCACAGGTCAACACGCTCTTTGAAGTGCGTAACCAATTTATGGCCGTACAGCATTATCAGGGCAAAAAAGCCCAACATGAACAACACCAGTGCGACACTGATGATGGCATATAAATAGGTAGGTTTGGTTCGTGACATATCTTAAGCACTGCAAAAGTAGGCAAGGCTTTGTTTTTATTGATAAATACCCGTCCTTTCGTCAAAAAATAATGCACACATGGCATGAAAGGGATTAAATCATCTTGTTATTTGACAAATTTAGCCACATTTGGTCCATATCTTTTCATTGGGTTATGTATTTATATCCTTAATGTTTTGGCCTTTGAACAAAAGGAAAACGCAGGGAATGCACCACGACAAGGCATAACGGAGGGGCTTATCCCTTTCACCAATCCTTCTTTTGAGGACAAACCTCAACAATCCGCCTCCCCAGCCGGCTGGGGATCCCAAACAGGCGGCAGTACGCCCGACATACAGCCTGGTATTTGGGGCGTAACGCTGCCTCCGCACAGCGGCAAAACCTATGTCGGTCTTGTGACCCGTGAAGATGGCAGCGCTGAGGATATAGGGCAAACGCTTCGGGAAGCCTTGGAGGCCGGGAAATGTTACCGCTTCTCCATATTTTTGGCCCATTCAAAACAGTATGCTGGCTATAATCACCCGGTAAGATTGCGGGTATGGGGCGGCAGTAAAAAAGGCAGTAAAGAACAACTCTTGTGTTCATCACCATTAATTCAACACAAGGACTGGCAAAAGCAACAGTTTGAATTTACGCCCAATAAGGCCCACAAACACATCACCTTTGAAGCCTGGTATGGGCCGGGGGTGCTGTTTAAGTACAAAGGAAATATCCTATTGGATGATTGTAGCCCCATAGAGCATTGCGAACGTGCATAATTATTGTGCCTCCTACAAATCCGGTTCAGAGCATGCGCTTAAAAATAAAATACCATGTCCATTGAGCGACAATAAGCCACTAAAAGGACATGGTCTTAATCTTTTGGCCACTCAGGTCAAAAAAGTAGGCAAATTTTGACCATACGAGGGCATCTTGAACCCTTTGCTGCCATTTACCAGAAAACAATATAAATACCTGCAATCAAGCCCAAAATAATCAAAGCCCCAACGGCAAAACCCTGTGATGTGCGGAACATGGAGGGCTCTACTTTCATGGCCTTTGGATTGTTTTTACTGCTCGGATCCATGAGGCTAATAATGGCCATAAGGGCAACCAATATCAAAAACACCCAACCCATACGATCCAGGAATGGCACCTCAGGCAAAAGCGCCTTGATACCAAAACCGAGCGGAATGGTCGCCAGAGCTGCTGCTAAGGCAGCATTGGCCGTTGCGCGCTTCCAGAAAAAGCCCAGCAAAAATATGGCTACCACCCCAGGCGAAATCAGGCCCGTAAAATCCTGGATAAACTGAAAACCCTGTTCTAAGCGTTGCAATTGTGGCGCAATAAGCACTGCAATGCCCATGGAGACGATAATGGCCCAGCGGCCAATACGCACCAGGTTGTAATCGTTTTCCGACCCGGTATGATCCAACGCTTCGGTATTTGGCGCTTTGTTGAAGAATTTTTTATAAATATCCAGCGTAAAAATGGTCGCAATGGAATTGGCCTTGCCAGCCAGGGAAGCCACAATGGCAGCGGTAAGCGCGGCAAATGATAAACCCTTGAGGCCAGGGCCAAGCAAATTGAGCAATACCGGATATGCCTTGTCCGGCTTAACCTCGCCAGCAGCGTTCACCATTTCCTGTTGAAACATGCCCTTCTGATACAATACATACGCAGCAATGCCCGGAATCACGACAATAATGGGCATCAACAATTTAAGCAATGCGGCAAAAAGGAGGCCACTGCGTGCCGTTTCCAAATTGGCTCCCAAGGCGCGTTGGGTAATGTACTGGTTACAGCCCCAATAATTGAGATTGGCAATCCACATGGCACCAAAAAGCACCGTAAGACCGGGCAGATCCTTGTAATGAGGGTTTGATTTATCAAAAATCATGTGAAAATGGTCCGGCGCTTGCGCCTTCACCAAACCCAATCCAGCCATTGCGCCTTGTGTACCAAACTGTTGGGCCACCAGATCAAGGGCCAAATAGGTGGTAACCAGGCCGCCCATCACCAAAATGGCCACCTGTACAACATCGGTATATCCAATCACCTTCATGCCGCCCAGCGTGATCACTATGGCAAATATGGCTAAGAAAACGGAACAAGCCGTAAACGAAAAACCTGAAATAGCCGAAACAGCAATGGCTCCCAGGTATAAAATGGAAGTCAAATTGACAAAAACATAAACCAAAAGCCAAAAAACAGCCATCATGGTAGCCACCAATGGACTAAACCGTTTTTCCAAAAACTGTGGCATGGTAAATATCTTGTTAGAAATGTAGCCCGGCATAAAAAACACGGCGACCACAATCAATGTAGCAGCAGCCATCCATTCATAAGAAGCTATGGCAAGCCCCATGGCAAAGCCAGAGCCAGACATGCCAATGAACTGCTCCGCGCTTATATTGGAGGCAATCAAAGAGGCCCCAATGGCCCACCAGGTCAGTGAGCCTTCAGCCAAGAAAAAGTCGGTGGCACTGGTTTGGGCAGATTGCTTCCGCCGATAAATCCAATAACCATAAGCTGACACAATAATAAAGTAAGCCAGAAATACAATGTAATCCTGTGTGTGTAAAGTACTGCCCATGTGAGCGTGTGTTTATGAAGAGTGATGAATAATAAAATGTCTTGCGCCTTGTTGACAGAAGTTTTTTTGGGATAATTCGTTTTGGACAAATGTATAAAAGGTGAATTTTAAGCGGGCCAAATATATTTATACTTTAGATTATGATGGATAAAAGTGGTGTATTTTCAGCCAAGACTGTCGGACAAGCCCGCCCTTTGGGGTCGGATAAGCCCGTAAATAGCGCAGAATGGTGGCGCTGGTCTTGGCAAGGCTTAGTTGTTATTCCAAGCGGTTGTGTCAATAGGGACGCAGTTAAGGGTCTCGCCAAGCGGGACTACCCCATGAAAATTTATTCGAGATCATCGGATTGGGCCAGGTTCCGGCCTTATTCAAATCCCGATTTTTTGGCCGCAGAGGGGGGAGAAGCAAAAAACTGTTTGAGGCCCGACGCAAGAGGGGCGAGTTTTTTTCGCGCCCCCTCTGCGGCCAAAAAATCGTAGGATTTGGATACAGACTTGACTTTTTTTGGTTACTTTTTTGCCTTGACGCAAAAAAGTGACAAGGCGATGCAGATGAGAACAGAGTTGTTCATTCGGGTGTGTGCTTGGCTTGTATAGGAGTCTCCGCTTCGCTGCGACGGGTTTATTTTTCCCGCATATTTTCGCGGACAAGCCCGCCCTTTGGGGTCGGATAAACCCTTAGATAGCGCAGAATGGTGGCGCTGGTACTTGGCCAAGCTTAGTTGTTATCTCAAGCAGTCGTGTCATTCAGACACCAGCAAATGGCTCGTTTTTCTCATTTATACCACAAGGCAAAAATTTATTAAATTATATTACATTCATTATCAATTTAAAATGTTTTATAATAATAAATATTTGATATAAAATTTTGAAATCCCCCCCCCCCCCAACAGCATTACATTTGCCCAACTAAATTTAGCACAACCTACATTCACTTTTCACCAAGGGAGACGGTAAGAGACCCATTTGTAAGCGCGACAAACAGCCACTTCCTATCC
>CAZIKN010000108.1:0-18507 GCA_964539805.1 uncultured Saprospiraceae bacterium | reverse complement strand
TCAACTGCTGGATGCCATGCTGCCCAATGGGTACCGAATGGTGGCCGTTTATGAGGGCGACCGCTGTCTTGGCCTGTCTGGTGTATGGACGGGCACCAAGATATACAGCGGCAAGTACTTGGAGTTGGACAACGTGGTGGTGGACGCTGCATACCGCTCGCTTGGCGTGGGGCAGTTTATGTACGATTTCATTCTGGAAATTGCCCGCCGTGAAGCTTGCGAGATGTTAATGCTCGATGCGTATCGGGAAAATGAAAAAGCCCATGCTTTTTACGAAAGGCAGGGCTTTATCAAACGGGGCTTTCACTTCATACTGCCCATGTCCGACCGCGAACGGTGGCTCTATCAGGAGTAATGGTCAGCGTCAGTTCACCCTGGTCCAATATTGTGTGCGGTAAAATGGCCCCAGATAACCCCGAACAACGAGTGTATTGGGATCTCCTTCTTTCAACCACATCTTGCACCTGTACCATTTCCCTTTTTCGGGGTCAAGGATGTCGCCGCCTTCCAGCATACCACCCTTGGCGGTCATATTGACCAAAAGCACCATGCCCATGAGGGCCTGGTTCTTGCGTTCACCGGGACATTTCTCGCAATGGGTGGGTGCGTTTTTGCGCAGTACTTTTACGATTTTGCCCTGCCATTTGCCACCTGTATCTTCTATCAGGATATGGCTTTTGATTTCGCCCGTTTCGTCGTCCTTGGTTTGCCAGCTGCCTGCGAAGGATTGGGCATAAGCGGCAAGGGAAAGGCATAGGGCCATGAGTGTTAAAATGAGTTTTTGCATAAGTATTATAATGTGCTAATTTTCAATATATTAAGCAGTTAGTCCACTAGTACATTCAAAGATAAAAAAACGCTCCGCCCATTTTTGTTGTTCAAAAACCACAGTCATCTCAAATCCATTTTTACGGGCGATGGCACTTATTTTTTCCAAATGACAGTTTTCGGAAAGGATCATCCATATCCGGTGCTGTGCTTTGATGCAATCTCCCACCTGGGCGAAGAAGCGCTCAAAATAGGCAAAATTTTCGCCCGCAAAAAAGGCGTGTTCCGATAAATTTTGAGGCTCCTGTGGGTAATAGGGCGGATTAACCAATACCACATCATACTGATTTTCAGGCACTTCTGCCATCAAATCACTTTCCCGAAAATCCGCAGAGAGCGCATTGAGCCGGGCATTGAGCCGGGCCGTTTCCACCGCGAGGGGGTTGAGGTCAACACCCGTGACCACGGCCCCTTTTTGGGCGGCCACCAAGGATAAGGCGCCGCTGCCACACCCGACATCCAAAAGTGTTTTACCCTGTAAATCAATCTGTTGCAAGAAAGATGCAAAGATAGGGGTACTAAAAAAAAGTCCGGGGTGAAATACGCCCGGAGGGATATAAAGCAATAGTCCGCAAAAGCGCGTTTTGCGCATTTTGCGGACGTATCGCATGGCCCACCAACCATAGGGTGGGAGCCAAATATATCGGTAAAACAGGGCTTGTAAGCTAAGCATCAAGGCCTGCTTATCCTTCAAAAAAAGTATCGTACTGATTGCCCCCGCGCTCCGCCTTGGTCGGCACGTGCATGGGCTTATTCAAGTCCAGCACCTCGGTAGGCGAGTTGGCTTTGGCAATAATTTTGTTCTTTTCTACCCCCAGCAGCGTAGAAACGCCTTCTTTTTCCCATTTCTCGAGCATGGCGAGGCCCTCTTCCTCAAACACACCATTTTGGAGGTCAATGGAATCCATAAAGTTTTTGGACATATCCATGAAACGTTCCATTTCGCCTACTTTTTGGCCTACATCTTCGGCCATAGCCTCCAGGGCCATGTCGTACATGTACTTTTTGTCGCTGTTGCCGCTGAGAATGGCCTGGGCCGAGCGGATGGCGCTATGACTGGCCTTAATAGCCTTGTATTCCTGTTCCTTCACCACGACCTGGTCGCTCAGGTCCTCGAGCATGATCTCGGAGTTTTCATACATTTTGCTCAATACGCGGTAAAGCACCTCCATACGCTTGTAGAGGTCTTCGAGGCGCATATTGCTTTCTTGCAAGCGGCCGGCTTTGCGGGCCTTGAGCACCATGATGGAGTCCTTGCCGGTTTCCTTGGCTTTGTTGGCGAGGCCGAGGTTGTTCTGGATATCGCGCTGGTTTTGGCGAATCATCTCGGAGAGTTTGTACATCTGCCCTTTGAGGTTCCCGATCTGGGCATTCATTTTGGACAAATTATCTTTCAAATCCTCGATGTAGCTTTTCAGGATACCAATGGGGTCAATCTGGACAAAAACACCGGTTACCCAGCGCATTACGGATTTATACATGTACCAGATCAGGTTGCGCATTTTGGGGTCAAGCACCACATAAATCAATGCGGCCAGGGCTGCCAACATACCGGCGAGGTAGAGGGTATTTTCGGCCATCACGACCAAGGTGGGCAGTATCTTGTACAAAAGGTAACCGCCGCCCAACAACATAGCGCCCATAAACAGGGCACCTGTGGTACCTTCGGGGCGTTGCCAGAAACTTTTAGGTTTAATTGGCTGTAAATCAGTCATTTTTACGTTTTATTTTCGTGTATTAATTTTTAAATATGGTCCGGAAGAACATGCGCACAGTTGCGCGGAATCGCTCATTGACGACAAACAATATGACAAAGGCGATCACAAAGATCCAAAATAAACTGACGAATATCTTCAGCACTTTGAAAATTACCCAAAGGGCGATCAAACCTGCGATAAAAACAGCGATCGGATTTCTAAATAAGTCGTTCATTACTTAATAATTGTGAAATGAATGGTGGATGATGCAAAGCTTTTTTGTTGAGGGGCTTATGCAGTCAACATGCAGGCAGTCCTGAGCCATCAGGAAAGGTACTGCTGTATTTTTTGTGCATCTTGTTGCAATTGGCCAGCGACGGCGGCGAAGGAGGCTTCAAAATCAGCACGGGTTGTTTCTATTTTCACCGTACTATCCTGGATATCAGCCCTTACCTTTTCACTTTGTTGGCGGTGTTGCTCTATTTCCTGGGTCAATTTTTGTATCTGTTCTGTTTTTTGTTGGATGGCGGATTCATGGGCTTTTATCTCATCCTCGCGGCCACCAATGAGTTTTTGGCGCTGTTGGGCGTGGGCTTCATTAAACTTGGCCTGCTCGGCGCCAAGTATCTGGAGGTAAAACTGTGCGGATTCCAGCAGCTTTTGTTTGGTCACGCCCATGGTTTGGGCCATGGCATAGGCGGACTGGAAACGGGTGGATTCATCCATGGGCATTTTAGCCAGATTGGCCAATGCCTGCCGGAATTCCATGTAATCAAAGCCGGGCTGGTTGTTTTTTTCCAGTGCGGAAGCCAATATTTGCATAAACTTGTCCGACACTGCACCACTTATGCTGGCAGGGGCATGTCGGACGGGAGGAGCAACTTCCTGCTGTACCGCGCTGCTTTTTTGCGGGGCCGGCTCAGTTTCGTTTTGCGCTTTGGGTGCCGCAGGCTCTTCTTCTATGATAAAAACCGATTTTACTTTTTTTAAAAAATCGCTCATTAATATTTATCAGGATTTAAGTGATTTTGAAGATTACCAGGATTGATTTACCTGATTATTAAAGATTTACAGATGTGAATAGATTCAAAACCACTTTGCGTTGACTACATGTATAAGATGGGTGAATATTATCGGATAAAAATTTGCCTTGGCCCGACATCCCATGAAACAGGGGCAAAAGTGGGACAGGTGGCAATATTTACCTACATTTCGTCGGCGACTGTCGTGGAATTTCGGACAAAGAAAGCGAATAGGCGGTACAAATAGATTTTTCCGGCCAAAAAAAGATGATTTTTTTGAACAGGAGCGGCAAATCAGCCGCCCAAAACGGTTATTCAACGATTGAATGTGAAAAAAAACCGATTTATTGTAAAAAAGCCCATACAAGGCTGCAAATTTGCCCGCATGAAATACACAGCACTCGACTCAGCATTATTCAAGCACAACCGCAAGCGTTTTTGCAGCGAAATGAAGCCCGGAACGCTCGCCATTTTTAATTCCAACGATCAGATGCCACGTTCTGGCGACCAGTTTTTTCCATTTCGGCAAAATGCGGGCGTTTATTACCTAAGCGGCATTGACCAGGAAGAGACCACCCTGCTCCTTTTCCCTGATTGCCCGCGCGAAGGGCATCAGGAAGTGTTGCTCATCAAACGGACCAACGAGCATATTGCCGTCTGGGAGGGCCATAAGTACACCAAAGAGGAGGCTGCCGCAGCCTCGGGCATTGAGAAGGTTTATTTTTTGGATGAGGCAGAAGCCGTACTGAATGAAATGATCCTGCTTTCGGAAGGTATTTACCTGAATATCAACGAGAATGATCGTTATCTCTCACCCGTGGAATCCGCAGAACTGCGTTTTGCCAAATACATCCTATCCCGTTATCCGGCCCATACCCTACACCGCGCCCAACCTATTTTGAAGCGCTTGCAAACGGTAAAAAGCCATTGGGAGGTAGAGGCCACCCAGCATTGTGTGGATGTGACAGGAATGGCGTTTCGCCGCGTATTGGGCTTTGTGAAGCCCGGCGTGTGGGAATATGAGGTAGAGGCCGAGATCATCCACGAATTTATTCGCAACCGGATGACAGGACATGCCTATACCCCTATAATAGCCTCTGGCAAAAACGCCTGTGTGCTGCATTACATTGAGAACAAGGATCAGTGCAAGGACGGCGATGTGCTGCTGATGGATTTTGGCTGCGAATATGCCAACTACAACTCAGACCTCACGCGCTCCATTCCGGTCAATGGCCGATTCACGGATCGGCAACGCGCCGTGTACAACGCAGTGTTGCGCGTGATGAATGAAGCCAAAGCCATGCTGGTGCCCGGTACCACCCTCATTGAGTACAACGAAGAGGTAGGCAAGATCATGACCAGCGAACTATTGGGCCTTGGGCTTATCAGTCGCGAGGAGGTCAAAAATGAAAGCAAGGACAAGCCAGCCTATAAAAAATACTTTATGCACGGCACCAGCCACCACCTGGGCCTTGATGTACACGACATTATGAACCGTTATGCCAAGTTTGAGGCAGGTAATATATTTACTTGTGAACCAGGCATTTATATTCCGGAAGAAAATTTGGGTATCCGCTTGGAAAATGACTTGGTGATTACACCAAACGGACCGGTTGACCTGTTTAAGAACATCCCGATCGAGCTGGAAGAAATAGAAGATTTGATGAATGGGTAATTAATGTGATAATGTGGGAGAATGTGATAATATAGAAAAATGTGATAATGTGATAATGTGGGGAATGTGATAATATAGAAAAATGTAATAATGTGATAATGTAGGGAATGTGATAATGGCACAAACTTAACCCAAACTTAAAACAGATAATATCGTTTGGCCGGGCATTTGACTGACCTTTGTATTACTTTCTACGCTATGACACGAATCAGATTTCAGTAATAAAGGTTAGTATTAACAAATGCCCGGCTGACGTAAGTTGGTCCGGGTATTTTTATGGTTGTCGGTGCGCCTCACTTTTTTTTACCAATTCGCAGTATGCTTCCCAGCCCAAATCCTCCGGGCGTTGCTGAAAAAAGGGGTCATCCATGAGCACTTCTGCGGGAAAAAAAGGTTTCAAGGTGTTGCGCAGCATTTTGCGCCGCTGGTTAAAAGCCGTTTTTACCATTACCCGAAATAATTTTTCATCGCATCCGAGGACGAAATTTTCCTTTTTAGTCAATCGGATGACTGCGGATAACACCTGTGGCGGCGGGTTAAAGGAGCCGCGCTCTACGGTAAACAAATATTCGGTCTGGTAAAATGCCTGCATCAGCACACTGGTAATACCATACACCTTGCTGTCCGGCTTGGACACTACCCTATCCGCCACTTCTTTTTGGAACATCCCCACCATTTCAGGTATTTGCCCGCGATAGTCCAAGAGTTTAAAAAGAATTTGGGTAGAGATGTTGTAAGGGAAATTACCGATCAGGCAAAAGGGTTTGTTTTGAAAAAAAGTTGCGGGATCAAACTGCATAAAATCCTGATAAACAAGTCTTTGTTCTAAATCAGGATAATTTTTTTTCAAATACGCTACCATATCAGCATCTGCTTCAACGGCATAGGTGTCGTAATCCGGATTGGCCAACAGGAACTTGGTCAGCATGCCCATGCCCGGCCCCACCTCCAGCACTATCCCGGTTTGGGCAGCCTGTTGCAAAGACAAGGCAATGCGCTGCGCAATGCTGTCATGTTTCAAAAAATGCTGCCCGTATGATTTTTTTGCCTGCATGAGCGTCGTTGGATTGGCGGCTTGCGCCTTATTCAGGGCAAAGGTGAAATAAAAAACGAAAATGTTGTAACCTTGCCGAATGGATTGATGTCAAAGCCGGCATATTCTATTTCATGGCAGCATTACTAACGGACGAAACCCTGATACAGCAGGCTCTGAACGGGCGGCAAATGGCATTTGGCATGTTGGTCAAACGCTATGAGCAGTATGTGTTTACTATTGCACTGCGCATGATGAAAAACAGGGAAAATGCCCACGAAGTGGCACAGGACAGTTTTTTGCGCGCTTTTCGGTATTTGCCGGAGTTTAGGGGAGAGGCCAAGTTTAGCACCTGGCTGTACAAAATTGTGTACACTACGGCACTAAACCGCTTGCGCAAGGAGCAACCGGATATCGTATCCTTAGATGATGACGATCACCCGATACGGCTTAAGAACAGCAGTTCGGCGGACGCATCGGACAAAATAGAAAAAGAAGAACGCAACTCATTGATAAACAAGGCTATAAGCATGTTGTCGCCAGATGATGCCGCCGTAATTACCTTGTTTTACCTGTATGAACACAGTCTGGAAGAAATTTGTCAAATCTGCGATCTTAGCATGACAAATGCCAAAACAAAACTTTGTCGTGCCAGACAGCGCCTCAAATCCATTTTAGACACTAACTTTGCCCACGCGATATGAATAACACGCACATCAACGAAGACCTTTTGTGGGATTATGCAGATGGACTGCTGGATGCCCCGGAAAGAGCAGCATTGGAAAACCAATTGCTGGAAGCACCGGAATGGCAGCAGACCCTGGATGGTATTATGGCCCTCAAGGCACAACTCCATGCCACTCCTTTGGAAAAGCCCCGACGCGACTTTTCCGACCGTGTCATGGCTGCCTGGGCAGATGAGCGAATGACGGCTTTTAAGCCAGACAAGGGCAAAGACTGGATCGTTTATTTGATTTCGGCGCTGTTCGGGGTATTTATCCTTGTTCCCTTTGTAATGCTCATCGGGCAATTGTCCACCCTGAACATAGGAAGCGGCACCCCGTTGGAACTGCCCACAGTGGATATTAGCGTTTGGATGGACAGCCTGAACCTCGGAAGTGCAATGTTAGCAGGATTGGTGATACTTTGTTTGTTGGGCGTGTTGTTTTTGGATCGCTTTTTGCGTCATCGCCAATTTTTGGCTAAACTGGCAAAAGGATGAACTGAGGTGAAATGCAATGATGTGCGCACAAAGACATCGGACTCGTTTATTTATCATTTCCACCCACAACTTTTTTTCATCCGTCAGGTTTAGCCAATTACAAACACATGCGAAACATTGGTCTTTAATCTGGATATGAAAACGTTACAATCTGTTCTTTTTTGTTTTTTTCTGATGCCCTTGGTGGCATTTGCCCAAAATGAAAAAATTGAACAATTAAAAAATGAGGTACGCGCCTCCGCAGGAGCGGTACGCGCGCAGAAACTTATTCAACTCGCTGACGCGGCTATTGCGGCAAACAATTACGAGCTTGCGGAAGATAGTGCTGAAGAAGCAGAAAAATTTGCCGACAAGGCCAAAGCAGCAGAGCTGAGGGCCATAGCCTACAACCGCGAGGGCAAGGCCATGCTGCTGATGGGCAAGAAACGGGCTGCTGGCAGGTTTGAAAGTTCCTTGGAAATATTAAAAAAAACGGGCAGTACCAATCGCACTTTGGCATTAGACAACTTGGAGCAATTAAAAAGGCTCGCTACAGCCAATGGCCGGGATAAGGAATTGGCCCGCATCAATGAAGCCATAGCCAGGCTGAGCGGAGGCGGCGAAATGCCCGCAGCGAATGTGGCCACTGCGCCAGCTGCTGGCAGCAGCGCAGCCACTGCCTTAGAAGGTCCTGTAACCAAAAACGAATTGAAACAAGAGCTCACTGCTTTGCGCAAACAATTGGAAACCAACCAGAAAGTATATAACGAAGCCCAAATCCGCCAATTGGAAGAGAGCAAGGTACTTCGTACACAATTGGCCCAGAAAGAGGAAGAAATAGACCTGATGAACGAGGCACAAATGCGCTCGGCCATGCTCTTGATGCAGCAACGCTACATGCTGGATTCCTTAGGCTATCGCTCCAACCTGGATTCATTGGCCCTGCTCAATACAAACCTGGCCCTTGGCGAGGCCGAAAGCAAACGCAATATGTACCTCAGTGGCCTTTTGGCTATGTTGATTTTGGTGGGATTAGTTTTTTATGGCTTGATCCGCGCCCGCCAACATGCCAGAATATTGGCTGAAAAAAACTCAGTCATCCGCGAAGAGCAAGAACGCTCAGAAAGCCTGCTGCTCAATATCCTCCCCAAATTGGTGGCGGACGAGCTCAAATCCACTGGCCACACCAAAGCCCGGTATATTGAGGATGTGAGCGTGTTGTTCGCTGATTTTGTGGGTTTTAGCGCGATTGCGGAAAAATTGAACCCGAGCGATTTGGTCAAAGAATTGGATACCTGTTTTAAGGCATTTGATGATATTATTGCCAAACACAATCTTGAAAAGATCAAGACGATTGGCGACGCCTATATGTGTGCCGGAGGGCTGCCCAATGGTGGTGGCTCCAATATTGTCAATATGGTAAGGGCTGCCCGTGATATGCAAAATTGGCTGCTGGTATGGAATGCCGAACGCGAGCGGATTGGGCTGCCCCGTTTTGATGCCCGTATTGGCATTCACAATGGCCCTGTGGTCGCAGGTGTGGTAGGCTCCAAAAAATTTGCCTTTGACATCTGGGGCGATACCGTCAATATAGCCTCAAGGGTGGAACAAGCTGGTGAAGGCGGCAAAGTAAATCTTTCAGGTACTGCCTATCAAGCAGTTAAAGATCATTTTAAAGGCGAATATCGGGGGAAAATACCCGTTAAAAACCGTGGGGAAATAGATATGTATTTTGTGTGATTAATAGGCAGGGAAAGATAAATTCCAAGGGGGATCAATACAAAAAACGGAATTAAGTTTGTTTAAACATGAGTCATCCCGGATTTTTAGCCGGATTCCGCTGGGCTGATAGTAACGGGGCTGTATCATAAGGATCAAAGGCAAAAGCAAGGCGGAATAAAATTTTGTTTTTACTCATAGGATGACTCGGAGTCATCCTATGAGTAAAAACAAAATTTTATTCTTTAGCCCATCTCTATTTTTGACTTATGATACAGCCCCGTCACTTAGCCTTGGCTTTCAGTAGTAAGGGAACATGGGTCTAAGAATTTTAGCAATTGTTTCAGATGGTTCTCCATTAGCGCAGGCCTACATTTTTACCACTCTTTGCACTACTCTTCCGCTTCCCGAATCGAAGCGCACGAAGTACAGCCCGGGCGGTGCCTGATGCGCTTCCCATCGAATGGTGAGCGGCTCGGGCGAAAGTTCACAGGCCTGTTCCATCATCGTCATGCCCGCGGCATTGATGATCCTTAAACGCCCGCCGAGCCTGACGTCTGCACTCATTTGGATGGTGGTAGCCTCGCTGAATGGGTTGGGGGCTTATTGCAGGGCAAATTTAACACACTTGACTTGGCATATCGAAACGAAGTGGAGATATATACCACCCTTTGTTTCACCAGATTTCACGTGACGTGCGCCGCACCCGCGAATACTGCTGCGATGAACACCAAACGAGATACTATTTTAACACTATCGGGAAAGTAATGCTAAAATCTTCAGCACCGCCAGGTGTAACTACATTATTTTTGTTAGGCTTGTGAAGTAATTTGATAGTCAGATCGGATGATGAGGGCTCCCACAGTGTAAACCATCTTGTTTTTTGTCCAAATTCTTTATCATTACTATCTCTATCATCATATGCTATTACCAATGATGGACCGTGGAAGAAAGTGAACAGATGCTCATTGCTCTCACTGATAATTTCTGCAGTCAGATCCCTTTCTGTTTCCGTGCTTCTGTCTAAAACAGTCAGTTCGCAAATGATATCACCTGTTCCCTCTGGCAGTTCAATTGTTTGGATAGTGGGCAAATTACCACCGTCGCCGTCTTTGTCTTCCCAGGTGAATGTTTTGGTAAAGCCACTACCGATAAACTTTACTTGCACTGTGGTAATGAGTTCTTGTTCTTCTTCGATTTGTTCATCCTTATTACAACTGACAGAAGTCAAACATAATAGAAACAATGAAGCAATAGAAAATGAAGTGAAAAATTTGAAATGTGTCATGATTAAGAAAAAACGTTTAAAAAAAATATTGAGGTTAAAGTATTCTCTGATTGAGGTTTTTACCCCGCTTGGTCAGACCAAGGGGGGCAAGTTTACATCTCCTGTTCTTACATTTTCACCACCCTTCTTACTACACACCCGCTTTCCGACTCGAAGCGCACGAAGTACAGCCCGGGCGCTGCCTGATGCGCTTCCCATCGAATGGTGAGCGGCTCGGGCGAAAGTTCACAGGCCTGTTCCATCATCGTCATGCCCGCGGCATTGATGATCCTTAAACGCCCGCCGAGCCTGACGTCTGCACTCATTTGGATGGTGGTAGCCTCGCTGAATGGGTTGGGGTGTGCGCTCATTTGGCATACTATGCGCGGTTCATGGGTAGCCACAACGCACTGCTCATCCGTATCACCCGTGATGGTCCAGCCTTTGGTATCGGTCAGGGTTGCTCTGGCAGCTACAGCATTGTTACCGTACTGACGGCCCAAAGCACCCAGAGAACGACCGTTGGGGGTGGCGGGGTTATTGGCCCAGCCGATGAGGGTAGAAGCATAGTTGGAGCAGTCCATGCCACAGTCGTCGAGCATATTCTTCATAAATACGCCTGCATTCAACGTCCAATTTCCGATGGGCTGATTGAAGGCTGTAGCATTGCTGAACATTTGGCCCATGTCCGTCACAGCAGCGGTGTTCCAGTTGCCAATGGGCTGATTGAAGGATTCGGCAAATGCAAACATTTGGTTCATGTTCTTGATGGCAGCAGTGTTCCAGTCACCGATGGGCTGGTTGAAAGAACTGGCAAGGTTGAACATATAGCTCATATCTGTTACGGCAGCGGTGTTCCAGTTGCCAATGGGCTGGTTAAAGGCAATGGCTTCCCAGAACATTTGACTCATATTCGTCACAGCGGCAGTGTTCCAATTACCGATGGGCTGATTAAAAGCGTAAGTACGCGAGAACATATAACGCATGTCTGTTACAGAATCGGTTTTCCACTTTTCAAGGGGATGATTAAAGGCCTTGGCACCAGAGAACATGGTTCGCATGAGCTTTACGGAAGCGGTATTCCAGTTGCCGATGGGCTGGTTGAATGAACTGGCTCCTCCAAACATGCCACTCATATCGGTCACGGCAGCAGTGTTCCAGTCGCCGATGGGCTGGTTGAATGAACTGGCTCCTCCAAACATGCCGCTCATATCGGTTACGGCAGTGGTATTCCAATTACCGATGGGCTGGTTAAAGGCAATAGCACCAGAGAACATGGAAGCCATTTTTGTCACGGAAGCGGTGTTCCAGTTACCAATGGGCTGATTGAATGACCTGGCTCCGGAGAACATGCCATTCATATTTGTCACAGCAGCGGTGTTCCAGTTGCCTATGGGCTGATTGAAGGATTCTGCATTATAGAACATAGAACCCATATTCGTCACGGCAGCGGTGTTCCAGTTGCCTATGGGTTGATTGAAAGCTTCCGTAAAGATAAACATTGCAGCCATATTGGTTACAGCGGTGGTATTCCAAGCGCCTATGGGTTGGTTAAAAGCGTCTGCATTGTAGAACATTGAAGCCATATTTGCCACGGAAGCGGTATTCCACTTGCCTATGGGCTGATTGAATGACCTGGCTCCGGCAAACATGCCATTCATATAAATCACGGCGGCAGTGTTCCAGTTGTCAATGTTGCCCGGGCCATTCAACACAATACAATCATAGAACATGGAGGTCATACTGCTGACTCCGCTCAGGTTGGGCAGGTCAGTGGCTGTAATATTCAGGTTGGAGCAGCCGCTAAAAGCACTTTCCATGGAAGTCCAGGCTATGATGCCCCACTGTTTCACATCCAAAAGTTTTTTGCTGTCGCCACTCGCATTGAAAAATATACGCGGGAAAGATCCTTTGATGCGCAGGGTGTAAGTGCCGGCAGCGCCGTAGTTGTGGGTCACATTGCCTGTGAGGCCCGTCTCGTCATAAACGCCATCGTCATTCCAGTCCACCTCGTAGTTGTAGCCTGTGCCCGTGGTCGGGATGGTAAAGGAGTTGCTGTTTGAAGTACCCGGGTTGTTGGTTTTCACCTGAATGATGAAGGCTTCGGCCTGTGCGAAAACCGTGTCAACGGAACAAAGGGTAAACAGGGTGAGCAGGCTGAAGGCCAGGCCAAAAGGTGTAGTTGTGCCTGTAGCCCGTTGGTGAAAGCGCACAGGGGCAAACACAACGGAGAAAAAAGTATAGTACTTTTTCATAATAATTAGAGCAGATTTGTAGTAAAACATGATAGAAATTGACTCCTATTCCCTGACTGATAGTGACGGGGTGACTGCGAGTCACCCCGTCACTTAGCCTTGGCTTTCAGTAGTAAGGGAACATGGGTCTAAGAATTTTAGCAATTGTTTCAGATGGTTCTCCATTAGCGCAGGCCTACATTTTTACCACTCTTTGCACTACTCTTCCGCTTCCCGAATCGAAGCGCACGAAGTACAGCCCGGGCGGTGCCTGATGCGCTTCCCATCGAATGGTGAGCGGCTCGGGCGAAAGTTCACAGGCCTGTTCCATTATCGTCATGCCCGCGGCATTGATGATCCGTAAACGCCCGCCGAGCCTGACGTCTGCACTCATTTGAATGGTGGTAGCCTCGCTGAATGGGTTGGGTTGTGCGCTCATTTGGCACACTAAGCGCGGTTCATGGGTAGCCACAACGCACTGCTCATTTACATCATCCGTGATGGTCCAGCCCTTGGTATCGGTCAGGGTAGCCCTGGCGGCTACAGCATTGTCACCATACTGGCGGCCAGCAGCACCCAGAGTACGACCGTTGGGGGTGGTGGGGTTATTGGCCCAGCCGATGAGGGTAGAAGCGTAGTTGGAGCAGTCCATAACACAGTCGTTGAGCATATTTGTCATGTCCACTTCTGCGTTCAATGTCCAATTTCCAATGGGCTGATTGAAAGATTTGGAATTGGAAAACATAAACCTCATGTTCTTGACGGCAGCAGTATTCCAGTTGCCAATGGGTTGATTGAAAGAACCGGAATAGGAAAACATATAATTCATGTTTGTGACGGCAGCAGTGTTCCACTCACTGATCGGCTGATTGAAAGAACTGGCAAGACGGAACATATAGCTCATGTCTGTTACGGCAGCGGTGTTCCAGTCACTGATGGGTTGGTTGAAGGATGCGGCTCCGTAAAACATTTTGCTCATATTCGTCACAGCGGCAGTGTTCCAGTTACCGATGGGCTGATTGAAAGCACTGGCACTAAAGAACATTTCGCTCATATTCGTCACGGAATCAGTGTTCCAGTTACTGATGGGCTGATTAAAGGACTTTGCACCGGAGAACATTTTCGACATATCTGTCACGGCAGCGGTATTCCACTCTCCGATAGCTTGGTTAAAGGCATAGGCTTCGTTGAACATTTGATCCATATATTTCACTCCAGCGGTATTCCAGTTGCCAATGGGCTGGTTAAAGGCAAAAGCCCCGGCAAAAAGGCCACCCATGTCCTTCACGGCAGCAGTATTCCAGTTGCCGATGGGCTGGTTAAAAGCATCAACACTTGAGAACATCCCATACATGGTTGTCACGGCAGCGGTATTCCACTTGCCGAGAGGCTGGTTGAAGATATCATCATTAGCGAACATCAGACCCATGTCGGTCACGGCAGCAGTGTTCCAATCGCCTATGGGCTGGTTGAAAGACCTGGCAAAGTGAAACATCCGCCTCATGGTTGTCACGGCAGCGGTATTCCAGTCGCCGATGGGCTGATTGAAAACACTTGCACCGAAAAACATTGAGTTCATGGTGGTCACGGCAGCGGTGTTCCACTTGCCGATGGGCTGGTTAAAAGACCAGGCATAGTAAAACATCTCACTCATATCCGTCACGGCAGCAGTATTCCAGTCACCGATGGGCTGGTTGAAAGATTGAGCATCTCTGAACATTTGGCTCATATTCTTCACGGCAGCGGTGTTCCATTTACCGATGGGCTGGCTGAAGTACTTGGCTTCGTAGAACATAGCACTCATATCTGTTACGGCTGAAGTGTTCCAGTCGTTCATGTTGTCCGGGCCATTCAAAAAACTACAACCATAAAACATGGAAGCCATACTGGTGACCTTGCTCAAGTTGGGCAAATCGGTGGCCGTAATGTTGAGATTGACGCAGCCGCGAAAAGCACTTTTCATGGAGGTCCAGCCAATGCTACCCCATTGCTTCACATCCAAGAGCTTTCGACAGTCACCGCCACCGTTGAAATAAAAATACGGAAAAGCACCCTTGATGCGCAGGGTGTAAATGCCTGCGGAGCCATAATCGTGCGTCACTTTGCCCGTGATACCCGCCTGGTCATAAATGCCATCGTCATTCCAGTCCACTTCGTAGTTGTAGCCAGTGCCCGTAGTCGGGATGGTAAAGGAGTTGCTGTTTGAGGTACCCGGGTTGTCGGTTTTCACCTGAATGATGAAGGCTTCGGCCTGTGCGAAAACCGTGTCAACGGAACAAAGGGTAAACAGGGTGAGCAGCAGTAGAGAAATGATTTTGAACATTGTTGTTTATTTTTTTTCAATAATGACACAAAGGTCAAGTACTGCCAGACTCAAAAAAATAACACTTTTGTTCAAATTTTTACACATTCTGCCTTTCGACCTCACTTGGTTTTGCTATTCAGCCAAACAAATATTAGCCACTATGGCAACGCCCCTTCACTGCATTCAGGGTGACACATCGCTTGGGCTTTTGTGGGCGGGTTTATCCGACCCAAAGGGGCGGGCTTGTCCGACCCAAAGGGGCGGGTTTATCCGCCTCCCTTGTGGGCAGAGAATTTAATAAAATGCCGGCCCTCCACATTTGGAGAGCCGGGCATTATCATATCATCCACCTGCTGGTTATTACAGGTGGTCTCGTTTTATTTTTTGGTCACCACTAAAGATTTTGTAATCAAACTGCTCTCTGTCTGCCAACTTACCTGATATACACCCTCCTCAAATGTGCTGTCTGTAAGGTCTATCTGTATGCGGGTGGCATCGGGCGACAGTGTTTTACGCCAAATCATGCGGCCCAAAGCATCATGGATGAGCAATTGTTGATTTGATGCTTGCCCTGACGAACGGTCAGGGTTGCTCTGCTGATTTACTACCTCTACGATGACACTTTCATTTGCCGGATTGGGCGACAAGGAGAGTAATAATGGGGAATTAACGGACATACGCTGTGTGTAATGTCCCAAACCCTTATTGGGGCTCGCCCCACAATTCACCATTACGTTATAAGCGCAGGTCTTCACATTGTTTGTGGCATCCCTGGCGGTCCAGGTAATGGTGCTCGAGCCTGCGGGCAGGCTTGTGGGGGCATTGCTTGTAAGGCTTGTAACGGCACAATTATCAGAGGCGGCAGGGTTAGGCAATTGGCTCGATGCATAACCACATGGGCTGCCACTACCGGATACCGTGATTGCCGGGGGACAGGTAATCGCTGGCAACTGGGCATCATTGATCGTCACGGTAAAGGAGCAGGTGGTGGACTGACTCACAGCATCTGTTGCGCGCCAGGTATTGGTTGTTGTGCCTACCTGGAACACCGACCCGCTGGCCAAGCCGCTTTGCATATTCACTTGTACACCGGTACAATTGTCAGAAGCCGTTGGCGTGCTGTAGGCCACCACTGCATTGCACTGATTCAGATCGTTGTTTCTCACAATATTGCCAGGGCAGGTGATGCTGGGCAACTGATTGTCCGTTACCGTTACTTTCATGCTGCACAAACTGGAGTTCCCTGCAAGGTCCGTGGCCCGGAAAATAACGTTGGTGCTGCCTTTGGGGAAGGCGGAACCGCTGTTTGGTCCGCTGATCTTAGCGACACTTCCGTTAACACAATTGTCTGTAAATGTGGCATTTACATAACTAACTATGGCAGAACAGGCATTTGTGCCGGTATTTACGGTGCGGTCAATCGGGCAGGTGATAGTAGGAGCCTGACGATCGTTGACGGTGATCAGGAATGTACAAGCGGCCGTACGACCTCCGGCATCCTGTGCCATCCAAGTGGTGCTGGTCACTCCTTTGGGGAAGGGGGAACCACTTGCCACGCCATTGACTCTGGTTGTAGTCACGCCCGTACAATTATCCGTTGCGGTCACTGTGTAGGTTTGCACACTATAGCATTGTCCCGCATCTGTGTTTACCGTTCGGTTGGCCGGACAAGCAATTGTTGGAGCGGTAATATCATTGACTGTTACCGTAAAGGAACAGGTTGACATCAGACCGCCCGCATCGGTAGCCTTTAGTATGACGGTAGTTACGCCTGCGGGGAAATTGGAGCCGCTCACCAAACCAGGCGTTGGCGCACTGCTTTGGAAAGCAGATGTCACTCCTGCACAGTTATCACTCAAAGCAGCCGGAACATAAAAGACTTGAGCCGTACAGTTTGCAGCAGCCGTTTTAACAATATTGGTTGGGCAGCTAATGGTTGGGGCCTGCGTCTCCGTAACCGTTACCGTGAAAGAGCAGGTTGTCATATTTCCCCCGCCATCTGTGTTTTTCCAAACCACAGTGGTAACGCCGGTTGGGAATTGGGAGCCACTACCAGGACCAGCTGTGCGGCTTAGCGACCAATTGATACAATCATCACTTCCTGTAACCGTATAATTTACCAAAGCGGTACATTGTCCACTATCTGTATTGCGCGCAATATTGGCAGGGCAGGTAATGGTTGGCGTTTGATTGTCCGTGACCGTGATGGAGAAGGAACAAATGGCGGTATTTCCACCTACATCCGTCACCTGCCAGTTGACCACATTGAAACCAAGGGGAAATGCCGAGCCACTGGCTAAACCATTGGTACGAACAATGTTGAAATTACTACAGTTGTCATTGGCTGTCACATTGTAGTTTTGTACACTGCTGCATTGCCCGGCATCTGCACTCACTATCCGGTTGGCGGGGCAGGTAATGGTTGGCAATTGTGTGTCGTTTACGGTTACGGTAAACGAACAAGTCGTTGTGGCACAAGCATTTGTTGCTGTAAATGAGACCGTTGTGACCCCCACGTTAAACATTGCGCCGCTGCCCGTCCCGCTGCCCGAACCTGTTGTGGCTCCCGAGAACGTATAATTGACCACCGGAACAGGATTGCCATTGATTACCGGGCTGTAAGTCGCCGTTTGCTGGCATTGACCCATTGCTGCATTTACGCTGATCGGCGTTGGGCAATTGTTGATGACAGCCGGCAAACAATCCACCGCTCCACTGATGTCAAAATTGTAGGTCGCCTCATCACAATCATTTGTGGTGATCGTCAGGATAGACGAACGCAAATAAAGGCCATTAGGGTTAAATGTCACGACAAAATTGGCACTTTGACCTGCCGGAATCGGACTGGTCGGACTCAATGCACCTACCGAAAACTCGCCACTATTGGACGAATTGATAGAACTCACGTTCAGTGGCCGTTCGCCCGTGTTGTGTATGCTGAAGGTGCGGGTGAGTGGGTTGCCCAATGTCGTGGTACCAAAGAATGTATGATCGCCTGCATCAGGGGTTGCGTCGCCATCCAAAATACTGACACTGTTGCCCCGTACATCTGCCTCTGGCGCATGTACGGTGATGGTCACGGTGCAGGTCGTTGTGTTGGCCGGTGATGCCCCATCAGTAGCGGTGTAGTTAACCGTCACGGTTGCCCCGTTGAAAATACCCGTGCTGTACAATCCTGCCGGAATGCTTTGGGCTTCCAGAATGCTGCCATTAGTCGTGCAGTTGTCCGTAGGGTTAAGATCGGATACGTAATCCGGGATGGTGATGGCGCAAGAGTTGCCCGCCTCCACATTGATGGTGGCGGTGTTCGCCGGACAAGTCACTGTTGGCGCGTCTTCGTCGTTTACTGTGAAGGTCACCACGCAGGTTTCGCTGTTGGCGGGCGAGGCATTGTCCGTCACTGTTACCGTTACCGGGATCGTCATGCCGTCAGAGACACCGTTGTAGTTGCCCGCTGCAATATCTTGTGTGATCGTAGAGGTAGTAAATCAGCAGAGCAACCCTGACCGTTCGTCAGGGCAAGCAT
>CAZIKN010000107.1:0-18866 GCA_964539805.1 uncultured Saprospiraceae bacterium | reverse complement strand
AAAAATTCAATTGTGATGTGTTTATTGACCTCGTTTGTTACCGCAAAAACGGGCACAATGAGAGTGATGAGCCGCGCTTCACAGCGCCCGGGCTGTGGAAAATCATTGAAAAGAAAGACGATCCGCGCAAAATGTATTCCGATGTACTGATCAAACGCGGTGATCTGGACGAAGCATTGGCTAAAAAATTGGAAGCAGAATTTAAAGCCGACTTACAGGCTCGCTTGGAAAATGTACGCCAAAACCCTCTGCCCTACAAGTATCAGGAACCTGAATTGGCCTGGAAATCACTGCGCAAAACGGCAGATGATGCCGATTTCCAGGAAAGTCCCGAAACAGGTATTCCACGCCCTGTTATTGATCGCCTGCTCCAGCACCTAACCAATATTCCAGATGATTTTACCCCCCTGAGTCAAATTGCCAAAATCAATGATGCCAAAAAACAGCTCATTGCAAGCGGTAAAATTGACTGGGCCTTGGGTGAATTATTGGCCTATGGCTCTCTTTTATTAGAAGGACGTGATGTGCGTATGAGCGGCCAGGATGTAAAACGCGGTACCTTTAGCCATCGGCATGCCTGTATTTTTGATGCCAACACGGATCGTGAACTGAACCGCCTGGATGGCATCTCAGAAAAACAAGGCAAACTCCGTATTTTCAATTCCCTGCTTTCAGAATATGCGGTTTTGGGCTTTGAATACGGCTATTCCTTATCCACCCCTGATGCACTCGTGGTTTGGGAAGCCCAGTTTGGCGATTTTGTCAATGGCGCCAGTACCATGATTGACCAATTTATATTTGCGGGAGAAAGCAAATGGGGCCGTATGAGCGGCTTAGTCATGTTGCTCCCGCACGGCTACGAAGGCCAAGGCCCCGAACACTCATCGGCCCGCCTTGAGCGCTTTTTGCAAGGTTGTGCCGAAAACAATATAACGGTGGCCAACGTAACATCCGCCAGCAATTTTTTCCACCTGCTCCGCCGTCAAATCGTACGCCCTTTCCGCAAGCCTTTAGTGGTCATGTCCCCTAAATCAACCCTACGTGCGCCGTTCAACATCGGGGATATCAGCGAAATCGAAGCCGGAACCCGCTTCCACGAAATCTTAGATGATCCTAATGTTGTGGATGCCAAAAAAATAAAACGGGTATTGGTATGTACCGGGAAAGTGTACTATGACCTGCTTAAGCGCCAACAGGATGACAAGCGTTCTGATGTTGCAGTAGTCCGTTTGGAGCAGATTTATCCTTTCCCCAAGTTACAGTTTGAAGCCCTGCTGAAAAAATACGGCAAAGCCGAACTTTATTGGGTACAGGAAGAACCGCGTAATATGGGCACCTGGGGCTATCTGGCCACTAATCATCCGGAATATGGCTGGCGTTGCGTGAGCCGTGATGCCGCCGCCTCACCGGCTACGGGCTTCCCCAAAAAGCATGAAAAAGAGCAACATGACATTGTGGAAACAGCATTCAGAAAATAAACGTATAGCGTTCTGAGTACTATACTTGTTGCGAAGGGAACGGCCTAGCCATGAAATTAGAGATTTTTGGGCTGATTGAGGCTCAATTTCCCCGACCGTCTGGTCGGGGAAACGCTCGCGGTCGTCAGACGAATAAATAGGCTACCCTTGTTACATGATTTTAATGGCGGGTTTCCATTTTTTCGGTTTTTTTCGATTGGCTGACGACCGAAACCATTACTTGTCAGGCCCTTGATACAGCGTTTGATTAGCCTTATCCGAAAGCGTGTACATTCCTTTCCATTGGCTGAGGGAATGGGTTTCTGATTTCCAGGTTCCTGCGCCCTGGTCTGCTACTTTTTTCAGGAGTATTGTTTCCTTGGAAGTTGGGAGAAATACCTCGGCAATGGCATCATCGCTGTCGGACTTGAAGACAACAAAAGCAGAGGTGGCTTGGTCTAACTGGGCCGCTTTCGGGTCCAACCGAACGCCGCTTTCAAAAACACGAATACATTCATTTTTCACAACCGACCATTGGTAACCAGCCGAGCCTTTGCAACCGTGTTCGTCTTTGTCTGAACCTGGCATTGGCACTTCTTGCTCAGCATCTTTGGTGACTTCAGGGGTAGCAGTAGTGGGTTTGGGGGTTTCAGAGCAGGCTGCCAAGAAAAGTAGCATGCAACATACAAGTGAATTGAGGTAAAATTTCATAACGAGGTAAAAGTAGTTGCTAAATTTTTGGTCATATTCGCGGTCGTCAGACCACAACAAGCAGGGCAGCCTTGAAATTTGAGGCTGCCCTGCTGAGTTCTTAAACTGTTTTGGAACAGTTCCCCTTATCGCTGTACGGTCACTTTCACCTGCATCACGCGCTGGCCTGCCTGAATGTGCAGGTTATAAACACCTGCGGGCAATTGACCGTAATCTAACTTTTGCATGAGTGCGCCGCTATTAAAATCAGATACATCGCGCCGAATTTGCTGACCAAGTGCATTGAAAAGGATAAATTCCACTTCGTTGGCAGCTTCTCCGCGCATCTCAACCGCAAAACGACCTTCGTTGGGGTTGGGGTAAAGGCGGAAATAGGAAAGCCAATTTTGCTCTTCTGTACCGATGATGGATATAACGATCTGCTTTTCCAAAGGTGCCGCGCCACAGGGATTCAGGGCCGTCAACAGTACGGTGTAAATGCCGTTGGCCGTGTAAGTATGCGTCGGGTTGGCTTCTGTGCTGCTTGTGTTGTCACCAAAATTCCAAAGATACTGCGTTGCATTGGATGAGCCATTTGTAAATGTCACCGTGCCGCCATTAGCCGTGTATGTAAATGCGGCGGAAGGGAAAGACTGCACCTCAATAATCTTGTTCTTGGTCACAGTGTTGGTGCCCCATTGATTGCCTGCTTCCAAAGTCACATCATAAGTACCTGCCTGTGCATAGGTTACGGTAGGCTTTTGCAAAGTAGATGTACTCGGTGTGCCACCCGGGAAGCTCCAGTTCCAACTGGTAGGATTGCCCGAGGACAAATCGTCAAATGTTACCGTGAAGGGCAAG
The DNA here is from genome assembly GCA_964539805.1 of uncultured Saprospiraceae bacterium. Taxonomy (GTDB): domain Bacteria; phylum Bacteroidota; class Bacteroidia; order Chitinophagales; family Saprospiraceae; genus M3007. The sequence continues at coordinate 15,858 of CAZIKN010000107.1, read as the reverse complement.
CAGCCCACTTGATCTCCTGCCGTTTTGAAATTGGCGTTTGGAGCGGCTCCGGCTATTTCGACCGTTTTTGTGCTGCTTACGGTGCCGCAATTATTGGTTGCAGTGAGCGTGACCGTATATGTACCAGGTGCAGCGTACGTATGGATTGGGTTTTCTTCAACGCTATTGCTGTTGTCACCAAAGCTCCATAGATAAGAATTTGCATTGGTAGAACTATTGTTGAAGGTCACCGAAGTACCATTTACCACTGGGGCAAAATCAACGCCCGGTGTGGATGTTACTGTAATAAATCCAGACTGTGTAAAGGTACTGGTGCCGCCGGGGCCAGAAGCCACAAGCGTTACGTCATATACACCTGGTGTGCTGTAGGTAACCGTCGGATTTTGAGCCGTTGATGTGCTCGGATTGCCACCAGAGAAGATCCAAAGCCACGAAGTAGCCGTTCCGGAGGACAAATCCTTGAACTGTACCGTCAACGCTGAACAACCAGTGGTTGTATTGGCTGTGAAGCCAGCATTGGGAGACGTAATAATGCTTACAATTTGCGTAAATGTACTTGTACCACAAGGATTGGTTACCGTTAAAATAACCGTGTAGTTGCCATCCTTTGCATAGGTGTGACTTGGATTGACATCATTGCTGGTGTTGGCATCTCCAAAATCCCAGGCATACGAGTTTCCGCCGGTACTGCTGTTGGTGAAGTTGGCCGCAAAACCATTCACTGACGCACTAAATCCGGCATTCGGGCCAGCAGCAACGCTGACATAATTGCTTTGCGCGGCAGTACTGCTTCCGGCAGCATTGCTACTGGTCAGGCTAACAGAATACAAGCCTGCAGCGGCATACGTCACGATTGGGTTTTTATCCGTTGAACTTGAGGGTGTGCCGCCAGGGAACTCCCACTGGAATGAAGTAGCGTTGTTGCTGCTTGTATTGTTGAACGTTACGGTCAATGGCGCACAGCCATTGGTATTGGTGGCATTAAAATTAGCCGTTGGCTTTGTTACAACCGTTACATTTTTAGTACTGATTGCTGTGCCGCAGGCATTGGTTACGGTGAGGGTCACGGTGTAACTGCCATCATTGGCATAGGTATGGACAGGGTTTTCCTCAACACTGGAACTATTGTCACCAAAGGACCATGAATAGGATACCGCATTTACAGAAGTATTTGAAAATGAAACCGTTGAGCCATTATTACTACTGTTAAATCCTGCGGTAGGCGTCGGATTGACCACTACAAAGTCATTCAGCACACGGGTATCCGAGAACTGTGCATTACTGGCAACAAGAGTAGCTGAATATGTTCCCGCTGTATTGTAGGTCACAATTGGACTTTTCGCTGTTGACGTAGCGGGAGTACCTCCCGGGAAACTCCAGTTGAAGGTAGTGGCATTATTGGATGAAGTATTGTTGTACTGCACCGTAAGCCCTGGGCAACCAATCGTATTCACTGCCTCAAAATTAGCGGTTGTGGGTGTAACAATCAAAACGGTTTGAGTACTGGTTACATCACCGCAGCCATTGGACGCCGTAAGCGTTACGGTGTAGGTGCCATCATTGGCATACGTATAAATCGGGTTATTCTCCGAACTTTTACCGCCATCTCCAAATGCCCATGAATACGTGCTGGCATTAGTGGAAGTATTGGTCAAAGTAAGCGTTCGGCCAGTTGTACTTTGGTCAAAGCCCGGGCTGGGCTTTGAATTCGTTACGACAAAATCTGCTTTTTCAGATGTCGAGCTGCCAGCCGAATTACCAACCGTCAAAGAAACACTATAACTACCTGCCAATGTGTATGTTACGATCGGATTTGGATCGGTACTGCTGCTTGGATTACCGCCTGGGAAGGACCAGTTAAAAGTCTTCGCATTGGCGCTGGATGTGTTGGAGAATTGAACGGTTTGTGGCACACAACCGGTTGCAGGCGCCCCAGTAAAATTAGCCGTTGGTGGTGTCACGATCACAATTGTCCGGGTCATTGTATCTGTGCCACATACATTGGTCGCGATTAATTTGACCTGATAGCTGCCATCATCCTTATAAGTATGTACAGGATTGGCAAGGTTACTGGTGTCACCATCGCCAAACAGCCATAAATAACCAACTACTGCGGGTTGAGTGCCAGCGGTACTACTATTGACAAAATTTACCGTTGTAAAATTGGATACCGTCTGGGTAAAATTAGCCTTGGGCGTGGTATTCAGCGTCACATAATTGGTTTGAACAGCCGTGTTGGTGCCAAATTGATTGCTTGCGGTCAAAGTCACGGAATAGATACCAGGGGTATTGTAAACCACCACAGGATCGGCTAAGGTAGAGGTATCGGGTTCTCCGCCTGGGAATACCCACAGGTAAGCCGTAGGGCTGCCTGTCGAGGTATTGGTAAACTGTACGGTCAGGGTATTGCAACCCGTGAGTTTTGAAGCCGTGAATGCTGCCGTAGGTGGGCCTGCAATGGTAATGGTTTTGGTTGCCGTTGCTGTGCCACAACTGTTGGTTACCGTAAGCGTTACAGTGTAAGTGCCCGAGGCATTGTATTCATGTGTAGGGTTTTGTTGCGTGCTGGTATTGCTGTCCCCAAAATCCCACAAATAAGTAGCGCCATTGATGGTAGTCAATACCGTGCTGGTTTCGCCGGCCGTCCAACCCGTGTTGGCGTCAATAAAATAAACAGCATGAAGGTTGTTGCTGCTACCGGAATTCTGTGCTGACCAATTATTTCCGCCTTTGGTGGTGTTCAATATGGTGCCGCCATTGCCTACTGCCCAACCGATGTTCGCGGAAACAAAATAGACGGAATTGAGGGTATTGGTGGTGCCTGATTTTTGTGCCACCCAGGTATTGCCTCCATTGGCTGTGCTCAATATGACACCGCCATTGCCTACTGCCCAGCCAATATTGATGGAATTGAAGTGAACGGAATTGAGGGTAGTGGTGGTGCCAGACAACTGTGCGGCCCAGGCATTGCCACCATTGTTTGTACTCAGTATAGTACCATTAACACCCACTGCCCAACCCGTGTTGGCATCAACAAAATGAACTGACCTCAGCTCATTCAGGCTCCCTGAGCCTTGTGCAGTCCAATTGGTGCCACCATTGATGGTTTTTAATATAGTGCCATTGTTGCCTACAGCCCAGCCCGTATTGGCATTGATAAAATATACTGACCTGAGGTCATTAGTTGTACCAGCGTTTTGCGCATTCCAACTATTACCGCCATTGACAGTTTTTAAAATGGTGCCCGCATTGCCTACGGTCCAGCCTATGTTGGCATCAACAAAATGAACAGCGCGCAGGTCATTAAAAGTGCCGGATGATTGTGGAGTCCAGGTAGCACCGCCATTGTTGGTGTTTACAATCGTACCATTGCTGCCCACTTTCCAACCAATGCTGGAAGAAGCAAAACGTACGGAATAGTAGTTAGCTGTAGCACCGGCAATTTGTGCATTCCACAAATTGCCACCAATACCGCTCGTATTGGTAAACTTCACGGTCAGCCCATCATCATCATGCGTAAAACTTGCCGTCGGCTTAGGATTCACCTTGATCAGGCTTGTTTTTACCATGGTTGCCGAACCGGATACGTTGACAGCCGTCAGCGTAACACCATAAGTGCCCGCTGTGGGGTACAAAATGATAGGATTGGGCTGGGATGAGGTGGATGGTGTGCCGCCCTGAAACTGCCAGACATAAGATGTGGCATTAGAGGAGGACTGGTTGGTGTACTGTACCGTTAGGGGCGCACATCCGGTTGTTGGATTTGCGGTAAAATCGGCTGTTGGGGCCGTAATAACAAATTGTGTTCTTGTAGCGGTGCCGCATTCGTTTGTTACGGTCAATTTCACAGTGTAATTGCCTGCAGCGCCATAAGTATAAACAGGATCCTCCTCAAAAGAACCCTGGCCATCACCAAAATCCCATTCATGGGTAATCGCATTGGTGCTTGTGCTGTTAAAACTAACCGTCAATCCATCAACCGTAAAGGTAAAATTAGCGACGGGTTGAGGTTTTATCACCACCTGTTTAGTGGTTGAGACGGATCCGCCGGGGCTTTGTACCGTCAGTTTTACGCTATAGGTACCTGGTGTATTCCACACTACAGTTGGGTTGGTCTGCGTGGATGTCCCGGGCGTGCCGGAAGGGAAAACCCAGGAGCGTGTTGTTATATTGCCCGTAGAGAGGTCTGTGAACTGTACGGGTTGACCAACACAGGCAGGATTAGGCGACCAATCAAAATTGGCTTCTGCTGGAGGGGGAGGAGGGCCACATACGGACAGGCATCCGTTGTTGATGCGCGTCTGCATGTAATTGCTGATGGAATTGATGGACTGTGCGCTCCAGGTACTGGAAGTGCTCACAAAAGGGCACATGATAAAGTTGGGCGGGCAACTACCACCGCCTTGCGCGTCGTGTTGTGAACTAAAATTATGTCCTATTTCATGGGAGGTCATGCAGCGCAAAAGCTCGGCATTCGAGGTAAAATCCTGCAAAGCATGGTATTTGGTACTGTTGCAAACAGAATTCAAAAAAGCGATACCGACCGTGCCGCCATCAAAATCGCGATTGGTCCATATTTCGCCCAAATCAAAGGACACACCAAAGCCTCCGCTCTGGCCCCAGGTCTGGAAACTACCCAAAAAGGTGCTGGCGTTGGTGGATGAGGTCCAGGGATCGGTACCCGTCACAACAAATTGCGTAACGATTTCAAAACATAAATCATGGGTAAAAGAACCGGTATAATCCCCTTCCACGTCATTGATTACCGCGATATTGTGGTTCTCAACGGCTGATTCAGAACCGTATTTATTGAACATGGAGCGGTCAGAAGCAATAGCCAACTCCAGTTCATAAACTCCATTGCTTTCCTTGCCCTCAAAGCCGTGCGCCTCTTCTTCGTGGCGATGCCTGAGTATTTCCCTGTTTTCTTCCAAATCTTCCATTCCGCAAGTGGCCTCTTCATCCCGGATTACATCTTTTCGCTCGTACACCACAAACAAATTCCGTTCTGCTTTAGGCTCGTGGTAATACAACGGCTCTACAAAATACATTTTTTCGCCATTGCGCACATAACCGTGCAGAAAGTCCTTGTCAACAGTCATCCTTACGGCACCTTTGCCATTGATTTCCGTGCCTTTGAACGCTTTGTTTTCCTTGGGGTAATACTTTTCGATTCCCCGCAATGATTTTACCTGAAGGACATAATCTTCAGATATGATACCGCTGGGCTCAAGATCCAATTTCCAGTTTAATGACCCGAACTGCAATTCCAGCGGATTGCCGTATGTGCCATTATTTTTTTTGATCATCGCATTCAGGTTGGCAATATCAAGCCGATATACTTCTGAATGGGTGAATTGCTCTGCCAGGTCGGCAGACGTTACATTTACTTTTTCGCCAATAAATTTTTGACCAAAAAGTAACTGTGCGCTTAAAATGAAAATAACTACTGTCAGTAAACGAGTGACCATGAATGAGTAAGGTTTGGAACAACTTAAGTTAAGTCCTTGTAAAAAGGTGGGCGAAATTAATAGGAATGAAAAAAGCCCGACACTATCACGTAGAAAAATGTAAGGTAGTTGCTAAAATTAGGGCATTTTTTTTCTGTGTTGCGCAATGCCTCATCTAAATACGATGTTTTAGGGCCGTAAAGGGCTTTTAAAACTGTTTCTTACCTTTGCCACACATAAAGGGCAGCAAGAGCCCTCGAAACCTCATTTTTCACTCATACCTTCTCAACAACGTGTTTTATCGCAACGAAATCTGGGTTGGGCTGCTTTTTGGCCTTTTGTTGCCCATCTGCACATTTGTGCTGTTATACGAATTGTTCAACCTCCTCGAAGCTCGCGGTGCTGCCAGTGGCGCAGGCTTGGCCTCCAATTTCAGGGAGCGAACGGTGGCTATTTTGGCTATTTCGCTTAATCTTTTGCCCCTGAATATTTACCGCAACCGCCGCTGGGATCGCTCCATGCGCGGCATCGTGATTGCCACCGCCCTGCTGGCCTTGGTCTGGATTTTCCGGTACGGAATCAATTTGTTTTGATTATGCCCTTGCTCAGCATCAGACGGCCATTTGGTGGCGCATCCTTTGGCGTTTGGCAGATTACGGAATCGGAGGATTTTTTTCGACATGACCTGCCGCTGACCACTGATGAGATGGCGGAATTGGCCCTGCACAAGGGTATTCGTCGTTTGGAGTGGTTGGCCAGTCGTTGGTTGCTGCACCAGCTCACGGGCATGCCCCAGCGTATCCCTTTGGCAAAAGATGCTTTTTCCAAGCCCTTTTTTTTGGAAAAACCAGAATTTTCCTGCTCCCTTAGTCACTCGCAAGGCATAGTGGCAGCACTTTTGGTGGAGTCAGCCGTGCAGCAAACCGATATCCGAATTGGCTGCGATCTTCAGGTATTGGTATCAAAAATGACGCGTTTGGCGCCCAAGTTTATCAACGAGACCGAATTTGCCTTTATTCAAATAAGATCTGCCGAGCACCAATATGACATGATGCATATTTTATGGACGGCCAAGGAAGCCATGTACAAGGCCTATGGACTGAAAGCCCTTGACTTTCGGCGGGATATGTTGCTGAACAATTTCAGCTGGGATGGTCATTCAGCAAAAACCCAGGGGTTTGTCTGCAAAGGTAATATTGAACTGTCTTTTGACTTGCACATTGAAAAAGGCCAGCTTCCTGACTCGGATGAAAATTATATCAGAACGGTGTGCGTTACTTCAAACGCTGATACATTTTCAGGTTAAGCAAGCCAATGCGCTGGAAAAAATGCCCTAAGGACACTCGCAACACTCCAAGGCCATATTTCATGCTGCGGCGGAAATTGATGCTGGATGCTTCCTCAAAATATTTGGTAGGGCAGGTCACCTCTCCTATATCAAAACCGGCATAAACTATCTGGGAAAGCATTTCATTGTCAAAAACAAAATCATCCGAGTTTTGATTGTAATCAATGGTTTGCAGCACATCGCGACTAAAAGCGCGATAACCCGTGTGGTACTCGCTCAATTTGTAGCGTATCAGCAAATTTTGAGAAAAGGTCAGGAAGCGATTGGCGATGTATTTGTACATTGGCATCCCCCCTTTAAGGGCACCCATACCCAATATGCGCGAACCCAACACCACAGGGTAAAGGTCTTCTCCGATGATGTTGACCATGGATGGGATGAGCTTGGGGGTGTACTGGTAATCGGGGTGCAACATGATGACAATATCTGCACCAATTTCTATCGCTTTGTTGTAAAGTGATTTCTGGTTGCCACCGTAGCCTTTATTTTTTTCATGCACGATCACGTGCTGAATACCCAAAGAGCGCCCCAATTCGGCAGTATTATCGCGACTATGGTCATCGCACAGGATGACCTCATCCACTAAATCAAAAGGGATTTCGCGGTATGTTTTTTCTAATGTTTTGGCTGCATTATAAGCAGGCAGCACCACCACTACTTTTTTATGCTTGTACATCTTCTGAGGTTTCCGCTGCAGCTGGCTCAGCGGCTTTTGCGGCGGCATCCGCCTTCTTTATTTCGTCAAAAATACCTTTTTCGCGCATATAATTAAACCATTTAATGCACTTTTTGATGTCATTGATGTGTACCCTGTCTTTGTCGTGTTCAGGAATAACCGTGCTGAAGTATGCGCGAAATGCTGCACTATTGGCATCCTGTGGTGCCGGGGGCGTGGTGTCATAGGCATCCAGCATTTTCTGGAACACATCGGCCAATGGCACGGTACCTTCATCGGTATCCGTGTACACGGCAATAGTACCCAAAGGGGTTACCTGTTGTTGGCGTATGGGCACAAAGCGCGTACGGCCTTCGTTACGGTCTTCAATGACAAGTCCATTGGGGCGAGTAGAGACCAATTTGTGCACACCGGGCAATCCGGCGACAACCAAGTATTTTTCTAAGTTCATTTTACTACTATAATAGGTGAGGTCGTCAGATTACGCCTCTGATTAAACGGTAAGGATCTCTTTCTCTTTTGCTGTGACCACTTTGTCCACCTGTTCAACGAATTTGTTTACCATGTCCTGAAGTTCAGTTTCCTTGCGTTTGCCCATATCTTCGGGCAAGCCATCTTTTACGGCCTTTTTAAGGTGGTCAAGGGCTTTGTGGCGAGCCGTACGCACGCCTACTTTGCTTTCCTCTCCCGCGTGTTTGGCCTTTTTCACCATTTCTTTGCGGCGCTCTTCGGTCAGAGGCGGCACGCTCAGGCGGATCACTTCGCCATCATTGGCCGGAGTGATGCCGATATTGGAGTTGATGATGACCCGCTCAATTGGGCCAAGCATATTGCGTTCCCAGGGCTGGATCGCTATCGTGCGAGCATCCGTCACGCTCAGGTTTGCAATCTGGGGCAATGGCGTTGGTGTACCATAATAATCCACCAAAAGGTCGGCAACCAAAGAGGTGGATGCTTTGCCAGTGCGAATCTTTTGAAGTTCGTGATCCAAGTGATCAAGGGCTTTTTCCATGTGGGCCTTAGCTTCGGCCAAAATTGTGCTTACGTCTTCCATAATGAAATCATGCAGTTATAAGAGTTTGTCTGGATTTCCATGATTGAGCGAAAGTAAACAAATTTTGTTTTGGGCAAGGCGGCTTTCGCAGACATAGCCGGCGGCTATGGCGAAGAAAGTTAACGCAGCACAGAACAAAATTTGTTGCTTGCAGCCGATTGATGGAATTCAAGACAAACTCCAAGGGCCGCAAAGGTCGCAAGTTTTTTGGAAAATGCTTGCACTCTTTAAAATTACGAGAAAAAAGATCAGGAATTGAAAATCCTTTGCACAAACTTTGACTGCCCAATATTCGTCCTGAGAACCATAAGCACTACTTTTGTACACATGAAAAAGACATTTACCTTTATCGCTGTTTTTTTGCTGCTCCTTTTCTGCGTATGCTCTTGCCGCAGGCAGGAGATCGAATATGGTGTAGTGGCAGAGTTTCCTCCTTTTTTTAGCAAGTCCGAAGAAAAATGCCGACTTATCATTACCGATCAGGATAATAACATCCTGATAGAAAAAGAAATCCTGAATTTTACAGGCAAAGTCTTTGAACTTTCGACACTGCGACTGAAAAATCCCATCGAAGTTTTTAATGCGCACTTTGTCTTCGATCTCTCTTCAGGGGGCAATAAAAAATCTGTTTGGGTTTTTTCGCATTTGGGTTTAAAAAATTCGGGCTCTTTCAGGTTTTTCCCAGATCGCTTCACGCATTCACCACCGCCAACAAAGCCTGTCATCATTGATATGGGCCCATACCATTCGCAGTATGAGTATCATTTCGTAGGCGTAATGGCCATTCCCCAATCATTTCCCTTAAATACTGTTCATAAAATTTTTATGCAAGAAGGACAAGGGCTTGTTATCATTAGAACCGATAATAAGACAAATAAGGCAAAAAGCTGTTACCTGCCTTCTGAAATGGTTCAGGATACCATAACCGTGGATTCATCAAGATTCATGTTCCCTCCCAGGACCCTTGATTTTACCACACCAATACTACTCAACAACATCAAAGTTAAGGCTTCTGCATTTTCGGCGGACAAAAAGCAGTTTGTTCATTTGGAAGACAATTTTTTTGGCATTGACAACATCGCTGTGCCTAACGGGATTCCTTCCGACTGGCGTTTCTATTTCACGGCCAATACTTTTCCCAATCGTCAAATAGAAAAAGAAACCCCCAGTGATATAATAACTGTTGATAATGATGCGCAGATTTCACTCAAAACCAAAAATTATCAAGGTGGTGTCCTCAGTTTACAATGCAGTGATAACGTGGACTGGTTACGGACAACGACCAATTTGGAGAACCCAGAAAAGGACATAGGTTCTTTTATCTGGAACATAGAAGGGCATCCTGATCAATTCAAAGGATTCCGCGCCTCAGACTTGATCCCACATTTAAATGATAAAGCAGCCTCTTTTGCAGACCAATTTTTTAAAATTTACGGTGTAACCCTCATTCACTCCGGAGAGTTTGGCTACGAGGATATGCTACAAGGTATGCCCTGGACAACCGGCGACCCTTTTAGAAATGGGAAAAAAGGGTTTGAGATAGTGCAGTATTAAACCGTAAAACTTTTACAAACATGAAAAAGACATTTACCTATTATGTAATGCTGTTGCTCCTGATCAGCGCATTCTCTTGCCGCAGGCAGGAGATCGAATATGGCATAGTGGCTGAGTTCCCCGGCCCTTTCAGTTCTGAAAACAAATGCCGCTTGGTCATAACGGACTTGGACAACAATGTGGTTTTGGAAAAGGAGGTAACAGATTTCACCGGAACTACCTTAATTGAAACTTTTACCCTGCGCCTGAAAAAACCCATCGAGATTTTTAATGCCCACATCATCATTGAAACATCTTTGGGCGGGGATGAAAAATCCACCCAGGTTTATTCCCATTTGGGCCTGAAAAACGCAGGTTCATTCAGGGTCTTTCCTGATCTTATCCCGCCAGCCTCCCCTCCTACCCAATCCTTTATCGTTAATTTGGGCGCAAACAATCCACAGCAAGGCTATCACTTCATAGGTGTGGCCGCCAATTCCCTCTCTTTCTCTCCTGATGTACTTTACCAGGTCTTTTTGCAGGAAGGGCAGGGGCTTGTTGTCCTACGGGAAGACATTGGTACATCAGCGTTGAAACGCTGTTACCTGTCACCTGAAATGATCCGGGATACCATGGTTATAAGCCCTTCAAAATTTATTGATTTCCCCGGATCCGTTGATTTTACTTTGGAAAAATCACCATGGGGCAACCAACTGCAGGCTTATGCCATATCGCCGGATAAAAAAAAGTTTGTCCATTTAGAGAACAATTTTTTTGACATTGACCGCATTGCAGTGCCCGAGGGTATCCCCTCCGATTGGCGTTTTTACTTCAAAACCCAGGTAGTCAATGGATATGTAGAAAAAGAAAGCCCCAACGAGATGAAAACGATAGATTTAAACCCTCAAATTTCGCTCAAAAGTAAAGCCTACAAAGACGGCATCCTCAGCATGGAATGCAGCGAGGGAGTGGACTGGCTGCGTGTAGGTACCTATAACGAAGCCAATCCGAGTGGCTTTAGCACTTTTTTTTGGTCAATAGAGGGCCATCCCGATCAGTTTAAACGGTTTGAAGTGCCGGACCTTAGCCCTTATTACAGCAACTCGGCAAAGATAAAAGGACAACTCTTTAAGCAATACGAGGCAACCCTCATTCGCTCCGGAGAATTTGATTACGAAGACATGCTAAGAGGTCTGCCCTGGAAAACCGGTGAAGCATTTAGAAATGGGAAAAAAGGACTTGAAGTGGTGTATGTGTTCTAATTAGCGTACCAATCAGGGATCAGCAGTGTAGAGGCATCACAGGCCCTCGACTCAGTGCGGGGCTACGCACCATTCCATTTCTCGTATGAAATGCTGCACCCTGCCAGTTAAAAGATCGGTTGTTTTCGCTGTAAACCGAATACTTTGCCGACCTGATTTTTTAAATACAAGCGGATAACTCGCTTCTAAACCATGCGAAGTAAGAGGCATATCGTTTATGTAATATTGAATATTGGAAAAACATTTTTCCGTAAGAATGGTGGTTGGAATCATTCCTAATTCAAGCAGTATCGTATCGCCTTCAATGCAACAAGTTTTAGGGCACCCTATATCAATCTTAAATGGGTCATACCTAAAATTGCCGCATATTGCCATTTTTTGGGCATATTGAAGGGTCAAAAGACTTCGAGCAGAGGCTTTTTTTGAGTTAAACAGCGCTTCTTCAAGCAATTTCCCCTGCTCATCCGGAGCACTTATTGGACTAAAAAGTGAATTGACGGCTTGTTGAAGGCTACTGTCCTGTGCTGGCATGGCATTTTTCCTAGCACTAAAATCCGCTAAAGCCAAGGGGGTATTTTTCAAACTATCCACCTCTTCAAGCAACGAATCGAGTTGTTTTATCCATAATTTCATATAAAAAGACGGAAAATCTTGCTGGGTTCTGTCCAATTGAACGTATTGAAACCGGAAGTCGTTTTCCATTATTCTATTGCAGATTTGCATCTGTTGCGCAGCGGCCTCCGTAAAAGCGCTCCATTGCGCCTGCTTGTATGCATAAAAACACAGCATACCGCCAACAAGAAGCCCATAAATAAAGTGGGGCCATTTGTTTCTGATAAATTCCTCCATGACAAAAATTTCCCCTACAACGATTGTTTGGTTATTGTTAATGCCCGCCCGGATTCGAGTAATGTTAAATATCAGGAAAATCAATCCTTACCCTCTACCAAACCACTCAAATCTGAAAACTATGCTAATTTCTCATCAATTCCTGCATTGTTTCCACATTCACGGTTTCATCAAAAATGGCTTGCACAGGAATGACAAATCCTTTGATAACATAACTTTCTATTTCATCCGCCAGGCCATACGTTTTGGCGGGCGCATATTGTGTTGATTTAGGAGAAAGCAGGACATATTGTTCAATGGTTTGTTTCATTGGGTCAATGATCCAATATTCGGCAATACCATGCGCCGCATAATCTTGCTTTTTGATGCCCCTGTCCAATGAAGCAGTCTTTTTTGACAATATCTCAACCACAAAATCCGGTGCGGGAAACAGCATTTGATCTTCGGTGAAGGTATCGTATTTTTCTTTGTTGAAAAACACCAAGTCCGGCTCATAGTCGTTACGGGTCAAAGCAATCATTGCTTTTTCCGTGGCCACACGACCTAACTTTTTGATACTGGCATAGAAACTCAAAAGTCGCGACAGTAAGTCTGTCACGCTAAAATGCCGTTTTTTGACAGGCGAATGCAGGATAACCTCGCCGTTGATGAACTCGGCCTTTACGGCAGGGCTTATCCATTCACGAAAGTCATGCCTGCGCTTTTTTTCGTCCTGCATAGCCTCAAACAAAGCATCTACCTGCTTGGGGGCATCGGGAGAAGCCATTATTTTGTCCACGTATTCAAAGTGCATTTTCCTATTTTTGTGCAAATTTAATGGTTTTCTGGAATATATTCAACTATGACAAATGAGGGCCATTTTTACACCAGGTCTCGAAACTTGTATGCCCGATTTCGCGCATCTGCGGCACCGCTGTCGCCCGGGGAATGGCAGCAGCGTACAGATATTGCCCTTCATTGGCTACGCCTGGCATGGTCGGCTACGGGCGGCAAGGGTTTTGCACACAGTTATATGCCCGTTTGGGGTTGGGCAAAGGCATACCCGGAAACAACTGGATACCTGATCGAAACACTACGAGACTATGCTGTTTTGAAACAAGACTCCTCTTTGTCCATCTTAGCCGACAACTGCGTGACCTGGTTGGAAAGCATTCAGTTGCCCAATGGTGCATTTAATGGTTTATTGATAGGACATACAGAACCAAGCGTATTCAACACAGCCATGATCCTACCCGGCATTCGGGGTGCATCTGCCGAGCGCGCGCTCCATTTTTTGCTCCAAGTGCTTGAAACCGATGGCTCCTGGCGCCAACATGCCTATGTACCCGGATTTGTACCTACCTATTACACTTATGCTATTTGGCGGGTGCTAAAGGCCAATCAACAGATGAAAATTGCGGGTGTGGATGAAAAGATGCACCATGCGTTACATCTCTATGCCCGCCGCTTTATGCCCAATGGGTCAATTAAAGATTGGGGGTTCCGACCCAATCAAGCCGCTTATACACATACTATTGGCTATACCTTAGAAGGCTTTTGGCAGTCGGCACTGTACTTTAAGGAGCAAAAAATATTGGAACGCACCCTCCATACATTGTACACCCTGTGGCAACAGGTAAAAACGGCGGGGCGCACAGCAGGCTGTTATGACCATCAGTGGAAGGGGAATTATTCATTTCTTTGCAATACGGGCAATGCCCAACTCAGCGGGGTTTATCAGCGGGCATTTCAGTACACACAAGCAACTGATTTTCAAGAAGCTGCACAGTTTTTTCTCTGGGAAATAAGGCCGCCTGATCCACATCGGGGCAAAGGAGGTATAGCAGGCTCTACCCCACTCTGGGGGCCATACCAGCGCTTTCGTTATCCTAACTGGAGTGTGAAATATTATTTGGATGCTTTATTGCATAACCAGGTTTAAGTAATGATGCCCCAGAATAAATTCATGGGGCATCATTGATTTACTCAAACAAACCAATTATTCTACAATGAATTTTTTTATGGCAATCTTATCATTTACCTGAATTTGTGCGGTATATGCTCCTGACAACAAATGACTGACATCCAATTGATTATAGGATGCTATTACTTGTTTTTTAACTATTTTCCCCTGAGTATTGTACACTATAAGTTGACCCTGGTCAGCTTCCTTGATTTCAATAAACAGTGTGCCATTGGTAATCAATGTGGGGTAAAAAGTATAGGCTGAGGTCTCAAGCACATCCTGGTTAGCAGAAGCAGCTTTAAGCACTACAGACTTGGATGCCTGCAGTACGTTGTCGCCTGAGCTGTTGCCAGTGCCATTTGCACAAAGCGTGACATAATAAAAAGTTGCTTTATTGCCAGCAGCGGTGGTAGGCGCTTTCCAGCTGTAGGTCCAGGATGCTGAGCCAGCGCTGAGGGTCTTAGGTGATGATTGACGGGCATATCGTTTAGTGCCGGCACCGCTGCCAATATTCACACCTGAACCATTTGGGGCAGTGAAAGTACCGCACATGGTGTTGTTTGCATCCCAGCAGGTCATCTGAAAACCAGCCTTTACGGCATTGCTTGCGTTGGTGAGGGTAAGGGTGTAAGTTTGTCCCGCGACTACTGTATCAGGAATACCCGTAAGTGATACGGTTCCGGTAAAAGCACCTCCATTGTGACAAGAACTTTGTGCGCAGGTGGTTTCCCCCGGGGCACCCGTTCTGCCCGTTGGAGGGTTATTGGGATCTTTTGAGGCGTTGGTTAAAAAAAGCCAAGACAGCAGCAGGAATGAAATGCTACGAAACATTAATTAAAAATTTTTATTAGTGATAAAATCTTGATTTTAGGTATTGTATAACGGGACAATAATCGGAAAGCCTATTCCTTGTAGCCATTTTTTACCCAACAATCAATCAGTTGAATAGTGGCATCGCTCAACTTTGCACTACCACGCGGCATGGGGTCACATCCGCTTCCGTGGTGTATGGTGCAAAGACAGTCTTTGTTTTCAAAAGCAGATTTTGAATTAGCATAAGTGCTTAAATCAATGCCATCTTCCTTGCTTTTGGCATCATGGCAGCCTGAGGTAGCACAAGAATTGTCCAAAATACGCTTTATCTCCTTGGTGTAGGTGTTGTTTGTTGCATCAACAGTAGAGCAATCAGCATTATCCAAATATTGGGAATTTGAATCTTCCTTGTTGCAATTACTCAGGATAAACACAGCGATAAAGACCGCAGGAAACAAAAGTTTAGACATAAGTGTTGTGTTAAAATGTTAAGATTTATAATTTACGCAACCTTTTCCCTCTAAGTTGCGCCAAACTGACATTATTTTTCAGAAAAGGTATTAAACTGACCAAAACTGTTAAATATTTTAAAAAAAACGGTATGTCGCAATAACAAATGGCGACAAATTGTTTATGTGAAAATTTCCGTCAACATTAATCAGAATCTCTAATTTGGCACAAGGCCTATGGAAGAAACCTACACAATCGAAGATGCGCTGGTACAATTTATTTACAGCGAAATGCCTGCACAAGAGGCCGTTTTTATGGCTGATCTGATTCAGGAAGATCCTGAATTGCATCAAGAATTTGACGCCCTCTTGTTGGCAAAAGCCCAACTCCCCAAAGCCCAATTTAACCCATCCCCATCGGTTCTCCATCATATCCTGCAATACAGCACAAAAACGACTTTGGAAGCACAATTTTAATT
>CAZIKN010000106.1:9223-18982 GCA_964539805.1 uncultured Saprospiraceae bacterium | reverse complement strand
TCTGGACACGCACGCTGGACATGGGCACGGAACAGGTCGTGATTGACCTGACGGCGCAGTTTGCCGAGGGCCACTATCAGGTGAGCCTGCGCACGGACAGCGCCGTGATCACCAAATCATTGGTGGTCGTGAAGCGATAAATTATTATGTCTTACACAAGGTGACTACACTTTCTGGGCAGGCCTGACCAGCCTGCCCAACAAACTTTCATGAGACACTATTCATATCACCTCGTGCGCATGAGCGCGGGGGAAGTTTTGCTCCCCACATGAATGCATGTGGGGAGTTTTTTGTGTCTATTGGCCTATCTGCTCAAGCACGTCTGCGGAAATACGCGCAACAGGATACATTCGGTGTGTAGGCTCATACCATGGCGACTTGCGATACACCCAATCCAATTGGTCTTTTGCGGACGCGGCGAAGTCGGGCTCGGCTGCGCGTTTGGCATCCAATTCTGCTTTTATGGCGGGGTTTTCTTTTAAAAATTGTGCAGCTAAATCTTCAAAGACGTAGGCAGAAAAGTATTCTTTTTGCATCAAAACGGGCTCGAAGAAGTTCCATGCAAACCATGAGTCCGGCGCGTTGGGTTCAAGTGTTTCCATGAGGTAGCGATTGGCTATTTGATTGGTAGGAATCAGGATGTCGCCTTTTGAAAAGCGGCGCTGCTGAATTTTTTTATCCAACTGTACGCCACTGTGGTAATAGTGTCCTTCCCATCCATTACGGGTTTTGAAATCACGGATAAAATACGTTTCAGTTTCTACATCTACCTCTTTTTCAATGGTTTGCATCTGGACGCCATTAATGCGTAAACGCTCGATAACGTGTTCCCATGCTTGGGGAATCAGGTAAGCGGCAGGTTTTTCCACCTTAGCGGCGGGCAAAAAGTAGTTGTAGTAAGGGATGTTTTTTTCAAAAGGCTCGGAGCGGTCATACCACAAACGCGGCAGTCCACTCACTTCTGAAGGCTTGTATTTGGCCGCATAACCTTTAAACGTCAGGCTATCATGTTTTTTTTGATCCATTGCCCAATCCAACACAAATTCGCGCTTGGTGCGGGTATTTTCCCACGCTTCTTTGCGCGCTTGACCAATGGCTTCATGGTGGCGCTGTATAAAATGAATGACCACTTCCATAAAAGCATAGGTGCTCCAAACGCGGTCTTTAAAAGGTTTTAGCATGTGTGTTTCCGGCATAAAACCAATGGTATTCCAGAGTGCTGCATATCCGGTAGAGTAGCGCCCATGATCACAAAAACCAACAATTCCTGAATCAGGGGTTTCTCCAGGCGAATCTACGTAAGGGATCATTTCCCAATTGCGCTGCTTCATATCGCGGTACAGCTCGGGAATCATGGTTTCCTGTAGAAATTGGCCCAAAGGTGCTTCCAATTTGTTGTGCTGCGTTGCAATAAGCGTCATAACATATTGATAATCAGCACCATTGCTGGTGTGGTTGTCCACGAATATATCGGGTAACCAGGTAGTGAATATTTGATTAAAAGTCCGTGCATTGCGGGAATCGCATTTGATAAAATCGCGATTAAGGTCAAGGTTGCGGGCATTTCCCCGGAAACCGTAAGCTTCTGGCCCCTCTTGGTTGGCCCTGGAAAAAGCGCCGCGATTGAGGCAGCCATCAATATTGTAAACGGGTATGGCCACAATAACCATGTTTTGCAACAACTTTTTGGTTTCAACTGGCTTGTTCAGCAGGTCGCGGAGCAGCATCACCGTAGCATCAATCCCTTCAGGTTCACCGGGGTGTATGCCGTTGTTTATCAGTAAGATGCGCTTGCCGGCAGCGCGTATTTTTTGCGCTTCAAAAATGCCATCAGTGCTTAATACGGCAACGTGGATGGGGAATCCGCTGTCTGTGCTACCTGTAGTGTACAGGTGAAAAACATCAGGGTGGGCGGCAGCCAATTTTTCATAGCAGGCAATGGCTTCGTGGTACGTGAGGGTACGGTTGTCGTGTTGTTCAAAGGGGATGGTAAAATTGGACATAGTGCGTTGCTGGTGAACGTGTTGGGAGCAATGGGTGAAAAAAAGGAGCCAGATAAATGGCCAAATTTTATACATGTTAAGTATTTGGGGGCAAAAAAACAAAAACAATATCAATTTATGGGTATCACTTGGCCGACAACCCAATTGCCAGATGCATGCTTCAGGAATAACGCTATATCTTTGCCGCTTTATATCATTCAAATTTAGCTTATCGTGCGTATCGCCGTAAATGCCCGTTTTTTGTTGCCTCACAGGTTGGAAGGTTTCGGCTGGTACACGCATGAGATTGTACGCCGCATGGCAGCAGCACATCCAGAAGATGAGTTTATCCTGTTTTTTGATCGGCAATATGACCCAAAGTTCATCTATGGCCCAAATGTTAAGCCTGTTGTTTTATTTCCGCAGTCCAGGCATCCCTTGTTATGGTATTGGTGGTTTGAGTATAGTGTGCCCAAGGCCCTGCACCAATGCAAGGCAGATGTTTTTTTCTCCCCTGATTCCTATTTGAGCCTAAGTACACCGCTACCTACGCTGATGACCGTACACGATATTGTACCCCTTCACCATCCGGAGGGCATACCTTGGGCCACACGTCAGTACTATCAATACTATTTACCCAAATTTATACATCGAGCTGATCATATTCTGACGGTTTCAGATTATGTCAGGCAGGATATTGCACAAACATGTAATATTGACAAGGGGAAAATTTCGGTGGTGTACAATGGCGCAAGGGATAGCTTTAAGCCTTTTCAAAAAATTGAAAAACAATTAGTTAGGGATTTGTTTGCTCAGCAAAAACCTTATTTTTTTTACACGGGGGCCATTCATCCCAGGAAAAATATACCGCGGCTGTTGCGGGCATTTGATCAGTTTAAGGCCAAAACCAAGGCACCGCATCGCTTGCTGTTAGCTGGTCGTTTGGCATGGAAAACAGCTGAAGTAACAGAAACCCATGCTGCCATGCAGTATCATGATGATGTCAGTTTTTTGGGCTATGTACCCGAAACCGATTTGCCCCGCCTTATGGCAGCTGCTACTGCTTTAGTATATGTTTCCCTGAGTGAAGGGTTTGGGTTGCCCATGTTGGAGGCGATGTGTACCGATACGCCTGTGATAGCAGCCAATGCAAGTTGCCTGCCCGAGATAGCAGGCGATGCTGCGCTTTTGGTGGATCCGCTGTCTGAAATGGCCATAGCGGATGCTATGAGCAAGCTAAGCTCGGATGCTGATTTTGCCCAGGATTTGATAACAAAAGCCAGACTACAAAGGGAAAAATTTGATTGGGGGCTTGCTGCGGCTGGCGTTTATGACAAATTAATGCGCCTTTGATGGCCCAAAACTGCAAAAAATGCCAGTTAGAGTCCTTCATTTTATAGATTTTTGGTTGCCACACACTTTTACCTGCATTTTTCAGGCCATGCAAAGAACCAAGGCCGTAGAACACGTTGTGGCAGCACCTGTGTTTGTGCGCAATGAGTTCTTTAGCGAGGGGCAATGCTTGGTTTCTCCGTTGCAGCACATTCCCACATTTTTTCCCAAGCATGAATGGCAATATCTTTATCAAAGAAAAATGCTCTATGCCATAGAGCGGAAAACAGGTTTTTATGTACAATGGTTGCAGCAGCAAGTCGCTGATAACCAACCTGATGTGATTCATGCGCATTTTGGTCCTGCTGCCTGTAGGGCAATGTCTTTAGCCCAAAAAATACAAAAACCTTTGATTGCTTCTTTTTATGGATATGACTACCTGCGCGCACCCAACGAACGCCCACAATATCGGGAAAAATACCGGGAGCTGTTTGCGCAGGCCGCCATTGTGAACAGCCAAGGCCCTTACACGGCACAGTTGTTGGCGGATATGGGTTGCCCAGAGGAAAAGATTGTTCCCACAGTTTTGTGTGTTGATCCTGATTTGTTCCCCTACAAAAAGCGTAAAAAAATACCCGGAGAACTAAGGCTGTTACAATCAGCTACCATTAACTTGAAAAAGGGCTATATGGACACCCTTATGGCCTTGAAATTGGCAATCCAGCGCTGCCCCAATATTCACTTGACCATCAGCGGTGAGCCACAAAACCCTGATTTGGTACGGGAAATGAAAGACTTTATCAGGCAATACCAGCTTGAAAAACATATTGATTGGTTAGATTTTGTGCTGCACCAAAACATGCCAAGCCTTATGGCCCGCGATTTTCATGTATTTATTCAGCCCAGTGTGCAAACGCCTATCGGTGATATTGAGGATTGCCCTGTGGCTATTTTGGAGGCTATGTCCACGGGTATGCCCATTGTATCAACCTCACATTATAATATTAAAAAAATGGTGCCTCACGGGCTGGCAGGATTTCTTGCGGAAGAACACAGCCCGGCTGTTTTGGCGGATCATTTGACAACCTTATACGATATGGAAAATGAAACATATCAATTGCTGGCGACTTATGCACGCCATCAGGTAGAAAAGAACTACCATTTGGACAACATGGCTCGGGGGTGGCAAAACATGTACCAATCCGTGATTTTAGGGTAGTATATGCTATTTTATGCTGACCTTTGCCCTATCTTTAGTTAGAAAAACAAAGTATCAGGTATATATGGTTCATATTCAGGGATTTACATTTAATCCATTTGCGGAAAACACATGGTTGGTGTATGATGAAACAGGCGAATGTATCATTTTTGACCCAGGCTGCTACACCACCGCAGAACAGGATGTGCTCCAAACTTTTGTGCAAAAAAACAAACTTACGCCTGTTAGGCTAATCAATACACATTGTCATTTGGATCATGTTTTTGGCAACCCTTATGTGGCGCGGACCTGGAAATTAGGCCTGGAAATTCATGAAGGTGAATTAACGGTTTTGGAAAGATTTCCCCAAGTTTGCCAAATGTACGGGGTGCCTTACAGCGAGCAACAGCCAATACCAACGGGTTTTATCGCTGATGGTGATGTGCTTACTTTTGGCAATAGTCGCCTGAAAGCCATTTTTACCCCGGGGCATTCTCCAGCCAGTTTGTCTTTTTACAGTGAAGATGGTGCTTTTATCATTGCTGGAGATGTCTTGTTTCACGAAAGTATTGGCCGTACGGATCTGCCGGGCGGGGACCATGGACTACTGTTGGAAAGTATCCGAACCCGTCTGTTTGTGTTGCCGGATGCCACTTTGGTATGCCCCGGGCACGGCCCCACCACAACCATTCGGCACGAAAAGGAATACAATCCATTTTTGTAAAAGGTTGAGATCACTTAGTTCACCGATAGCGCTAATGTGTTGGACATTATCACATTCCCCAAATTATCACATAATCACATTCCCTACATTATCACATTAATATATATGGCACAACCTTCTTATTATGACTTAGTATATGCTGTAACCAAACAGGTGCCTCGCGGTCGGGTCACAACTTATGGCGCTATCGCGGATTATCTCGCTTTGGGCGCTTCCCGTATGGTGGGTTGGGCACTCAACAATTGCAAACCGGGCGATGGCGTGCCGGCCCACAGAGTGGTCAACCGCAAAGGTGAACTAAGCGGGAGACACCATTTTCCATCGCCAAGTTTGATGCAGGAACTTCTGGAGCAGGAAGGTGTCACCGTTGAAAATGACTGTGTGAAGGACTTTAAACAACTGTTTTGGAGTCCTTTAGAGCACCTGGGATTAGATTGGGAACCCTTTTAAAGGAATAACTTGCCATTATATCGCAAAATTCCATTCCATAGTACTACCTTTGCGGGCCTTTTTCAAAAGGCAGATTAGCATGGAGTTTTCTCCCGAATTACGACAACTTATACATACGCCACAAAATGTGGCCATTCTTTCGCACCGAAACCCGGATGGTGATGCCATTGGAAGTTCCCTTGCCATGAGGCATTATCTGGAACAGTACGGCCATACGGTGCATGTGCTGTTCCCATCTGAATTTCCGGAGGAGTTCGAGGCGCTGCCCAACTCCTCAGAAATCAGAATCTGGGATATCCACACGGAAGAGTGTAAGGAAATCCTGCAAAAGAAGAATTTGTTTATATTGCTGGATTTCAATTCGTACAGTCGGATTGACCGCATGGGTGATTTTGTAAAAGATTTGCCCGGGAAGCGCCTGATGATAGACCATCACTTGTACCCTGACGAGATCGCAGATTTTGTTTTTAGTGAGCCGGAGGCCAGCAGCACCTGTGAATTGGTGTACCGCTTCATTACGGGCATGGGTGACGGTATGCGGATCAATCCTACAGTGGGCAAATGTATTTTTACCGGCCTTATAACAGATACAGGCTCCTTCAGGCATGCAACCAACCCAACGGTGTACCGCATTGCCGCAGATTTGGTTGAGCGCGGTGTGGATGATACATCTGTGCAAGATATGATTTTTAACTCCCAGAAGGAGAAGCATTTGCGTCTATTAGGCCATTGCCTGACCCATCGAATGGAGATCATTCCAGAGTACCATACAGCCCTGATTTGGTTGGGTAAACGCGATTATGAACAGTTTGGCATTTCAAGAGGGGATACGGAAGGCATCGTAAATTATCTGCTGAGCATGCGCGATGTGAAGCTTGCCGCTTTTATACACAATCAGCCTACGGTGGTCAAGCTCAGCCTGCGTTCCAAAGGAGACATTGACGTTCAGGAAATTTGTAAAAGACACTTCAATGGGGGAGGCCACAAAAACGCCTCGGGGGCATATTCACATGAAGGCTTAAAGAGCACAATAGAAAAATTCAAAAGTATTTTACCAGAGTACAAAGATAAATTGGGGTAATTTACTCCATCCTATAATGGTCAAAACCCATTACCACTAATTTTTTCAAACATTACATAAAATGCGCACATTGTTTTTACTGGCCGTTACGGCCTTATTTGCGTTCCAGACGGCTTGTAAAAAAAACGAGATCAAGACCGAACACGGACACCGGTTCATCAACCATACCAATAACGCTGGCGAAAAAGTAAAGCCAGGCGAAACAGCCGAGATATTTCTCGATGTTTTCCTCGGTGATTCCATGGTGCAGAGCATTCGCCGCGACATGAAAAAGGCACAGGAGTTTACCATTCCGACCACCGAACAAATGCCTAAAAAGGTACCCGGGTTTATTGATGGCATTATGCTGATGACCGCCGGGGACAGCGCAACTGTATGGCAGGCCTTGGACAGCGCTGAGGTTAAGTCCCTGGAAAAACAGTTTCCCAACGTCAAAGAAGTACGCTTCGAGATCAAAGTGATGAAAGTAGTCACAGAAGCGGACAAGGCCCAGAAGAAAAAAGAACTGGAAGACCAACTTGCTGGTGTCAAAACCAGTGCTTCAACTACTGCTGCTGACTATACTGCCGGCAAATTGACCGACAAACTGACGGTGCTGCCATCCGGTGTGAAACTGCTGGTTTTGGAACAAGGTACAGGGGAGCCCATCAAACAAGGCGAACAGGTAGAGACCATGTATTATGGTATGCTGACCAATGGCTCTTCTTTTGATGACTCTTTCAGCCGTGGCGAACCACTGGGCTTCGCCGTGGGTGTTGGTCAAATGATCCCCGGTTTTGATGAAGGCGTTCAAAAATTGAATCACGGCGGCAAAGCTTATGTATTCATTCCTTATCAACTTGCTTATGGTGAGGAAGGCCGTCCACCCCAGATTCCACCACGGTCCGAGTTAATCTTCTACATAGAAGTACTGTAGGCTCCTGATAGTATTATGCGTTGGGCCACTCTGATTAATTTAGGGTGGCCCAATTTTTATGGTATTTCTGACCAAATTCTGACTTTTCCCTTCTTTCAATGCCGTTTCTTTGCGCCAAAATTTTTAATATTAGTTATGCGTAAAGATTCATTTTGTCTCTCTTTTTTGCTACTTACCTCGTTGGTATTTGTTTATGCCCAGCCTGAACAGCCCAAACCACAACCAGAAAAACACTTGGCCAATATCCGCCAACTTACCTTTGGCGGTGATAACGCGGAGGCATACTGGAGCCCCGACAGCAAAAGCCTTACCTTTCAAAGCAATAACCCCAAATGGGGCCTTGAGTGCGACCAAATCTTTACCATGAAAATAAAGGATGCTGCGGGGGATTCCACGTTTCGTCCCAAGGCTGTTAGTACCCTGAAAGGTCGTACTACCTGCTCCTATTTCATGCCTGATGGCAAGCATGTACTTTACGCCAGTACACATGAGGGCGGCCATGCCTGCCCACATACACCCAACCTGCGCGCAGGTGGCAAATATCTATGGCCTATATTTGATACCTATGATATATATATAGCAGATATGAAAGGCAATGTGGTGAAAAAACTGACCAATTCGCCTGGTTATGACGCTGAGGCCGTACTCAGTCCCAAAGGAGATAAAATACTGTTTACCAGCGACAGAAGCGGCGACCTGGAGTTGTGGACCATGGACCTTGATGGTTCCAATCAAAAACAAATTACATTTGATCTGGGCTATGACGGTGGCGCATTTTTCAGTCCTGATGGCTCCAAAATAGTATTCCGCGCCAGTAGGCCCAAAACAGCTGAAGAAATTAAAGAATACCGTGACCTGCTCAGCCAACACTTGGTAGCACCGACAAATATGGAAATTTTCACCTGCAATGCAGACGGAACTAAACTACAACAAGTAACTAAATTGGGAAAAGCCAATTGGGCTCCATTTTATCACCCCAAGGGCAAAAAGATTATATTCAGCAGCAATCACCATTCTAAAAGAGGATATGATTTTCAGTTATATGTGATTAATGAAGACGGTAGTGGCTTGGAACAGATCACCTCAGAAAGTATTTTTAACTCTTTTCCTATGTTTTCACCCGATGGGAAAAAATTGGCCTTTTGCTCCAACAGGAACAACGGAGGAACCCGTGATACCAATGTATTTGTAGCAGATTGGGTGGATTAATTCAAGGGCGTAAAATTTAGATATACTTGGTCTGGTTTTTATCCAAAACGATCTCTTTCAACTCTTTAAGAAAGGCATATTGTTCGGGCATAACCCTTTTGATAGCCTCTTTTACAGCAAAAAAGGTTCCCTTGTCAAGGTCAGGAAGCATGTTTTTAAGGTGTATCTTGGCCTTTTCTTTTGCTACGCGGTAGTCCTCATAAATCAATGCGCGCAAGGAGGGAATTTCATGCCAATCTGCTTCAATAGCAATGGCCTTCCGGTCGCCTTCTGGCGTAGATACCGGGTCAAGTTCAATACAGTGCAGAATACGACCGGATGCATTTTCATCGGCTATAGGTGCTTGCCAATTGTCTGCCTCATTGGCATTTGGATTGACCAAAAATACTTCAAGGCCATTGTCTCTAACCCTGTATATGATCACGTCAACCTGTTCGTTAGTTTGCATTGTTGCAATGTTGAGAAAAAAAGATAAAAATTAAGAAGCGATGCCATCAGAACAATTCTTGTTGAAAAAATGAGATATGAACGACAGCAAGTTAACAAGTCAAAAACAAGTTTTTTAAGAAAATGTTTTGTTTTTGAACCCACAAAGGTCGTTTAAATCCCTGTAAAAATAGGAGTCCCTGAAAAATTTAGTGTTTTTTTTCGAAATTTTCATGCCTACCCTATATTTGCGGTGTCAAAAATTAAAATATCGTACGCCACTTTAGCTCAGCGGTAGAGCAGCTGATTCGTAATCAGCAGGTCGAGGGTTCAAATCCCTTGAGTGGCTCCAAGGTCAGTTTAGAGCATCCCGATATAGATCGGGAAGGTCGAGGGTTCAAATCCCTTGAGTGGCTCCAAGGTCAGTTTAGAGCATCCCGA
>CAZIKN010000106.1:0-9123 GCA_964539805.1 uncultured Saprospiraceae bacterium | reverse complement strand
TATAGATCGGGAAGGTCGAGGGTTCAAATCCCTTGAGTGGCTCAGAAAAACGCTTAGAAAAGAAATGTTTCGGGATGTAGCGCAGCCCGGTAGCGCGCGTCGTTCGGGACGACGAAGTCGCTGGTTCGAATCCAGTCATCCCGACTAAACTTCAATTCATTTTTTTGATTTTCAGATGATTGTATGTTTGTTCGCAATCATGTTTACACTGTTTTTAGCATTTGATTAGCGTGGAATTAAGTCATCTTTTTCCCTTTTAAAAAATACATCGCTACCTGTCCTTTGTTTTTAGCTACAATATGGCCCCGTGGTTCAAATGAAAATACGTTTTGACATTGCTCCTGTACCGTTTCACTTACATTGATAAAGCCGGGTTCTGACGTTTCTTCCATCCGTGCCGCCAAGTTTACCGTGTCGCCCCATATGTCATAGGCGAATTTTTTTACGCCTACCACCCCGGCAACAACAGGCCCAAAGTGTATCCCAATCCTTGCTTCGAAGTAGGGCTTGCCCTGGGCAGTATGTTCTTCTTTTAGTTTTTGCATAAACTCCTGAATCTCAAGCGCAAATTGTAGCATGTCGTTAGGGTTTTCATTCCTGTCGGAAAGCCCACAGGCACAGATATAAGCATCACCACTCGTCTTGATTTTTTCAATTCTCCTCCTGCCCAG
This sequence comes from uncultured Saprospiraceae bacterium, assembly GCA_964539805.1. Taxonomy (GTDB): domain Bacteria; phylum Bacteroidota; class Bacteroidia; order Chitinophagales; family Saprospiraceae; genus M3007. The sequence goes on along the minus strand of CAZIKN010000106.1, from coordinate 8,452 downwards.
CATGGCATCAAAACTGGAGAAGCAATGGTCCAACTGAGCTACCAGCTCCTCGGGGCTTAGCCTTTCTGCTACCTTGGTGAAACCAACAAAATCAGCAAACATAACGGTTGCTTTTTCATACCTGCGCGCGGCCACGGCATTTCTGAAACTCAGTTCTGTGGCCACCGCCTGAGGAAGGATATTGAGCAGCAATTGCTCACTTCTCCGACGTTTTTCCTCAATCATAGCCGATTTTTCACGTAATTCACCTAATAAACGCCGCTGTTTCCGCTTGCTGCTTAGCCATAGCCAGCAGAATAGAGCAGCCAAGGCAGCCAGCGCATACATTAGCACAAACTGGGATATGCTCAAAGGGGCTGCATCCTTGGCTCCTTCCGTTTTACCTTGGGCAAATATTGGTGTACTAAAAAGCACCGCTACGAGGCTAAAGAGAAGACGTATTGGCATATCACTCAGATTTTGCTATTGACTATGGCTATAATCTCTTTTTCTAAGCGATCGGTTTCAGCAATTACCAGTCCGCCCTCCTTAATTACCTGTGAGGCATATTCCTTGTCCTCCAATCCACTTGCATTGACCTTTACATTCAAAAAAGAGCCATAAACAGCTGCTCTGGCACAGAGTGCGCCTACTCCGGCATCTGTAACGGAATTGGGATTGCCCGTTTCTACCATTTGTTTAATCAATGCAAGAGAAGAAAAGGCTTCTTTCATAACATAAAAAGGCACCTCTATGGCCGTACGGGTAGCCGCTTGTATGGCGGCCTTGCGTGCTGCTTTTTCTTCAGGGCTTGTATTGGGCAACCCAAAGGCAGCCATTATGGCATTGAAGGCATTGGTATCTTCATCAACAGCATGCATTAAACGGGCAATGTGCCCTTGTCCTACTTCGGCAGCATTTGAAAAGCTTTCCCATTGTTCATCCCATCCGCGTTTGTGACTACTGAGGTTGGCAACCATGGTGGCCAATGCCGCACCCAAGGCCCCCACATAGGCACTTATAGAGCCTCCTCCCGGGGCTGGGCTTTCACTTGCGGTTTCTTGTGCAAAAGCACTTAAGTCCTTTTTAATCAACAACTTATTTTGACGCTCATCACTTGCGCTCAGGTTGTATTCTATAATTTTTTGCTGAGGGTCAAAAGGCGCGAGGTCATCAAGACCCATGGATTTAACGGCTATCTTGATGAGCTCCGATTCACTTACGCCCGCACTGCGTTTTTGCTTACGCAAAAAATATCTACCCGCCTCAAGCATGACCCTAAGCGGCACCAAGCCAACCAATTCAGAGCCTGTGACCCGCATACCTCGGGTGTCAGCACAACGATTGCAGGTTTCAAACACTTCATGTAGCGGCGAAGCCGCTATATCAGTAATGTTGATGGATACCTGTGCGATGCCATATTCTTCTATGTACCAGCCTATAGCCTTCACTCCTTTGAGTAGCCCGGGTTGGCGCAAGGTTTCGCCTTGAGCATCCTTCTGTGGCTTGCCGGTTTTTGGGTCATTGATTACCCGACCAAGTTCTCGCACATCAAAAGCCACAGAGTTGGCCCTTCGCACGGAGGTGGTATTGAGGTTGATGTTGTAGGCGATCAGGAAATCACGGGCACCGATCACCGTCGCGCCACTTTTCGCATTAAATTGTGCCGGGCCAAAGTCGGGCTTCCAATCTGCCTGAATTATTTTTTCGGCCAAGCCTTCGTATTCTCCTGCTCTAATAGTGGCCAAGTTTTTGCGCTCGGGGCGTGTTGCTGCAGCTTCATAAAGGTATATAGGCAAGTTGAGCTCTTTCCCTACCCGTTCGCCAAGTTTGCGCGCCCATGCCGCTGTTTCTTCCATGCTGATGTTGGCAATGGGAATTAGTGGGCACACATCTGTGGCACCCATGCGCGGGTGCTCGCCTGTATGTTGGCTCATGTCTATTAGCATGCAAGCCATTTTGATGCCCTGAAAAGCTGCCTCAATCACCGCCTCAGGAGGGCCTACAAAGGTGACAACTGTTCTGTTGGTAGCCTTGCCTGGATCAACATCCAAGAGGTTCACGGCTTCTACTTGCGCAATAGCATCCGTTATTTGTTTGATAATCAATGGGTCACGCCCCTCTGAAAAGTTGGGGACGCATTCTATGAGTTGTCGCATATTCTTGTGTTTATATGCAGCAAAGGAAAGAACTTGAGTGGCGATTTGGATTTATTTAACGAAGTTTTTTTATCGGATGTGTCCGCAACAGGAGTAGCTACACCTATATAATCAGCCATCTATAATGTTGCACCCATTTTGCAGGCGAACAGGATATGCTTTTAGCGCTAAGCCAAAAACGCGATAATATGCTCCGGTAATATCCCTGATAAATTCATCTACATCATTGATTTTTAATAAGTTGAGCGTACAGCCTCCAAAACCGCCTCCCATCTGACGTGCGCCTGTAATCAGGCCACGGGCATATTCAACCAAAAAATTGGTCTCTGGCACACAAACCTCATATCCGAGGTTCAAATCATTATGGCATTCAAACATTAAGCGGCCCAATTTGTCGAAGTTGCCTTGCTGAAGGGCTTCACAGGCAGCCGTTACTCGGGCCATTTCTGAAACAACATAGTGGCATCTTTTGTAAATCACTGGAGGTAATATTGTTTTGTGAAGGGTTATCAACTCCGGTGATACATCCCGCAGGTATTCAATATCGGGATTGTGCTTTTTTAATAATTGTACCCCGGCTTCACATTCTTCTCGCCGGGTATTATACTGAGAATCAACCAATTGGTGCTTTACGCCACTGTCTAAGAGCAATAAGGAATATGTTGTACTGTCAAAAGGGAAATATTCAAAATCAAGGCTGCGACAGTCAAGCCGTACCACTTGATTTTCCCTCCCCATTAAGGAGGCAAACATATCCATGATGCCACATTTCATGCCGACAAAATGATTTTCACTGCGCTGCGCCAGTTTTACCAGCTCCATTTTGTCCAGCTGCCAACAAAAAATCTCCTGTAACAACAAAGCCATCCCGCTTCCTAAAGCGGCTGAGGAGGACAAGCCAGCCCCAAGAGGTATATCCCCTCCAAATACTATACTCAGGCCCCCAATTTCCAAACCATCTTTTTGCGCTTCGTTGACCACACCAAGCAGGTAGTTTGCCCATGTTTTTTTTTCCTGAAACATAGGTGTTAGGTTTTCAGAACTAAAATCATCATTAAGGTCGGATGCGAAGAATACAAAGCGGCCATCTGTTCTGGGGCTTGCAGCCATCCAAATGGCCTTGTCAATGGCAGCAGGCAGCACAAAGCCGCCATTGTAATCAGTGTGTTCACCTATCAGGTTGATCCGACCGGGCGCACGAACAATGAGCGCTGGCTTTGACCCGAATTTTTGTATAAAAAGACGGGTTATTTTTTCTGCTATCCCCATGTTTGATATAAAGTTGGAGTTTATTGTGCCACAGCAACAGGCTGCTCTTGTACGAGCGGCACTTTTAATGTGCAGGACAAAGATACCCTTACTTTTGATTGGACTTGGACGAATATGTGCCTGCGCAACTGGGATTAATCAGAAAAACAATATTTTTGGCGCTATCAATTGGTTTGTTGGCCAACACGAGACGGTTTTTAACATTGTTGTTTTACGAAAGCTCGTGTCAGTAAAACTTTGAATATTACTTAAATCTGGGTGTATATCCGAGAAATAATTTGAATATGATGCATCGTTCTTTATGTTACTTTTGGCTGCTTTTATGGGCTTTTACTTGCAGTAATTCATGTATGGCCCAAAAGAATATTAACATTATTCCCCAACCGCTCTCTGTTGAAACGCGCTCAGGCGCTTTCACCATCAATGAAAACACCCGCATATATTATGATAATGAAGCTGGAAATATGGATTTGTCCGCGAATTATCTGGCAGGTTTAATCACCCCGAATTTGCGGACAAAAGCATTAAGTGGCAATGAGGCAGACCGTAACTTGAGTAATGCAATCTACTTTATTCAGGACAAAACGCTTCAAAACAGCGAAGCCTACACCCTTGAAGTTGGTACCACAAACATCCAAATCCGTGCTAAAACTGCTGCCGGGGCTTTTTATGCCGTTCAAACCCTCCGGCAATTGTTGCCAGATGAACTATTTGCGCTGGCTGCAGCCCCGAAGGCAGAAAAGCGTGTTTTGGCCTGCAAGATTACCGATGCGCCCCGGTTTGCTTATCGTGGGTTGCATTTGGATGTGGGCCGACATTTTTTTCCGGTTGATTTTATTAAAAGGTATATTGACCTGTTGTCCATGCACAAGCTCAATACTTTTCATTGGCACTTGACGGAAGATCAAGGCTGGCGTATTGAAATAAAAAAGTATCCAAACCTCCAAAAAACAGCAGCTTTCCGCAAAGCTACCCTCGTTGGGCATTATTCGGACCAGCCACACCAATTTGATGGCAAACGCTATGGCGGTTATTACACGCAGGATGAAATCAGGGATGTTGTGGCTTATGCCGCGCAGCGTTTTGTCAACGTTATTCCTGAGATTGAAATGCCTGGTCATGCATTGGCTGCATTAGCCGCTTATCCCGAGCTCGGCTGCACTGGCGGGCCTTATGAGGTCGCTCAACTTTGGGGCATATTTGATGATGTTTTCTGTGCCGGAAATGAAAAAACATTTGATTTTATTGAAAATGTTTTGGCAGAAGTATGTGAGCTGTTTCCAAGTCCGTATATACATATAGGTGGTGATGAATGCCCCAAAAAGCAATGGGAGGCATGCCCTAAATGCAAAAAAAGAATGGCGGAGCACCACCTGAAAGACGGGCATGACCTGCAAAGCTATTTTATCCAGCGGGTTGAAAAAATGCTCAGTGTAAGAGGCAAAAAACTGATCGGATGGGATGAAATCCTGGAAGGCGGGCTTGCTCCCGGAGCAACCGTTATGAGCTGGCGTGGCATTGACGGAGGTGTTGCTGCGGCGCGCGAACATCATGATGTCATTATGTCGCCAGGCTCACATTGTTATTTTGACCATTATCAAAGTGACCCGGCCAATGAACCTGTGGCTATAGGCGGGTTTACTACATTGGAAAAGGCCTATAGTTATGAACCAATACCTGCCGAGTTAAGTCCCGAGGAAGCCAAGTATATCCTCGGCGCGCAGGCCAATGTATGGACGGAGTATATGCCCACTCCGACGCAGGTTGAATATATGGCATACCCGCGGGTCTGTGCACTTTCAGAAGTGGTCTGGACCGCCAGGGAAAAAAAGAACTGGAATGATTTCAGTGTAAGGATAAAGAAACATTTTGCCCGATTGGATGCCATGGGCCTAAATTATGCAAAAAGCTATTATGATGTAAGCGCTTCTTTTTCAAATGGTAAAATTTCGCTTTCTTGCACTGATCCCAAGGTGGAGATCAGGTATACCATGAATGAGAAAGAACCAACATCAAGTGCCCCAGTGTACAAGGCTCCATTTGTTATTCAAAAAAATACTGTTTTGAAATTTGCCGCTTTTGATGGCTCCAAGCGCATGGGAAAAGTACGCTCCATTACCTACCTTGTTCACAAAGCGAGTGGAAAACCATACACCTTGAGCCGCAAACCCGAACAATACACCGGTGGCGAAACCTATGCACTTACCAATGGCGTACAAGGGGCACTAAAATCCTGGAGCAGTTGGGTTGGCTTGGTCAACAGGGACATTGATCCAGTGATAGATTTTGAGAAAAAAACCTCTTTCAGCAAGGTGAAACTGAGTTATCTGAGTTCCAAACCAAGTTGGATCTATCCGCCACGCGCAGTAGAAGTGTATGGATCATCAGATGGCAAAAATTTCAGCTTGCTTGCCGAGAAGGAAATACCCCAAAAGGATGGTATGGAGCCACCAACAGTAGAGCAGGTAGTATTAAATATACCTGTATCTGCTTATCGCTACCTTAAATGTGTGGTCAAGACATTCGGCGTCATTCCCAAGGATATGCCTGGCGCCGACAATGGGGCTTGGTTGTTTGTGGACGAGATTGTAGTAGAGTAGGGGGACTTAGCTCTCCTTTGTTACTTTAAAAATCTGCGAAATCTGTGCTGCTTGCATCTGTGTTCTAATGTTTTGAACATTGGAACACAGATGACACAGATGCAAGCAGCACAGATTTGCACGGATGCTTTTCGAACCTAATCTGACAAAGTAGAATTAGGGCACCCCTATTTCATTAGACCTGACTTTCGCGGATCAAAGTGATGGCTTGCGGCACTGTTAATGCCTGCTGCGTTCCATCACCTTGATTTTTGAGCATCAGCGTTTCGCTTTGTATTTCACTTTCGCCTACAATGGCTACAAATGGAATATTTCGTTTTGCGGCGTATTCAAATTGTTTTTTCAGTTTGCCCGGTTCCGGATAAATTTCCGCTGACACGCCGGAGGCTCGCAGTGCACTGACACATTGGAACCCATAAGTAAATGTATCTTGATCAAAGCTGGCAACTAAAACCTGTACCGTAGTATTTAAACTGTCTGGAAAAAGATTCAATTGATCCAAAACATCATATATACGATCAGCACCAAAAGAAATTCCTACCCCTGACAGTCCGGATACCCCAAACACGCCTGTAAGGTCGGCATACCTGCCCCCTCCGCCTATGCTGCCCATCTGAATGCCCTGAGCTGCTACTTCAAAAATGCAACCCGTGTAATAAGTAAGACCGCGAGCCAGGGTTACGTCTAATTTCAATTCGTTGTGCATAGTGTAAGTTTTAAGCAAGTCAAATACCTGCTGCAACTCCGCTATGCCTTTTTGCCCGGTTTCAGAGTGTTTGAAATGAGCACTTAATGTATCAAGATCTGGTGAAACCAATATCTTTTCAATGGTGTCAATGGCTGTTGCCCCTACTCCCCTCGAAGTAAGCTCATCACGAACTCCCTGAATACCAATTTTGTCCAATTTGTCAATGGCTACAGTCATGTCCATAAACTGCTCTTGGATTCCGGCAGCTTCCGCAATACCATATAAAATCTTTCTGTTGTTGATTTTTATGGTCACGGGCAAACGGAGCGCTGCAAATGCCTGATCATATATTTGAACCAATTCGGCTTCATACAGCAGGCTTTCAGCGCCTATTACATCTGCATCGCATTGGAAAAACTCGCGATAGCGGCCGCGTTGAGGTCGGTCGGCCCGCCAAACGGGTTGTATCTGATAGCGTTTGAAAGGGAAGGTCAGTTGCCCTCGGTTCATCACAACATATCGGGCAAATGGCACGGTCAGGTCATAACGCAGGCCGCGTTTGGCGATGCTTTGAGTCAGCTTTTGGGTATCCTTGTGCGCTAAGACCCCGGCATCAACATCTTTCAAAAAATCGCCATTGTTCAATATTTTAAACAATAGTTTGTCGCCTTCATCGCCATATTTTCCCGTTAGCGTACTTAAATTTTCCATTGCAGGCGTTTCCAATGGTTGAAATCCGTACAGGGTGAATATCTTTCGCACAATATCAAAAATATAGGAGCGGCGGCGCACCTGCTCAGGGCCAAAATCTCTTGTTCCTTCTGGAATTGTAGGTTTCTGCATACTTTTAACAATGCTTAATTTGTGGCAGCAGCCTGCGCTACAGTGCCGAGTAAAATACCCATCATGGCTAAGGTTCCAATGATCAATAGGGTTGCTATGAGTGTGTAAATAGCCATTTTTTTGTGCTTTGCTATCGGTTCTGTCGCTTTTTTGGATACAATGCGACCCACTTGGATCAAAGCAACAGCCAAAATCATCATGCTGATGTGCTCCATTTTAAAATAGCGCACCCAACCGCGGAGCATCGGGTCGGTGATAGTGGATAAATCCTGCTGCACATAAGGGCTTGGGCCAAAGTACAGGATCAAGCCTAACCAAAGCTGTAAATGCGCCAATCCTACCAAAGCAGTCGCACTGATATTGTCTGCCTGTTCATAGTTTTTTTTGCCCAACCACCCACTCAAGGAGCGGTAAAGCACAAAAAGTAGTGCAGCAAACAAAAAATAACGATTGTAAGAGTGTAAAGTGACTAATGTGTAATACATTTTGTTAATTATTCTTTAATTTGTTTTTTTATCGCACAAAAGTATTAGATTTACATCGTAAACAGAGGAGATCTAAAAAAAATCAAATTTTTATTTGAAAAATTAGAGAATTTTCGCTGATCTTTGTGACGAAATTAGTTTTGCGCGTAAGAAAGTTGAAAAAAGTTATTATTTTCAATTGTATCTAAAACCTTTTCAAATTTTTTTGGTTTAGTAGTAAAAAATATTTGGAAGTGTTTTTACCTTTGCAGCCGTAAAGATTTGAGGAATAAAAATGGTATGCGTGTTTGGTATGATTTGTGCAGAAGTTTTGAGTAAACAGATAAGCAAAATCCATCCTGCGAAGGCAGGATGTCTTGATAAAGAAGGAAGATTGTTTTCATTTGGTTTTTTGAGTTGGCCGTCCAAGCGTAAGCCTGGACGGCTTTT
>CAZIKN010000105.1:0-19005 GCA_964539805.1 uncultured Saprospiraceae bacterium | reverse complement strand
TACCCCAAATATACTGATATCAAGTGATTTTTCGTCTTCCCGACAACTGTGGGTCACAGACCCTCACGAGCAAGCAAGGGCAAGGTCACCGATGTGTAGGTAAGCACCCATATTTTATTGTTTTAATAAATTAGAAGATGCCGCAAAAGTATGCAATTTTGAAAACAATTTGTTTAATAAATATTTTATTTTGAAAAATTTGATTTCATCATCATGTTTACAAATATTTGATATTCAATCCATTTGCCCCAATTTCTCCAACAGCCAGTCCCGCGCCACCACAAACCTTGAAGCCCGTATTTCTTGTGAAAGTGCCGCCACTGCCTTTGGGTTGCGGTCAATGGCGATTTGATACCTGATCATCAGCAGAACGGCCTTGGCAAAAAGGTTGTAGCCTTCTTTTTTTTCGGCGGGCATAAATTCGTCCCTGGTGATAAAAGTGCGCATGGCCTGTATCTTGTCAAACAAAAAATCAAACTCCTTTTTAGGGTCGTTTTCATAAATGGTCTTGATTTCCAGTACCCTTGCGGCGCGTTTGTACAACATATCCTGATAATGGGCCTGATTGATGAGCGGAAGGATAGTGTTCAAATATGCTTTTTCTCTTGGTGCATTTGGGTCATCAGGATAACAATAGCGATGGAACAGGTAATCACAGTAATTGTACAGGTAGGCGTTTTCGGGGTATTCCGTACCACTTATTTTATCTTTGTGGGCGGTGATAAATGCCTCGGCCCAATCAAATGCCCTTACCTTGAGTGCAATGGCCACAATACTTTGAAATTCATTGGCCATCACTTTCCCGTGACGATAGATGCGGCCACTCTTCACCCGTTGCTGAAACAGTTTGAACAGGTCTTGTTGGTAACGAGTGTACCCGTTATTGATCTGGCGCGTGAAAAAATTACCCGCCACGTACTCCAATTGATCGGCATACCTGTCGGACAGGCTATCTTGTTGCTGTTGTAGCAGGGCCTGAAAGCGGTCAAAAGAGGCATCGGAATCTTGAATGTCAGGCTGTAGGCATTTCATGGTCTGGTGCAGCAATTGGCCCAAAGGATGTGCTGCAAACCACGGGAATTGTGTGGGATCAAAAGGTAAAAGCGGATTGGGCAACGCCATATCTGTCACTTGTTTTTGCGTGAGCAGGCAACAGGTGGTAAATATCCGCTCTACGAGGTAAAATTCATCCAGTGCCTGAAGGGCTATGGGCAGGTTGACATCCCCTTTGTGCTGATTGAAATCATTATTGTACTCCACTTTTTCCTGCTCCACCAAGTAGTTCCAATAATATTGCTCTCCCTCCCATTTGGTGCGCTCTTGCTGGCGTTTCCCGAGCTGTTCTGACACTTTTTCAAAATGCTCTCTTTCTTGTTTCTTGCGCCAATACCGAGCCTGTTGAAGCAGCGCTGCATCATCGTGCAGTTCAGGCAGAACCTGCTCCATGACCACAAAGCGCTTCAACAAAGCCTGCGCATCGGACATCAGGCGATTGTACTTGTTGGCCACAAAGTCCTGTCCGGGGTAGAGGGAGCGGTACACCTGTTCGTCTTCATGGATTTTGGGATCGGCATTTTGCAGCAGTTTTAATAGTGTCCTGATCAAAATGATACAGTCATGATCGGGCGACAGGCCAGTACAATAAGTGGAATCCAGAAATTGCAACAGGCTTTTTTGTTCTTTTTTATCCAATGTTGCCAGAATGGCCACTGCGTTCCGATGTCCTTTTTTGTTGCTTGCTGAGGGGGATGGCATAAGAAACAAATTATTATAAATGACTATTAATCAACATTTTGAACTTTATTTTTTTACATATAACAGCATAAAAAACGATATAAGGCCCGGGAAGAAGCCAACATTGGGCTGCAAAATAGAAAAAAAATGTAATTGCATGCCAACGGGCTGGCAGGCCACCTTTGCATCATCGAACAACAAACATTTGTAATTATGAAGCATACTCGTTTTTTCTTATTCCTGGTGGCCATACTTTTGGTATTTTCATCATGCAAATACGAAGGCCTGCAAAGCGTCACGCCAAACCCAAAAATTCGTCCGATACCCGGCGGGATAGAAATTACGCCCCAATTATCGGGAAAGGATCAGGTGAAAAAAATTAAATCTGTTCGCTTGGCCGTAACACCGGTAGGGGAAAGTATGGCAAAGCCAATGGAAAGGGAAATACTCATAGATCAGCCATACCGACTTTCTTTTCCCGGTACATTCAGCTATACGTTGACCTATGTGGGTGAAAACTATAAAACCTTGGGCATCAGCAACCAAACAATTGCAGCAAGCGATTCCATGACCTGGGATGTGGTGGTAAGCCTCGCACTGCCCAGCCAATCAATAGACCGCTGCAATTGTAATGTGGCAAACAGTAGTACACTAATCTATGACGCAGCTATCCCCAACGAGCGATCATTGACCTGGGGACCATCCACGGCTACCAATCAGGATATACGACGCATAACCATAACCAATCCGCTGAGCGGGGAATCTGTCACATCCATTGTCAGCATGAAAACCGACGGCACGTTGAACCTGATAACACGTTCAGGAGACATCCAGCCATGCCTGACCGAAGGTGGATTTAGTTTTTCCAGCGACAACAGGTCGGTAATTTACAGCGCCAGCAGCCTGTTTTTTTCGATCAAATCGCAATATGTTGTGACGGGGGTAATGTCCATCGGACAAAAAATGACCATTACCTGTCCGGCAGCTTATACGGTGACCGTAGAGAAACTGAGCTGTCCATAGCCGAGATATATCCTGATTTAAGTGATTAAAAAATTTATCAGGATTTATTTTCCTGATTTTCAAAAATTTACAGACGCAAGTAGGTTAAAAACCGCTTTGCATTGACGATACATCACCCTCACTCATCAAACACCTTGAACCAAATGAAGTTTTTCCATAATCCGTTCGCCTTTTGTTTTTAGCATGATCGTCTTCCATCAGGTTGAATGTGGGCGTGGCAAAGATGCTGCGCCTGCATTTAAATTAAAATAAATTTTAATTTTTATTGTAAATCTAATAAGGCTCTACTACTTTTGTGAAAATTTAATTCTGCTCATGCCAAATTATTCGAAATTTAAACCAGATAAACCATTATTAATTCCATTTATACTTCAGTCAATCTTGTTATTAGGGCTGTGTGAAACCATCTTTTGTCAGGGCGAAATCCAAGTAGATTACGGCCTTAATGCAAAAATTGACGTTGGTAAGGGGAATAATACCAACTATGTTTTAAGTGCCTCAATTGGTTTTGGACGCAGTATGGTCACAGCCACTAACAATTGGAGCTTGCCCAGTTCCGGGGTCATGCTATCCTTTAAGACAGGCATCAATTTATATAGGGGTGGCATTGGGAACAGTAAATTACCTGGTTTTTTTGACGACCACCAGTTGGATCTTTATGGATCATTCGGTTTGACGCCCGGTTTTTTTTGGAATAAGCGCATGCTCGATAAATTTAACTACCGGCGACCGCTTTACACCTGGAATACCAACTATGCAAATACCTTGAGCAATCCTTTCCAATTTTCATTTACCATAGCTACAAATTTCATTTGGAATATTCCTATAAACGGTAATGAGACAGAAAGGCAAAGGCAATTGCAAAATGAAACAATAAATAATCAAAGATACTTGCCACAAGACCATAATACCTTCAACGGCTCAAAGATGTATGTCAAAAAGCGTAGGTCACAAAGAGTAGGCTATATTGGTATTGCGTTAGACAAATTTTTGTCAGCAGGCTATTACAATGATGGACCGCCATTTTCCGAATGGCTCGGTGACGGATATGATCGTTATTGGACAGGCGGTGGTTTTGCACATATCTGGTCACAAGAAAGGTTTGAGGGCCAACCAGAGGGTCAATATAAAGACAATTTTCAGTTGATATTTTCTTTCGATAAATTTACAGGGTACGAACAAGACACCTATGAAGTCGCCAACAAGCTAAAACTAAACAAGGTACCCTATAAGAACATCGAAACAGCCTCCTACAATCGTGGCATCACAAGGGCTTCGTTGATTTATAGAGATATAGGCTTTTTTATCTCCAAGATAGACAGCAAAGCTGGCAGGGATATTCAAGACCGTATCCATAAAGCAAATAATTACCCTTATCATCCGAATATTTACAAAGATAAATGGTTATTTGGTATGAACTATCAATACCAAAACCCAATTTACAGAAAATAACCTTGACTAAAATAATGAAATATAAAACCTTACTTTATATCGTAACGGTCCTGTTCGTTCACGCTTCATGCAAGTACCGATACCTTTCACTTGTGGGTACAGACTTTGGAACTGATTCTCAAAAATCTTGTACAGGCAGTGTGGAAAAAGTTAAGACTTTTTTCCAAGATGATGAAACTCATTTTGTATATAAATATTATTTTTGTGAAAATACAAAGCCCAACAATGGAATTTTATTAAAATCTTATGAACAATGCAATGAAATTAAGGATAGTTCAAAGATTCAACGGGTAATATCCTTGGTTTTTTTGGACAATCACCGTGTGCTATATCTCTCATCAAACTACGATTGGAACAAAATTGAAAGATTTTCAAGAACAATTTCACTCGATGAGCATTTTACCCGGGTTAGAGAAGGAAATAAATGTAAGAAATACCCCAACTGCTCAGTTAAAGCGAAAGGAGGAAAAAAGGCATATACTTGCTATCGCGGATATTATACAGTAAATAATAGCAGTATTGTAGTTAAGTTAGATGTAGGAAAAGTTGTGAGCCGCAAAAAAAGGGATAAGCTTAAAAGATATAAAACATCTTTCGACAAAAAAGAAAAAAATGAAACAGACATAGATAACATAGAAAAATACAAGCGCTTTCACAAGAGAAAAGACACCACCCAATTGTTTTTTTCTTTCTCCAAAAATATACTTGTACTTGACTCGTTAAAATATAGAGATGAAGACTATGGAATAGATGAAGACACCCCTTTGACCAAAAAAATCAATGCGATATATGAAACTCCTCTTAGATTTCACCTGTCTGAGTATAAAAAATCAGATCCAATTTACCTTTCATATAAAGGCAAAGATATAAAAAAAATTTCCTGTCATGGCAATAAAAGAATCTATGTTTTCGCAGATGGGCAAACCATAAGCGAAGGATATGATGATGGGAATATTGACACTTGGTGAACAACCATAAAATCCAATAATCTCATGCCCAACAATCATCCACCATTCATCTTGCAATCTATGGATATGCTCCGTGAAATTTTAATCTTAGAAGACAAAACGGACATACAAACCAATCCCGATCTTGGTTTGCCATTCAGGGTGGATCATAAAACGTATGCCCCTCAGGATGTTCACCTGTTTGACCAAAGGCTTTGCTTTTACTTAAATGATATCCTCATCGAAGCAAAACAAATAAGGGCTTTTGCCTGCAAAGCGGACTTGCGCCGCTATCTGATGGATACGGAACAATTGTCCTGTTATTTGGAACATGGACTGGAAAATGAACTCCAGCATCAGGCTCCAATACCCCCCGAATCATCGGCTAAAGGGTTTGCGTTGCGCGATTACTCGGGCCATTGCATTGATTTTCCTGTTCGGCATGCCCTGACAGACATCCCTGGCTCCTTTTATTCCAACACAAGCTATCAAAATTTTTCCATTCGTTCCATATCAAGCAATTACTGCACCCTTGCCTGTTTTTCTCAACCCAATTTCACCGGTAATATGCTCGTAATTGCCCGCCATACCCATATAGCCGATGTGCGCGCATACTGGCCCATTGAGATCGTATCCGTTGTAGAAATTGGATGCTGATGCCCTATACTTAAAATATTTTCACATCCCGATTCCATGACAAGTACCTTTTATTTACATTTACCGCAACATTCAAACTTCCAATCCAAATTATACCCGCGTGCTGGCTGGTCAAGCTTATATCATACTTATGAACCAACCTATTGCTTCAAAACAAGGCCCAAACAATAATGGCCCGTGGGCACACCAAAACTACTTAATCCCAGCTTATTACCACAGGCTCACGGCATTGGGCTTAAGCTTATGGCTTTGCCTTATTTCCCTCCTTTGGGCTTCCGAAACCAAAGCCCAAACCAATTTCTTAGCCCACTCCCGCTGGGTACAGCTGTCAGACAGCCTGTTTAACCTAAAAAAAAGCGAGGAGGCACTGGCCCTGCTGCTGGCCGAGCGGACGCGCTTGGTTGTCAAAAACGACACGGTTGGGCAAGATTTTCTGGTGATCTCCTACGCGCTGGGCCGTCATTACTATAATAGATATGACTACCCCAATGCGCTCCCCCATTTTGAAAAAGCACTTGCGCTACAAGAGCATATCAACCCAAGCCACTTTGCCAATCTGGCGGATATCTTATCCTGGAAAGGGGTGTCCGTTAAAAGGATAATACCCCAGCATGCGATACCCATTCTGGAAAAAGCACTGGAACTCAACATCAAAGCATTTGGCGAAAACAGTTTAGAAACAGCCTTCTCTTATAATGATCTGGGCACACTTTACGGATTTGTTTTGGAGGATTTTGAAAAAGGGGAAGCCTATTATGCCAAAGCAGTAAGGGTACTAAAAGATGCGGGCCTTCAAAACAAAGGTGAATACATAGAATTTCAAGCCAATATTGCCTTATTGCAGAGTAGCGAAGGCCGATATGATGATGCCATAAAAAAGCAATTGGAATTACTTCCCTTAATGCAGCAGAAACACGGGATGAGTGTAAAATTGGGCAAGTTATTAATCATGATTGGTGAAAATTATGCGCAAATGGGCCATTTCCGTGAAGCGTTAAAATACCAGTATGATGCCGTTGACATGCTGACCAAAACAGATACGGTCAATAAAACCATGCTGGGTGCAGCCTTGGGCTATGTTGGCGTCAGCTACAACCAATACAAAAAGCCGGACTCCGCACTGATTTTTTTGGAGAAAATATATAAGATAGCCAAAGAAATGTCAAAAGAGAAATGGAAAGGGCCCGGTTCCTGGTTGAGCTGGCATTTTGCCACATCTTATGGCCTGCTCCAAAAGCCTGATAAGGCATTGGCTTATTTGGACACCGCTTTTGTGGATGAAGGATACCGAATGGGCATGCCCTTTGACAGCATTCGGCAACCCAATTTCATCAGTATGTTGCTCATGGAAAAAAACAAACACCTGATACAAAAATATGATCAAAACAAGGACAAAAGCACATTGGAAGAGGCGAAAAAAGCCCTAAGTCTTGCCTTGGACATCAATGCAAATTTGGTAGGCAACTTTCAAAATGCCCGCAGCAAATTAGCCGCATACAGAGAATTGTACAGAGGCGCCAGTTTGGCCAACCAAACCCTGCTTTCCTTTTACGACCTGACAGCCAATCCAAAATACTTGCAGGAAGCCTTCACTACCTCCGAAACCAGCAAAAGCCTGTTGCTCTACCAACAGATCATGGAGCAAAAAAGCCGCCGGAAGGCCAAAGTCCCTCTGACATTGGTCCAACGCGAGCAGCTGCTGCAAAACAAGATCGTGCAATTGGAAAAACAAGTTTTTGAAACGCAGCAATCCTCAAAATCCAATGAAACAGCGATGCTTAAAGAAGAAATTTTTTCCCTTCAAAAACAATACGAACTGCTAAAAAGCGAGATAACGAAAGACTTTCCCGATTACTTTCTGGCACATGCCCCCTTACCCAGGATTGAGGTTAAAACAGTACAAAGCAGCCTTTCAGACCATGAAGCCCTGCTGGAGTTTTTTACGGGAGACAGCACCATCACTATCTTTTTGCTGCGGTCCGACACCTTGATTCATCGCATCACCCGAAAAAAGGAAGTTGAGGCCAAAGTCAAACAATTCCGCGAAGCCGTGAACGGCTACTTTCTTTCTGAAACCAAAAACTCAGCGCTTTACCTCCGTACGGCAAATGAATATGTGGAAGCCGCCTATTGGTTATATCAAACACTGATAGCGCCCCTGCAAACACAACTACCTGAAAACCTGACCATTATACCTGACGGAACACTGGCTTACCTTCCTTTCGAAGCCTTGCTCAGCGCCAGGCCCGAGCGCCCCGATCGCTTTCACACACATGCGTACTGGAACCAAAAACACATTCTGCATTATTCCTATTCGGCAACGCTCCTGCGGGAAATGGACGAAAAACAGCTGCCTGAGGCAAGCCAATCCTTGTTGGCAATGGCTCCGTTTTATGATAATTCTACTTCTTGGCATGATTCGCTTACCCGCCAGCTCGCCGATCAAAACAGGGCCGATTTTACGCCATTGCCCTTCAGCGGCGAGGAAGTGTACCATGTGGCACAATTAACCCATGGGAAGGCCATGGCGGGTAAATTGGCCACCAAAAAGGCATTCATGGACGAGGCCGGACAGTACCGTATCCTGCACTTAGCCACGCATGCGCGCGCCAACGACCGTGCCGGCGACTATTCCTATATCAATTTTGCGCCTTCTGCCGAATATCCGCAAGGTGAGCGCTTGTATGTGAGTGAAATTTACGGCCTTGGGTTACATGCCGACTTAGTCACGCTTTCTGCCTGCGAAACAGGCTTGGGCAAGATGCACCGCGGTGAAGGCGTGGTCAGTATCGCGCGGGCATTCGTATCGGCAGGCGCGCACAGCATTTTGCAAAGCCTGTGGACGGTCAGCGATGCCAAAACACGTCACCTGATGATTTATTTTTATCAAAACCTGAACAAGGGCCTTGCAAAAGATGAGGCTATGCATTTAGCCAAGAAAGATTATGTCCAAAAATTTAAAGGCGAAGAAGCACACCCCTATTTCTGGGCAGGTTTTGTGCTGGTGGGAAGGTGATGAGGGGTAATTTTTGAGCCTATAGATTTAAGGAACGGTGTCTGCAAGGAAATTTTTTTGGATGTTTGCAGATGCGGAACTGATAACCCAACTTAAATTTTGCAATATACCCGCAAGCCCCTACCCGTGGAAAAATTGCCGGATCTGAGAGAACGCCTGAAAAATGGCGACAATGCAGCATTTGTGTACCTGTACCAGGCGTGTTACGGGCCAGTAGAGGCATTTATCAAGGCCAACTCGGGCAGCGAACAAGATGCAAGGGATGTGTTTCAGGAAGCCTTGTTCGTATTGTTTAAGAAAGCGGGTGACGTCAATTTTCACTGGACAGCGGATCCCGGTGCTTATCTAAGTGCCGTGGTCCGCAACCTTTGGCTCTATCGCTTGCGCACGCGACAGGCGCATCCTGTTCTTTTGTGGGAGGAGCACACGCACAACCAATCAGAGGACTATGATGATTTTGAGGAAATCCTGCTCCGTGAAAACAGGGATGACAGCCGATACAAAGCCATCTCGGAATGTATCCAAAAACTGCGTCCCGAATGTCAGGACATGATAAAATATGCTTATTATCAACAACTTGCAACAGCCGAAATAGCCAAAAGGCTTCACTATACAGAGGCATTTGTCAAGGTAAAAAAACACCGTTGCATGGACGCCCTGCGCAGCATGGTCAGAAAAGTCAGGCACTGGATAGATTAATTCGTACAACATGAAAAAAGAAGATATACAACTTATTGAAACATACTTACTCGGTCAATTGAATGAGAACGAGCAATTGGCCGTGAAACAACGCGCAATGGAAGATCCTGATTTTGCCGCAGAAATGGCGCTTCAAACGGATATTCTAAACGGGATTGTATGGCATGAGGATGAGCTTATGAAGCAAAAAATTGCACTCGTTGACAAAAGCCTGGCCCAGGAGGGCTTTTTTTCGCCCAATCACGGGGCTTCTCCTCCCTCCAAAGCCAAAACAGCACTGACCAAATGGCAATGGGCCCTCACCATTAGCAGCGTTCTGGCCATTTTTTTCCTTATTTGGTTCTTTTTTTCGGACAAATCAGCCCCCAGGCCCTCCCCTGCCCTACCCAACCCTAACCCGACGCCAACACAACCCATTGCCCAAAATAGCCCACAAGCAGTACCCAAAATACCGGAAAGCAAGCGCGAAACACCCCTTAATTATCCTCCAAAAACACTCCAACAAACATCCCTTTGGACGCCACCTGACTATGCCAATTACCGCAGCGACAATGGACCATCAGATATAGCCAATCAGGCGCGCTCCGCCTTCCAGCAAAAAAAATACGCTGCGGTATTGCGCATGGTGGCCAAAGTACCTGCTTCCGATCCAAACTATTGGTATTATCAGGAAATGGCCGGTCATGCGGCCTATCTTTCCAATCGTTTTTCTGAGGCGACCCGTTTTTTTGAAAACATAGCCACAAGCGGTCAAATGCCCTTCTCCGAGCGCGCAGAATGGTATCTGCTACTGTGCTATCTTACGGATTATCAGAAAAACAAGTCTGCGTTTGAGCGATTAAAACAAAAAATTATACAAGATTCAGGGCATCCGTATTATGAGCAGGCCAAGGCATTATGATGTTTGAAACTTTTGTGGTAAAAAACACGCTCAGCTTTTCTCCTCCACATCCTCCACCCGTTTCAGCATAGCCTCTAAGGCTTCCAAGTGGGCTTTAAAGGCAGCTTTTCCTTCGGTGGTAGCCATATAAGTGGTATTGGGCCTTCGGCCAATAAATTGTTTTTGAAAGCTGACAAAGCCGTTGGTTTCCAAGGGCTTGAGGTGACTGGCCAAGTTGCCATCCGTCAGGTTCAACAGATCTTTGAGTGTATTGTAGTCCACCCAGTCATTGACCACCAATATGGACATAATGCCTAATCGGTTGCGATGGTCAAAGATGGGATTTAGTTGACTGATGATGTCTTTCATGCCTTGTGCCGGGCTGACGAACTGTCATATTTAAAATACATATAAAGGCCATAACCGATGTGCAAAATACCAAAGCCTATAGCCCAAAGCTCAAGGCCAAAACCCGGGTAATATACGCCCGCCAAACCGAGTGCAAGTTCGCACATGCCCAGGTATTCCACATCGCGCAGGGTGTATTTGCCGCCCATGATAAGGGCCAAACCATAAAAAATAAGCGTACAGGGGGCCAAAAGGCTTATAAAACCGCGTTCCAGCAGGGCAATGCAGAAAAAACCACCAGCAATCAAGGGTATAGCCATAGCCATCAGCAAGCGGCGCGAGGAGGCATCCCAGATCTTTTCGCCGCGCTGGCGGGCCTTGCGGGTGGTGAAAAATACTCCGCCCGCCAGTGCTGCGCCCAATACGGATAGCGCAACGATGACAAAGACTGTTTTGTAATCCATGCTCCACTTCACGGTCCGTCTTGTCTTCTCTACCAGGTCATAATTGGAATCCTCTGAGAAAGGGCTCATCTCAAAATAAGCATACATCACTGCCGCTCCGGCCAGTGCGCAAAGGCCAGCCCAAACGCCCGAAAGCCCGCTCAAGCTCAAAAAACGGGTGCTGCGCTCCATTAAAGCGCGCATCTCGGCCAAATGCGCCAACTGTTGTTTAGTGTCCATATCATTATGCTTTGAGATGCAAAGTTATTTTTTTTAATCCGTTTCAGTGGATATTATTTATCTGCAAGCGTTTTGGACATCCTGTATTGCATAAATTACTGGTTTAAAGTGTTTGTTTTTACCTACTTAAAGCCAGTACTTTAAGTTTTATGTGCCTCTAAAAAAAACGGCGCAACGATTACCGCTGCACCGCCCATTAATTAAGCCTATTTAAGTATTTGACAGAAAAATTCGGCTCTTGTTACCTATCTGATAGTGAGGAGGAGCCTCAAAGTTTCCCCCTCACTTACACAATTGAGCCAACTACCCTACTGCATTATATTCTGTTAACCACCAATTTTTGGGCTGACAGTCCTGAACTCGTTTTAAGCAAGATCAGGTATATGCCATTGGAAAAATCCAATGCCTTCAGGTCTATAGAAAGTTGGGTACTGAGGCCATCCATATCCTTTTGCCATACCAAACGCCCTTGCGCATCGTAGATCATCAATTGTTGATTGGATGCTGGGGGTTGTTGATTTGACTTACTGTTGATTTGTTGATTTGATGCCTGCCCTGACGAATGCTCAGGGTTCTGTTGATTTGACAGCGTGATGAGCACTATGTCGCTCGCGGGATTGGGCGATAATGATAAATGATGAGTTATGAGGGATGAGGAATGAGGGATGAGGGATGAAGCACGCACGGTTTCCGCTTCCTCCTTCATACTTCCTACCTCATACTTCAGCTCTGGGCTTGTGGTGCAATTCACCGTAACGGTATAGGTACAGGTTCGTAAATTATTGGTGGCATCGCGGGCCGTCCAGACGATTACCCTGGGGCCTGCGGGCAGGCTCGCCGGGGCATTGTGCGTCAGTGAAGTTACCCCACAATTATCCGTGGCGGTGGCCGATGCCAAGCTGGAGGACGGATAAGAGCAAGGGGTACCGCTCCCAGTCACGGTGGTATTGGGTGGGCAGCTGATGCCTGGTGGTTGCGCATCGTTGACCGTGATCCTGAAGGTACAGGTTTTGGTCAGTCCTGCTCCGTCGGTGGCCCGCCACATGATGGTATTAATACCACGGGGGAAAGCCGAGCCGCTCGCCGAGCCGCTGGTACGCTCCAGTGTTGGCGGAGGCGCACAGTTGTCGGTAGCCGTTGGGTTGTTGTAGGTCACCACGGCGGAACAGACATTGGCATCCGTCACCCGTGTAATGTTGGTTGGGCAAACGATGTTGGGCGTAGTCACATCATTTACCGTCACTAAGAAGGTGCAGGTGGCCGTCAGGCCGGCGGCATCCGTAGCGCGCATGGTTACAGTGGTTACGCCCTTGGGGAAAAAGGAGCCATTGATCATATTGGGCGTAGGCGAACTGCTCAAAAAGCCGGTTGTCATGCCCGAACAGTTGTCCGACTGTGATTTCAAGGCATAAAAAGTTTGTGAAACACAGTTGGCATCAGCTGATTTTACAATGTTGGTTGGGCATTTTAGCGTAGGCGGCTGTACATCAATGACCGTCACGGTGAAGGAGCAGCTGTTGGTAAGGCCGGCGGCATCCGTAACCGTCCAGACCACAACATTTGCACCTTTGGGGAAAACCGAACCCGAGGCAAGGCCCGAAGTCCTTTGCAGCGACCATCCTGCACAATTGTCCATTGCTGATACATTATAGGAGGCCAAGGCACTGCATAAGTTAGGATCAGTGTTTTTGTTAAAACTTGCAGGACAAGTTATGCCTGGTTTTTGGCCATCCACAATGGTTACGGAAAACGAACAGCTTGTTTTCAAACCTGCAACGTCAGTAGCTTCCCAATTGACCACCGTCAAGCCTTTTGGAAAAATTTGGCCGCTTGCCAATCCATTGATACGTGCCAGGTTTACCCCGCAATTGTCCGAGCCCGTGACCGTGTACGTCACTATGGCGCTGCACTGGTCAGGTGCTGTATTTTGTTCAATAGGTGCCGGGCAGCTGATGCCGGGGGGTGTGATGTCCTTTAATGTCACTTTGAACGAACAATTTTGGGTGTTTCCATTGCCGTCATCAGCGGTAATGGTCACGGTTTCAAAGTCATCATGGCCGCTCAACACCGTACTGGCTGCCGGGCTTTGCATTTCTGTGATGTTGCCCGATAATGCGCAATTATCTGATTTTGAGGCTAATACAAAGGCTCCTACCACGCCTGTGCAGGTATTACTGGCTGCCACGGTGGCATCAGCCGGACAAGTGATCGTGGGCTTGGTATCGTCTTTTAGCGTTACTTTAAAGGAGCAGCTCTCCGTGTTGCCATTGCCGTCATTGGCGGTAATGGTTACCATTTCAAAGTCATCATGCCCACTTAAAGGCGTACTGGCCACCGGGCTTTGTATTTCCGTGATATTGCCTGATGCGGTGCAATTATCTGATTTAGAGGCCAATACAAACGGACCTACTACACCTGTGCAAGTGCTGCTGGCCGAAACGGTGGCATCGGCCGGGCAAGTGATCGTGGGCTTTGTGATGTCTTTTAAGGTCACCTTAAAGGTGCAACTTTCCGTGTTGCCATTGCCGTCATTGGCGGTAATGGTTATCGTTTTAAAGTCATCATGGCCGCTTAAGAGAGTATTGGCCGCCGGGTTTTGTATCTCTGAAATATTACCGGATGAAGCGCAATTGTCTGATTTGGAAGCCAATACAAAAGCTCCTACCAGGCCTGTGCAAGTGCTGCTGGCCGCAACGGTGGCATCGGCGGGGCAAGTGATCGTGGGCTTGGTATCGTCTTTCAAGGTCACCTTGAAGGAACAGTTTTGGGTATTGCCATTGCCATCATCGGCGGTGATGGTTACCGTTTCAAAATCGTCATGGCCGCTCAAAGGGGTGCTGGCTGCCGGGCTTTGCATTTCCGTGATATTGCCCGATGCTGCGCAATTATCTGATTTAGAGGCTAATACAAAGGCTCCTACCAGGCCTGTACAAGTGCTGCTGGCTGCCACGGTGGCATCGGCAGGGCAAGTAATGGTTGGTTTGGTATCGTCTTTCAAGGTTACCTTAAAGGAGCAGCTCTCCGTATTGCCATTGCCGTCGTCAGCTGTGATGGTCACCGTTTCAAAGTCATCATGGCCGCTCAAAAGCGTGTTTGATGGCGGGCTTTGCATTTCTGAAATGTTGCCTGGCATGGCACAGTTGCCCATTTTTGACACCAATGCATAAGCCCCAATTACGCCTGTACAATTGCTGTTGGCGGCTACGGTAGCATCGGCGGGGCAGGTAATGACGGGCTTGGTGCTGTTTTTCAGCGTCACTTTGAAGGTACAGCTTTCCGTGTTGCCGTTGCCATCATTAGCGGTGATGGTCACCATTTCAAAGTCATCCTGACCGCTCAATGGGGTGTTTGCGTCGGGACTTTGGCTTTCGGTGATGTTCGCTGACATGGCGCAATTGTCTGATTTTGAGACCAATGAAAACGAGCCTACCGTGCCCGCACAATTGTTGCCCGCCGTAACAATGGCATCGGTGGGGCAACTGATCGTGGGCTTGGTCTTGTCCTTTAGCGTTACCTTGAAGGTACAAGGTGTTTTGTTGCCCGTCTGGTCATCAGCGGTCAGGGTAATGGTCTCTTCATCATTATGGCCTGAAAGCAGGGTATTGGCATCAGGCATTTGAGTGACCAAAATATTTCCTGTTGCGGTACAGTCATCGCTCAAACCGGTGGCAAAAGACACCCAATCGCGCACGGTGCCTGTGCAATTATTGGCGGCGGTATTGACTTCCTGATTCGTTGGACAGGTGATGGAGGGTGGGTTGTTGTTCAGGAAACTCACGTTTACCGTGCCTGTGCCTATACAATTGGCATTGTCAGTCACCGTGACCGTATAAACTCCAATAGTATTAGCCGACGCGATAAAAGTAGCGGGCATATTCCCACTGCCTGCATAAGCATTAGGCCCTTGCCATGAAAAAGAAGTATAAGTTCCTGTGCCACCTGATGGGTTGGCGGTAAGCTGCACAACAGTGCCCGTACAAATGGGCGTATTGGTGCTTGGGGCCGCACTCGGCGCATTGACCACTACTGTGACGGAGGCCGTGCCTACACAATTGTTGTTGTCCGTAACCGTAACCGTATATACCCCGGCGTTATTGGCCAAGGCCGCAAATGGGCTTGGGTTTTGCAGGCCCGATGAATAGCCATTGGGGCCCGTCCAGGTGAAACCTGCATAAGGGGTGGCTCCCCCGGAGGGCGATGACGTAAGGTTCAGGTTTTGTCCTCCGCAAATAGGGCTATTGCTGCCAACCGTGATAGATGGTGCTGACAAAGATGAAATGGCAACACCGACCAAGCCAGTAGCGGTGCAGCCTGCATTGTCCGTGACCGTCACATTGTATGCACCGGTATTGCCTGTATTGGCTCCTGTAATGACCGGGTTTTGTTGGGAACTGGAATAGGTTGGCCCGGACCAGTTAAACAAGGAATAAGTGCCAGAGCCTCCGCTTGGGTTGGCACTCAGGTTGATATTTGCCCCGATGCAAATGGGTGAATTACTGCTTGGAGCCACCGTGGGTTTGGGGTTGACCTGCACCTGTGTGCTACCCGTAGCCGTGCAACCTTTGGCATCCGTCAGGGTTACCGTGTATGTACCTGCAGAGGCCGCAGTGGCCGTAATTGATGACGGGTCTTCTACCAAGGCCGTAAAAAGATCAGCTCCTGTCCATTGGAATTGGTAGGGCATGCTACCACCCAAAGGATCAGCGCTAAGGCTTAGGGTGCTACCTGAACAGACAGGCCCATTGTTCATAGCGTTTATGGTTGGCACAGGATTGACTGTTACTGCTACTGTGGCGGTAGCCGTGCAGTTTGAATTATCGGTCACCGTAACGGTGTAGGTGCCATTTGTGGCCATAGTGGCCGGGAAAGCAGTCGGATCTTCGGCTGTTGCCATATAACCATTAGGGCCATTCCACAAAAAAGCTGCAAAAGGGGTGTTGCTTCCGGTAGGTGTTGAGATCAGATTGATTGTGCCGCCCAGGCAAGTGGTACCGGACACATTGGCCACTATGCTCGGGCGCGTGCGCACCTGGACCAGGGTAGTAGCCGTGTTCGAGCAGCCCAAATTATCGGTTATGGTAACGGTGTAGGTGCCGGCAACGGCACTTGTTGCTATAAAATCCGCAGGGTCTTCTATGTTGCTGCCATAGGCATTAGGCCCAGTCCAAACAAATGAGGTATAAGGTGTTGTGCCACCAGATGGATTGGATTGGAGCGAAATAGGGCTGTCCGCGCACACAGGGCTATTACTGCCCGCTGTGATGGATGGGCGCGGGTTGATCTGTACGGTCGTACTGCCCGTAGCGGTACAGCCCGCATTGTCCGTTAGCGTCACCGTGTAAGAGCCTGCAGCCGTCACAGCAGCAGGGATATTAATGGGGTTTGGCCCATTTGCGTTGAAACTATTAGGCCCGGACCAGCTCATCTGAGTGTACACACCCGTACCGCCTGATGGTGTGGCTGACAATGCAAAGGTATTTCCTGCACAAACGGGGCCATTGTTCATGGCCACAACGGCTGGAATGGTGCCATTGGCTACCGTGATATTTGTGCTTGAGGTGGCTGTGCAGCCCGCATTGTCCGTCACAGTAACGGTGTACGTACCTCCAGCCGCGCCTGTGGCCGCGAAAGGCGTGGGATCCTCCATGTTGGAAGCAAACAGATTGGGGCCTTGCCATACAAAATTGCTGTAGGTGCCGGAGCCCCCTGAGGGCGTAGATTGAAGAATGATGCTAGTGCCATTGCACACGGTGCCGCTATTGCCACTGGCTATTACAGTAGGGCTAAGTTTTGCGTTTACCATAATTGCGGCAGTACAGCCTACATCATTGCTTATAGTTACGGTATATGTGCCTGCTTGTGTGATGTTGATCGAAGATGTCGGGGCATTGGTATTCCAAAGGTAGCCAATGCCGCCAGAGGCCTGTAAAACAGTAGTGCTCAAAAAACAAACCGGGTTAAGCCCCCCGTTTACCTGTGGCGTGAACTGTTCCTGTGGGTTATCCATGATGGTAATGGTCAATGCAAGGTCATTGGTCAGCATAAGGGCATTGGTCACCCTGATGGTGACCTCGTAATCATTGTCGGTGTTGGCATCGCCCGGATTTTCAAAGTCCGGCTCAAAATTGGACCAGGACAATACACCTGTGACGGGGTCAATGCTGAATTTAGAGGCATCGGCACCGCCAAAAATGCTGTAAACCAAGCCATTACCTTCCGAGTTTACCGGATCGGTCGCCGTGGCATCATAAAGCGTATTGCAGGATTTTTCCTTGTACATTACCGTTGGCGGAGAGGTAATTTTGGGGCGTTTGTCCTCCAGCACTTTGTACACCACACTTTCCACATCGCGGCGCAAAAGTGGGAAACGGCAATCCCAAACGATGAGATCCATAGGGAAATCACCAATCCATGTTGGGTCCACAATAGTCATCTGCAGGGTACCATCGGGGGCCAAATTGGGCACAACTGGTGATAATTGAAGCACATAGGGCACCGCTACGGAGCCTACGCTGCCCCCCGGGATAAAAGCCTGGGTGCTGCTTTTTTCGTAAAGGTACTGGTTTACAGCATGATAAAACCGAAACGTAATATTGCCGGCAGCCAAATTTTGAAGGACCAAACTGTAGGTAATATTCGGGAAAGTGCCTGTTGGGCCAGCTGTACCAACCAACGTATTATTAACAAAAGCGGCCAATTGGGCACCCGCACCCGCCAGCACCACATCGGCAAAGAGAGGGCGCACCACCATGTTCATCGCTGACCCGGATGGCGCAGGATTGACCCAGTTTGGCACAGTGGCTGTGCCAGTGTAAGGAAACACTTCAACGTCAAACGCCCGGCAAGGGCCATTGAAAGTCAGGTAATTGTCTAAATCAATAGTTGTAAAGGTTTCGCTCTGGAAAATCGTCTGATCCGGGATGGGTTGCCATACCGGAGGCCCATAATCCGGCAACACGGTGAACAATCCGGTGATGATTTTGGTAAAAAAGGGCGCATTGGTCTCCCGAACAGTGATCTGCACCTGATCTGTACCCGTCCAGTTGGGCGATACAGGGCTTACCTGTAACACCCCGTTGGCAAAAGAGGTGCTGAGGTTGGGGCCTGGTGTGAAGGTCCAGGTCACGGGATCGCCATCAATGGAAATCAAATAATCATTGACCAAATCAATCGGGTCAAAGGGGATGCCCTGCAAAGTGGTGTCTGGCAATAATGGCTTCAGGTCAACCGGAAAATTTAGGTTGGGGTCAATGTTAATGACAAATGGAGCCGCCAAATCACCCACCCGTTTGTAATGCAAAAACGTTTCCGTTTCTGCCGAGGTGTAAATTTTGTCATTGGGCGCATAATACGCCTTGAACCGCAGCAATTCACCATTATAGGTATCGGAATGCACCGAAATGAAATAATAGGCCTTGCCCCCGATCATGGTCGGTGTGGCTACCCCCCGAAGTTCGTTGCCCACAAAAACGCCTACCATGTTGGCGGGATCATTACTGACCACATTTTGAAACGTAATCTGGGCGATCACGTTCATGTGAAACTGATAATCCGATGCATTAACGG
>CAZIKN010000104.1:0-19116 GCA_964539805.1 uncultured Saprospiraceae bacterium | reverse complement strand
AAAAAGGGTGAAAATGCTGAAAAAAGAGCCGTTTTGGGCCAAGCGGGAAAATCCAAGACATGCTCTAAGCGCAGCGCTCTAAAAGCGCAGTACCGCACCCAAACCAGCTGTGCTGGTGCCGCTAAGGCTATGTTCCAAAACAGGAACGAAGCCCAGTTCCATTGGTTTTGTGGTACAAAATTCATCATAAATCTTCTGTTTTTGGCGGATATTGAACCATTTTTTGGTAAAAAGCCATCCATCCAAAGCCAACAGGGCCACGCCTGACCATGCAGCGAGCTGAGCCCGTTTCCTGTGGCTTTTGGCATCCTCCCATTGCTGTTCTATTTCAGCGGTCAAGATTTCACCATTTTCCCAATCCTTGCGATAACGATTATACAGGACCGTTTTTTGGTGGTTAAAAAAGAGGCCCGTCACTATCAAGCCTCCCCCTGCAAGACCTAAACCATAGTAGGGTAGTTGTTTGGCCAGTGTAAAAGCCGGGCGAGGCTTGTCACAGGGTACTGGCCCCATCAAACTTTTGCGAACAAACAAGGTGTAGCTTTGCCCGTATTCCAAAAAGCGCTCGGTGCCATCAAGCAACGTGATCTGTTTGCCCTCAGGCAATTCGCGGTCAGCGGTCTCGCCCGGGGCAGGCAAATACGTTTCGCCACTTTGGTCGGGCCTGAGCTGCAGGGCTACGACAAGCAAAAAGCCTTTGCGGGTTTTGTCTGGTTTGTAATCCAATACCAGGTCGGCATCATCCAACTGCAGGTTATTGATGGTCATCCAATCACTTTTTCGCGGACTTCCATTGGGCTGGTCCAACCATTCCAAAGCCAGGCGATTGCCCTGTGTGATGACCTTGAAACGGAGGCTGTCCGTGCTGTTGCGCAAGGGATACAATGGCTGTTGGGCTGCAATATGACAGCCCGCAAGACACAGCCATAAGCATAGGATCTGATGTTTCATGTAAGTTCAAGTTTGTTGCTCAAGGGCAAATGAATAAAAATTGGGCAAACTTAAACAAAACCCAAGGGATTGCCATTAAAATGAGTTGATGCAATAAATGTATTAACATTACATTTGCCCTGCGATAGTGTCCGGTCCGCCAAACCAAGCCCCTGTGTATTATTCAGCATCATGCCGGATGTTCCCGGTATGATCTTTTGTACAAAGTCAAATTTGAATTTTTAAACATGAAAAAAACATTATTTCTCGCTCTCCTTTTTGTCTTGCTAGGCGGCGGAGCCTGGTACGCCATTTCACAAAAAAACAACCCAAAAAGCACTACGGTGAAGCCGGAAATGGACTTTGCCGTACCCAATACGGATGAAATCGGTAAAATTTTCATTGCTAACCGAAAACTAAAAACAGCACTTTTAGAGCGCAAAGGTGATGAGTGGATCTACAATGGTACCTGTAAGGCTCGCCCCGATGCCATGAACACCCTGCTTCACACCATTAAGTATGTAACGGTACGGCAGACAACCCCCTTGGCCGCCGAGGAAAACATGGTCAAGACCATTGCGACGGATGGCATCAAGGTGGAGATTTATGATCGCAAAGGGCAAAAAATGAAATGCTATTACATAGGTGGGGTTACCAATGATGAACGCGGCACCTATGCTATTTTGGAAGGATTTGAATCGCCTTTTGCCGTCCACCTGCCGGGCTTCATAGGTCAAATACGGATACGTTATATGGTAGGAGATGACAATTGGCGTGACAGGACGGTGTTTGCCGAAAAGCCTGAACAAATACAGTCCGTTAGTGTGGAGTATCCAAGTCGGCGCAGTGATTCCTTCAAATTGGAAAAAAAAGAGGACGGCAGCTATGAAGTAGCTCCCTTGTTTAGCACAACGACCAAAAAAACCAGCCCCATGCGCAAGGGTTTTGCGGAAGCCTATCTGGTTCAATTTGAAAAACTATCGGCTGAGGCCTTTGAAAACAACAACCCTGAACGCGATTCTGTGTCGCAATTAGTGCCTTTTGCCATTGTGACGCTCAAGAACGAAACCAATACGGAGCAAAAAGTCCGGTTTTGGCCCTTAGAAATCAAAAGAACAATGGATACCAATCAGCCTTACATAGAACGTTATTTTGCAGAAAAAGCAGAGGATTTTTATCTTGTGCATCATCTGGCATACGGTGGTTTGTTCAAAACCTATCCTTTTTTCTTTGAATAAAACCCTATTGTTCACCTTTTTACTGCTCATCCCACGTGCGTATTTTTCTTTTTATCTGTTCCTTTTTGGTTACTGTAGGACTCATCTGGGCTTTGAAAACGCCACTCAGCGTGGGCGGCCAAAGCCTGCCTGCATTTGGTGACTTGTTGAATCCTTTTACCGGATTTTGGACCAATGCAGAACCTGTAAAGGCATTCCCCATCAAAGCCCTGAGTCCCAAGCTCAAGGGACTGAAAGGACCTGTGGAAGTGGTGTATGACGACCTGTTGGTTCCGCACATTTTTGCACAAAACCAAGAAGATGCCTTCCGGGTGCAGGGTTATATTTTAGCCAGTCAAAGGCTTTGGCAAATGGATATGGCAGCGCGCAGAGCAGGTGGCCGATTGGCTGAAGTGGTGGGAGACCGCGCCTTAGGCTCTGATCGTTATATGCGCCGCAAAGGCATGGTGTATGCAGCGGAAAGTTCCATGCAGGTTTGGATGGCCAATGCAGAAGCCAAACAATTGCTTACGGCTTATGCGGAGGGTGTGAATAGCTATATTGACCAAATGTCAGAAGCGGAAATGCCCGTGGAATATAAGTTACTGGGCTTCAAACCAGAGTATTGGTCGCCCTTGAAAACGGCCCTTATCCTGGAAAACATGTCCGATATGTTGGCCTCTCGTGATGCTGATTTGGCCAGTACCAATACCCTGCGCATTTTTGGCCGCGAAACCTTTGACTATCTATACCCGGAATGGAACCCCAAGCAGCAGCCTGTGGTGCCTGATATGGGACAATGGAATGAAGTGACGCCCATCCTGACGCCTCAGCCCGTAGCGGCTTCTTTGACCGGGATACAGCGAAAGGAGACAGCGGATCCCAGTATCGGAATGCTTGGGGAAGTGCCCCTAAACGATCCCAATTTCCAGATTGGCAGCAACAATTGGGCCTTGTCGGGCAGCCGTACCGCCAGTGGCAAAGCCATGATGGCCAATGACATGCACTTGGGTTTGTCCTTGCCGCATATTTGGTTTCAGGTGCAATTGCACGTGCCGGAGGGCAGCTGTTATGGCGTTTGTTTGCCGGGTGTGCCGGGCATTATCGTTGGCTTCAATAAGGACCTTGCCTGGGGTGTGACTAATGTCAGCCATGATGTAAGTGACTGGTATCAAATTCGTTGGGCGGATTCGCTGCGCACCAAATACAACTTAGATGGTGAGGTCAAAGAGGTGCGCATGCGCTATGAAGAAATCACCATAAAAGGTCAAAAAGAACCATTTCGCGATACCGTTCGCTACACCGTATGGGGGCCGCTCACTTTTGACCATGAGCCGGACAACCCGCTTTATGACTGTGCATTGCGCTGGCTCTCCCATGACCGCCCCGATGTGGGCAATATGAATACCTTTTTCATGCTGAATTATGGAAAAGGCTATGATGATTACAAAAAAGCCTTACCGGGGCATGATTGTCCTGCCCAAAACTTTGTTTTGGCCACCCGAAGCGGCGATATTGCCATTCAGGTGCAGGGGCGGTATCCCTTGCGGGGCAAAGAACACGGTCGTTTTGTGCTGGATGGCAATCGTTGGGCCAATTCCTGGCAGGGCAGCATCCCACAGGATGTAGTGCCATACCTTAAAAACCCTGAGCGCGGCTTTGTTTTCTCTGCCAATCAGCATTCCACACCGCCATCATACCCCTATTATTACTTGGGCAGTTTTGATGATTTTAGGGGACGCCGCATCTATGACCGACTGAATGTTATGGCCAATGCCACCATAGATAGCATGAAGGCGATGCAGATGGATAATTTTTCCATGCGCGCCTTTGAAGGCAAAAAGGCACTGCTGGCCTTGCTGGACCGCAACCAGTTAGATGCCACGGGCAAGGCCATAGCCGATGAACTGGATGCTTGGGATGCCCGCTACGATATAGAGAAAAAAGCACCTATCTATTTTGAGCAATGGTTTGATTCCCTTCGCGTCAGATGCTGGGATGAAATGTATGCCCTACAGGCCAATAAAACCAACGTACTGATACCTGAGGATTGGCGAACCATCGCCCTCTTGGAAAGTGATACGGCCAATATCTTTTTTGACCACCCCAAAACCAGCTACCGGGAAGCCGCTCGCGACATTGTGCTGGAATCCTTTAAAGCCATGCAACAAACGGTGGCAGTACCCATAGCCGCCGGCAAAAACTGGGGCAGTTTCCGTGAGTGCCATATCAACCACTTGGCCCGTTTGGCACCCTTCAGCCGAACCCTGACCAATGTAGGCGGGCATGGCACCTCACCCAATGCCAATAATGATGGGCATGGGCCATCCTGGCGCATGATCGTAGAATTGGGTGATGAACCCAAAGCATTGGGTGTATATCCCGGAGGCCAAAGTGGCAACCCGGGCAGCAGGTATTATGATACCATGTTAGACGCCTGGGCCAAAGGCGAGTACTTTGAATTATTACTACTGAAAAACCCCACGGACAACCCCAATAACCGCATTATTGGCAAACAAACCTTTAGCCCACGCTCATGAAAAACGCTAGCTTTTCAACCCTTTTTATCGTTGTTCTGGGCCTTTTGTGCCATTTTTTCCTGCCCTGGTGGTCTTTGGCCATTATTGCCGCTTTGGCGGGCATATTATTTCAGCACAGTGCCGCTGCTGCTTTTGGCGCCGGGTTTGTAGCCGGGTCATTACTGTGGTATGGCAGCGCATTTTACCATAACTCGCTTGATCTTGGTGTTTTTTCCGCCAAAATGGGTGAAATATTACATCTCAAGGGTTGGCAATTGCTTAGCGCAACGGCTACTTTGGGAGGTTTGATCGCGGGTTTTGGTGCCATGACGGGCTTGCTGGGAAAAAAAATCGTGCTGAACGAAGATAACTTTAAAGGTACAAGGTACCCCAAACGCCGCCGCAAATAGGCAGGTGGCCCACTTTATACACAGCCCAATACATCACGGATTGTCGAAATACTCGACCTAAAATTATTATGCTTACTGCCATATCTCCCATTGACGGACGTTATGCCGACAAAACTTCGGTGCTTTCGGCTTATTTCAGTGAATATGCCCTGATTCGCTATCGCGTATTTGTGGAAATACAATACTTCATCGCCCTTTGCCAGTATGGTTTACCCGAACTATCTGATTTTCAGGATGACAAAATTGATGAACTAAACGGCATTTTTGAAAATTTCAGCATCGCCGACGCAGAACAGATCAAACAGTTGGAGCGAACAACCAACCACGATGTGAAGGCTGTTGAGTATTTTTTAAAAGAGCGCTTTGATGGTTTGGAACTCGGCCCCCTGCGTGAATTTGTGCATTTTGGCCTAACCAGTCAGGATGTAAACAATACGGCCACCCCACTACTGTTCAAATTAGCCCTACAAGAGGTGTATTATCCGCTCATTCAGCAACTTAGAGATCATCTCTACCAACTTTCCTTAGATTGGGCTCGCGTGCCCATGCTGGCGCGCACACACGGGCAACCTGCCTCTCCAACCCTCTTGGGCAAAGAGTTCAGGGTGTTTGTAGAACGCTTGGATGTGCAGTTGGAACTACTGCACGCGCTGCCTCATCGCGCCAAATTTGGCGGCGCAACAGGAAATTTTAATGCCCATTATGCCGCTTATCCCGACTACAATTGGCAACAATTTGGCAATGACTTTGTCCGCGAGTTTTTGGGGCTGGAGCGTTCGCAATACACTACCCAGATTGAACATTATGATTGTTTTGCCGCCCAATGCCAAGCACTTG
Source organism: uncultured Saprospiraceae bacterium (assembly GCA_964539805.1). Classification (GTDB taxonomy): domain Bacteria; phylum Bacteroidota; class Bacteroidia; order Chitinophagales; family Saprospiraceae; genus M3007. The sequence continues at coordinate 13,203 of CAZIKN010000104.1, read as the reverse complement.
GCCGTATCAATACCATACTGATTGATTTTTGCCGCGACATTTGGACTTATGTTTCGATGGAGTATTTCCGCCAAAAAACCGAAAAAAACGAGGTAGGCTCTTCTGCCATGCCCCACAAAGTCAACCCGATTGATTTTGAAAATGCAGAAGGCAACCTTGGCTTGGCCAATGCCCTTTTTTATCACTTGGCCGAAAAATTGCCCATCAGCCGACTTCAGCGTGACCTTACGGACTCCACTGTACTGCGCAATATAGGTGTGCCAATGGGGCATAGTGTAGTTGCCCTGAAATCCATGCTCAAAGGTTTGGGTAAACTCACCTTGAATGAAGGACAATTATTTGATGACCTGGAAGATAACTGGATGGTGGTGGCCGAAGGCATACAGGTTATCCTGCGCCGCGAAGGCTATCCGCAGCCCTACGAGGCGCTAAAAGCGCTCACCCGTGGCAAAGCAGTGGTGACCCGTGAAGATTTGCATACCTTCATTGATGCCCTTTACATCAGCGAAGAAGTGAAAACGGAATTGAAACAATTGACGCCGCATAATTATGTGGGGGGGTGATGGTTTTGCCGTCAATTAGGGCTATTGGGGAAGTTGACAGCAAACCAGATTTCTCCACAAAAAATATAAATCAACACTGCTTTATGCCCTTCAACCCCCAATTGCTCATCGCATCAATTACAGGAAACAGCGACTGGCCGTATTCCGTGATATAGTACTCAACCTTGGGTGGTATTTCCGCAAAAATCTTGCGCTCTATTATTCCATCCTCTTCCATTTCTCGCAACTGTTGGGTCAACATTTGTTTGCTGATATCGGGAATCGCCCGTTGCAGCATTGAAAATCGATTGCATTCTTTCCGCAGAAGATGAATCATAACGGGCTTCCACTTACCACCGATGATATTGAGGCAGTGTGTAACTGGACAATTGTTCGGATTAAAGTTCTTATTCTTGCGCATAATTAATTGATTTTCATAATAGTCTAAAAAAATAGACTATAAACAATAAAAATGACTATAATGTTTATTTAGACAAAGGTAGGAACTTTGTGCTGTCAATTTATTTTTCACAAAAAATATTCAAAAAAATGACAGTAGAGCAAATCAAAACCTATGTCCAAGGTGGCGAATGGGTCAGCATCACGCCAGAATTGCGCCCGTTTGAGGACAGGCTCGGCACGGGCAAAATCGAACCGTTTTACGTGCAGCGCAGTTTCAGGTACTTCCTCAACGACCGTTTTGAGGGCAGTATCGTCAGTTCCGCTGACCCTTATGGGCAAATGCCTTTGGTAAAATTCACCTTTAAGGGGCACACCATTTGGGGCAAGGCGCACCCGATTGCCGATGGCGCTTTTGAGGTGGACTATATCCTCGACGAGGGCTTTGAGGTAACGCCCCTTCACCCCATGTTCGCCGAGCAACTCAACACTGCCCCGGTAGCCGAACTCAATGCTTGGGAAGTAGGCGTGACGCAAGACATCACGGGCAAGGAATTTCCGCTTTTTGGCGTAAAAAAAGGTGAAACGGTGGGCGACTACGACCTGATCTACATTTTCAACGATATGCTTTTTATGGGCAGCAAACATGTGGACGGGCGTGGTTTTGACAAACCGGAAAACCGCCCGACGAATTTGCAAGTACCCATTGTGAGAAAGTGGAAATAATGCAGGTTAACGATTTTTTCATCAACAATTTAAAAATAATGAATAAAGTAATTTTTGCAATAACGTTTCTGTACCTCTTCTTGGCAGTAATGCCATCCACTTCCGCTCAAAAAAGTGGAAAATCTAAAAGAAGTCAGGCAATGAGTATGCTGGCAGAACCCAAGACGTTGGAAGAAGTAAAAAAATATGCTTTGGGTGAGTGGCAAAGCATAAGCGTTGAACTCCGGCCTACTGAAGATCGTACAGGAACAGGAAAAATTCAACCAACTTATCTCAAAAGGCATTTCACTTATTTGCTAAATGACAAATTTATTGGCAAAATCACGCTTTTTGCCGACAATTATGGTCAATTGCCTTTAATGGAGTTCGAATTTAAAGGCAGCCTGAAATGGGGCGAAAAGCATCCTATTGCTGATGGTGCATGGAAAGTGGATTATGTACTTGATGAAAGTTTCGGGGTTATGCCTTTGCACGAACAAGCCGCAGCCATGCTCAATGCAGCACTGCCGCCTGGCATGACATCCTTCGTCAATGGGGTCAAAAAGGATATTTTGAAAAAAGCCTTTCCCATGTTTAAAATTGTAGAAGGTCAGATTGTTTCGGATTATGATTTGATTTATTTTAAGAACGGGATGCTCTTTATGGGAGCCAAGCATGTGGATGGTACGCCATTTGACAAACCCGAAAACCGCCCGCATCAATTACAAATTCCATTAATCAGAAAGTAAAATATGGATCCCCGTATTCAAAACACTTTGGATCGCTTGCACCAAGCGGCCAATCGTGAAATATGGACCATCGCAAGGGGGTTGGCAAAGGGCATTTTGCGCCCTTTGCAGCCCAGTGATATGAAAGATGCCTATATCGCCATGAGTGCCAAACAGGGCCAATTGATGTTTGATCTTATACTTCAAAATAAATGCACGAATATTGTCGAGTTCGGCACTTCTTTTGGCATTTCAACATTGTATCTGGCAGCAGGCGCAAAGGAAACAGGCGGAAAAGTCATTACAACCGAAATTTTGCCGGGAAAATGTGCCGTTGCTCAAAAAAATTTCAATGAAGCAGGCGTTGCGGACGTCATTGATTTGCGGGTAGGAGACGCCTTGCAGACACTCCAGGACTGCCCTGCCGACATTGATTTTTTGGTGTTGGATGGCTGGAATGATTTGTACTTGCCGTTGTTGAAAATGCTTGAACCAAAATTTAAAAAAGGCTGCATCCTCATTACGGATAACACCAATTTTCCAAGCGCCAAGCCCTTTTTGAATTACATCCGCAATCACCCTAAATATACTTCCGGACAACTGCCCACCGATAAGGGCGGTACGGAAAAAAGTGTTTGGTTAAGTTAAGTATGGAAATGAAACGAACCTAAGAAGTTGTCTTTTTATACCTTGTAGCCTGAATATTAATGTGAAGAACTCTGCGTGACTGCCAACCGCCCGCTAAACGCAGTGGTTTGACAGCCACGCTAACGTTAGTTGCCATTTTTAAAAAAACGATTCATCGGAATGATAAAGATTGAAAATGAATTATGGGAAGTATTGGTCAACCAAACTTACGAAATGGAGTTTGATTGGGTTGGGATAGATAAAATTGGTCAGATTGGAGACAAGACCTTTAAAAGCAGTAAATGCAGATGGTTTAAGTACATTGGTTGACTATAAGGATATTATACCAAGATTTGACTTTGTGTTTGATAATAATATTAGCTTTGATAAAATGATTAAAAAATAAACGGCAACTAACACAGTATATACGCTGTAGGGGTTTCAGAAGTATGCCAAGCGCATCACTCATTTAAAAAGCCCAATTTGCTGATTTCCAGCAGATTGGGCTTTTTAATAAAAGTGTAGGCTATTGATCATCAGTGACACCAACGCGAACCCATCTGTAACAACCTCCCCATTAACCAATAACCATTAACCAATAACCATCAACCCTTTCCGCCGCCAGAAGGAGGCGCTTGTCCGGGTGCCGGAGCGGGGGTATCCTTGCCGAAAGAGCCCTGCATTTCGCGGATGTATTCCTGTTTGGCAGGGTCCGTTTCCAGTTCAAGCCATTTGGCGGTGATGGCATTGAATTTTTCGGCATCCAGTTTGACCAAATAACAATAAGCCATATAGCCGTAGGCATCCAGCAAGTCTTTTTTGTTTTTCTCCTTGTCTGTTGCCACCTCCACGAATTTTTCGTAGTACATCAGCGCTTTGCCGTATTGTTTGGCCAACTCAGGATTGGCGGCAATTTGTTCAGGCGTTACGTCAAGGTTCTTGGCAGATTTAGCGGCCCAGCCCCATCCGAGTGTTGCTTTTGGCACCAATTCGGCTACTTTGACAAATATTTTTTCTGCTTTTTCAAAACGAGTGCTATCTGTGCGGTCAAAATACTGGGCAAGGCCGTATTTGTACAAGTCGGTTGGCTCTTGTTTGGGCACTGAATCAAGGTACATTTTCCAGTGTTTTACGGATTCATTGTTGGCTTTTCTGGCATAACTGATTTCTGCGATCTCTTTGTTCACGGCCCATGCCGTTGAATCCAGCATGATGGCTTTTTTCAGGTTTTCGATGGCTGCTGTGGAATCGCCTTTGGTTTTGAGCATCAGTCGTCCGTAGTACAGGTGATCACTGGAGATGACTTTCTCCGGGCTTACTTTTATGAAGTACTCTTTCATCACATCCAAGCCTTTTTGGTACTCTCCAGTATCGTGGTAGCAGTAGCCAAGCAAGCGGCGGAGATAGGTTTTGGAACCATCTTTTTTGATAATTTTTTCTACCAGATCAGCACACTCTTTGTATTTTTTATTGATGAACAGGCAGTTGGCCAATTGCATTTCATCTTCGATGACAACGTTGCTACCTTTGGTCACGAGATCTTCATAGGCTTTGAGGGCCATTTCCCATTTACGACCAAAGTAATAGTGCTCGGCTTTGGCACGGAGCGCCAAGGTGTAATTGGGCTGGAGGGCTATGGCTTTGTCGCAATATTCCACAAAACGCTCTGGCAATTTGGCTGCTTTATATACTTTGGCCAGCATAAACTTGATCAGTGGGTTCTTGGGATCAAGGCCTTCTGCAATTTCATATTGCTGGGCTGCCAGGCCACCATTGGGCATTTCTTTGTAGCAATAGCCTAATGTCATCAGGGTGGTGATGTCTTTTGATGTAACCTCAACAGCGGCTTTAAGGGCCTCTTCAGCACGGGTAAAATTGGGTTTTACTCCGGCAGGTGCATACAAAAACGACTCTCCAATCTGACGCATGGCGCTTACGTCTTTTTTGCCGGCTTTGGCGGCTTTTTTGAATTGGTTATCCGCTTCAGCCATATTGCCCTGCATCATCATCACACGGCCATTGGCCACAAAGGCCAATGCCCCTTCGGGTTTTGCGTTGAATGCGGTTTTAAAGGCTTCTTCAGCCTTGGCTTTTTCGCCTTTGGCAAGATAAGCGCTGCCAAGGGTAAGGAAAGCGGATTGATCGCCAGCGTTGGCTTTGGTCAACGCGGTGTAAATCTGAATGGCTTTGTCCCAGTCTTCTAACTGCATGGCTGTAAAACCTTCTGCGTGAGTTTGAGCAAAGCCCATCTGCACGGCAAGAAACGCGCTAAGAAGGAAAGAGAAGCACTTTTTCAGGAGAGCTGTCATTGTTCAGGTAACGTTTTTATTGTGAATAATTATTTGGACTTTGAACTTCAATCTTTTTGCATGAGCATTAATTTGAAAACACCTAGTCAAAAGTTCAAAACCTGTTTTTCCGATTAGGCACAAAGTTCTTGTATTAAGACGCTTTTTTTGCAATAAAATACATGACTTTTTTAAAAAAATTAAAAAGATTGACAAAATTTTTACATCATTGCAGCACAAAGGGCACCATTCTCGTGTTCAATGGATTATCATCACAACACTTTTCTATTATGAAACAGGTACTAATTATCCCTTCATTTTTTGCGCTAATGTGCTGTTTTTCAATAAATTTGAGTGCTCAGGGGCCTGTTGTGGCCCCCTCTTCCCCTGCCCCTCGGCCACGATCTGCCGAGGTAGTCATCACAGGCGCTCTTGAATTTTGCAAAGGTGGTGAGACCGTGCTAAAAGCAGAGGGCGATTTTGAAAGTTTTGAATGGAAGGACGGCAGCACAGGGCGCTATCTGCGTGTAAAAGAGGAGGGCGTGTACGAGGTATCCGCTAAAACCAAGGGCGGATGCACCTATGTTGGTTCCGTGAATGTTCGAACCAAGGTATGTATTTGAGGATTGGAAAGCGATTAGGGTTGATATAAGGGTATTCAAAAAGCATAGTCAAAGCAAAGTATTTTTGAGTTTACTCGCGTCTGCAAATGCTTCATAATCAGGTAAATCAATCCTGCGGATCTCAAAATCGCTTATATCCGGGTATAGATACACTTTTCTGAATACACCTGTATATATCTAAACCCAATATTAATCTTTAACAGGTGCCGTGGGCATCGGGCTTAATTGTGGCAAAAATGGTGTTGCATCTGCTCCGCCCAATATGATTTCGCGCACTATAGTGCTACTGATGTGGGTGTACTCAGGTTGTGCGATCAAAAAAACAGTTTCGATGCCCTCTCCCACAATATGATTTAACTGTGAAATGGTCTTTTCGTAATCAAAATCGGAAGCGTTGCGCAAGCCGCGCAGCAGGTAGCGCGCCCCGATACGGCGGCAGTAATGTGCCGTAAGGTTTTGAAACTGATCCACTTCTACCTTGTCATAGTCCTTGAATACCTGATGGAGCCATTCCATACGTTGTTCCAGCGGGAAAAGGTACTTTTTGGTTGAGTTTACACCGATGGCCACGATGATTTTGTCAAAAAGCGGCAGTGCGCGTTTCACTAAATCAACATGGCCAACGGTAATAGGATCAAAAGATCCGGGAAAAACGGCTATTTTCATGCTCATTATTTGTTGCTCATCACTCCTCTGCCAAAAACGGGTAACGATAGTCGGTTGGTGGCACACTGTTCTCCTTTATGGTGCGGGGCGAAAGCCAGCGGTACATATTCAACATAGAACCAGCCTTATCATTGGTGCCAGAGGCGCGCCCTCCGCCAAAAGGTTGCTGGCCGACCACGGCTCCGGTGGGTTTATCGTTGATGTAGTAGTTGCCCGCCGCATGACGCAGTTTGTCGTTGGCTAAGTTCAGTGCCGCACGGTCATCAGCAAAAATGGCTCCCGTGAGCGCGTAGGGTGATGTGGTGTTGGCTATGTCCAAAAATTCCGCATATTGTGCATCCGGGTACACATAAATGGACAGAACTGGCCCAAAAATCTCTTCACACATGGTTACATAATGAGGATCAGACACTTCCAATACGGTAGGCTCAATAAAATAACCTTTAGATTTGTCGAAATTGCCACCTGCCAGAACTTTGACCTGGCTGCTGTTACGTGCCGCCGTGATATAGGCACTGATTTTGTCAAATGCTTTTTCGTCAATGACAGCATTGATAAAGTTGGTAAAATCCTCGGTACTGCCCATTTTCATCGTGGACAGGTCTTCGAGGAGGTATTCTTTTACTTTTGGCCACAAAGAGGCTGGAATATATGCCCTTGAGGCGGCAGAGCATTTTTGGCCCTGAAATTCAAACGCTCCGCGGGCCAAGGCAACAGCCAAGGCCTTGGGATTGGCGGAACTGTGTGCAAAAACAAAATCCTTGCCGCCCGTTTCGCCCACAATGCGGGGATAACTTTTGTAGTTTGCAATATTTTCCCCTATGGTTTTCCAGATTCGCTGAAATACACCTGTGCTACCCGTGAAGTGCAGGCCAGCAAAGTCAGGGTGTTTGAATACAATATCGCCTATGGTAGGGCCATCCACATAGACCAAGTTGACTACGCCGGCAGGCAAGCCTGCTTCCTCCAATATTTCCATGATTACAGAGGCCGAGTATATCTGGGATTCAGCAGGTTTCCAGACGGCTACATTGCCGAGCAGGGCTGGTGCCGTGGGCAAGTTGCCTGCTATGGCCGTGAAATTGAAAGGCGTGAGGGCAAAAATAAAGCCTTCCAAAGGACGCCAATCTGTTCTATTCCAGGTATTCCGGGTGCTAAGGGGCTGCTGTTTGTATATTTCCTGCATGAAATACACGTTGTAGCGCCAAAAATCTGCCAATTCACAAATACAATCAATTTCACCCTGGTAGGCATTTTTACTTTGGCACAACATAGTAGCGGCCATCATTTTGGCGCGATAAGGGCCAGCAAGCAGGTCGGCGGCACGTAAAAAGATAGCAGCACGCTCTTGCCATGGCATGGCCTCCCAGGCGGGTTTGGCGGCCAGAGCAGCCTGAATGGCAGCCTCCACATGCGTGGCATCACCTTTGGAATAATGACCGAGCGTGTGCGCACGCTCATGAGGCGGATGCATGGCCACCCTGTGACTTGTATGGATATGCTGCCCCCCGATGTACATGGGAACCTCTTTCTGAGTGCTTTTAGCCTCAGCAAGGGCCTTTTTAAGGGCAATTTTTTCCGGGGAGCCGGGGGCATAGTTTAGGATAGGCTCATTGACGGGATGAGGTACTGTAAAAATAGCGTCGGTCATATTTGTTGATTTGACTTATTGTTGATTTGATTTATTGTTGATTTGACTTATTGTTGATTTGATTTACTGTTGATTTGTTGATTTGACTTATTGTTGATTTGAGGCAAAACGTGTACGCTACGTACCAAATCAACAAATCAACATCAGTCAAATCAACAATATACTACGTTTTTGTCCAGTTCACGCCCTCTTTGCCGTCTTTGACGGTAATGCCAACGTTGGCTAAGGCGTCGCGAATGCGATCACTGGCAGCGAAGTCTTTTTGGGCCCGAGCGTTGGCGCGCATTTCAAGGATGATCTGCATCAGTCCATCCAAGGTGCCATCGTCACTGGTGTTATCTTCATCTTTCAGGCCAAAAATATCATAGATAAAGGTTGAAAAAACGTTTTTCATGCGTTCAATAACCCAGGGCGATACTTCGCGGGCATCAATCTGCTTGTTGGCCAATTTATGGACATAACTACCCATTTCGTTGAGGGAAGCTATGGCTATGGCTGTATTGAAGTCGTCGTCCATGCCCTGGAATGCCTCTTCTATGTGAGCGAGGATAGCGCGATCGGTATCTGTTTCGGAACCGTCAAAAGCCTGTGCATCCGGTGTCATGCTTTGGAGCAGTTTATTGGTTTCCATAATTTTGCGGAAACCTTTTTCTGCTGCGAGCAGCCCATCATCCGTAATGTCAAGGGTGCTGCGGTAGTGTGCCTGCAGCATAAAAAAGCGCAGGGTCATAGGCGAATATGCCTTGCTCATGATCGGGTTAGTGCCGGCGAATAACTCCGGTGGATTGATGGTATTCCCATCAGATTTACTCATTTTTTTGCCATTGAGCAGCAGCATATTGGTGTGCATCCAGATGCGGGCGGGAGAGCAGTTGCAAGCACCATGATTTTGGGCTACCTCATTTTCATGGTGCGGAAACTTCAAATCGTTGCCGCCGCCGTGGATATCAAATGTTTTGCCCAAATACTTGGTGCTCATAGCGGAGCATTCCAAGTGCCAGCCCGGGAAACCCACGGACCAAGGGCTTTCCCAGACCATAATATCCTCCGGGCGGGCTTTCATCCAAATGGCGAAATCTGCGGGGTGGTCTTTTTCGTCCTGGTTTTTCAGGGTGCGTGTTTCCGCATAAAGATCATCCAATACGCGGCCGCTGACCGAGCCATAAACCTCGGGTTTTTCGGTAGCGAATTTGGGCACATTAAAGTAAACGGATCCATTGCGCTCGTATGCAAGGCCATTGGCCAAAATCTGTTTGACCATGTCTATCTGCTCAGGGATGTGTCCTGTGGCGCGAGGCTCAATACTGGGCGGATAGTTGTTCAGGATGCGCATCATGTCATGGAAACCGACCGTGTATTTTTGTGCAACTTCCATTGGTTCAAGACGGGCCACTTTGGCGCCCTTGGCCATGCGGTCTTCACCATCATCCGTCAGATGGCCCACATCGGTGATGTTGCGAACGTAGCGCACCTGATACCCGAGGTGCAAAAGATAGCGATAGATCATGTCAAAACTCGTAAAAGTCCGGCAATTGCCCAGATGTACATCGCTGTACACCGTTGGGCCGCACACGTACATGCCGACATATCCTTCTACAAGAGGTTTGAATACTTCTTTCTGACCGCTCAGGGTGTTATAAATCTTTAGGGCTCGTTTATGGTTCATGGCACAAAGGTAGATAAAGTCATATCTTTGCACATAAAATTCCCGCTCAGTATTTTTTGTGCTTTAGTAACATTACTTATTATTCCATCTTTTCAAGATTTTCGCCCATGCTACTTCGCTATGCATTGTTGAGCCTGTTGTCCGGCTTTACCATGCTTGTAAATGCCCAAACCAATACCCTGTTTGATGACAGGCTTGTGTCCGAAATCCGGGTGCAAATGCCCGAGGATTCCCTCAATTGGATGATCAACAAATTGGTACACACCCGCTACATGCGCGCCGATTTTTTGGTGTTTGATGATGGTAAAAGGCTTGATACAATCTGGAACATTGGCATACGTTTGCGGGGCAACACCTCCTTGAGCGCAAAAAAGAAATCCTTCAAAATCAGTTTTAACGAATTTGTATCGGGGCGCAGTTATCAGGGTGTTCGGAAACTTAATCTGCGGGGCAGCCACAATGATCCTACCATGATCCGTGAAAAATTGTTTTATGAAATATGGGAAAAAGCGGGCATGCCGCAGCGCAGGGCTGCATTTGTTAAATTGTTTGTAAACAACACATACCGAGGCGTTTACACCAATATAGAAGAGATAGACAAAATCTGGTTGGATCGCGTTTTTGGGGATGATGACGGCAACTTGTACAAATGTACCTGGCCTGCAAATTTGGGATTTTTGGGCTTTGATCAAAAACCTTACAAGGATTTGAAAAACAACCCTGTTACCCGCGCATACGATCTTGCCACCAATGAAACGGAGGACGATTACAGCCGTTTGGTTACGTTTATCACTACGCTGAACTCCAGTGTGGACGCAGGCTATTCCGCTCGGCTTGCTGAATGGCTTAATGTAGAATCCGCCTTGAAAGCTTATGCCTTAGATGTACTGACTGGCAACTGGGACGATTATTTTTTCAATAAAAACAACTACTATGTGTATGATGATCCCTCACAAGGGCGGTTCCAATATTTTACGTTTGACACCGATAACAGCTTCGGAATTACTTGGGAAAACATAGACTGGGCCAAGCGCAATTGCCTCAATTGGCAGCACCCAACAGAGCCGCGACCATTGGCCACCAAACTGTTGGCTGTTCCGGCGTTTAGAGGGCGATTTGTCCAATTGTTGGACTCCCTAAGCCGTCATATCACCCATCCGGATGCTATATTCCCTCGTATTGATGCCCTGCACGCCCTCATTACACCTGCAGCAGCTGAGGACAACTACAGGACATTGGATTATGGCTACACGATGAACGATTTCCACAAGGCATTTGAGCAAAAACTAAGTGGCCATGTCGCTTATGGCATCAAACCTTTCCTCGCAACCCGTTATCAGTATACCCGAGATCAAATTGCCTTATTATTGGATGAAAAATCGCCTGAAAAACCTTTGCTACAAGTGAACATCAGCCCCAATCCGGCCAATGCCAATTTGACTGTTTCTGTATCTGAACCGCTCTGGGATTACCAATTGTGGCATACAGATGGGTTACTGATTCAAGCAGAACAACAGATAGATGCTACCGATAAAGTATTGACAACCAGTCATCTGAAACCCGGAATGTATTGTCTCTACATTCGGACTTCAACGGGCGTAGGGGCAATCCGAAAATTTGTATTGGCGCATTAGGTGCTCAACGCACCAAGAGTACATCACCGCCTCTTTTTTCTACGCTGCCATCCTCGAGCATTAGTTCCGCCATATAAGTATAAATGCCGGGTGTTGCATTTTGCCCGCGCCAAATCCCATTCCAGCCCAATTCCGGCACTCCGGGTGCAAAATGGCTACGGGCAAAAACCAAATTTCCCCAACGATCATACAATTCCAAGCGCAATATTTCGCGTATTTTCGTCTCCCCATAAAGGGTGAAGAAGCGATTGGGGCCTTGTCCGTTCGGGTAGAATGCATTTGGCACAAAAACGCCTTCGTTTTTTACATCTTTGAGCGCAATCTTTATTTCGCTGCTCATGGTGCAACCGTTATTGTCTTCCAACGCAAGCGTGTAAACAGTGGTGTTTAAAGGTTTGGCCGTCACTGTAGGGCAATGAACACAGTCTAAGCCATCAGGAGGCGACCAAGTGTAACTCAAGCCAACTCCTTGTACAATTGCTTGAATTACAATGGATTGTCCTTTTTCAATTAAGGTATCGCCAGGCAATTCCAAACTGATGGGGGCAGGATTTTTTAAAGATAGGGTTTGTGTTTGAATACAACCAACCGTATCCTTTATACTTAAGGAATATTGACCTGCTTTTAGTCCTGAAAAAGTAGTGCTGGTGTCAAAAACAGCAGCATTCAAACTGTATTGCAGGCCGGATGAGGCAGTACTGATCTTAATCTGGCCATCGGAGTTATTATAGCAAGCGGGTGGCAAGGCTGTTACCATTACTGTTGGCAAGGTCCATTCTGGTATGTTCAACTGACCAATAGTCCTGCAAGATCTTTGATCGCTTACGGTGAACTGATAAGTACCTGAGGGGAGATCTTTAGGATTAAAGCCCTTGATACCCGTTTGGTTCCAACTGATCTGGTAGGGCGCCAGCCCGCCTTTTGGCAGAATGTTGGCCGTGCCTGTCATATCATTAGGACAACTTCCTTGTATTTCTACAGCCAAAAGAGGATTTTCAAACAGATCAAGGCTGACGATGTGTGTGCTGTCGCAGCCGCCCTTGGCCTTGAATTTTTGGGTGTAAATGCCCGCCGTGCGCTGGTATTTCCCAAAAATAAGGACGGAATCACCAGAGCAGATGCTTTGCTTTTCAGTTGTTTGCAGGATGGGCAGTACGGCGAGGCTGATGCTGTGCGTGCTGTCGCAGCCGCCATTGGCCTTGAATTTTTGGGTGTAAATGCCCGCTGTGTGCTGGTATTTCCCAAAAATAAGGACGGAGTCACCGGAGCAAACGCTTTGATTTTCAGTTGTTTGCAGGGTGGGCAGCACGGCGAGGCTGATGCTGTGTGTGCTGTCGCAGCCGCCCTTGGCCTTGAATTTTTGGGTGTAAACGCCCGCCGTGCGCTGGTATTTCCCAAAAATAAGGACGGAGTCACCGGAGCAGACGCTTTGATTTTCAGTTGTTTGCAGGGTGGGCAGCACGGCGAGGCTGACGCTATGTGTGCTGTCGCAGCCATTTATGGCTTTGAATTTTTGAGCATAAGTGCCTGCCATGCGCTGGTATTTCCCAAAAATAAGGACGGAGTCACCGGAGCAGACGCTTTGATTTTCAGTTGTTTGCAGGGTGGGCAGTACGGCGAGGCTGACGCTGTGCGTGCTGTCGCAGCCATTCATGGCTTTGAATTTTTGGGCAT
>CAZIKN010000103.1:1731-19242 GCA_964539805.1 uncultured Saprospiraceae bacterium | reverse complement strand
AATTTTTGCCATAGCATCGGGTAGGGTAGGGCTTGTACAAAAGCGCACCATATTTTCATCCAAAAACTTGGGATAATCTATAAAAACACGCAAAAATGGCCCTTCAACTACCTCATTGGGAAGGGAAACGGGGGGCAGTCTTTCCTCTGGCGCTCGCATGTTGTCATATAGCCCTCCTGTAAGGGCGTACTCGTTTCGGCCTGTCGCAAAGTACTGTCGTGTAGTATAGGTTTGAACACCTTTAAGGTGAGCAACAATATTGTAAAAAGTAGTCAGCACTGCACTCATAATGACCGTAGTAACCAATAATGTAGCAAGAATCATCCTGGGCTTTGAAGTATTGGAACTAAAAGTCAGGTTCAGATAAGTCATAGGCCGGCTAACAAATGGCATCAGGATTGTGCCTGCATTTTTCATGGTCCAGGCCATGAGTTTTTGTGCCCAAACTTTTTCGCTCAGTTTTTTGCTGCGTACCATAAACTGAACCAACATGGGCATCATCGCGAAACAGCCTATAACAACGACAATGGCATTGCCGATCCAGTCGCCATAAGGTTGACCCACCACAAGGGGAATAATATAAAAGGCTGAAAAAAAGACCAAATATGCCAATCCGACACCAATGCTCATAAGGGCAATAAAAAAGGCAAGGGCAAACACCTGATTGGCCATGCGATCAAGCCGCTTGATATAATCCGCCAGCGTACCGTAGCGTTGCTGCATTTCCTGGCGGGTAAAATCGGTTTGATAGGGTAATTTTTCATAAATTATACCCTGCTCATATACGGTGTGCAACCCCACAAGTCCTGCCCAAAATGCCCGCAGGATAAAATGGACAATGAAAGTGCCGATCAAGATCCAGGCTACCACCTTCATAAAGCTGAAGGCCAGCAGCGGCAGCGCGATATTGTTGTAATTCTCTTCAACAACAAGATTCTCAAGGGACAAACGGAGCAGTTCGTCCACAGCCCCGGGCAAATATGTGGCCATGAAGATGGCTGCACCCGAGATAACCAGTTCCAAGTTCCAGCTTTTATCAGTTAGTTGTTTGAGCCATTCCGGGCGCTCGTCAACTAAGGATTTTTCATTTTCCATTTATGATATTTACAAGGCAAATTAAATGCCTTAACCTGAGGTGCCGTGCGGAGTATTAAAAACGCGCTGTAAAACCCGCCAAAAAGTTGGTTCCAGCCATAGGATAGCGATACCAACGCTCGCGTTTGTTGTTCAGCACATTATTGATGTCCAAAAATACGCCTATATTTTTGGTGAAGTAATAAGAGCCGCCCAAGTTTAGGTCAAACAATACTTTGCCTTCACGGCTCACGTCTTGTTCATCCTTAAATTCAATGCCATCGGCGATGTAGGCGTTGGCGCGAAGGCTTGCCTTGCCTTTCAATGCGGTGTAAACGGCGCCAAAGTTGCCTTCTGTCATAGGCAGGCCCCATGCACGGCGCTCCTTGCTCACATCCATCGTGATGTTCTGGCTCAAGGTGCCTGTTAATACAAGGGCTTCGAAGGGCTTGAATTTAACGGTACCTTGTATGTTCGTGATTTTTACGGTGTCGTATATCGGGCGGAAGCGCGTGATACCATCCTCCAAAAACACATCATAAAGGGCTATGTCAGAGGCTTTTGAATAGGAGAACTGACCGGTGTAGTCCAACCAGCCAAAATCACCCCTCAAACCGCCATAGTAGTTGTCCCAGCGGGTGTTCGTCAGCGTATTGCCCCGGATTTGGAGAAAAGGATTGTAGTCGCTGAAGGAGCGGTAAGTGTTTTTGCGCAGATCACCGTTGGCACCTGCAAAAATCTGAACGCCATCACCAATGACCCGCAAACCAATTTCCGCGTCGGGAAAAATACTGAACTCGTCCCGATTATTGACAAAATTACCCCCAACCTTGATCTTGACAATGTCGGAGTGGAAGGTAAAAGATGGGCGCAGGTAAATGTTGTTGAGCCGTTGGGTGACAGTGTCCTGAAACCTGGTGGCATCCGGCCTGATGGTAATGCGCAGGGCGTGCTTTTCCGCAAACCACTTAGTAGCGGTCATATCTAATGCAAAACCGGTTTCGCGGTTGGAATAATAGTCATTGAGCAGATAAAACTGGGGCGTTACGGAAAAATTCAGGTCATTGTCATTGCGTTCCTTGTTGTGCAGTCGGGCGCTGATGTCTAAGATCTTAAAATCCTGACGGGTTTTTTCTTCTGTAAAATCTAAAGAATCCGGGTATCCGTAGTAATGGAAACGGTCAAAGCTATAGGCAATTTTGCCTTCGGCAGCCAATTGGTCATTAATGTAGTAATTGCCGTTCAACAAAAAGTCATTATTGAAAAACTTTTGGTTTTCCACGGATTTATTGGCGTCAAGGCTATGATGACGAAACCATGCTTTTCCATCAAATTTGTCTTTGGCTGCAAAATAGTAGCCGCCTTCACCCCAAAAGGTTTTGGGTGCGCCAGCGCCAGCCTTTACGAATCCATTCATGGGCTTGTCCTCCTTTACACTTTTCATCCCGATGGGGCGCAATTTGGGCGCATCATAGTTTACTGTGAGCGGGCGCGCAGGCACGTTGTAGTTTTGGCGTTGGGTAGTGGTATCTAATTTGGGGAGTTGCGGTTGTACCGACAGCTTGTTGGATTCCAATAACCGCGCCTCAAAGGTTTTTACCACATCTACATTTTCAGTATTGAGTTTTTCCTTTTGGGCAAAAAGGCCGCCGCCAGCAAGGCAGAGCATAAAAATCAGATATGAGGATTTATATTTGAATTGCATGACTTGTATTAAGGTTAAAAACGGATTTATACCGGGATTTGAGTTATTTTAAAGATTTAAAGGATTGATTTACCTGATTTTTAAAGATTTACTGACGCGAGTAATTCAAAACCACTTTGCGTTGACTATATCAGGTTGATGGAGGTTGATAACAGAGCTCATCACTCATCATTCATCACTCATCATTCATCACTCATTCCCTCCTTCTTCCAGTTCCAAAAAGTTTGCACCTTTTTTATTGGTTGTTGGGTTGGGCGCTTTGCCTTCCAATTTGGCTAATTTTTGGCGAGCGGTTTCTTTGATATTGGGGTCATCGCCGGTATAATTTTCAATAATGGCCTCAAGGGCAGCGGTTGCGCTGTTTTTATCCCCCTGGTCCGCGTAAACGTCCGAGACAAGGATCAAGTTACGGGCAATCCAGTTGTCATAACCTGCGCTATTTTTGTTGGCTTCACCGATAACTTCTTCACATTCAGCGTATTTGCGCTGTTTGTAAAGGATTTGCGCCATTAAATGATAGGCTTCGGCCATGTTTTCGGAGCTGGAGTTTTGGGTAACTTTTTGGAGTGCGGGGTAGGCCCGGCCATAATCGTTTTTGTCATAAGCCATTTTCCCTACATAAAAACTGCCCAATGCTTTTTGTTCCGGAGATGCGGTACCGGATCGGTTAAGTTTATCGGAGTATTCCCCAACCGCTACACTATTGCCTGTCAGATAAGCTGTTTGAAGGGCCATTAATTGGGCTTCTACCCGGCTGTTTTCATTGCCGGCGCTCTCTTCCCATTTCCGGGCGTATTCAAAAGCCAATGGGTATTCTTTGGTGCTGGCATAAGCGATTTGCGCGGCCTTTTCACAGGCACGAGGGTAATAACGGCTTGGGCCGCGGCCCACGATGGTGCCGTAATCTTTCAGTGCCATATTGTATTTTACTATGCCCGGTGTGATATAGGATTCTGCGCGCAGGTAATAGGCCTCCAGGATATACCGACCGTTGGGGAATTTGGTAATATAGTTGGTAAATCCATCAACTGCCTGTTGGTACCGTGCATTCTCATAGTGGGCCTCGGCGCTTTGGAAAGTGACGGTGTCCTTCCCGACATTGCTCACACTGCGCCCGGGGATAGTTTCCATAAAGGCAAAAAACTCCGTGAGGTCATTCTTTTCTCGGCTGTAAATTTCACGAAGGTTGGCCTCTGCTTCTTTGGCTTCGGTGCTCTCCGGATTGTTGTAAAAGACCTGTTTGTTGTAATTAATGGCCTCTTCAATGCGACCGATGTTGTAAGAGATAATGCCGAGGCGCAAAAGGCCCTGATTGACCAACGATGATTTGCCCTTGAAATCAGAAACCAAACGACGCAAGGGCGGCACTGCTTTTTCCGGGCGGTCCATTTGCTGGTAGGTATCACCTAATTGGAATAGTGCCTCGTCCGTAAAACGGCTGTTGGGGTATTTGCTGACCAAACTTTCCAGGTCATCGGTTTTTCCGAGGTTATTGCCCTGCAAGCCTTTGATCATGGCTTTTTGGTACAGGGCATATTCAAAGCCTTCGTATTTTTTGGTTACGGCTTCATTGTAGTATTCCAGGGCTTCCTTGTATTGGTTGTTCTTGAAATGGCAATCACCTGCACGCAACACGGCATCACCCAGGATGGTGGTATTGATGCGCTCGCTGTCATATTTGCCGCGCTTGATCATATCCACGCAGGTTTTAAAGTTCTGAAGGGCTGCTTTGTTGTCGTTTAGCCTTAATTGGTTGTACCCTTGGGTGTAGTAACCCATTGCGGGGCTGCTTTCTTCGGGCAGGTCGTTGTAGGGCTTGGCGGCGGCCACAAAAGAACTGATATGCTGTTTGCTAACGGCATATTCGCCTGTTTCATTGGCAATAGCTCCCAGCCAGTAAGAGCATTGGGCTGCGATACGCTTGTCAGTGGGGAAGTCTAAAGACTTGTCAAAATAACGGCGCGCCTCTTCTTTCTGGTTGTTTTGATAGAGTTGAAGCCCACGGAAATAAGTGACTTTTTGATAAATTTCATTGAGTCGGGGGCTGCGGTTTTTTACGCCTTCGAGGGTAGAGACAGCGCGGTCATAATCACGGGTATTCAGAAAAACCTCGCCCATGAGCGCCTGTGCATCATCAAAATACTTTGAGTTTGATGGTATTTTTTGCAGGGCTTCAAGGGCATCACGGTCATACTTGAGTTCATAGCTGAGTTTGGCGTAGTTGAAGAGTGCATCTTCGCGCACGGAACGGTCATAGGTCATGTTGGCTGCCTGGCCAAAGGCCGTACGTGCGGCAAATTTGTTTTTGGTTTTGAGGTAGCAATCTCCCAGGTGATAAAGGCCATTTTGGCCCAGGAGGCTATCCTGTTTGCTCAGGTTTTCAAAATTTTCTATGGCATTTTTGTAATAACCGTTTTGGTATTGGGTGTAACCCAGTTGATAGAAATCTGCCGGGCGCATAGGTGCATTGTTTACTGCAGCATACTCCAGATAGGGCATCGCTTTTTTGAAGTCGCCTTTCTCATAATAGGCTTGCCCAACCAGTTGATTCATTTCAGGCAGGTTCTTGAGGTCGGAATTTTTCAATTTCGGCTCAGCGTATGAGATCACCTGATCATACTGCTTTTGCGCAGCATAGATTTGGGTGATGTAATAGGGCACAGCCTGTTTGTACTTCTCTGACTGCTCACATACGCTGAAGGCTTTTTGCGCCTCTTTATAGTTGCCACTAAAAAAATCACAGCAGCCGGAATAGTAATTGGCAGGATAATACCATTCGCTGCGTGTGTTGCTGCGCAGACCAGCGAACGAAGCCTTGGCCCGCGGGAATTGTTTGGTTACAAAATAGGCGTAACCCTTTTTGAACGTGATCTCATCACGTGTGGCACCGGAGCCACCGGGGGCCATGTCATAATAGAGCAGGGCCTGATCATATTCCTTTTTGTTAAAATAAAAATCGCCGATTTCCAGGGCGGCTTGGCTGGCTACTGGCGAGGGCGAATTTTCCCGAAGGAAATCCAGGGTAAGCTTTTCGGCTTCTGGTTGGGCCAAACGTACAGCGCACTTGGCGTTGTAGAGTTCCGCGTCAGTTTTTACGGCTTTCCACTCCGGTTCGTTGACGGGGCGGAGCAGTTCCATAGCTGTCCGGAACTCTTTTTGAGCCAAGCCATAGAGTTGTTGGTTAAAGAAGTCCACCCCGCGTTTGTAATTCAGGGTTGCTTCTGTGAAAATGGTGCTTTGTTGTGCGAAAATGGGGAGCGCTATGAGCGCGAAAAAACAGGCGGTTAAGCCTTTCCGAAGGTTCTTCATGTACATTGCGATTGGGTTTCCGATTGCAAATAAAACAATGCCCGGCATGAACGAGCGGGGGCAAAGATGCTGTCTAACAACGGTAATTTTTTAGGTTTTTTTAACGTCTAAACGGCATTTGGGTAAAAAAGCGTAAATAAAAAGCCGAACCGGATGTTTTGTATCCGATTCGGCTTGTGATTTTAAGAAAATAAAGTGATCTGATTAACTTTTTATTTCTTCAAATTCAACGTCCTGTGTGTTGTCAGAACTTGCTCCGGCATTTCCACCGCCAGTGGGGCCACCTGTTGGGCCGCCGTATGGGTTACCGGTAGAGCCGCCGTTAGCTGCCTGTTGTGCTTGGTAAATATCCTGACTGGCAGCATTCCAGGCCTCTGTCAGCGCGTTGCTGGCCGTTTCGATGCGGCCTAAATCCTGGGATTTGTGTGCTTCGCGCAGGTTTTCCAGGGCTGATTCAATGTTTTGTTTGTGGTTGGCCGGCACTTTGTCCCCAAACTCGCGGAGTTGCTTTTCTGTTTGGAAAATCAGGGAATCAGCCTGGTTGAGTTTTTCTGCCCGCTCGCGCACCTGACGGTCGTTTTCGGCATTGGCTTGCGCCTCTGCTTTCATTCGGGCAACTTCTTCTTTTGACAGGCCAGTGCTGGCTTCTATGCGGATGTTCTGTTGCTTGCCAGTTGTTTTTTCCATAGCGGTTACCGACAAAATACCATTGGCATCCATGTCAAAGGTTACCTCCACCTGTGGCACGCCGCGTGGGGCGGGTGGTATGCCATCCAGGATGAAGCGACCTACGGAACGGTTATCGCGGGCCATTGGGCGTTCACCTTGAAGGATATGGATTTCCACTTGTGGCTGGTTGTCGCTTGCAGTGGAATACGTTTTTGACTTCTTGGTTGGGATGGTGGTGTTGGCCTCGATGACAACATCGTAGATATTGCCCATGGTTTCAATACCTAAGGACAATGGCGTGACATCGAGCAAAAGCACATCACTTACCGCGCCGCTCAACACGCCGCCCTGTACGGAAGCACCAATGGCTACAACCTCATCAGGATTGACGGAACGATTGGGCTTTTTGCCAAAGAATTTCTCTACTTCTTCCTGAATGCGGGGGATACGGGTAGAGCCGCCCACCAATATAACTTCATCAATCTCATTAGGGCGCATACCGGCATCTTTGAGTGCCTGGCGACATGGTTCCAGGGTACGTTGCACCAAAGCGTCTGTCATCTGCTCAAATTTGGAGCGGCTGAGTTTGAGCACCAGGTGTTTGGGCACGCCGTCCACTGCCGTGATATAGGGCAGGTTGATTTCGGTCTCCATGCCGCTGGACAATTCAATTTTCGCCTTTTCAGCCGCTTCCTTCAAGCGTTGAAGCGCCATGGCATCTTTGCGCAGGTCAATATTTTCCTGACGTTTGAATTCATCTGCCAACCATTCAATGATGGCTTGGTCAAAGTCGTCGCCCCCCAGGTGCGTATCACCGTTGGTTGATTTCACTTCAAACACGCCGCCCCCGAGTTCGAGGACAGAGATATCAAAAGTTCCGCCACCGAGGTCATATACCGCGATTTTCATGTCGCGATCGCGTTTGTCCAAGCCGTAAGCCAGGGCTGCGGCAGTTGGCTCGTTGACAATACGTTTTACGTCGAGACCTGCAATGGCGCCAGCTTCTTTTGTCGCTTGACGCTGAGAGTCATTAAAATAAGCTGGTACCGTAATAACAGCCTCTGTAACCGTTTCGCCTAAGTAGTCTTCGGCTACTTTTTTCATTTTTTGGAGAATCATGGCGCTCACCTCCTGAGGAGTGTACAGGCGTCCATCAATATCTACACGACAGGTGTCATTATCTCCTTTTACCACTGTGTAAGGCACACGAGCTATTTCCTTGCTGGATTCACTATGGCGCATGCCCATGAAGCGTTTGATGGAAAAGACTGTGCGCCTGGGGTTGGTGATGGCCTGACGTTTTGCGGGTGCCCCAATTTTGCGTTCGCCATTATCCAGGAAACCAACAACGGAGGGCGTGGTACGCGCACCTTCATCGTTGGCAATTACAATCGGTTCATTACCGATCATAACAGAAACACAAGAGTTGGTTGTGCCTAAATCTATACCGATTATTTTTCCCATGTTGATGCTAATTATGCTTGATTCAGAATAGGTTTATTTTTTTTGTAAACGCCCTTCCTTATCAAGTGATGTGCCAGTCATGGGGAACTGACGGATTGTCAGAAGCATTGCTTTTTTTGTGTTCTTTTTGGCAGAAAAAAGGCTTGTTGGGTGCAATTATGGCATTGGCAGTAGATTTAATTGGTGCTGCGTGTCACCTTAAGACACGGATACAACTTTTGGCTGCAAAAGTTACGAAGTAAACAGGATTGGCTAAGCCAGTCACACCTGAATAAGACAGATCAATGCAGCACACTGATTTTGCCAGTAAAAACACCATTGTTTGCACTGATGCGATAGGCATACCAACCATTGGTCAATGGACTAAGGTCAGCGCGGTATTGTTTTGCTGCATCACTGCTTAAATTTGCCGTCAAAATAGTTTTTCCTTCCGCAGACATTATTTCCAGCAATATGTTGCCCTCCGCATGATCTACTTCAAATAATACATAATCACGTACGGGGTTTGGGCTTAAGCTTACTGTTGGTGCAATAGTTATAGGTGTTTCGATTTGGGAAACATTCAATGCGGCCAATACATCCACCCTTCCCCAGCCGTATATTGGATTGGGGCGTTGGTCGCCGCGGTATGGATCACAGTTGAGCAGATCAAATTTGGGTACCGCGCTTTGTTCAATGATGTTTTCCACTGCTTCCACTTGGCCAATCAGTTCCGGGCGGGCTGATAAGAGCAAGGCCACCATGCCTGCCACGTGAGGGCCGGCCATACTGGTGCCACTAAAGGAGGCATAGGATCCGTTGCGTATGCAGGACCTTACATCTTGCCCCGGGGCGGATACGTTGGGCTTTATACGCAGGCTGCCATCAATGCTGATAGGTCCTCGGCTGCTAAAGCGGGCAATGCTGTCGTCGCTCCGCGTAGCG
This sequence comes from uncultured Saprospiraceae bacterium, assembly GCA_964539805.1. GTDB lineage: Bacteria > Bacteroidota > Bacteroidia > Chitinophagales > Saprospiraceae > M3007. The sequence goes on along the minus strand of CAZIKN010000103.1, from coordinate 10,097 downwards.
CCAATACTGAAACTTTCCTCGAAATAGGCTGCCGGGATATTTGTTGTCTGGCAAGAAGGGCCAAAATTGCCATTGCTTACCACTACCACAACGCCTGATTTTTTCAGGGCAATGACCGCATCATGCATTAACTTGTTGACTGCAAGATCAGTGCATCCTTCCTCCTTGGAGCAATACCATGAGTTATTGATGACGTGGGGGGATTTTTAATAGTTATAGGTGTTTCGATTTGGGAAACATTCAATGCGGCCAATACATCCACCCTTCCCCAGCCGTATATTGGATTGGGGCGTTGGTCGCCGCGGTATGGATCACAGTTGAGCAGATCAAATTTGGGTACCGCGCTTTGTTCAATGATGTTTTCCACTGCTTCCACTTGGCCAATCAGTTCCGGGCGGGCTGATAAGAGCAAGGCCACCATGCCTGCCACGTGAGGGCCGGCCATACTGGTGCCACTAAAGGAGGCATAGGATCCGTTGCGTATGCAGGACCTTACATCTTGCCCCGGGGCGGATACGTTGGGCTTTATACGCAGGCTGCCATCAATGCTGATAGGTCCTCGGCTGCTAAAGCGGGCAATGCTGTCGTCGCTCCGCGTAGCGCCAATACTGAAACTTTCCTCGAAATAGGCTGCCGGGATATTTGTTGTCTGGCAAGAAGGGCCAAAATTGCCATTGCTTACCACTACCACAACGCCTGATTTTTTCAGGGCAATGACCGCATCATGCATTAACTTGTTGACTGCAAGATCAGTGCATCCTTCCTCCTTGGAGCAATACCATGAGTTATTGATGACGTGGGGGGATTTTTTTGGGTCAGGGTTTTTGCCATCGAGATCTGTTGGTGCCAAAAACCACTGGAAGCATTCCAAATACGATGAAGGCTTGCCCCAACCGCGCTCCATGTTACGACAGGCAACCCAACGGGCCTCCGGTGCAACGCCGATCTGGTTATCATCGCCAGCGGTACCCACCATAGTACCCATGGTGTGGGTGCCATGATTGTTGTCGTCACAAGGTGCCTTGGCATTCAGCCCACAGGGATTGTTCTGGGGTAGGGGAAGGGAATCATTGTTTAATGGACTGATTTCGTGTATGGCATCATGCCAATGATAGTTGTGATCAGCGGTAGAGTCGCTTTGGGTGCCCCTGTACTTTTTTTTCAAAGCAGGGTGCTGCCATTCATAACCCGTGTCGGCACCGCCAACCGTGATGCCCTGCCCCCTGTGTCCTAATTTCCACACCTCATCGGCTTTGATCATTTTGATGCCCCATTCCGGTTCTACGCCACGTTGGGCCACTGCATCGCGCGTGGCAACAGGGGCGTCAAAATGCACCCAGGGGTCAGTTGCAACGCGCAGTACTTCGGGTAAGGCAGCGAGGTCAATAGCCAATTGAAGTGGGCATTTTGATATTGATAAGGCATTGACAATGAATAGACTATTCATATTGACACCATATTTTTGGGCTAATATTCCTGCTTGGCGCTGACTGCGTTCCGCGGTTCGCTGGAGCGCGCCAAAAACATAGGCGGCCTTAGCTTCCTTGCTACGGAATTGGTAAGCCGCACTTAGGTCGGCAGCATCCTTGAATAGGACCAAGATGTCTGGGTTTTGATTGGACAACAGTTGCTGATAGGCTTCAGGGCTTATTTTTTCCAAGGCACTTTGGGAAAAAAGGAGAATTGGGCATGTGAGCACGAAGGCAATAAACGAAAATTTCAACATAAAATATAGATTAAGATACTTCGCCCCAAATGTATGACGATTGGAGCCAAGGATGTGCCAATGAGATAAGACAATATTGGCAGAACAAGGTCTTTTTGCAAAAAAACTTACTGATACCGAGGGATATAGTTTCCCTCTTTTCGGATTTCTAAAAAGTTTAATATCAAGTCGGCTACCATCTCCGGGCTGCGGGAATTGGTATTAATGACTACATCAAAATTGTGCATATTGGCGCAGTCTGCCTTGTATTTAGACAAGAAACGAGCGTTTTCACTTTCCTTTCTGGCCTTTATTTTTTTCATGGCTTCTTCTATGGTCTCATATTGTTCTGAGTTGCGGTCTGGGTCGTTCAGAATGCGCGCCGCACTGATGTGCAGATCTGTTTGGAGGTATATTTTAAAGGACTGGGGCAGGAAAAACCAGGCCATTCGGCTGTCAACCACATAATTTTTGGGGTCATCACCGAGGGCGATAAAAATGCCGTCAATGCGCTCATCAATGCTTGGGTCTGTATCAGCCCTGCGGTTCATTTCGAGGGTATCAATACCCATTTCAAGGGCTAATTTACGTTGAATTTGGCCAGTAGAAATATATTGGTAGCCCGTGCGGCTACACAAAATTCTGGACACGGCACTTTTACCGCTGCCCAGATCGCCGGTTATGGTGATTTTTGTCATGGGGGCGCAAAAGTAGAAAGCAGCCTTCAGTTAGCGCACAGCCTTCTGAAAAATTTTCAGCCAAACACCGTTTGGATGGGTTTGGGAAAAAACCAAAACCCAGTTTTGCTCCAATTGCTTCAGGTCTTCTTGTTCAAAATCATTGTAGATATTTGAAACAAAGACGTATTGATTTTTGGATAGGTCAATGGCTGAAAAAGTGCTGTTGTCACCATTCAGCATAAGATTTTCCAAACTGTTTACATTAGGAAAATAAGTACCAACGCTTTGAAAATCAATGTTTTTATCTTTTAAAAAACTTAGGCCTTGCTTGTGTAATTGATGATAGGGCAGATGAGCAAAGGTGGAATCCCAGCCCATAGAAACACCATGTGGATAAATCCAAAAATGGCCTGAAAACAAAAAAAGTAGCACCCCGGCAAGGAAGCTTTGGGGATAGCGTGAACGTGCGCACATGCGAAGAACAACAAAGTGCAGCACTAAAAACAAAGGCAGCAAGTAGCGATGAGCCGATAGATTTTGGTATAAAAGAGCAGTTGGGAGCAGGAAAAGGGCCAAAATAAACAGAAGGCTTATTTCTTTTTTTCCGGGACTAACTGCCCTGATGTGCAGTGCCACGAGGCCCCAGATCAACCATTCTCCGATTCGGCCAAAATCCCAAAAACGCCAGCACAGGACGAGGCTATTTCGTATAATGCCAAGATTATCAGCCCGTTGGAATGCAGCGCCCCAAGGTGACGCCGGGTGATGCCCTATCCAGCCTGTGACTGCCCAATGCCAACCCAAAAAGGCAATACCCAGAAAAAAACCGGGAAAAAAATACAACACAGACGATCTAATGCCTCTAAGCTGCCAAATTTGCCATATCAGTATGGCTGCTGCGCACATCATGCCCCGCATACTGATGAGGCATAGGCCTATTATACCCAATAGCACACACAGCCTTGCCTCCTGCAAGATACCGTGAAGTGACATTAGCATAAAGCAAACCAACAACACATCAGGACTGACCAGCACACTCTGGCCTGCCATAACCGGATCAAGCCAAAAAACCGGAATAGCCCATAGGTACAGCTTAGGGCCTAAACCGTACCGGGCAATTTGGAGCACAAAATAATGACAACCCAACAAAAAAGGCAACATAGCCCAATGGCTAACGGCCAGCGTTTTGCCCAAAAAGGACCAGCAGACTGCCAAATAGTAGCCCAGAAGAGGAGGATGGCCGCTGTCAATGACAGGAGGCAGTGGGGCCCAGCGCAGCCCATTGTCATAAAAAAAGTGTGCCTGCTTGGATGCCAACTGCACGGTATCCCAGAAAAAGGGGTCATGCTGTGCCCAAAACAGCAGTGCTATTGGCCAAAGAAAGGACAACACCACAGGTAAGGTATTGTGCGGGAGTAATGCTGTACTATGCATGCGTGATGTGGCGGGCAAAGTTACTTTTTGTTTGAACAAATGAGCCAAATACCCGATTTGTCGGAAAATAAAATTCTAAAATCGGCTACTAAAATAACGAGATACAAAATTTTCGCAAAAAATTCATCATTTGTTAACAAATTTGGGCATTAAAAAACCTTTTGCGTTGCAATAATTTGTAGTAATTTTGCGCCGCCTTAGCATTGAGAATGGTTAAAGTAAAAAATTTTGCAAAAAACCTGAAACTTTTGCATAAATTTTTTGTCTCAACCCATATTCAGCCAATCACCAAATTTCATTCTACATAACAGGGGTCAAATAATATTTGGCTTCAAAATCCTCCGGGGAAGCACAAGATTTAAGCTGTCTTTGGTCTCCGGTTAATCAGTTTGCATGAAAAATATCAGAAACATAGCCATTATCGCACACGTTGACCACGGCAAAACCACATTGGTGGATAAAATGATCCATGCAGCCAAGGTGTTTAAGGACCACGAGATAACGGGCGAACTTATCTTGGACAACAATGATCTTGAGCGGGAACGCGGCATCACCATTTTGGCCAAAAACGTATCCATTAACTATAAAGGTACAAAAATCAACATCATTGACACTCCAGGCCACGCCGATTTTGGTGGCGAGGTAGAGCGCGTATTAAATATGGCGGACGGTGTGTTGTTGCTTGTTGATGCTTTTGAAGGCCCTATGCCACAAACTCGCTTTGTGTTGCAAAAAGCACTTCAAATGGGCAAGAAGCCCGTGGTAGTTATTAATAAGGTGGACAAACCCAACTGCAACCCGGATCTCGCACACGAGCACGTGTTTGACCTGATGTTCGCATTGGATGCCAATGAAGACCAATTGGATTTCCCGGTTGTGTTCGGCTCAGCCAAACAGGGCTGGATGTCACACGACTGGAAAAACCCAACCGAGGATATTTTCACCCTGCTTGATGACATTGTAAAATACATTCCCGAGCCAAAGGTGTATGAAGGAACACCACAATTATTGGTAACCTCGCTTGACTACTCCAACTTTATTGGCCGTATCGCTATTGGTCGCCTGACTCGCGGCTCCTTAAAAACAGGCCAGCCTGTTTCTTTGGTAAAAAAAGATGGCTCTGTCCAAAAACACCGCATCAAACAAATATATGTGTTTGACGGATTGGCCAAAAAAGAGGCCGAATTGGTGGAGGCAGGTGATATCTGTGCTGTTGTGGGATTGGACGGATTTGAGATTGGCGATACCATTGCGGATTATGAAAATCCCGAAGCCCTGGATCCCATTTCCATTGATGAGCCAACCATGGGCATGTTGTTCACCATCAATGATTCACCCTTTTTTGGTCAGGAGGGCAAATACGTGACCAGCCGCCACGTACGGGAGCGCTTAGAAAAGGAATTGGAAAAAAACCTTGCCATGCGGATGGAGGATACAGACAGTGCCGATTCATTTATGATTTATGGCCGTGGTGTATTGCACCTTTCCGTACTTATTGAAACCATGCGCCGTGAAGGGTACGAACTTCAAATTGGCCAACCCCGCGTAATCATCAAGGAAATAAACGGGGTAAAAAGCGAGCCAGTGGAAGAACTGACCATTGACGTGCCCGAAGAAGGCAGCGGCAAGTGCATTGAGCTTGTAACACGCCGCAAGGGAGTGATGACAACCATGGAACCCAAAAACGACCGCTTCCTTTTGCGCTTCGCTATCCCTTCACGTGGCATCATTGGCCTACGCTCCAACATCCTTACAGCCACACAGGGTGAAGCCATTATGACCCACCGCTTCACAGGTTACGAACCCTGGAAAGGTGAAATGCCTGGCCGTCAGAATGGCTCCCTCATTGTGATGGAAACAGGTACAACTTTTGCTTATTCCCTTGATAACCTACAGGATAGAGGAACTTTCTTCGTAGAACCCGGAGAAGAAGTGTACGAAGGACAGGTTATTGGTGAAAACAACCGCCCGGGCGATTTGGTCATCAATGTCACAAAGAGTAAAAAACTGACCAACCACAGGGCATCTGGCGCAGATGATAAAGCATCATTGCCACCGCCACGTCGTTTTTCTTTGGAAGAGGCACTTGAATATATCCAGGAAGATGAATATGTAGAGGTCACACCCAAAAATATCCGTCTCCGTAAAGTGTACCTCAAAGATTTTGAACGCAAAAAAGCATCCAGAGACATCACTTATGCGTAAGGAATAAGTATTGGTGCAAAAAAATAAGGATAAATCTTTCAAAGTGAAAAATAATCCTACTTTTGCACCCATTTTTTCGGAAAAAGCTTATTTGTTTTTGAACAAATGGGCTTTTTCACAAGTTTTTGAACTCCGATTAATACTAATCGTACTAAATATTTAGCACTTAAATGCGCACCAAACTATCGCAATTCAACTTCAATCTGCCGAAGGAACTCGTCGCCCAATATCCTTCCGAGGAACGCGACCAGAGTCGCCTAATGGTAGTTAATCGCGCTACCGGCAAGATTGAGCACAAAATATTCAAGGATGTGCTTAATTACTTTGGTGATGGAGATGTTATGATCTTCAATAATACCAAAGTGTTCCCGGCGCGCTTGTTTGGTCAGAAAGAAAAAACCGGAGCCAAGATCGAAGTGTTTTTGCTTCGCGAGCTCAATCATGAAGCCCGCCTGTGGGATGTTCTGGTTGATCCTGCACGCAAAATCCGTGTAGGGAATAAATTGTACTTTGAAGATGAAAACGGCAATGATGCCTTAGTGGCTGAGGTAGTGGACAACACAACCTCCCGTGGCCGTACTATTCGTTTCTTGTTTGATGGCCCTGAAGAGGATTTCCAGCGTGAGTTGATCCGCTTGGGCAATACCCCTTTGCCCAAGTACATCGAAAGGGAAGCAGAAGACCTTGACCGCGAACGTTACCAAACGATTTATGCCAAGGAAACAGGAGCTGTAGCGGCTCCTACTGCCGGCCTTCACTTTAGCCGGGAGCTTATGAAGCGCCTTGAACTGAAAGGCGTTAATTTTGCAGAACTTACCTTGCATATTGGCCTCGGCACCTTCCGCAGCATTGATGTAGAGGATTTGTCCAAGCACAAAATGGAGGCTGAGTACTTTAAGATTGCTCCAAAGGCCGCTGAAACAGTAAATGCCGGCCTTGAGAAAAACAAAAAAATATGTGCGGTAGGCACTACAGTGGTACGCTCCTTAGAGACGGCCGTTTCCGCAGAAAAAATGCTCAAGCCCGTGGAAGGATGGACCAACAAGTTCATCTATCCGCCTTATGATTTTAATATTGCGAACAGTATGATCACCAATTTCCACTTGCCCAAGTCAAGCCTTATCATCATGATTGCGGCTTTTGGAGGATTTGAACTGATCATGGATGCCTATAATTTAGCGGTAAAGGAAAAATACCGTTTCTACAGCTATGGCGATGCCATGTTAATTCTTTAAACGCTCGTTGCAGCAACAGAATCCCCCTTCAAAAAGTGCAATTGTTAAATTTTTTTCATTTTTTGAAATAAATAGCGAACTTCTGTTGTTTTGCTGCGTCTTTATGTTAAAACATCATCCTACTTAATCTAATTCGTAAACTAACTACTATGTATTGGACGCTAGAACTGGCCTCATATCTCGAAGAAGCACCCTGGCCGGCAACAAAAGATGAATTGATTGATTACGCCATTCGCTCCGGCTCACCCAGTGAAGTGATTGACAACTTAGAGGAACTGGACGAAGATGGTGAACTATATGAAGGCATCGAGGATATCTGGCCGGACTACCCCCGACACGAGGACTTCTTTTTTAATGAGGATGAGTATTGATCCGGCCTTTGAGCTGGTCTTTTCAAGCCCTGAATTTTCTATACGAAAGTTCAGGGCTTGTTTTTTGGGTTCAAGACTAGTTTTTCGTTTTTCAGGTTTTATGTGATTTTTATGAATGTTTGTTTTTGAAAAGATAATGAATTTAACTAATCTTGAAAAAAAATATATAAATCTTCCGACAAAAACTGCAGATGCATATATTACTTTTGCAGAGCCTTTTTAGTTTAATCCTATTTTTTCTCGTTTTAATCTCGTGAGAGAAATGTGTAATCTTCTTCCAAATATGGTTATGCAGCACCGCTAAGAGCGGTATTTTCTCCACACTCAATTTATAGTTCAGTTCCAATTACCGTTTGCACAGCGTTGTTACGCTTGTGCCTTTAATCGTTTTATTTCAAATTTCTCGTTTTACTCAGATAAATATTTGCCATGTACAATTCTACATTCATTAAGTTTGGGGTATCCCCCAATAATCTTAGTTGCCAACAAGAACAGGTATTGTTTTCGGTAGTAGGTAATTCCACACGGAAAAAGCTAATACTTAGAACTCTACTTTCCTCCTTGTTCTTTTGGTGCTCGGCCAATTTGGTCTTCTCTGCTATCATCAATGTACCCGCCGATTTTGCAACGATCAGTGCAGCAGTAGCTGCCGCATCAGCTGGTGATGAGATTGTAGTTGGTCCCGGCACTTATGCCGAAAATGTGACCGTCAATAAAAGCCTTACCATCCGCTCTT
>CAZIKN010000103.1:0-1631 GCA_964539805.1 uncultured Saprospiraceae bacterium | reverse complement strand
AGGCCACTGCTAGTGCAGGCTTGGGTCAAGTTGTAGTGAACGCCAACGCAAGTGTGTTGGCAAATGTTACGAACACCAATACAGGTCTGACTTATTGCTCTATCCAAGACGCGATCAATGATGTAAATACCTTAGATGGTCATACCATCACGGCAGCTGCAGGCACTTATGCTGAGACCATCAACCTCAGCAAATCGCTAACGTTGCAAGGCTCCAATGCAGCAATACCTTGCACCGGTGCCCGCCTACCTGAATCCATCATTACTGGAGGCTTAAACATTCCTAACGGCACAAGTCTGACCGTAACTGTGGAAGGCTTTCAGTTCCAAGGCGTTTCATCGCCTATGAACTACAATGGCAATGTTGGCACGGCTACCCTCACCGCCACTTTCCGCAACAATTTAGTGACCAACAACTCCGGGCAATTGGCGGTGTTTACTGGTAATGCCACGAATAACGCAGACCTGACTATTACAAACAATTGTTTCCAAAATATGGCAACCAATGCCATTCAGATCGGTGCCTCTACTTCAGGAGGGGTGTTTACGGTGCAAATCACTGACAATACTATAAATATGACGGGAAACTCCGGCATAAACGCCGATGGCATCAACAATAGCAACCTCAACAACAATAGCATCAGCAATACCACACAACAAGGCATCCAATTAGCGGGACCATCTGGCAACGTGAACATCAATGGCAACATCATCACCAATACCAATACTAGTTTGGATGCCAATCGAGGCGGGATACGCTTGCGGGGTACTTCATACACAGGGCCGGTAAATGTATTGAATAACATCATCAGTGGTTCTGTCAATGGGGTATTAGTACCCACTGGTGAAAATATCACAGGAAAAGACATCTTGGTAAACGAGAACAATCTTGCTGGGAATTCAGCCTTTACCTTAAAAAACAGCGGCACAGGAACACTTTCCGCAACTTGCAACTGGCATGGCACCACAGGTGCTGCTGTCGCCCTATTGGTTAGTGGCTCTGTAACCTTTGCCCCTTTCTTGAATAATGGTACTGACAATGCCCCCGGAATAATGGGTTTTCAACCCGTACAAGGCAGTTGTTCTGGTTGTCCAATCAGTTTGAACAATTGCCCCGCTAGTCCAATCGTCCAAAGCAACGATCTCGGTCTTTGCTCCGCTGTAGTTAACTTCACTGTTACTGCCACAGGTTTACCATCTCCAGCCTTATCTTATTCGTTTACGGGAGCAACGAATGCAAGTGGTTTAGGCAATGGAAGTGGCACAGCCTTTGGCGTAGGCTCAACAGCCGTAACTATCACAGCGACCACACTTTGCGGCGCTGAAACCTGTTCTTTTTCGGTAGTCATTAATGATACGGAATTGCCGACAATCAGCTGCCCTACTTCTATAACAACCTCTAATGATGCTGGTAAGTGCGGTGCTACTATAAATTATGCATTGCCAATTACGAGTGATAACTGTAGTGTACTATCTACAAAGCTCGTTAATAATAGCTTGCCCAGCAACTCATTTTTCCCTATTGGCAATTCAACGGTAACGTGGGAGGTTACTGACGCTGCCAACAATAAAACAACCTGCTCGTTCAAGGTAACAGTGAACGATACCCAGTTGCCGACGGTGACCTGCCCC
>CAZIKN010000102.1:0-19524 GCA_964539805.1 uncultured Saprospiraceae bacterium | reverse complement strand
TGGCTTATTGATCCCAATGGCGTATTGTATGAAGGCCGCGGTGGCGGCAACAATGTGCGCGGTGCCCACATGTGCGGTTACAACAACAATACCATGGGGGTTTGCCTTTTGGGCAATTTTGTCAGTGTAGCTCCTCCCGCTGCGGCCCTGAACACCTTAAAAAAGTTGTTGGCCTGGAAAAGTTGTGATTCCAATATTAACCCAACGGGCAGCGGTGCCATCAGCTCATACCCCGGCACCATGCAAAATATTTCCGGCCACAGGGATGGCTGCGCACCCAACTATACGGAGTGCCCCGGTGGTCTTCTGCATGCAGAATTGCCCGCATTGCGCTTGGCCGTGGCTCAGCATGTCCAGACGGTTTGCAGCAGTAGCCATACCCGTACACAGGATTTGAGCCAACCCGCCATTTCACCCAACCCTGTTCAGGACCACCTGCTGATCCAATGGCCTGACGTGGTGCCTCAAGGCAAAGTAATGGTGAGGGATGCCTTTGGCCGGTGCATGCTGACAGAATCCTTCGATGCTCCAGCGGAGGTATGGAAAATAGCCTTTCCCAATGCCCAAAAGGGAATATATTTTGTTGAAATTCAGCGTATTGATCGTGTGTATGTCAAGATCGTCCAACGTTTTTGACCCATCTTGCGGCAACACGACAGATCAGGAAAAATCTTGTTTCATCTCCTGCAAAAAAACTAATATGCCCTAAGATACCCCCAGTTCACCACATAAAACTTCATTATCATCTTTTTTCTAACCTATTTAATCTTACATGTATGAAGCAAGTTAACTTGTTGACATCAAGGCGTTGGAAACAGTGCCTTGGTATCTTTTCGTTCGTGCTGCTATTCGCCCTTAGTGCCATAGGCCAGCGGGTGAGCGGCCGAGTGACCGATGAATTTGGCGAGGGTTTGCCAGGCGTAACCGTTGTCGTGAAAGGAACTAATTCTGGCACCTCTACTGATGCTGATGGCCGCTACGCCATTACGGCATCATCAGGCCAGGAGTTGGTCTTTTCATTTACGGGAATGGAATCCAAAACCGTAAAAGTAGAGGGCAATGCGGACATTAATGTCACGCTGGGTGGCTCGGTACTCCTGCGGGAAACGGTAATTACCGGTGCCTTGGGCCTTATTCAGGACAAACGCAAATTGAGCTATTCTGCCCAGGCAGTAAAAGGTGAGGAATTGCGCAATACCCAGCGCGACAATGCCTTCCTTTCATTGCAAGGCAGGATAGCAGGCTTGTCACTGACCCCTACCAGCGGCCTCGCTGGCGGTGCTGCCAGCATCAACCTTCGCGGGGTAAACTCCATTGGCAACAGCAACCAACCGCTCATTGTGATGGATGGCCTGCCCATTACCAGCAGCACTTTTAACCAGCATACCCTGCAATCGGATGCTACTGGATCAAGCCCCAACATCAACAACAACCGCGATGATATCAGTGGGCGACTTGCAGAAATCAACCCCAATGACATCGAAAGTATCAGTGTGCTGAAAGGCCCGGAGGCAGCTGCCCTTTATGGCAATGAAGGTGCCAATGGAGTCATTATCATCACAACCAAAAAAGGCAAGGCCGGAAGTGGCCGAATCAATTATCGCAATCGTTTTACCACTTCTGAAATCTATTTGTTTCCCGAAGTACAAACGGTGTATGGCCGTGGTCGCGATGGCAAAGTAGAGGTAAATGATCCCGACTATTTTGGCCCTAAGTATGGGGATACCACCACTTTTTACAATAATTTGGAGAATTTTTTCCAAAATGGCAGCAGCCAAAGACATGACCTGTCCTTTGAAGGCGGCACGGAGCGCTTTACCTATCGTATGTCATCGGCCTATGTGCATTCAGAAGGTACCATACCCACCAATAAATACGATCAGCTCAATGCCGCGCTCAGCAGCGAAGCCAAGTTGACGAATTGGCTTAAAGCTACATCGCGCTTCAGTTACACCCGCAATGCCAACGTGTTGCCCCCGGGCGGCACCAATGGTTACCTGATGGCTACCTTGCGCTACCCTTCGGATCAGGATATGAGCAATTACCTGACCAAAGAGGGAAACCGCAGGCTGACCTTGCCGAACACCACTTTTGGGGCCGACAACGAAAACCCGTTTTTCAATGTCAACAAAAACGTGCGCAAAGAACAAACCGACCGAACCACGGGAAATATCTCTTTGGAAGCAGACCTGAAACCCTGGTGGTCCGTTACCGGAAGGTTTGGCGCGGATGTATATACCACTACCACGAACCGCTTTTTCCACCCACAGTCCAACTTAGGCTTTACGCCCTCAGGATGGATAGAAAATTACAACGATGTGGGCCGTACATTGAACACAACACTTTTTACCACAGTTAAAAAATCCTTTGGCAAAATAGGTACCGCTCTTGTTGTGGGCTCATCTGTGGATGATCGCCGCAATGAGGTCAATGTGCTTTATGGGGAAAGGTTCTATTTGCCCGATTTTAACAGCATCAACAATACAGATCCGACTACACAACGCACGCGGGCTACCCTGACCCGAACCCGCCTTGTGGGCGCATTTGCCAAGGCTGAAATTAATGTGAACGAATGGTTGATTTTCAACCTTACGGGCCGCAACGACTGGTCCAGTACCTTGCCCGTTGAAAATCGTTCCTATTTTTATCCATCAGCGGGTATGACTTTCAATTTCAGTGATTTGCCTGCTTTGAAAGATCGCCTCGGGCCTTTGAATTTTGGTAAAATCAGGGCCTCCTTTGCCCAGGTGGGCAACCCGGCACCACCATACAAGATACGCTCTCGCTTGGTGTCACAAACCAGTACCGGCGGCGGTTTTCTGTATGACTTCTTTGGCGACAACCCAAGTTTAAAGCCGGAAACGGTGGAAAGTTATGAAGTGGGAACCGAGCTCGCATTTTTTCAGGATCGCATAACGCTTGATTTTGCATTGTTTTCCAAAACCATTAAGGATCAGATCGTTACCCAGCGCCTGAGCTATGGTACGGGCTTTATTTTTGGTCTGCTCAATGGTGGCGAATTGAACACCAAGGGTATGGAAATTCAGTTGGGTATTACTCCGGTGCGCCGTGATAATTTCCGCTGGAACATTACAGCCAACTTTACCAAATATAAAACCGAAGTGCTTAACCTGCCCGCCAACGTAAGCGAATACTATGATTCGGATACCTGGGCTTATGATAATGTGCGCATCAGTGCATTTGCGCCGGCGGATGTGCTGGCCTCTCGCTTTGCTACCCCAACCAACCGTTTCTATGCCCCGCTCAACTCACGCGGAGCAGGCTCTGCAACGGCCATTGGCGGCTGGAGTTACCTGCGCAACAGCAAAGGGGATATCCTGATTGAGCCAACTACCGGCTTGCCCATCTTAAATCAGAACTTCTTGCCCATTGGCGACCGCAATCCTGATTTCACCGTTGGTCTGGTCAATGATTTCCGCTTGTTCAAGCGCATTAGCCTGTCCTTCCTCTTGGATATCCGTAAAGGAGGCGACATCTTTAATGGCAATGAACTCTACCTGCTGCGCAACGGCCTGAGCAATAAGACCCTCAACCGCGACGAAAAAGTAGTGATCAAAGGCGTATTGCGCGATGGCAAGGAAGAAACCGATACGCCAACGGCCAATACCAAAGAAATTACCCCAAGCGCAACAGAGCTGTACTATACGGCACGTGTATCACCGGAGGACTTTGTGGAGCGCGACATCAACTGGCTGCGCCTGCGCGATGTCACCCTGTCTTATGACCTGCCTGTGCGTATGTTGGGCAAGCAAAAAGCCATCAAAGAACTCAATATCTTTGTCAATGGCACTGATCTGTTCCTTATAACCAATTATACGGGAGCTGATCCTTATGTGAGCGTAACTTCACCAGCCACAGGTGGCGCAGGCGGATTTGGGATAGATTTTGGCAAAACATCATTGCCGCGCACTTTCTCAGCAGGCCTGAACGTCACGTTCTAATTACTCACCTAAACAAAAATTTTCATTCGTTATGAAAAGGAAATTCACCATACTCAGCCTTTTGTTCGTACTGCTGTTCCCCTTCAGCAGTTGTGACGATTATTTAGATGTCAATGAGGACCCCTCTTTCCCACAGGTAGCCGAGGGTTTTGCATTGTTGCCGCCCATGTTGGCCCAAATGGTTCGTGGAGAAGCGTTCGATATCCGTTATGTGGGCCAATACGTGCAAAACTGGGCAAGCACGGTCAAAAACAGCGTTTGGGATCAGCAGGGATATGCCGCGGGCAGCGATGCCGGTGGCGAAAAGTGGCGCAGCCACTATTGGTCTATTGGCAAAAACATAGACCTGATGATCGAAAAAGCAACAGAAAAACAGCAGTGGGACTATATAGGCGTAGGCAAAGCCATACGCGCCTGGAGCTGGCAGAGCACCACGGATGTCAACGGTGACCTGATCCTCAGCCAGGCATGGGAGCCTAACCGTTATGTGTTTGATTTTGAAGGGCAGGATGCCGTATATGCAGAGGTGCGCCGCTTGTGTGAAGAAGCCTTGGCCGACCTTGCACGCACAGATGGTGGCGTAAGCCAGGCCGGTTTGGCTCGCGGCGATTTGGTTTACAAAGGCGACCGTGCAAAGTGGATCAAATTCGTGTATTCCATTTTGGCGCGCAATGCGCACCATACCACCAACAAATCAGGTTATAACGCAGATAAGGTAATCGAGTATGTGGACAAATCATTGGCTTCAAATGCCGATAATTTTAATGTGCCACATGCAGGCACAGGCAGCCTGGATGGCAATTTTTTTGGCCCCACACGCAACAACATGCGCACCTATCGTCCAACGGTTTATTTTGTCAGCCTTTTGGATGGTACCTTGTTCTCGGGTGTAAAGGACCCACGCCTCGCGCTCATGCACACCGCCTCACCTGATGGTGTGTTTCGCGGTGTGGTGCCAAACGATGGCGATCCTACCAACGTGAACAACGACCCCAAACGTATTCCATTGATCTGGGGCGTGTCACCAAGTGTTACCGATGCAAAGCTGATACCCGGCAAATACATCTTTACCGACAAAGCGGATCACCCCTTAGTGACGTATTTTGAACTGCAGTTCATCAAAGCCGAGGCCGCCTTCATCAAGGGCGACAAAACCATGGCTTATGATGCGTTCAAAAAAGCGGTAATTGCCCACATGGATTATACCAAAGTGCCAGCCGCTGAACGCGATGCCTACATGACCAGTGCCGCTATTCCCCAAAATGAAGCAGCATTGACCCTCAGCGATATTATGACCCAAAAATATATTGCCATGTGGGTGCATGGCGCTTTGGAAACATGGGTGGATATGCGCCGGTATAAATACAGCGATCAGGTTTTCAAAGGCTTCAAATTACCTGCCGTGTTCTTCTTGGACAATGGCGGAAAAACGGTACAACGCCTCCGCCCGCGCTATAACTCCGAATATGTGTGGAACCGCGAATCATTGGATCGCATTGGAGGGAATAACCCTGACTATCACACCAAGGAAATGTGGTTTTCACAACAATAATCCTGGGCTTTATACTCCTTTATTATATCAGGATTTGAGTGATTTTGAAGATTTATAGGATTGATTTACCTGATTTTTAAAGATTTAGAGCATGTCTTGGATTTTCCCGCTTGGCCCCAAACGGCTCTTTTTTCAGCATTTTCACCCTTTTTTCAGTCGTGTAGCCCCGCTACACTCCTTCAAAAACGATAAAAATGCTGAAAAAATCTCTCGTTTTTGACTCAAGCAGAAAATCCCAGACATGCTCTTACAGACGCGAGTGATTCAAAACCACTTTGCGCTGACTATAATATGGGCAGCCCTGATGGTCATGTATCATCAGGGCTGCAATGTTTTTTCCGGTTAATCCAATATTAATTTGTTGGCATCTTGGCACCAAGTGTTTTTTAATATGTGTAATAAGTATTTGATAATGAATTAGTTGTTTGAAATCCTGATTGCCCGAAAAAATATTGATATAGAAGGTTTTAAAAAAAGTGTTAAAATTGCGCTGTTTTTGAAGCATGGATATTCTTTATTTAATCAAAGCAAAACACTGTAGATGCGATCATTGTAGGCAAAAACCCGTTTTGGGTAATACTTTGTCAAATTGTTCGTCTGATGCCTTGCTCAGCAATATCTTGGGGTTTAGCCCAACACATTGATCCAGCGTATTTTGACTTAGTTTTTTAGCAACAACTATCAATTTTATTTCACAAAACAAACTTGTATGAAAAAGTTTTTGACCCTTATTGGTTTGGTTTTATGCCTTACAGCCATACAAATCAAATTAAATGCACAACCTAATCACGGTTTTGCATTCCGTACCCTGTGGTACAATTATGTAAACCCCGAACCTGCCTGGGACAACTGGAGCGATATTTTTGACGCCTCCGTAGGCCGTGGCGCTGAACTCGCCTATTTTCGCAAGATCTCAAAAAATACTTTTTTGAACTTGCCTGTAAAGATAGGTACCGCTGCTACGGATCGTAACCCAAACGTGCTGAGCAGGGAAGATCTCCTGGCTAATTTGGACCTCAATGTCCAACACAACCTGTTCAAATACGGTAAATTCCTCAATCCCTACCTTAAATTGGGCATTGGCTCTACTTATAATTTTGATCAAGAGCAATTTGATTTCAACATGCCGGCAGGTCTTGGCCTGAACATCAAACTCATGCCCGATCTTTACCTCACCCTTGGCACCGAATACCGCTTCTCCATTGACAACCGCCCGGGATGGCAGCATGGTGTTGGGGTGAACGCTTATTTTGGCCAGGATGACCGTGACAAAGACGGTGTATCCGATGGTGATGACAAATGCCCTGATGTGCCCGGCGTAGCAGCCCTCATGGGTTGCCCCGATAAAGATATGGATGGCATCACGGACGCCGAAGACCGCTGCCCGGATGTAGCCGGCAAAACAGAAAATCGCGGCTGCCCGGATAAGGATGGCGATGGCGTAGTGGATATTGACGATAAATGCCCCGATGTAGCCGGTTTGGCCAACCTGATGGGCTGCCCGGATAAGGACGGTGACGGTATCGCCGATGGCGATGATGCTTGCCCGGACAAAAAAGGCACTGCCGCCATGCAAGGCTGCCCTGACACCGATGGCGATGGCATCGGTGACAACAAAGATAAATGCCCCACAGAAAAAGGTATTGCCCGCTTAGAAGGCTGCCCAGAGCGCGACAAAGACGGTGACGGTGTTGTGGATGCCGAAGACTCCTGCCCTGATGTAAAAGGCCCACGCGCTACCAGGGGCTGCCCTGACCGTGATAGCGATGGCGTAGCGGATAGCGAGGATGCTTGCCCGGATAAAAAAGGTGATCCAGCACACAAAGGTTGCCCTGACACCGACAAGGACGGTACCTATGACAACGATGACCGCTGTGTAGATAAGCCTGGCCCGGCCAGCAACAAAGGCTGCCCGGAAATCAAGGCAGAAGACAAGAAAAAAGTAGAACTTGCGGTGAAAGCCGTTCAGTTTGAGACGGGTAAAGCCACCCTGCTCGCCAAGTCAAACAAGGTGCTGGACGATGTAGCTGATGTCCTGAACCGCTACCCGGAATATAGCCTCAACATCAATGGCCACACCGACAATGTAGGGGATGACAAATTGAACCAGAGCCTTTCCGAGCGCCGCGCCAAAACATGTTATGACTATTTGGTGAAAAAAGGTGTAGCCGCTTCACGCCTCGCTTCTGCGGGCTATGGTGAAAGCCGCCCTGTTGCCAGCAATGATACGCCAGCTGGTCGCGAGCAAAACCGCCGCACAGAATTTGATCTGTATATCAAGTAAGAAATAAGAAACGATTTAATAAAAGGGTCTGTAGGGTTGCTAAACCTTGCAGACCTTTTTTTAATTCGAACTGATGTAAAGGCTGTCGGACAAGCCCGCCCTTGCAGGTCGGATAAACCCGCCAATTCTGTCGGACAGGCCCGCCACAAAATCCCAGGAAACGTGTCACCTTGATGCTTTGGCCAAGGATACAACCCCAAGCCAGGCAGTCGTGTCATTCAGAGCGCAGCGAAGAATCCGCCCAAGTGTATGCCCCAAAGATTTGCCATCCGGAGTTATTGGATTTGAATACAGCCCTGACCTTTTTTGGATTACTTTTTGCGCCAAGGCAAAAAAGTGACAAGGTGAGGCTGATGAGGAGGGGATTGTTGGCCGAGTGGCCCAATTATCACATTCTTCACATTATCACATTTTCCTATATTATCACATTATCACATTTTCCTATATTATCACATTATCACATTCCCCAAATTATCACATTATCACATTCCTCAAATTATCACATTCCTCACATTTTAAGTATCGCCGGCCTTTGCGTCATCTCATGGTAGCAGATCACCCCTTCGGCAAAATAATGGCATACCATACTTTTACGGGTTGCGCCGGGCTTTCGGATAGGACTTCCCCCATGCAATAAATTGGCATGCCAAATGAGTACATCACCGCGTTTGGCGAGGAATAGTTTAGGTTCAAGTCCTTGTTTTTCAATTAGTTCTGCTATTTTGTCCTCATAGCGTTTGTTACTGTCCGAGCCAATGGTAAAAGCGGTGTTTCCGGAATCATAATGTTCTGTGGTGACATAATCCAGGCGGTGGCTACCCGGATAATAAAACAGAGGGCCATTGTCCTCGGTGCAATCTTCCAGCGCAATCCAGGTAGCGATCAGGTAGCCGGGCGGCTCGGTGGTCATGTGTATGGCATCTGAGTGTGCACGCTGCTCACTGCCCAGGGTAAAATTAAGGGTTTGGAATGGAATTACCGGTTTGCCCAATAGCATTGACAGTAAACGAATCAGGCCCGGCTCCTCAAAAAACTGCTCCTTTGCCAATTGGCTGCTTTCCCAGAGGTTGAATATTTTACGCCCGGTGTAATTGTAACCGGCCGTTCCATTGTTCAGCGATTGTTCTACCGCTGCGTTCAGCGCATCGGTTTTTTCCATAGAAAAATAATGCTCCAGTACCATAAATCCATGTTGTACAAAATGGCGAACCTTCTCCTGCATAGCAAGATCAAGATTTTGAAAATCAGGTAGTTGTGCCAATATTTCCAGCGCATTGGGCCGATCAACCAGGGGGATATCGGGACTGTGTTGCCCCTGAAAATCAGCACTGCCAATAGGGCTTATCACCATTTTTTTTAGCCCGTATTTATGGTAAAGTGCAGCATTGTGCTTCAAGCTTTTCCAGTGCAACAGGTTGTTCAGTACATACACTGCCTTCAGGCTGCGGAGCAGGCCCGTATATTTTTGAAAAATGCTTTGTAACATGGCTATCGTTGTGGGCTGATAAAAAAATCCCGATGATGAAGCAAAGGTACAAAAGGAAATGGATACGATATGCTCTTAGGATAGGTGCTTATAAGCGATCCTTGCAGTTTTGAATAATTTTTGCCGGGTCTTCTTCGAGTATTTCTCCGATCTGTAAGAATCGGTCTAATGTTAGGCTGCACCGGTTTTTTTCTGTGTTCCGGTACTGGTCGTGGGACATGTACAGTTTTTGAGCCATTTCTTTTTGGGTGTAGGATTTCGCTTTTCGTAACCGCACAAGTTCTTGCAGGATACGTTGACCGAGATTAGGAATGTCCATGATTTTGAGAAAGTTAAGGTAGTTAAAAAAGCAAGAACAAGACAGACCGTGAGAAATTCTCACACTTAGCGTGAGGATTTCTCACGGTTGTTTTGTTGGGGCGTATTCATATTAGCCAGACTTTTGCAGCGATATTTTTGAAAAAAGCGCATTAGAAGTTTGTGCTTTGACAAAGATAGCAAATGGTTTGATTATCGAAAAAATTTTAACATATTAAATAATTCAGACTTGTGTTTTTCTGCGGGCATGCGGCTTTGTATGATAGGCACAAACAACCCAAAACTATTCAATTATGCATAACATTCTTTTGCTCCTGGTCTTGTATATTTTGACGTTTGACCTCAATGCTCAGGAAAAAATTGCCTTGCCCAAAATGGCAACCCAACGTTATGAGAAGTCCTTGTTAGACAACGATGCGGCATACCGATCACGTCAGCAAGAAATAGAAGTTTTTACAAACAATTACACCCCTGTCTGGACTCCAACCGATATTGTAGTACCTGTGGTGTTTCACCTCATTTCTGCTCCGGGACAGGATGACATTGTTTCACTAGAGGATATTTATGCACAGCTTGCCCAATTGAACGCAGATTTTGGCCCACCAAATTTCCCAGAAACTCCTCACCCTGCCCTTGATGCGGAA
Source organism: uncultured Saprospiraceae bacterium (assembly GCA_964539805.1). Taxonomy (GTDB): domain Bacteria; phylum Bacteroidota; class Bacteroidia; order Chitinophagales; family Saprospiraceae; genus M3007. The sequence continues at coordinate 9,278 of CAZIKN010000102.1, read as the reverse complement.
AAATTCAGGGAATTGGCCGCTGGCAGCGGCATTCGGTTTTGCCTGGCAGAATACGACCCGGATGGGAAACCAACAACAGGTATCTTAAAACTAAATGCATCGAAAACTGCCTGGGGCATGACCGATTCGCTCAAATTTATCGAGCTGGGTGGATCAAATGCCTGGGATACAGAGCATTATATCAATATATGGGTAGCCGACCAATTGGAAGGGAATGAGGGCTATGCACAATTACCAGGTGGGCCTGCCCAAACTGATGGCATCGTGATATCGCCCAGGATATTTGCTCGAACTAAACCAACGGACAGTCTTTGGGCCAAGTACCAAAAAGGCAGACTGCTCACCCACCTGATGGGCAACTACCTTAACCTGCGGGAATTGTGGGATGATGAAATTCCCTGTAGAGATGACGGCGTAGATGACACCCCGATACACAACGCACCCAATTACAGAAAGGTCAAATACAAACATGTTTCAACCTGTGATGGACTTCCGGTAACGATGACCATGAACTTCATGGATATAGGCCCCGATGAGGAAAGATATATGTTCACCTTGGGACAGGTGATTCGGATGCACGCGACACTTGCTGAAAATGGCGGCCCAAGAGGCTTATTGAGGGGCTGCGGCAAACCAGGTGGTCCCGCTAAGACCAACTCAACAATGCAAACCACCACAAATACACGATTGCATATTTATCCCAATCCGGCTTCTGATGAAGAGGTAATAGTGCAAATTACAGGAGCAGAGGATGCGCCTGTTCAGGTTGTTGTTTTTGATGAACAAGGCCGACAGGTGTTAACTCAGGCCGGTCATTTGGAACAAGGCAACTACATTACCAGGATTTCTTCGGGCACATTGCCTTCAGGCATGTACTTAGTGAAGGCAACTATCGGAACTAAACAGCTTTTAGAGAAATTGCTGATAGAGCGATAAGTGAATTCTACCCCTTATGCTTCTATCCTATTGATGTCCAAGATGCTGCTTGTGACACCAAATCAGGTTAAACTTAAACAAAATCCATTTACTTGCAAATAACAATTAGATCATGAGCCAAATTTTTGCTCCCTCAACTATTATAACGGGTTTGTTAGTCCTTGTTATGAACGCCCTGGTACTGGCGCAGCCCGTCAATAAATATGTGAACGACGTGGTGCAATCAGCCCCAAATGCTACGGCAATTGCACGCTACGGAGAAGTACCCGTCAGTTATTATACCGGTGTGCCGGATATTTCCATACCGATTTATCACATCAAAGATGGGGGACTAAACCTCCCGATCAGCTTGTCTTACCATGCCTCCGGGCTTAGAGCGGCCGAGCGAGCATCCTGGGTCGGGCTTGGCTGGAGCCTAAACACTGGCGGTGCCATCACCAGGACCGTTTTGGGCTTGGCCGATGATAATACCGGAGGATATTATTGGACAGGGGCCTCATTAACGGCCAGCACGCAAGACAAGCTTGATGTAGCACAAGGCGTTCGCGACGGCGAGCCAGATATATTCAATTTTAGTGCTGGCGGCTATTCGGGCAAGTTTTATTTTGACAAAAACAAAAACTTGGTCCAGATACCGCAGAGCGATATAAAGATCAATCATTTTCTTATCGGCCTTACATTTGTAGGTTTTGAAGTGATCACACCGGACGGCACCAAATACCTGTTCGGGGATAATCCAAACGATAACATACCCGGAGGAGGAACCGAGACAACGATAAATGATGGAGTTGGATATAATTCCACTTGGTACTTGATGCGCATCACTTCCTTTGATGGTGCCAATAGCATCGCTTTTGAATATGATGCTGAAACCTACTATATCTCCAACACCGGAACGGGTACGGCTACAAGGGTATGGGGAGTCAACCCCAACAATTCAGTATGTATGGAAACAATTATACAGCCTCCCCAGTCAGTTGTGTCGGATATTTCCGGCGTTCGGCTTAAAAAAATTACCAATCGAACGACGACCATTGAATTTATCGCCTCGGTAGCAGATCGGGAAGATATTGCACAATGCAAACGATTGGATAAAATTAAAATATCAGAAGGTACCAGCGGGGCTTTTTGCCAACAATTTGAACTACAACATACTTATTGGGATGATGGCGGCGGTGTTCCCAATATTGGCAAGCGATTGCGCTTAAATGCCATAAATCAAAAAAGTTGTGATTTGGTGACCATTGGCCAATCATGGTCTTTTAATTATTATGGCTACCCCGATTATGACAACAATTACCTGCCAAACCTTAATACCAAAGCAGTGGATCACTGGGGTTTTTTTAATGGACAGAACTCTAACAACGCAAACCTGATAAACGTCCCCCCTACTACGGTAATCAATCCACCTCCATCCCTGACTTACGGCGCTTCTAACCGCGAGTCAAACGGATCTTTTTGTGTGGCCGGCACCTTGGAAAAAATCAACCACCCCACAGGTGGCTACACACGGTTTGAATACGAGGCCAATACTTATCCCCGCTGGCAGGTCGTGGACTCCACGACCACGGGATTACTAAATTTGCAGTCTCCCGGTTGTGCCGCTCCGTTTTATCCCTGTTGCTCAGGGTTATCCTCGCTGCAAAGCGCTACACTAAGCAACCCCATATCTGAATACTACTTTGATTTGTCACTTAATTCCAGTACGAGTTGCCCTGTGGCAATAGTGCAAGTAAACGTATATTCCAATACGAATGCCTACTTAGGCTCTTACGGGTTCGGTTGGACCAGTAGTTGGAACAATAGTTTGGTAGGCTTGCCGCTGAGCACATTCCCTGTGACTTTTGTGCAAGGCCAAACCTATAAATTTGAGATAGAAGGGATAGACGGCATAGGTACTTTCAATCTTTACCGCAAAACTTACATCTCGAACTGGTACAATCGCCCAGTGGGCGGCCTGCGCATCAAAAAGATAGTAAACAACCCGACGCAGTCGGTGGCAAATGAGGAGGTTTATGCCATGTATGAGTACAAAGACATAACTGCTCCCACAAAATCCAGCGGCGAGCTTTATGATGATCCTATTTATGGCTGGGCTTTGATAACATTAGCGGGCGGTTCTCCTATCCACAAAGCCGCAGTCATTCAAGATGCCAGTTTAAATTCCTTAGGTAACTTTAATGGATACCATATAGGATACAGATTTGTGACGGAAATAAAGCCTGCCAATGGGAAAAAAGTATTTGAGTACAATTTGGGAAGCGCTCCACCACCGGCTAGTTTACCTTTCGCGCCCGTCATGTACAATTCCCAAGCAGGCAACATGAAAAAAGCACAGGTGTACAACGAGGCCAACACCTCATTGCAAGAGACCAACTATTTGAGCGATGTCAATGGAACACCGTATGTATCAGAGCAAGGCTTGATTTATAAGTTATATACGGTTGCAAGTGGAGTATGTAACGGAATACCGAAACCTAGTTACATTACAACATACTCGCCTCGAACCTCCCTGTTCCGACTCGCCAGTGTCACCGAAACCATGGATGGCACAAGTCCCGTCACAACAACTTATACTTACCCAACCACCGGATCAAAATCCTTGGTAAAAACACAATCACAGACAATTGATGGCAAAACCTATCTCACCACCAATGTCTATCCGTTTGAACTTATCGGGGCGGTCTATGATAGATTGAAGGATCAGAACCGTATAGCGGCGCCATTAGAAACCACCCTTGCCGTTAACAGCGTGGTCGTTTCCGGTGCGAAAACAGAATTTAGTTTTTATGATGCTGCAACCGGACTGCCCACTGCCAGCACAGCGGCCACCAATCCGCTCTACCCTTGGAAGTTTAGCAATTACCTGCGTTCCTGGAACAGTAGCGGAACGCCCACCGGCGGTGTGTGGGACCTGAAAGGCACGGTTGACAAGTACAGTATTACATTTGGCAGGCCAACCCAGTTCACCTCAACCAACTGGCCCTCAGAAACCTACGAATGGGAAACCAATGGCCTCATCAAAAAGCGTATTTACCAAAACCATAGCTGGGAATATTTTTATCACACAGGCACCCGGCTCCTTTCATCCATAAAAGATTTGGACGGACAGGTGGCCTGGTTTGATTATGACCCCCTGCTCCGTTTGCAGAAATCCTGGTCAAAGCCCGGTTCATCAACCGTGAAGACTACGGCTAATGTCACAAGCGAGTACAGCTATGTGTTTGGTGCGCAATCATACATCAAAAACAAGCTCAACTATACGCCCGTCTCCGGTAGTGCGCTGGCCATAAAAGAAGTGTTTCAATACGTTGATGGTCTTGGAAGACCCAAGGAAACCGTGTCCAAGCAACAATCCCCGGACGCAAAAGATGTGGTATCCGACTTTACCATCTATGATCATTTTGGGCGTGCCACCAAAATATACAATCCCTGGGAAACCGCCAATACCTCCGGGACCTTTGTTGCGTCTCCTCCAGGAGGAACACCATTTACCCAGATAGACTATGAGGCATCCCCATTGAATCGCGAATGGAAAACGACACCCCCTTCCTGGTATGCCACAGCTGCAACTTACGGTACAAATATTGCCAATGAAGTGCTTCAGGATCATACAGCGAACACTTTTTATGGTGCAGGCCAACTGTACAAAACGAGTGTGACCGACCCGGAAAATAACGTGACCATCACGTACAAAGATAGAAGAGGCCGCCATATTCTTACGAGAAAGACCAACACCAGCAACATCACGCCCGTCAATACCTACAATTTCTATGATGACAAGGATCGCTTGGTCAAGGTGATGCCACCGGGTGCCACATTTGCCAGCACGACGCTCAATTTTGTTTACACCTATGATGACGACGACAACATGCTGACCAAAAAAGTGCCCGATGCTGCTGTGGTCAATATGAAGTACAATATCAGGGACCAATTGGCTTTGGAACAGGATGGTAAACTCCTGGCACAGAACAAATGGCGCTGTATGCAATATGATGAATATGGAAGGCCCATAAAAACGGGCCTTTACACGGGTACCGTGACCGACCCCGTGCCGCTCACCACTACACCGACGGAACTGAACACCGAAAATATATACGGCACCACGGGCATAGAAAAAGGAAAGGTAAAGACCTCAAAATCAAGGATATTGGACAACACCAACACCTGGCTCCAAACCACTTTTGTGTATGATGCCTTTGGCAGGGCAAGCAGTACAAGCGGCAACAACCACCTCCTGCCTGCTGACCTCAACGCAGAAGCCCTGACCTATCAGTACGATTATGCGGACAACATCCTCACGGACACACGTACTTCAAAAAAGACCGCTTCGGCCTCTTACAGCATCACACAAAAACACAGTTATGACCATTGGGGCCGCAACACCCTGAATACACACAAAGTGGGTGCAGGCAATGAAATGACGGTAAACCAGCTCAAGTACAACTGGAAGAACGAACTCATAGAGCGTAATATTGGCAAGGCTCCCAGTGCCAGCAACTACCTGCAAAGTTTGGATTACACCTACAACAACATGGGCTGGCTACTGACTATGAACGCCAGCGGATTGGGCGGCACCAATGTCGGCATGCCCTCATGCCCTACCAACCCAAACATGCCTAACCCAGGTGCAGCCAATGTCACGCCCGACCTGAACGACCTGTTCTATTTAGAACTGAAATACGACCAGTTGCAAAGCGGACTCTCAGGTACAGCGCAGAAAAACGGCAACATCAGCCAGGTGATCTGGCGAACGCGGGGGCGCGAAAGGCAGGCATATTCCTTAGGATATGACTACCTGAGCCGTATGACCTCGGCCACATACAGCGGTATCAATGATGCGGGTACGGCCAACAGCGCCAACGCCTGGAACGAAAGCCTGACGTATGATCTCAGGGGCAACATACAGACCCTTGCACGCACCGGCAAGTACAAAACCACCCCAACCGCTAGCTGCTGGACGGACGGACAGATAGACAACCTGAGTTTTGCCTATTGGACCAACACCAACAGGGTAAGAACCATAACGGACAATGCCCCCGCAGCATCAAAGGCAAATGGTTGGAACAAGACGATCAGTTGGTCAGGCACCTCAACCACCTATAACTATGATCAAAACGGCAACTTGACCTACGACCCCGATAAGGGCATGGATGTCACCTACAACTACCTCAACCTGCCCGACCGCATGAGCTGGACAAACACCAATACCTTCCAGACACGCGAGATCAAGATACTGTATGACGGCGCTGGCAGCAAATTACGCAAGAGCGTGATAGACTACGGCAACAACTTGGTCTATCATCAGGATTATGTTAATGGCATAGAATATCGAAGCACAAGCACCGTATCTTTGAGCCTTGAAAGCATGTATCACGGCGAAGGCCGTGTATTCAACACCAGTGTAGGCACCACAAATGCCGATGCCCTGCGCTACGAGTACACGATAAAAGATCACCTCGGCAATGCCCGCTTGTCCTTTACCGACAAAAACGCCAATGGCGTGGTGGATGTGACGAACACGGCCAGCAACGAGATACTGCAAGAAAATCACTACTATCCCTTCGGTTTGAACATGAGCGGCCCTTGGATAAACGATGCGGCCCTCGATACCCGTTACCAGTACAATGGCAAGGAACTCAACGACGACTTCGGCCTGAACTGGAACGACTACGGGGCAAGGTGGTATGATGCGGCGGCGGGGAGATGGTGGAGTGTGGATCCGATGGTTGATAAATGGAATCAAGTTTCTCCTTATATTGCTAATCTAAATAGTCCATTGGTTTTTAGGGATGTTGAAGGTGCTGATGTAATTGTAGCATTTACAGGTGGTCCGACTGGAGGAGGGAAAACGATTGATTATCGTTCTCAGGAATCAGGAACTGCGGGAAAGGTGGTCAGAGATGCTGAAAAATTCGCTCAAGAAAATGGAATAGATTTTAGTGGTACAGTAATTACACCTGGTGTAACATCAAGCAGTTCAGTTGATAATGCTATAGCCTTTATTTCAACAAATTATACACCAGGCGAGAAATTAGTGATCTATGGGTATAGCTATGGTGGTGATTTTGCTGTCGAATTAACAGAAAAACTTGATAAATTGGGCATACCTGTTGACTTGCTAATTACTATTGATGCCTCAGATGGCCCGCTCCAGCAATCAACCGTTGATAACAAAGTGCCTGATAATGTAGTACTAAATGAAAATTTTTATCAAGATGATAATTCTGGAGCATCAAGTTCTTCAAGATCAACTGATAGTTCGTCTGGTAGTACATCGGGTAGTTCGTCTGGGAAAACATCAAGCAGCAGCAGAAATAGTGGCACAAGTGATTCGCCAGGTTCAAATGGAGGCCCAAATAAAGCTAAAGATGCTAAAAAAACTAAAGTAAATAATCATAATAAATCGGGTAAAGGAGTAACACATGGAAATATTGATGAGAAAGTGATGGATGATGTTAGGAATCAGATTCATAATACTATGAGAAGACAACCACTTCAAATCATTTCACCAAAGTAAAGTTTCAGTGAAAAAAAATAATTCATCAACCTGGCTAATCATGCTTATACCAACAGCGTTTATCTGGTATAATGTTTACATGGCAAAAATATCTGAATATGACGAAAATTATGGATATATAATCTGGGCGCTGTTAATGTCTTTTTTGGCGACTATGTCATTTTTTGTATTTTATTTTAAAAGGCGGGTGATTTATTTTAGCCATAAGACATTGTGTGTTTTGTTTGTAATGCTAAATTCACCTGTAACCATATTCGTGATTATTTATATATATTCAATTTGCTTTGGTCGGTTCTTCAAACTTTAAACTTGCAGATTCAATTTTAAAGGGTGTGATTCCCATTTAATGTAGATTTGCTACAAACAATGGTTCGTAAAGAATTAGAGGTTGTTAAGCGGCAATTTTGCCGAGATTATATAGATTTTTGATGGCGGGATGATTTTTTGTGATGTTCGGGATATTAGCGAACACATCAAAAACTCTATCGACCACCAGTTCATTGAAATACTGCGTTTTAATGTCGGCCATCGAGAAGGGGCCTCTGAGGCTTTTATTGATGGACAGATGGTGTACAACTTTAGCAACAGAGACGGAGGTCAGCGATATGTTGAAATGGTATTCGAGGGCATTTGGGTGTCGGCTTTGGGTATCTTCCAGGCCAGTGTGTTGCTTAGCGTCGCGGTATAAAAACTCGATCTGGAAGCGGCTCTGTACCAGGGCCAAATGTCTTGGGCGGGGAATCCCGTAAGGGTAATAGATTCTGACGGCAAAGAGGGAATAGTTGTTTCTGGTTCGCCTGGGACGACTCATGTAAATAAAGAACATTTTTTAGTGAATGGCCTAGACAGAGCTAAAGATGCAAAAAAAAATCATACTAAAAAAGGAGAAGGCGTTACATGGATAGTATATAATGATTCCAAAGCGGGATACTCAAAGGATAAATTAGACGAATATTCTAAACAAGCATCCAAATTGGGTATTACAATGAAAGTAGTATCAAGTGTTGATGAAATAGAAAATTATGTTAATGAAAAGGATGGCGGCGATAGCAGAGAAAAAGATCGAATTTCGAGTTTTTATTATGTTGGGCATTCAACACCCGGAGATCTGGATGTTGGATATGAAGGTTCTGGTGAAAATTTTGAGCCTGATGATTTTGATGCAGATGCCTTTAGTAGTGCATGTCATGTTAACTTAGTGGGCGGCTGCAGAACGGCCATTCCGGGATATTTTGAAGATAGTGCTGTTACACAATTTGCTGAAATTTTGGATCAAAACTCTACTGTATATGGCTCTAATGTTAGAACATTTTACCCTGGCGGGGTTGCTAAAGATGCTGAATTGCTTAAAAAGAACAAAGGTGCTATTATCGTTAGAAAGGGCGAATTACCTGTAAAAAAAGAAAAAAAACCATGAAAAAAGCCTTAATTTGTATTTCAATTGTAGCGATATGTTTTTTATGTAAAATAACACCTTTTGTTATCGAGGATGATATTGAGTGTACTATTTACATACCAGATTCTTTAGCAATGAGGTTCAATCCATTGGCAAATATCAATTTTTTGTCTGGTCGAAGCCGAGCAATATTGGTATTTAAACACGAAGACCTGTAAAAATCGCCTTTAAAAAATAAAAGAAGTCGAGTATTTGAATGTAGAAATAATTTGATTCTGGAAGGCTTGAAAAACAATTTTATCTTTTCACAATCTAATGGCGATATGGCGACATGTGGAAGTAAGTTATACATATACCATGATGATGTTTTGATTTGAGTGCGTGACATATTTGGGGCATCGTTATATGAAAAAAAAGAGGGAAGTT
>CAZIKN010000101.1:0-19908 GCA_964539805.1 uncultured Saprospiraceae bacterium | reverse complement strand
TGCCACTTAATTGAAGCATAGTCTTTTCTTGATTTAGCCTCCAATCCATTTTTCCCCATAACCAACTATTGACAGAGGACAACATTGTAGTATAGGAAAAATCGGCAATATATTGAATATCACGTTGTTGTATTTTAGCCATTAGCAAGTTGTATAACTTAAAACGTTCTACAACAGCCACAACACCCATACTCCACCTGAGCCTATTGGTATTGTCATGAACAATTGATGAAGAAAAAGAGTACTTGTTATCATATTGATTGTATTCTCCATTATAAAAGTCATCTATATAAAAAGGTACTTGAATCTTTACTTTACGCTCATTCTCTTGTAATGACCCTGCCGCCGCCATTTTCAGCCAGGTTTTATCACCCAGGCGCATAAGGCCATTGCCCCCTACAACTGTTGTAAATGATTGAAAGTCAATATCAAACCTTTGTTTGTTCAGGTCAATATCGGCGGTATCAGGGCGGTGTTTGAAAATATTTTCACTGTACCCGCCCAATCCGAACAGCGACCAGCCGCCGCCTCGTTTGCCGGGGAAATGCAGTTTGAGCGAAAAATCCTGAAAATTGATCTGCTCATCGCCGAAGGAAACGCCCATTTTACCCAAAAGGCCGACTGTGGAATAGCGGTAATTGGCCAAATAGGAGGGTGCAAGCGGGCCACTTTTTTTGCGGAGCGGGCCTTCAGCCGCCACATCCAGGCCTACCAAACTCGCCTGTGCCGTAAACTCCTGTTGTTGGTTGTTGCCCGGCCGCAAGCGCATATCCATCACGCCGCTGATGGCATCGCCCTGCTCGGCGGGGTAATTGCCCGTGATCAGGGAGGATTGATCCAGCATTTGGGCCGAAAACAGGAGCACGCCCCCACCTGCGGCTGCGGGTTGGTCACTAAAAGTACCTGCATTGGGCAAGTGGTTGGGATTCACGATGTCCAAGCCTTCTAAGCGCCAGCGCACCCAGGCGGGGTTACTGCCCCGTACGCTCATGTTGTTGGTGCCGTCATCGGTTTGCAGCACGCCCGGGTAGGCAGCGGCCAAACGCGCGGGATCAAAAAACATGGCAGGCATTCGCAGGGTCTGGTCGCGGGTAAGCGGTATTTCAGCCAATGGCTGCATGGGGCGACGCCCGGGCGTTTGGGCAATGATGATCAGGGTGGGCAGTTCGCTGTTGGTTGGGTTGAGGCTGATATCCAAAATGTTTTGTTTGCCGGCCACAATACTTATTTCTGCGATGGTTTGGGTTTCAAAACCTGTTGTTGCCGCGGTTAATTGATAGTAGCCTGGGCGAAGTGCTTCAAAGCGATAGCCTTCTGCATTGGAGCTCGTGCTAAGCTCGCCACCAGGCCCCTGGAGGCGGACATTTACACCGCTCAACACTTCGTTGGTGCCTGCATGCAGGATACGCCCGCGCAGCACCTGTGCGCGTAAAGCGGGCATTAACAGTAAAAAAATAGCAAAAACAGATATTGTGCGTAACATCATGAAGTAAAACAATGATTTTTGAGGGAGAAAGGAACGATGATTTTTTCGACCCTCGTGGCCTGCTTGCCAATTTTTCTTTCTATTGGTTGCCCCCATCAACCGCTGTCAACCTTCATCAAGATCCTTCAATCAACATCTTTTAACCACTAAATCCTTATTTTATGACTCGTTTAGTATTACTTGCCTGTTTTGGCCTCCTTGGCCTATCCACCCTGGTTTTTGCTCAAAAACATTTGCCCCCTACTGAGTCCTTAAGCCTTTTTAATCACCTTCAACATGTAAATGCACAATGGGCATTACAAGCACAACTTAGCCCTGAAATGCAGCATCCTGTTCGTTTTGACCATGATAACAGCCGCATACAAAGGCATTTGCAAGCGGTACTGCTCCTCTTGCAACAAAACAGCAGCCATGCCATCCTTGATGCCAAACAAAGGCAGTACCGCATGACACATTTGGCGCGTTTGGATGAATATGCGCAGCAAAAAACATTTCCGATCAATATGCTGCACCGCGGGCGCAGGCCATATTTCCGCGATCACCTCGGCACGCTCTGCGCGGTGGGCTACCTGTTGTGGCAGGATGGGCAGCAGGATCTGGTGAACCGCATCGTGCGCGAAGACAACTACGGGTATCTTTATGATTTGGCTAAAAAATACCCTCAAATCGGGCAATGGGCTGCGGCCAACGGATTCACTTTGTCTGAATTGGCTCTGATCCAGCCCACCTACCAAGCTCCCGAACCCCAATATCAGCCCTGGGCCACCATCAGCGCGGGCGGGCGCATCAACGCCATGCTTAATGTAGCGGACACAGATTTATATGTGGCGGGCAAATTCGAGAATATCGGAGGCTTGTCCGTAAGCAATATTGCCCGTTGGGATGGCCAAAAGTGGTACAAGGTAGCCGACGGCGTGATTGGTGAAGTGTACTGTATGATTGAAATATTGGGCAAATTGTACATAGGCGGCCAATTCTACCTGCCCGGCGAACCCTTGAAACAAAATATCGCAGCGTTTGACCCTAAAACAGGCAAAATGAGTGGCCTGCAATCCGGTGATATGGGCGGAGCCGTACGAACCATGGTACATGATTTTTACTTGTACATCGGTGGCGACTTTACCAGGGTAAATGGAGTGGCAAGTGCCTATTTAGCGCGAAACAGCAAGGTTATCCAGCCATCGGATGCTTGGGAAACCGACCCTGATTTTGTTACAGATGCACCCGTGCGGAGCATTGTCAAAACCCAGGGCACCCTGCTCATAGGTGGAGATTTCAAAAAATATGGAAAAGGAGCCATGCCCACACATTACCTGGCTTATTATGACAGTGGCAATTTCAAATGGATATCGGGTCTTGAAGGAACACATGGCAAGGTGACCCAATTGGCCATTCATGACAATATCCTTTGGGTTGGCGGAGCCTCGGGCTCCTTTAATACGCCCCTTATCCACAGCCTTACCGCAGGCCTCTGGCAGACAGTGGAGGCTGCGCAGACCCCTTTCAATTCAGGCGGCGCTATATGCGGTTTTAGCACCTGCAATGACGCATTATTGGCTTATGGCAAATATGATTGGCAACCGTTTTTTGGCAATTTTGGGTCTGGGTTGGTGCCTATCAGCGGCTCCGGGTATATCCCCACCCTGATGGCCAACGACTCCATCACGGCAGCCACTGTTTTTCAAAACAAACTCATGCTCGGCGGGGCATTTACCCAACTGCACAATAAACCTTTTGAGCGTATGGCCTTGATCCCCTTGCCAAGCTCCAGCACAAGAAATCCAATGGGTGATTTAGTTCGGGTATGGTCTGATTATCAATATATTACGATCAACAGTCAGGATGCTTCAGCGCTCCAGTTTCAGTTGTTTGATCTTTCGGGCCGTATCCTGTTGCAGAAAGATTTTGAGGCGGGAGGCGCTTCTGAACGTATTCCATGCACGGATTTGCCTGCGGGCGTATATGCTTACAGTGCTGTTCAGAACGGCATAAGGAAAACGGGGAAATTGGTGTTGGGGTTGTAGGATAGGTTGAGCAGGGAAGCCCAAAATGGAGTGAAAACGAAATTTTCCGTCTAGTTTCGTTTTTTTAAGAGCGTGTATAGATTTTCATGATGGCGCGAAAGCGGGCCAATTGATGAAATTCTATACACGCTCTTATTTAAAGATCGCGCCAAAGGAACGGTACCTTTATTTCAGCACCGTTCCAAACAATCTTCGCCACCATTTTTTCTTACCCCTGCCCAATGCAACGATGCCTGTGATTAGTTCGGGCTGAGGGATTAAATGACATTCTTGGATTGAGACAAATGCTTCTTCTGTAATTTCCATGACCCAATTTTCATATCCAGTATAGAGAACATCCATCGTCAAGGCGAATTGAATGGCCGCATCAGGTATCTCCATAACAAAGTGGCCATTGATATCTGCAATTGCGTGAATGCTAAGTTCGGGAATGCGGATCAGGGCACCCACCAATGGTGCTTTGGTTTCAGCGTCAACGATTTTTCCTCTGACCTTTTTCCTTTCCTTGGGCAAATCCAATGGCTTGATAGGCTTATTGTCGGCCATTTGTATGTTTTCTATACTTGGCCTTGGATCAATCAAATTAATGGCTTTTGCCTCCCCATTTCCCAACAATAATATCGCACTGGTAATCAGCCTGTATAGCTTTGTATTTGTTGATGTTTTTTGTCGAACCTCAATCAAGCGGTCCAACTGTCGCAAATCAAAACGCCCACAAAACATTCCTTTGTTGTTTTGCAGATGATCCACAACTTGCGCATCGGTCATTGTGGAAAAATCAATCACATTGTTGTTGCAAGAAGAGCAAAATGCGCCGGTTGAAGTAGGAGTCATTTTTTCCCAACGCTCTTCGCAAGGGGCTGGGACAGAGATTTTATATTTCATATAGCAATATTTTTTATCTGGCCTTGTGCATACGATGCAATCACATCGAAGGGGCGATATGAGATGATGAGTGGCCATTTCGATCGGTCGCCTCACCCTCATCGGGGCTACACCTTTTCATTCACTCCTGCCAGCATTCGTCTTTTTCTGCTTGTACAAATGCCACATCCCTTACCATGCGCAGGTAAGCATCTGAATTAAAGCGTTCGTTTTGTTTAGGGGATTTGTCCTGATAGATAAAATTGGGCAAATGGAACCATCCTTTCTGGTCCAAAACGATTTGTACCCTACAGGCGCAGCGGCGAAGGGAATAGGCTGGATGGGCCGTTTTTTCCGCATCAATGGCCAAACGGTGGTAGCGTGTGATGGTAGCCTGGGTGGGGTGAAAAAAATCAAGCCGGTGTATCTTTGGGTTTTCGGGCAGGTAACGGATCGCAAAAGCGTCGCGGTCAGCCAAAGGAAAAAAATTGGGCAACAAAACAACACCGCTATCGGGCACCACAAATGAGCCGGTAATGCTGAGGCTGTCCGCCGTCAAAAAGCCATAGACCACCCTGCGCTTGCCTGCTTCGGAGAGCAGGATGAGCTGTGCTTCCGCATTTTTGCCGCTTTCGCCCAATTTTTGCACGCTTTCTTCGTCCATTTGACTAAAAAGGCTGGTGAGGGCCAATTGTTTTTCGCGTTGCTGTTTGCCGTAGAATTTTAGCCCAAAGAACAATATAGCGAGCAGGCTGACAAAACCTAATCCGAAGTAAACCAACTGTTTGCGCACCTTTCGGTCATCTGCTTTGCGCAAGCGGTTCAGGGGGGTATCCACCTTTTTGTTGAGCTCAAAACCATATTGAAATGTCCCATCGGGCATTTTTTCCAAGGTAATTTCGCACAGTTCTTCTTCTATAAAAAAGGAATAGGTACGGGTTTCCTTTACAGAAAAATCAATCTGGATAATTTTTAGGTTGCAATGGATGGCCAAATGACCACTTTGGTCCCCGTGGTACAATCCCACGCGGTGCTTGCCGCCATGATTATCCAAATATACCCATGCCATTTGTGCCATTGTTCGTAGAGGTGTTGGTGATTTGCCAAAAACGGCTTAAAGATAGCATTTATGCGCGGATGTTCTTTTTTTTCCAACCTTTGTCCCGCCTTGTGCATCAAGGGGCATAAAGACCGCAAAGCGCAGCAGCGACACAGGCTAATTTTATCAAGCAAGCAAATTCATGTTTAAAGCACATTTTTTCTTTACCGCCATTCTCTTTTTCTATGCAACAGCAGGCTTCGCCCAACAAGAGGCTACTGTTTTCGGGCGCGTGACGGATGCCTCGGATGAACTTCCTGTTGAATTGGTCACCGTGTATGTAAAAGGCACATCCAACGGCGTCACCACGGATGAAAAAGGAAACTATGCCATAAAAGTGCCTGCTAACCAGCGCATTAGCTTGGGATTTCGGCGCGTGGCCTACAAAGAAAGCAGTGCCGATGTGCTTGCCCTGGCCCCCGGAGCGAGGTTTGCCTTAGATGTGTCACTGGCACCTTCTTCTTCCAACTTAGAGGTGACGATCAAAGAGCGTCGCTTGGATGAGGGCGGTATGGTAAAGGAAAAAAACATACAGGCGCTTCGGCTTTTGCCCAGTTCCACGGGCAACCTGGAGAGCATTCTGCCCCACATTGCGCTCGGTACCAATATGGGCACGGGCGGTGAGCTGAGTTCCCAGTATCAGGTGCGCGGCGGCAACTATGACGAGAACTTGGTGTATGTCAATGATTTTGAGATATACCGCCCCCAACTCATCCGCGCCGGTCAGCAGGAGGGCCTCACCTTCCCCAACCTTGATCTGGTACGTGACCTTTCCTTTTCATCCGGCGGCTTCCAATCCAAATATGGCGACAAATTATCCTCCGTTTTGGACATCAAGTACAAACGTCCGGACAGCATCCGCGCCAGTGCCAGCGGTAGCCTCTTGGGTGCCTCTGCCCATTTGGAAGGCTGTATCCGATCCAAAAAACATACGTATCGGGCCTTTAGGTACTTAGCCGGCGCGCGTTACAAAACCACCCGCCTGCTATTGGGCAGTTTGGATGTAACGGGCGAATATGTACCCGATTTTTCCGATTATCAGGTTTATTTGACCTATGATATCAACCGCGACTGGCAAATTGGGGCCATTGGCAATTTTAACCGCTCCGTCTATCGGTTTGTGCCTTCCAGCCGTGAAACGGCATTTGGCCTCATTGACTTTACCCTGAAAATACGCACGGCTTTTGAAGGCCAGGAAGTGGATGATTTTACCCAGGCCATGGGCGGTATTTCACTCACTTACCTGCCGGAAAGGAAGCGCAATCCTTTGTACCACAAATTTTTAAGCTCCACCTGGCGAAGCCAGGAAAACGAGCGTTTCGATATTTTGGGCTATTATATCCTCGGAGAGGTAGAGGAAAATCTGGGTTCCGATAATTTTGGGGAAATTGTAAACATCCTTGGGCAGGGAACCCAGCACACATTTATCCGCAATTACCTTACCGCCGACGTGCGCAACGCGGAATACCGCGGAGGTATTGAACTGCAAAATGATGCCACGGAACTTGGCCTCACCCGCAGCCATTTCCTGCAATGGTCGGCAAAATGGCAAAACGAGGGCATTTTGGATAAAATCAACGAGTGGGAGCGCTTGGATTCGGCCCTTTACTCCTTGCCTTTTGATACCACCCAATTGCTCGTAAGGCGCGTGCTGAAAACCCGTAATGAATTGAACAGCAATCGTTTCAGCGGATTTTTTCAAGATACATGGACCTGGCGGAAAGATGGCGAGCGCGAAATACAAGCCATTGCCGGTGTGCGTGGCCAATACTGGACACTGAACCGCGACTGGTTTGTCAGTCCGCGCCTGCAATTGCTGTACAAGCCCCTGAACACGCGCAAAGACATATCTTATCGCCTTGCCGCCGGCCTATATTACCAGCCACCGTTCTACCGCGAACTGAGGGCCGTCAATGGCAGCGTCAATACCAATGTAGCGGCCCAGAAATCGGCCCATATTGTGGGCGGATTCACCTATGATTTTCTGTGGGGCCGCCGCCGCCCGGTCAAGATGCGCCTGATTTCAGAGTTTTTTTACAAGGAAATGTGGGATTTGGTTTCTTATGACTTGGATAACGTGCGCATTCGCTACTCCGGCCTCAATGACTCGCGCGGTTATGCCACTGGCCTTGACCTCCGCCTCAATGGCGAATTTGTCCCCGGTGCCGAGAGCTGGATTAACCTCTCCCTCCTGCGCACCCGCGAGCGGCTCAACGGCATACAACACAAAGCGCGTGATATTGGCGACACAGAAGGCCGCAATGTGCGCGATGTGCCACGTCCAACGGATCGCTTTATGAATATGAGTATGTTTTTCCAGGACTACCTGCGCAAAAACAAAAACATACGCATGCACCTCAATTTTACGGTGGGCACGGGCTTGCCTTTTGGCCTGCCGGATAATAATTTGGAATACCGCAACCCATACCGATTTACACCTTATCACCGGGTGGACATCGGTTTTGGATTCCAGCTCTGGAAACGCGAATGGGAAAGCCGCCGCCCACGCCATATTTTGCGCTTTTCGCGCAACACCTGGGCCAGTTTTGAGGTGTTCAACTTGCTGAAAGTAGCCAATGAAGCCTCCAATTTATGGATCAAAACCTTCCTGGATACCCAATACGCCATACCCAATTACCTGACCGGGCGCCGGGTGAACTTGAGGATACGGGTGGATATTTGATCCTCCAATTTAAAAAATCCTATACCTTAGGTAATGAATTTTTTTGCCTGCTTCTAAGTGCTTGGCCTCATAGCGCGTCTTGATCCCTAATTCGGGATACGGCAATGTATCCGCATAGATGTCCGCGTTTTGGTACAGCAGGGTACACTGAGGGTCTCCGGTGATTACCTGTAAGCTGTACCGGTAAAAATCAGGATCATCGTGCTTCAAATGCACGAGGCCTTCTGCTTGAAGGATCTGGCGATATTTTTCGTGAAAAATAGGCGCGGTAAGCCGACGGTTCTCCTTGCTTGGGCGCGGGAAGGGATCACAGAAGGTAATCCATATTTCGGCTACTTCAGCAGCGGCAAAAAAATGATCTATGACCTCTATGCGCGTGCGCAGGAAGGCGGCATTGTGCAGTCCTTTGTCGAGGGCCTCCCTGGCACCTGCCCACAAGCGGTTCCCTTTGACATCCACGCCGATAAAATTGCGTTCGGGGAACAGTTCCGCCAAACCCACCGTGTATTCACCCCCTCCGCAGGCCAGTTCCACAGTTATCGGATTATCGTTTTTAAAATGTTTTTGGTGCCAATGTCCTTTTAGGTCAACAGGCTCCATATCCACGCCGCCTACTAAGGCGGGCTGCTGTACGTTGTAACATTCGTACACATTGGGGAAGGCTAAAACTTCAGCGAATTTGCGCAGTTTGTGTTTGCGGCTCATATAAGGTGATACAATACTATGGTACAAAGGGGTAATCTTTATCAGCCTGTTACAAGCGCTCTTTTTCTTCCAAATCTTTCAAAATAACGCGGAGCGCACCGGCGGATAAAAATGTTTCTATTAGGCTGATAATCAGTGAAGTAATCATTAACAGGAGGCTAATGGCAAATAGGATTTTAGCTGCTATTTGCCAGCCCTCATAGATGCAAAACATGGTAATGACACAAAAAAGGATACTCCCTATGCCAAACACCTGCATCCAACGGATGAGCATCAGCCTGCGACGCAGGCTGCGAATCTGCCGGATAATATCACGCCTTTGTTTGGTTTCATAATCCGACACCAATTTGCGGATAAGGCTGGCTATGGCCAAAAACTTATTGGTAAAGGCCAAAAGCAGCAGGGAAAGGGCCGGGAAAAGCAGGGCAGGTGTTTGTATGGTCAATTCCATGTTTATAAGGGCAAAGCGGAATATCGCTCAATAAATGCCTTAAGTTCGTCCACCATAGCTGGCGACCCAATGGCAATGGTACTGCGCTGGTGCAGTTCAGTGGGCACCATATCCAGGATGCGCTTGAGTTGAGTGTTCATGGCTTTACCGCCCGCCTGCTCAACGAGCATACTGAGCGGATTGCACTCATAGAGCAGGCGCAGCTTGCCCTTGGGGTACTTTCGGGTACTGGGGTACAGGAATATGCCGCCATGAATCAATATGCGGTGGATATCACTCACCATACTGCCAATGTAGCGCAGGCCATAGTTCAGGTCGGAGCAATGATCCACGTAACGGCGCATCTCAAGGTCAAATTTGGAATAATAGCCTTGGTTTACCGAATAAGTATTGCCGTGTTCGGGTATGCGCATATTGCGGTGGCTCAGGCAAAACTCCCCGATACTGGGGTCAAGGGTAAAACCGTTCACGCCGCGCCCGGTGGTATAAACCAAAATGGTAGAAGTACCGTACAACACATAGCCCGCAGCCACTTGTTTGGTGCCACTTTGCAGAAAGTCACCCAGGGTGGCTGGGCCAGAAGGGTCACTTTTGCGCCGATAAATGGCAAAAATGGTTCCTACAGATACATTTACATCAATATTGGACGAGCCATCCAAGGGGTCAAACATGACTACGTAGTGGCTTTTTTTGGAACCAACGGGTGGTATGGGAATGATCTCATCATTTTCCTCGGAGGCCACAGCACAACATTCACCGGAGTTTTTAAGGCATTCAATGAGTTTGTCATTGGCATACACATCCAACTTCTGCTGCGTGTCGCCACTGGTATTTTCGCCGCCGTCCGCTACGCCAATGATATTGACCAGTCCGGCTTTGTTAACCTCACGGTTGACGATTTTGGCGGCTACGCCGATGTCGCGCAACAGGCCGGTAAGTTCGCCGGTGGCATAGTCAAAGTCTTTTTCCGAACGAATGATAAACTCATCTAAAGTAACAATACGGTTGCCGGGGATGCCCAAGGTGGTTGAAGAGGGCAGCTCCATTTGTTCTTGCGGCTTGGTTGATGCTTTTGCCATAATATAATAATGTGGTGGTTAGGTATAACTTTTTGTGCAAATGCTTGTTCTTGCGCATGTCAATTGCGCACAAAGATTGCGTCATATTTTTTCATCTTCAACCAAAATTTTATAAAAATGGCAATTCGTCGTAAAGCAAACGCTCGTTGGGAAGGTTCAGGCAAGGAAGGCACAGGGGTGCTTACCACGGCCAGCGGCGTTCTACAGCAAACCCAGTACAGTTTTAACACCCGTTTTGCCGACGGTATTGGCACCAACCCGGAAGAATTGATCGGAGCAGCCCATGCGGGTTGTTTTTCCATGAAGCTGGCTTTTGTGCTACAGGCAGCGGGGATCACAGCGCAAAGCATTGATACCCAGGCAGAGGTTGTGCTGGACAACGGCGCTATCACGGACATCCATCTTACCGTTCGGGTCAGTGCGCCGGGTGTTGAGGCCGAAGCGTTCACAGCCTACGCTGAAGACGCCAAACAAAACTGCCCGATTTCAAAACTGTTTAATACAAACATCCACATGGATGCACAGTTGATCTGACAAAAGGGAAAATGCGCTTATGACCTAAGCACCAAAGGCGAAAGCAAGGTGGTTTAGCCAATTTCTATTGTTGATTTACGATACATCCTCTCTGGCTTGATGAGAAAATACATCCTCATCAAGCCATTTTTTTTTGCTGTTTTGGTAAAAAACTGAACGTTTTGCCGATTTGAGCGTAAGCATTATGGAAAACAGCAAAAAAACTCTCGACATTTGCCACCTAAAATTAACTATCGTATGCAAAAAATAACACTCCTCTTTGTGTTTTGCTTGCTGGCAAACTTAGGTTTGAGTCAAAACGTGCCTTCTTTTTTTAAAAAAATTGAAGAAAAAGACATCCCGCTGCGCGAAAACGCCCCAAGAGGCCATGTCCCCAAACAGTATCAGACCTGGGAATTGGATTTGCCCGCACTGAAATCAGTGTTGGCCGATGCCCCAATGGAATTTACGCCCGAGGCCCGATCCCAGCCCGCGATCATTACCCTGCCCAATGCAGAAGGAACCCTTGAGGCATATTCCGTTTGGGAAATAGAAATGCTGGAACCTGATATGCGGGCCAAATTCCCCAACATCCGCACCTATGCCGGTGAATTGTTGTCCGATCGGTCCAAAAAAGTGCGCTTCAGCGTGACTGCACGCGGCTTGCGCGTGATGATGATCCGCCCTGACATGGGGGTAGAATACATCAAACCGCATTCGTATGACCAAACAACATATTACATCGCCTATGACCGCGAGTACAGTGCCGATGATCCACTACAAGGATTGGCCAAAGGGCTTGATCCGAACAGGATAGAAGAAAACACAGAACCGCTATTCCATCCGGCCCTTGACCAAACGGTGGTTGAGCGCGGCAAGGTGGTCACGCCCGTCAACCTGCGCATCTACCGCTTTGCCTCCTCTTGTACCGCTCTCTTTGCGCTGGATCATGGCGGCACTTTGGAAAAAACGGTAGCGGCCGTAACGGAATATACCAACGAGATGAACACCATGTATGAGCGCGATGTCAACATCCGCATTCGCCTGGCTGATAATACGGACAAAGTGGTCAATATTGATACCCTTACCGACCCGTTTCGCTTTGGTACCGAGGTTGGCCAATGGATGGAACAAAACCCGGCCTTGGTGAACACCCGTGTAGGCGTAAATAACTATGATGTAGGACACGTTTTTGCGCGCTACCTCGGCGGCAATGCCATTGGTGTGGCGGGTGGCCTTGGCATCATCTGCGCCAATGAAACCAAAGGCCGCGGATGCTCGGCAGGCAACGGCCAAGGGGATTACGGTGATTATTTTGTTGCAGTCATTGGTCAGGAAGTTGGCCACCAGTTTGGCGGCGGCCATACCTGGAACCGCTGTAGCGGCGGCGGCGGTCGTCAGGGTCTAACCGCTTTTGAACCGGGCAGCGGCACCACCATTATGTCCTATTCTGGTGCATGCGGCAGTGACAATGTGCCCAACAATGGCAAAACAGACCTTTATTACCATGCTGGCTCCATAGAAGAGATTCAGTTCTATATTTTTAACGCGGGAGGCAATGTTTGTGGCAAAAACAATGATGCCGGTCATGCCCGCCCGGAAGTAACGCTCCCGTACAAAGATGGCTTTTATATCCCCATCAGAACGCCCTTTATGCTAAATGGGAGCGCAACAGATCCTGATGGCGATCCGCTGACCTATTGCTGGGAGCAAATGGATGCCGGCCCCGAAGTGCCCATCGGCGCTCCGGCAGGCGATTGTTCCATTTTCCGTAGCCGCCCTGCGGTACCTGAAACGTTCCGCTTTTTCCCGCGCCTGACTACCGTAGTGAACAATGGTTTTGATGTGGCGGAGCAATTGCCTACCTATGATCGCAAATTGACCTTCCGCCTGACTGCACGTGATAACCGCCCCAATGGCGGAGGTGTGGGCTGGAAGGACGTGGCTTTCCGCGCTACGGAACAGGCCGGCCCATTTGTAGTGAAATCACCCAATACCGTATCCACCACCTGGCGCGTTGGCGAATATGTCACGGTACAGTGGGATGTGGCCAACACGGATAAAAGCCCTGTAAATTGCAAAAAAGTTGATATCGTATTGAGCACGGATGCGGGCAAAACCTTTTCCCTTGTACTGGCTTCCAATGTGGACAATGACGGCAGCCAGAGCATTCTGGTACCCAATAATGTGACCAACACGGCCCGTATCATGGTGCGCGCAGCGGACAATGTGTTCTATGATGTATCCAATGCCAATTTCAGGATTCAACTGCCCACTCAGGCCGCACTCTCTGTGGGCCTGAGCAATGACGGCGGACGCATCTGCCAACCGGATAGTTATTACACCGAAATATTTACAGTAGGTACATTGGGCTTTAACAAAACCCTTGTATTGGATGTCGAAGGCAATTTACCCCAGGGTGCGATAGTCTCTTTTGGCAAAAACAAACTCAATACAGGAGAAAACACTAACCTTATCGTGGATATGAGCCAGGTAAAACAAGGTGGACTCTACACGTTTAACCTGCGCATCACGCCTGATGGCCAAACGCCAATTGTGGTGCCTATTGATGTACGTTATGTCACTACTGATTTTTCAGCCCTCCGCCTGCAAAGCCCTGCTGATGGTGCCATAAACCAAAGCCTTTATCAACTCCTTCGCTGGAGCAAAGCAGCCGATGCCGAAACCTATGATGTTCAAATAGCCACAAACCCGGCGTTTACAGGCAATAGTATCATCGCTTCGCTCTCAGATGTTGCCGTGGATAGTTTCAGGATACCTGTGTTTTTGGAAAAAAACAAAGCCTACTACTGGCGCGTAAGGCCTCAAAACGAATGCGGCGTGTATGCTTGGACTGATCCTTTCTTTTTCGCCACCTTCACGGAAAATTGCAAGTCGTTTGAATCCAATGACTTGCCCAAGATCATTACTGCATCCAGCCCTATTACCGTAGAAACCAAGTTAAATGTGCCTACAGGGGGTGCCATCAGTGATGTTAACGTGAAGAAACTGTATGGTTCTCATACCTCTCTGAATCACCTGGATGTGCGTTTGCGCAGCCCTAAAGGCACAGAGGTCATTTTGTTCCGCAAGCGCTGCTCCAATTATAGTGGCGAGTTTAAGCTGAATCTTGATGATGCCTCTCCTTTTGTATTCAGCTGTGCCTCCATCAAATCAGGCACGCCCATGCGACCCGAAAAACTCCTTTCCGCATTTAATGGCCAAAATGCAGTGGGTGATTGGACTTTGGTGGTCAGAGATACGGCTGTTGGCCAAGGTGGTGCCTTAAATGAATTTGAACTGGAATTTTGCGCTACCGTGACCATTAATTCACCTTATTTGGTCAACAATAACCCCTTGAGCCTTGCGGCCGGAGCTAATGGACTGATCAACAAGGACCTGCTTTTGGTAGAAGATATGGACAACACACACAGCGAACTGATATTCACCCTTGTTAGTGCTCCAAAACACGGTGAATTGCGCCTCAACGGCGTGCCTTTGGTGCTGGGTGGCAACTATTCACAAGCAGACATTGATGCTGGTAAATTGACTTACCAGCATGATGGCAACACTTCGGTAAACGATGACTTCCGTTTTAGTGTCACGGACGGTAAAGGAGGCTTTTTCGGAACGCCGAAATTCATCATCAAAAATACCTCGGTTGCTGTTTTTGAAGTGCCGGATGCGTCATTGCAGTTCAGCTTGTATCCCAACCCCGCTACCGAACAGGTTTGGCTGGAATTGGATTCACCCGCAGCATCTGACGTACAAGTGCAATTGCTCAATGCCGCTGGCCAACTCGTGGGCAGTGGTCAGGTAGCCAAGGGTATGGATCGTTACCAGATGAATATGGTCGGCGTACCACAAGGCGTTTATTTTGTTCGCCTTGAAGGAAGCGAAATGGTTGGCATCAAGCGATTGATTGTCAACAAGTAAGATTAATAATAGGAAAAAATAAAACCCATCCCGATTGCTCGGGATGGGTTTTATTTTTTTGGCTGATGAGGTCAAAATCAAGATGGGTAAAACAACACAAACACGTATTCTGACCATTCATGAGGACTAAGGTTCATACCTTATAACTCATCATCCGTAGCATTGCTGCCGCTGAGCGGCTCGATTTCTGCAATATGGACACTTTCGCCCGGGGTTGGGTCAGAGAAAGGGCGTTTACCGATAAGTTCTTCCAGATCAGAGCGGTGCAACACTTCTTTTTCAAGAAGGGTTTGTGCGAGCGCATCCAATTCGCGGCGTTTTTCCCTGAGGAGGAATTTAGCGCGTTCATATTCCTTTTCGATCATGTCTTTCACTTCCTGATCAATAACAAAAGCAGTTTGCTCCGAGAAGGGCCGAATATAACTTTCGCTCAACATGCCATAATAGGATACATTGCCCACTTTTTCGCTGAGGCCGTAGTTAACGACCATGTCATAGGACAAGCGAGTTACGGTGTCCAGATCGCTTTGTGCTCCGGTGCTGATTTTATCAAATACAACCGATTCGGCAGCACGGCCACCGAGGGTCATGCAAATATCATCCAGCAGTTTTTCCTTTCGCGTGATATACTGTTCTTTGGGCAGGTATTGCGCATAACCCAAGGCCGCAAGGCCACGCGGTACGATGGTGACTTTGACCAAGGGGTGTGCGTGCTCCAAAAACCAGCCGCAGATGGCGTGACCCGCTTCATGGTAAGCGATGATCTGCCTTTCTTCCGGGCTGATGATCTTGTTCTTTTTCTCCAATCCGCCAATCACTTTATCTAAGGCATAGTTGAAATCTTCGAGGTCAACCGCTTTTTTGTTGCGGCGGGCGGCGATCAGGGCCGCCTCATTACACACGTTTGCGATATCTGCGCCTACAAAGCCGGGTGTCATTTCAGACAGTGCTGTTGGCGTTACATCGGGCCCGATTTTGATATTTTTCAGGTGTACCTCAAAAATCTGTGCACGTCCTTTAAGATCAGGGCGACCAATGCCGATTTGGCGGTCAAAACGGCCGGGGCGCATAAGCGCTTGGTCCAAGATGTCGGGGCGGTTGGTTGCAGCCATCAGGATAACCCCTTTATCGGTTGGGAAGCCATCCATTTCCACCAAAAGTTGGTTCAGCGTGTTCTCGCGCTCGTCATTGCCGCCCTGCATGGCACCACGGCCGCGCGCACGGCCTATGGCGTCTATTTCATCAATAAAAATGATACAAGGTGCTTTTTCTCGCGCTTGACGGAACAGATCGCGCACGCGGGAGGCTCCTACGCCCACAAACATTTCCACAAAATCAGAACCCGAAATAGAAAAGAAGGGTGCGCCTGCTTCGCCTGCCACGGCTTTGGCCAATAGGGTTTTGCCCGTTCCGGGTAAACCAACCAACAATACACCTTTGGGGATTTTACCTCCCAACGAGGTATATTTTTTGGGGTTTTTTAGGAAGTCAACCACCTCCATGACCTCTTCTTTGGCTTCATCAAGTCCTGCCACATCGGCAAAGGTGATGTTGACCTTGGTGTTGTTGTCAAAGAGCGTGGCCCTTGATTTGCCGATATTGAATATCTGGGCACCCGGGCCTCCGGCACCACCACCCACGCGGCGCATGATGAATATCCAAAGCCCAACAAAGAGCAGGAGCATAATAGCGTAAGGCAACATTTGATTGACCCAATCCGCTCTTTGTTCATATTCTACGGTAATGATGCTCTTCTTTTCCTTGGCCAATTGCTCATTGAGTTTGTTGATCCGAGGCTCCAATACTTCAGGCTTCCCGATATTCAGCACATAATGCGGCGGATCGGGGTTGAGCATTGATTTCTCCAACTGTTTGATGTTCTTGTGGTCGCCAAAACCTAAGGAGTCGTTGACGATGTAGAGGTATGCCTCTTTTTCATTGATGACCACGAAGCGGCGTATTTCGCCTTCATGGGCCCATTTGTTGAACTTTTCCCAGTTGGTTGTGGGTGTTTTGTGCAGATAGCTGGACATGAACAATCCCATCACGATCAAGGAGATGAAAATGTAGATCCAGGTTGAGTTAAATCGAGGGCCTTCACCGTTGTCGTCATTGCGGCGCGGTGCGGGTTCTGGCTCCTCGTTTTTGTTTTTATTTTCTTGATCCATGCTTTTGTGCTAAATTTGCTGATATGCTGATCCCGATTTTATGGGGCGGGAAAAGTGGTAAAAAATATTGATAAAGAATGAATGGAGGCTGGAGGGTTATACTTCTCCGAATTCCGTCACTACGGCGTCACTCCAAAGGTGTTCGAGTTCGTAGAATTGACGGGTTTCAGGGTAAAACACGTGGACTACGGTATTAAAATAGT
Source organism: uncultured Saprospiraceae bacterium (assembly GCA_964539805.1). GTDB lineage: Bacteria > Bacteroidota > Bacteroidia > Chitinophagales > Saprospiraceae > M3007. The sequence continues at coordinate 2,697 of CAZIKN010000101.1, read as the reverse complement.
CCATCAATATCCACTTGGAGTTGCCGGAGCCTTCGGTATGGTAAGGCACTGAGAGCAGCTCTTCTTTTACCTTTTTGTAAATGCTGTCTGTAATGGCCTTGATGTGCGTGTTGGAATCGCCTTCACAGATAATGAAGAAATCAGCGGGGGCATCCCCTAATTTGCGCAGATCAAGCTGTACGATGTTCTTGCCTTTTTTATCCCGAATGCCCTCGATGATGCAATGATTGAGTGTTTCCAAAGCCTTTATATCGGTTTTGGTTTTCTGACGGGCTGATGAAACTGTTGCAGTCAAAATTATTCCTAATTGTTAGTTGTTAATTGCGAATGTTAAATACGTTAATGATTGCTTGGCCTGAATTTGGTAGCCTTGGGGTCAACAATCATGATAATACAGTCAGATCAAAGTGGTTTTAACACGGTAAATCTTTAAAAATCAGGCAGATCAATCCTGAAAATCTACAAAATCCACTTAAATCAAGGTATAAAACAGCCATAAAGGTAGTATAAATTTCAATAAAGCCGTGCCTTTGCATTCAAGGCAGCAAAAATTGAAGTTCATGTCAAACGCACAGAAGATCGGAAAAGTTTATATCTGCTATGATGAATTGCCATCTACCCAGGATTTTATGGTGAATTTATTGTCTGACAGGGCAAAAAGCAAGCCAGTGGAGGGCATGGTCGTTCGTGCTGCCAGTCAGTCAGCCGGACACGGCCAATTTGGCAGTCGCTGGGATAGCCTGCCGTATCAAAACCTGACCTTGAGCCTGTTGCTGGAACCCCATTGGCTGCCGTTAGAGCACCAATTTTTCCTTAGCATGGCCATGGCATTGGCTGTCAGGGATACGGTAGCGGAGCAGCACTTATCACCTGTAAGGGTAAAATGGCCCAATGACATCATGATAGCGGATCAAAAAACAGCAGGTATTTTGATCCAAAATACAATTTCGGGACAAGGCTTTCAATATGCTATTGTGGGTATTGGGCTGAATGTCAATCAGTTGCAATTTTCAAATCAGTTGCCCAATGCTACGTCCATGGCCATGGCTGCAGGCCATGTTTTTGAGCTTGACACCATAATGCAAAACCTGTTCGGACATTTGGAGCAGCGCTACGAACAACTGAAAAGCGGCGCATCCACGGACATAAAGTCAGCCTATGAAAACCAACTTTTCCGCCGAGATGCCAAAAGTATGTTCTTGCAAAAGAAAACGGAGCAGCCATTAGAAGGCATTATCCGAGGCGTCACGGACTGGGGCCTGCTGCGCCTTGAACTTGGGGATGGCCAAGAACAGTTGTTTGACCTGAAGGAAATAGGGATGGTTTTGTGAAGGGAGGGGCTAACTTGTCCCGATTAACCGTATTTCAATAATATAGCCCGAGCATCAAAAACGGGCCGCCGGATAACATCCGACGGCCCGTGAACTTTTGGGTATAAACCCCAAATTATTTGCTATTATCCACTTTTACAAACTTCATGGCCTTCACATTTTTCTCAGAGATGATCTCTAAGTTGTACAGGCCTGCGGGCAGTTGCGCCACGTCAAAGCGGTAGTTGAAGGAGCCTTGTACGGCACCAAAATCACCTTCCTGCATCAGTTTGCCTGTTACATCACGGATGCCATAGCGCAAAGGCAGGCTTTCAGATGTTTCAAACTGAAGGTTGAGGACATCAGTAGCTGGATTTGGCGCTATGCGCAGGTCGCTCAATGCACGATCCAGATCATTGGTACCCGTAGTTTGTTGCAATGGGAAAGTGACGCCGTTGGGCAAGGCAACCCAAACTTCAAAGCCGGGCTGATTGCCCACAAAACCGGATGCAAAGGCGGTGAAGGTGCGTCCTGCAAGGCCACTCACATCTGCGCGATACGCAAAGAGCGCTTTTTGGTTGTCGTCAGCAGGCGTTACCGATATGGTATAGGTGGCTGCCGGAACGCTCAGGTAGTCGGCAAATTCTCCGAATTGCACATTGTCAAAAATAACCGTGCTGCCAGGCAGCACCACATCCACTTCAGGGGCATCTGGTGAGCCGTGGAACAGGTTGAACTCCACATTGCTTGGGTTATTTGGGAACAAGCGGGCATTTTCATTGAAGAACAAATCAAAACCCGGATTGCCACCCACAACACCTGCCGCCATGATGGTGTAAAACTTGCCCAAACGGAGCGCTGGCACATTTTTGGTAAACAGAATATCAGCCGGTCCGGTGCTGGTGCCAAGGGCAACGCCCAAGCGGAATGGCTCGCGTGCCGGATACAACAGATAACCGGTGGCTGTGCGGAACAAGAGACTGTCAAAGGTGGGCACTTGTTCAAAGGCCGTATCGTCACCGAGATAAATATCCACTGCCGGAGAAGGTGAGTTGTGGATCAACTGGCCCAGGATAAACGAAGGCAGCGGTATCACCGCGCCATCAGGCAGTGCGAGCATGAGATCATAGCTGTCATCGCTCAAGCGGCCTGAGGCAAATACTACCCCGGTAAGGTTGGCCAATGGCGTGAAGTCGCCACCCCAGATACCTACCCACTGGTTCGGGTTGCTGGAGGGGTTCATTTGCAACACCAATGGACCGGGGTCAATGCTTAGGTAATCGCGGAATTGGCCATAAGCCAGGTCTTCAATCACCGGATCACCCGTAAACAGATCGTTCAAATCCACCGTTGGAGCATCCACGATGCCGTGCATAACTGCAAGTTC
>CAZIKN010000100.1:11008-20071 GCA_964539805.1 uncultured Saprospiraceae bacterium | reverse complement strand
TGGACATACGGGCAACCTCAAAGTAATCCATGCAACAGTTGTCATAAGTTTTATCCAGATGTGGCCATACCATACGCCCAAAGACTTGGGTCAAAGTTTTCACAATTGGTGGTCACATTGGCTGGCGGAGTGCATGAAGGCTTCAATTTATCTGATACGTGTACGCGCACCATACAATCATTGGAATTGCCATTGCAGTCCCATGCACGGAAAATAACCGTGATCGTGTCGCCGATGTCAGAACAGCAGAATTCAACCTGTTTGTCAAAACCTGTTCCTGTACAAGCGTTGTTGGACATACGGGCAACCTCAAAGTAATCCATGCAACAGTTGTCATAAGTTTTATCATCAAATGTTTCTGCATTAACAAAGGTGTTGCCTTGATTGCCCATAGAAACTTCTGTAAACTGATCGCATGCCACTACTGGTGGCACCAGATCAGAAACAATCAGATTGAAAGTACAAACTGTCTTGTTGCCACATAGGTCTTCAGCAGTATATTTTACCGGATAGAAGCCCAATGGCAAGCATTGTGTGACGCCCACGCGGCCCAAGGTATCCGGGTTCCAGATGTTGTTGCCATCAAAAGTAGTTAGGCTACCAGGTACTTCATAAGAGAACGGCACGTTGGTCAAAGGATCTTCCCCTTCAATGGTTGCCTTAAAGGAGGCAATGGCATTGCAGTTATCCGAAATAATGACATCGGGCAGGTCGGTATTGGCGCAACAGTTGAACGGATTGGTGGAAACGGTCAGTGCTGGTGGGCAGGCAATTACCGGGCCTTGGTTATCTGTAACCTTTATCACCTGAATCGCCGTACGAGGGTTCAGCGTTCCGGTTGGGCCGGGGTTGGTTGGCAAACACCAGTCATAAACGGTCCAGGTACGAAGTATTTTGTAGGTATTTCCACAAACTGGCAAGATCTGATCAGCATGAATCACGCTTAACTCACAGGATGCTTGTTCGGGGAACATGGGCCAGTTGCGGTTGAAGTCAGTCAGGAACGGCGCTCCCGTTGCACTTGGGTTGGTATTGGCATTTGTGCAGTTAATATCAACATCAGTTGGGAATTTTACTGCCGTGATGCCACGACGTTCGAGGTAAACAAACTGCGTACAGGTATTGAAATTATTCCAGGCATCTTTGACCAACCAGTCGCGCTTGATATACGCGCTCACATTGTTTTTGCCGTTGATGCTTCCACCGCAAGGAACATCTGTGAATACATCGTCAAATGTAAGGGTGATTGCAGAACAATCCGAAGTGGTCGGCGTGCCAGCGGCAATGCCCAATGTACCGGTAAGGTAACTTGGCGCAAAATTCGTAACTGCGCAGGTAATAGTCACATCAGCACAGGTGATGGTTGGCGCGAGTTTATCTTCTATTTTCAAGTTGCCCCAGCAGTAATTGTTGTTGCAAATGTCCACAACCTTTACTTTGAAAGTTTTGCCCACATCAGATGCCCTGACAATATTGCCACCCTGAACCGCTACGTTTTGGTTAGTGAAGAGCTGTACGGTGTAGAATTTATAGTCATCTGCATTACCTTCCAGAACGTCATCAGGATTGATAACACTTTCACAATCAACATCCAATGAAACATAGGACAAATCATTGCAAGTCAATGGCGTCTCTTTGTGGAAACCAAGGCGCACTTCATCAAACACTTCTTTACAAGGGCCGGCAGGATCAGCGGATGTCAGGCGGAGCATGACAAAGCCCTTGGCAATATCTGCGGCACTTGGGGTGTAAGTCAGTGCGGAAGGGAAATTATTGTTTGGGGCAAATGTACCTGTGCCCGTACTTGTCCAAGTACCTGTGCTCACGCCACTGCCATTGGCATTGATGCTGGCGTTTAGGTCAGCAAGGGTCAACTTGGCATCGTCACAGATCAGAAAATCCGCGCCAGCAGTTACAATTGGCAAAGTGTTGATGGTTAACTGTAGTGCATCAGATGCCGCAGGGCATGGGCCAGCCGGATCGTTTGTTGTGAATGTCAGCGTAATGGTTTGGCCGTATTCAGAAACTGCCGGGGTGTAAGAGGTATTTGCTCCCGTGGGTGTGCTGAATACCCCTGCACCACCAGTCCATGTGCCTGTAAAGGCTCCTCCTGAAAGTTGGGCAGTTAGTGAGGCTACCTGATCTTGGCAAATAGCGAGGTCAGCGCCAACATTTACCTTGGGCAACGGATCAACGGTGATGGTAAAGGTACGAGCTGTACCCAAACAAGTAGCAGGCCCGTTGGTAAAGGCTGGTGTTACCGTTATGGTGGCCACAAGAGTAGTTGTGCCTGGATTTTGTGCTACAAATGACGCAATATTACCGCTACCGCTTGCTGGCAAACCAATTGCGGGCGTATTGTTTGTCCAGTTGAACACGGTACCTGGAACAGTACCCGTAAAGTTGATCGCAGTGGTGCTGCTTTCTGAACACAAGAGTTGGTTGGCAACCGCCGCTACATTCGGTGTTGGATTGATCGTGATCGTGAATGTGATGGGAGATCCAGTACAAGTGACCGAATTATTGGTAAATACCGGTGTGGCGGTAATGGTTGCGGAAATGGGTGCCAAAGAGGCAGTTGTTGCGGTAAATGACGGTATGCTTGTACCCGTACCACTGGCAGCCAAACCAATACCCGTATTATTATTGGTCCAATTGAATACGGTGCCAGCGGTTGGGCTGGTCAGCGGAATAGCCGTAGTGGTTGTAGCACTACAAAATGCCTGATTCGCCACAGCGTTTGCGCTCGGGTTAGGGTTCACCGTAATTGTAAAAGTGAACGGTGTTCCAGCGCAAGTGAGGCCAGCATTGGTATAGGTCGGCGTAACCACTATGTTGGCTACTACAGGAGCTGTACCCGTATTTGTGGCCGTGAAAGAGGCAATGTTACCGCTACCGCTTGCTGCGAGGCCAATGCTTGGCTGGTCATTGGTCCAATTGTAAATGGTACCCGAAATGGCACCACTAAAGTTGATGGCACTGGTACTCGTACCATTACAACGGGTTTGGCCTACAACATTATTTACGGTTGGTGTAGGGTTGACAACAATGGTAAAGCTTTGTGTTGATCCGGTACAAGTTACGCCATTGTTGAGGAATGTTGGGGTAACCACGATAGTAGCGGTTACGGGTGCATTTCCTGTGTTTACAGCATTGAAAGAGGCAATATCGCCGCTACCGCTCGCCGCCAAACCAATACCAGGTGTATTGTTGGTCCAATTGAATACGGTGCCAGGCACTGTGCCTACAAAATTTACCGCAGTAGTTGCAGCACCGTTGCAGACAATCTGGTCTGCTGGATCAGCAACTGCTGGCACTGGGTTTATGGTTATGGTAAAGGTAACTGGTGCACTTACACAGGTGACACCGTTGGCAGTATTGGATGCCGTAACAGTAAAGGTACTTGTGAGTGGTGCAGTTGTAGCATTGGCAGCCGGAAAAGCAGGTACATTGCCTGCTCCTGATGTTGCTGCCAGGCCTATTGCTTCGTTGCTGCGCGACCAGTTGAAAGTTGCCCCTGGTACGGAACTGCTAAATGCAATACTTGGCACGGTTGCACCGGCACATTGCACCACATTGGCTACGGCATTCATTGTCGGTACAGCGGTAACCCCAATATTTGCAGATTGAGATGGCCTGCAGCTTGGGTCGGGTGGTAATGGAGACAATATGGCATAAACAATATAATTTCCTGTTGTAGGGAAAGTGAAACCCGTAGTCGCTGAACTGCCGCCACCGCCCAAATTCGCATTCGGAATGGTGGCTATAATAGTGCCACCAACATAAGGGTTGGGCAATGCAGTTGTGGAATATTTAAACTGGATGCCATATGTAACGCCCATATCGCCTAATGGAGCAGCCGTTATATTGACTGCAGTGCCGTTGCAAACACCAGTAGGGACGCTCAAGCTGCCAATTGTTGGGCAAACATCACAGCCGCCTGGGCCAATCAGGTTTATAGATAGTGTACTGGAGCAGCTTGTGGCAGCGTCAGTAACCGTAACAAAATAAGTACCCACTGCTAAGCTGTCTTGATCTTGTTGTCCTTGTTGTATGCCGGCACCACTCCAATTGTATGTAAATGTACCAGCGCCCGACACAGTAAGGTCAATTAATCCGTCAGTGCTGATGCAGGTAGTGGGTTGTACTTGGGTAGAAGACAAACTGGGCGAAGGATTGACATTTACCGTAGCAGATGCAGTAGAGGAACAGCCATTATTACTTACTGTAACAGTATATGTCGTTGAAATTGAAGGACTAACCGTAATGGATGAAGAAAGCTCGTTGGTCGTCCAAACATAAGTGCCGCCGCCACTGGCGGTCAAAGTGGCTGATGTCCCTGAACAAATAGTTGTATTTGCCGGAGTGACAGATGCTGTAGGAAAACTGTTGACAACAACCGTGAAAGAGGCAGTACTAACACAATTGTTTGAAGTGACAGTGACCGTGTAAGTTGTTGTCGTTGTTGGGGTAACAATGATAGAGGCTGAGGCCTCATTGGTTGACCAAGCGTAGGTGCCTCCTCCACTGGCATTGAGCGTCACGCTGGCTCCTGTACAAATAATGCCGTCATTAACAACGGCACCTGAATTTTCATCAGCCGAAATGCCAGCAACCGGGAGTGGATTGACCGTAATAGTAAAGGTGCAACTTTGCCCGCAAATGGTATAGGTTATCGTATGCGTACCCACACCTGCAGTAGCAGGGTTAAATACACCATTGCTAACACCATTGCCGCTATAGTCACCACCCGCTGGTGTTGCGCCTGTAAGTGCAAAAGGTGCTTCATTTACACAAACAGCACTGTTGGCAGGGCAAGTTGGGGCATCATTGATGATAGTAGCCGTAACGGGAACGCGAGGTGCTGAGCAACCCGTTGAGATTTGCCAATTATAAAAATAATAATACGTATTGGTATTGGCAGAGCCAGCTAAAAGACCAGCAGTAACATTGCCAACAGAACCAATAGCAACGGGGAAAGTGAAGTTGGTACCAATGGGATTGTCCCGCACAATATTTCCGGTGTGGCTTGCCGAACGGAGCCTGTAACCTGTACCAGATGGAATAATAAAATTAAGTGTAAATGTAGTCGGGGTAGCACCATTGGCAAAAGTTGTACCTGTGCCGGCAGGAATAGTAAATGGGCCTGCAGATTGCAAGGTTGTACCAGCCGCATCGGCCAGTTCGATAATGATAGAACCGGCGGTCGCTGTTGAATAGACATCTACAGAATTCAGTGTAAACTCTGAAGTGACATCAAAAACAAGACCATAGTTATTGCCTGCAAAACCTGTTGATGCGGGTAATGGAGTAATCCTGCCTCCACTGGCATTCCCCCCCCCCACTACTTGCTTCTGCAAAGTAGGTCGTGGTTGTGGAAATAGGGGGCGTAGTGAATGTATTCCCGGAACCTAATGTAGTGCCTCCTGTTAATGTGCTAAACCAGTTAATGGTAGTGCCTGAATTAGCGCTTGCCCCTAATGTAACGGGCACTGGCCCGGGGCCACACTCTGAGCCTGGCGTAGTGCTTGTTATGGCCGGACTACTTACAATAACTGACGTTACTAATGAAGGGGAAGCTGTTATGGGCGTACCCCCACAACTAACAATACAACGAAATTCGGTAGAAGCACTCAAGCCCACAACTGTGTAAGGGGACGTGGTTGCTCCAGAAATATTGCTCCAAGTATTGGCACCGGCAGGAGAACTCTGCCACTGAAGTTCGGCTCCTGTGACTGGGTCACCCAATAAACTAAGCACCGTATTCCCACTGAGACAAATGGCACTTGGCAAAGCAGAGGCAGTTATGGTGACAGGGCTTGCTATTATATTATAGGTGCGGAAATTGCTCACAGGGAAGGCACCGGCAGCCAATGCCACACTCGCAGGTGTAAAGCCTGCCGGGTATATGGCTTGGTTGGTGCCCACAAGCGGCGGTGTAAGTACATCCTGTGCCACCACAAAGTAGTTGAGCACATCGCCAGAAACGACAGGGCCGGTCAGCAGGTTGTAGTCCGGCGTAAAAATGAAGGGAGAACTGGAATTGCTGGCTTCCACAAACTTCCATCCATTGCTGGCCGAAGTATTGCTGGCTGGCAACACATTGTCCTCTGTGCCTTTTTTGTACCACAATCGCGGTTTAGTGCCATTGGCTATGTTTACCCCTGTAGCATCCGTGATGGTTGCGCTAAGTGTGACCGGTGTGATGCAAATAGAATTAGGAATAACTGTGTAAGAAATAGCAGGTGCAGATACGTCTAATGCAGTGAAATTACCTGCATCAGAGCCAATATCTACTGGTGTGAAGCCTGTACGTGTTTGACCATCAAAATCAAGTGTGACTGTAGGTACCAAAGTTCCTGACCCTTCAATTGGGGTAGCTGAAGCGGTAGAAATATGCAGGTCGCCTGTGCTTGGATCAACAAAATTAATGGCTGTGCCAGAAATAGAGTTGAGGTCGCCAAGTGATGCCGCTTGCCAACCCGCAAATGTCTGGGCTGTTTGCCAATAGCCTACAGTGGCTGGATCAGCGGAATTGAGTACATTATAGTTGGAGGCATTAGCATTCCAGTTCACACCACTGGTAGTGGTTGCATTGAAATAGTTGCCAATAGCAGCATGTACGCCTGTACCTCCTGTCCGGGTATTATCAAATATATTGTTCTTAATGTCTACTACTACCTGATTGACCACAGTGGTAGCAAAATTTCCGCGATGAAAGCCAAAGCTTGGGTTTCCACCGCTTGTGGCAACGCCCTCAATCCTTATAGAGTTGTGATAAATGTTTACATTGGGATTAGGAGAGGAACCATGATTGCTCCAAATACCTATAAATGAAGTATTGGTTGACTGTCCCGTCCCCAAGGTGATCATATTGTTTTCTATATTCACATTGCCACCCGCTGTTGCACTGCGGATAAAAACACCTGATGCAGACCCCGGTGTAGCCAAAGCAACAGAAGTGCTGGCATTTCTTAAATCCCAAATCTTGTTGCGGGTAACGCTAACTGGGATATTTGAAATGGCTACACCTGCCACATTGGTACCAGCTGTACCCGTATTGGACAATGAAAGTACACTGATAGTGTTTTCTGTAATCAAAGAACCAGCAGTGCCACCTTGTGACAATATCCCCACCCCGGCAAGCAAAGCTGTTGTTACTGTAGCATTTGTACTTGCAGTAGTGATGGATGATATACTATTGTTTGATACTACATAGTTGCCGCTTGTCATTTCTATGCCCCGAAAATCACTGCTTGCCGAAGAGGAGTTTAAGGAGGCATTGCTGATCACATTGTTGGAAATGGTAACCAAACCAGAGGACTGGTTGATAATCCCTTTGAAATCGCCCAATCCCGTGGCAATGCTGAATGTACCGTTATTGGACAAATTGGCCCCGTTGAACAGGTTGCCCATACGCAAGTTGGGTGCAGTTGAATTGCCAACCGTATTGTTCTGAATGTTGGCCACTGCGGTACCCGCCGTATTGATCCCCGTAATACCACCGGAAAGAGAAGCCGTGCTGCCCATGGCATCAATAGCACCTACGGTATTATTGCTTATGGTCAAAGTATTCGCACTGGTGGCAAAAATGCCCACAACGACACCTCCAGAAGTGGTGCATACCGTGTAGATGGATCCGGTACCCGTAGTTGACCCTATGGTGTTGTTGCTGATGGTCGCATTACCTGCCGTTACATTAATACCGCACAAGATACCATTTGTAGTGGTGGCACCGCTGGAAGTATAGAGTGCAAAACCCGCAACGGTATTGTTTTGAATAACAGAGTTGGTGCCTGCAGCTGTAAAGGCTGCACCAATGGCAACAAAGCGAGTTGCGTTGGCGGTGCCAGAAGGGGTGTAAGCGTCAGGAAATCCGGCGAGATCAACAGAGTTGCCAATCATCCGGTAAAACCCGGTGCCATTGGCATCAGCAAACCCGATCGTGTTGCCCGTAATGGTGTAACCCACACCTACACCAACGAAAATACCCTGATGGGTATTTGCCGTAGTGTAGCGGCGTATCCCTGTTTGATATAGGCGGTTATTCGTAATGGTCCAAGCAGAGCTGCTGGCAGCATTGGTGGCATTGATATGAATACCAATAGAAGTAGAAGCAGCGCTAAAGAAATCAAAAATGTTGCAACCAGTAATGGTATTCTCGCTATTGGCAATATTGGCAGCCCCTAGGGAAAATACACCATTTATGGGCAAATTCGCTCCTGCAGCCGTAATGTCACAGTTGGAGATAATGTTGTTGTCGTTGCCCGTAGTTGTGCCGGTGCTAAAATTGACCACCCCAAACTGCAAAGTACTTGCAGAACCTTCCAAACGCACATTAGTAATGGTGTTATCAGAAGCGTCGTTGATCAGACGGATGGTGTTGGAGGCTCCCGTGGCCGTATTTGAAATGGTCAGCGAGTTGCCACTCGAGTTCAAACCATTGATGGTCACATTGTCAGCGCCATTAAGGTCAATCAAATTGCCTGTAATATTGCCGCTAACCGTTATATTACCTGATGGGGTGATATTGATGGAAAGGTAAGCCGCGCCGCCCGTGCCACTGGCGTTCAGCGTTGCGGTAGCGGTTTCCGTTGTGTTGCCTGTAATGCTTACCGTAATGGCACCAATGTGTGTGCCTGCGTTGATGGCATTAAATGCATCCCCAAGGGTAGGGTAGGAGCCGCCACCCGGGTTGACTGTTACGTTTTGAGCGCCCAGTTGCATCGAAACGCAAAGAGCAGACAAAACCAGCAAATGTAAGGGCCTGAGGCCTTTAAACAGAGTAACTGTTTGATTCATAACTTTCTATGAGAAAAAGTGATTAAATTCGTTGATAAGTAGGATAATGGTTAGTTAAATGTCAACTTCAAAACCAATTCCTGTTGCTTGGCTTTCATGTCGTCCAGGACCATCTTTCTGGCCGCAACATTTTGAACAGTTTCTGTTTTGATGAACTCATACGCGCTGTCCAACAGTTGACCCATGTTGATCGTTGCTGCCATTTTGGACTGCGTGTGTGTCAAAAAACTTTTGTAGGCCTCCAACATGGCCACAGACCAG
>CAZIKN010000100.1:0-10908 GCA_964539805.1 uncultured Saprospiraceae bacterium | reverse complement strand
ACCCGAAGGACAAAATGATAATTAAGTTTCATTGTATTAAACAATTATGTATAAAGGACTGCGTGTGTGTCAAAAAACTTTTGTAGGCCTCCAACATGGCCACAGACCAGTCGGTTAGATTGGGTTTGACCAACTCAAGATTGGTTTCAGTTAACTCTGTCTGGATAATCTGTTGCATGGTAGCCGCATCTTTCCAGAGCAAGTCATTGTCACCTGCATCATACACCGTTTGTTGTGCCCGCATGGACAGCGATGCACCCAATTGTAGGAGAAGGGACAGGCAAAACACCCGAAGGACAAAATGATAATTAAGTTTCATTGTATTAAACAATTATGTATAAAATTTTTAAAAACAATTTTTTGTGGAAAAGCGGCTTGCCATTCCAGTAAAAACAGCACAAGGCATGTGTTCCTGCAAGTCAGGAACATATACCACAATCGGTAAATGGGAAATAAAATGTAATGAGGAGGGAATTGAGGGTTTGCCTCGCATACAGGCGGCAAACCCAGCGCACCTCTTCATGAGATATTGGATTAAAGCTTACTAAATTTGGGCAAAAGTAGATTAAAAAATCAAAACTAATAGCTTGAGAAAACATATATTTTCATTAGCCAAGTAATACGCTATTTTGAAAATCAGCTGTGTCAATCCCGAAATTCTCCAAAATTTTTAAAGCCAAAGTGCCACCCTAAAAAAAATTTGGCCATATCCTTGAACATCGTGTAGTTTTGCGCGTTCTTACCCGAACAACAGCAATAATTATGTATTCATTGGCAATCAACTACGGCTGGCATCATCATACTGCTTCATCTCGACCGGGATTCAGTAGCTAGCCTTGTGTATTTGCCCTTAAATCACAACAAAAAAGCCCACTGGTTTCCCCCAGTGGGCTTTTTTGTTTTTACTTGTTTTATGTCCAATATAACTTTGGCAGTACAAAAAAGCGGGCGATTGAGTGAAAAAACGCTCTCGCTCCTGTCGGAATGCGGCATCAACATCTCGAATGGGGAACGCAAACTCAAGGCTGAGGCCACCAATTTCCCCATGCAAATCATTTTTTTGCGGGATGACGATATTCCGCAATACGTGGAACAAGGAGTGGCGCACATTGGTATCCTGGGCGAAAATGTGGTCTGGGAAAAAGGCAAAAGCCTGCGCATAGTGGAAAAATTGGGCTTTGCCCATTGCCGCCTGTCCCTCGCCATCCCCAAGGATGAGCATTACACGGATCTTCGGTACTTTGAAGGAAAAAAAATCGCTACCAGCTACCCCCAAATCCTGGAAAATTTCTTCCGGGCGCAACAGATCGGTATTACCGTGGAGGAAATTGGCGGCAGCGTGGAAGTAACTACAGGTATAGGCCTCGCGGATGCCATTTTCGACATTGTGAGCACAGGCAGCACCTTGCTGATGAACGGCTTGAAGGAAGTGGAGGTGGTAGTGAAGAGCGAGGCAGTTCTTGTGGCCACACCGCAATTGGAGCAGGCCCGGCAGGCTATCCTGGACAAATTTCTTTTTCGCCTTAAATCCGTGCGCGCCGCCGTGGAAAATCGCTACATCCTGCTCAATGCACCAAACGACAAAATTGGGGCCATCTGCCGCATTTTGCCCGGCATGAAATCACCCACAGTGATGCCATTGGCCAACGAGGGCTGGAGCAGCATCCATTCTGTAGTAAAGGAGGATGAGTTCTGGGAAAAAATTGAATGTCTAAAAGCTGCGGGCGCAGAAGGTATTTTGGTATTCCCCATTCAAAAAATGATTCTTTGATCCATGAAAAAAATAAACAAACCCAATCCACAAGATTGGCCAAAGCTGTCGGCTCGCCCTGTTGCCCGACTTGAAAACCTCAGCGATAATGTGCTGCAGATCTTTGAAGCCATCCAAAAAGATGGTGACAAAGCACTTTTGGAATACACCCTGCAATATGACCGCGTTGATCTGCATCAATGGGCACTTGGAAAGGAAGAATTAGATGCAGCGGCTGTAAGCCTTCCGTCAGCGCTAAAAACGGCCATTCAAGTAGCCAAAAATAATATCGAGCGCTTCCACGCGGCCCAAATGGAGCCTAATAATGTGATAGAAACTACTCGGGGCGTATTTTGCTGGCGGGAAAGCCGTGCTATTGAAAAAGTGGGTATTTATGTTCCCGGGGGCTCTGCGCCTTTGTTTTCCACCGTGCTAATGCTCGGTGTGCCAGCCCAATTGGCAGGCTGTAGCGAGGTCGTGCTTTGCACACCGCCTAATGCGCAAGGAGAAATTCATCCGGCCATTTTGTATGCGGCTAATTTGGTCGGCATACAGACCGTTTATACCATTGGCGGCATTCAGGCCATCGGGGCGCTCACTTTTGGCACAGAGACAGTGCCAAAAGTACATAAAATATTTGGCCCGGGCAATCAGTATGTCATGGCTGCCAAACAAATGGCCCAACACTACGGGGTGGCTATTGACATGCCCGCCGGGCCGAGCGAGCTGTTGGTCATTGCCGACAGCACTTGTAAGCCTCATTTTGTAGCCGCTGACCTGTTGTCACAGGCAGAACACGGCCCGGATAGTCAGGTGGTTTTATTGACTGATTGTGAGTCGGTTGCCGAGGCGGTAATGCAGGCTGTAGTGCAGCAGTTGCCGCAACTGCCACGTCGCGACATTATTACTCAGGCCCTTCAACATGGCTTGGTCATTGTGTTGCCCGATCTGGCCACCTGTCTTGAGTTTAGCAATGCCTATGCCCCCGAGCATTTGATTCTCGCTGTTCAAAATCCGCATGCTTTAGTACCCCGTGTACAACATGCCGGCTCCGTTTTTTTAGGGCATTACAGTTGTGAAAGCGCTGGCGATTATGCCAGTGGCACCAACCACACCTTGCCCACCAATGGCTATGCACGTTGCTACAGTGGTGTTTCATTGGATAGTTTTGTAAAAAAAATCACCTTTCAGGAACTGACCCATGAAGGAATAACCCTTTTGGGGCCTACCATTGAACACATGGCAGAAGCAGAGGAACTGATAGCACACAAAAATGCCGTCACCTTACGCTTGGGCAAAGAGTGATTTGTGTAGGTTTTCCCGATAGTTATCTGCGTCTTTGAAAAAGTAAACACCTTCATTTTCCCCACTTTGCCAGACTGATGTGGGTATTCATTATCACATTCAATATATCATCACACTATAAAAAATGTTCACATTTGAAAATTTGGTTCGCAATAATATCCGGCACTTAAAGCCTTACAGCAGCGCAAGGGATGAGTTTGAAGGCAAAGAAGGGATTTTTTTGGACGCCAATGAAAATCCCTTTGGTCATCTGAACCGTTATCCTGATCCGCACCAGAGTGCGCTGAAAGCCTTGCTTGCAGTGCGGAAGCAGTTGGCATCCAACCAGATTTTTATCGGAAATGGCAGCGATGAGGTAATTGACCTGGCTTTTCGTGTTTTTTGCCGTCCAACGGTGGATCGGGTGATTATTTGCCCACCCACCTATGGTATGTACGAGGTTTCCGCCCATATCCATGACGTGGAACTGGTGCGCATTCCCTTAACACCTGATTTTCAATTGGATGTGCCAGCCATTTTGGAAACGCCAGCCAAAATATTGTTTTTGTGCTCACCCAATAACCCCACAGCCAATACGCTCACTGACTTGGATAAAGTACTGCAACACTTCCAGGGTATCGTGGTGCTGGATGAAGCCTACATTGATTTTAGCGCTCAGGCCTCCTATGTGAACAAACTCGGACAATATGCCAATTTGATTGTCTCCCAGACCTTTAGCAAGGCTTGGGGCTTGGCAGCGGCACGGGTTGGCGTGGCGTATGCCCACCCTGATATCATATTCTATTTTAACAAAACAAAGCCGCCCTATAATGTCAGTCAGATCAATCAACAGGCAGCCCTCCAGGCCCTACAGGACTACGAAGGATTTGAACAACGAGTGGCCCTTATTTTGAAGGAACGGGAAAGGCTGAGGGCCGCGTTGGAGCGCTTACAAGTTGTGCAACACATCTACCCGTCCGATGCCAATTTTCTGCTGCTGGAAGTCAGGGATGCCGATGGCATTTACCAACAATTGGTGCAGCAAAAAATCATCATACGCAACCGAAATTCCGTGGTGAAAAATACGCTGCGCGTGACCGTGGGCAGCCCCGAGGAAAATGATGCCTTGCTTGCTGCATTGGTCAAAATTGATTGCGAAATTTAACCGTACTGAATTTGACAACTTTATAAAAATTGTCAAATTTTCAATAATTAAGGAATGATAAAAATATGAAAAAAGTATTATTTATTGATCGGGATGGTACGTTGATTATAGAGCCGCCTACGGATTTCCAGGTAGATAGCCTGGAAAAATTGGAGTTTTACCCGCAGGTGTTTCAGTACCTGGGGAAAATAGTCCGTGAATTGGATTACCAATTGGTGATGGTTACTAATCAGGATGGCTTGGGCACGGCCTCATTTCCGGAGGCAGATTTTTGGTTGGCCCATCAGAAAATGATACAAGCTTTTCAAAATGAAGGGATTGTATTTTCAGAAGTACTCATTGATCGCTCTTTTCCTCATGAGAACCTTCCTACCCGCAAACCCGGAACAGGCATGCTGACCCATTACCTGAACGGCGCTTTTGATTTGGCCAATTCTTATGTTATCGGTGATAGGCTCACGGATGTCCAGTTGGCCATAAACTTGGGCTGCAAAGCCATTTATCTCCATCAGGATACGTCACCAGATGCGGTTTTGAGTACCCCTTCCTGGGCGGATATTTATGCGTTTTTGGCTACGCAGCCCCGTCGGGCAAGCGTCCTGCGCCATACCAGTGAGACCCACATAGCCATTGAACTCAATTTGGACGGCACGGGCAAAAGCCTAATCCATACAGGACTGGGCTTTTTTGACCACATGCTGGAGCAAATAGCAAGGCATGGCCAGCTTGACCTTAACATTCAGGTGAAAGGCGATTTGCACATTGATGAGCACCACACCATAGAAGATACAGCCATAGCACTCGGGGAAGCCTTTTTACGCGCCTTAGGTTCCAAAAAAGGCATTGAACGCTATGGCTTTCTGCTGCCCATGGATGATTGCCTAACTCAGGTAGCGCTTGATTTTGGAGGTCGGCCATGGTTGGTTTGGGAGGCGGATTTCAGGCGGGAAAAAATAGGGGATATGCCCACCGAGATGTTTATGCATTTTTTTAAATCATTCAGTGATAATGCAAAATGCAACCTTAACATACAAGCCAAAGGCGACAATGAACACCATAAGATAGAATCTATTTTCAAGGCATTTGCCAAAGTCATCAAAATGGCCGCCTGCCGGACGAACAACCACAGCATACCCAGTACAAAAGGCATTTTATGATTGCAGTGATTAAATATAACGCGGGCAATATTACCTCCGTGCAAAATGCCCTGTATCAAATGGGCTATAATTGCCTCATTACGGATGATCCATTGGCTATTCGCGATGCTGATAAAGTCATATTTCCCGGAGTAGGGGAGGCCAGTACTGCCATGAAATACCTCCACGACCGCAAGATGGATGAGCTGATCACCGACCTCAAACAGCCCGTATTGGGCATTTGTCTGGGTTTGCAACTGATGTGTAAGTCATCAGAAGAGGGTAACACCCCTTGCCTGGGCATTTTTGATGCGGTGGTCAAGCGCTTCCCATCCAAGGGGATTGTTCCGCATATCGGCTGGAACAATGTTCAACCTCGTACCGATTCCGTTTTGTGGCAGCAAATATCGGATACTGACGATGTGTATTTTGTGCATAGTTATTATGCGGAATGTTGCCAGCATACGACATGTGTTTGTGATTATATCTTGCCCTTTAGTGCGGTTATGCAAAAGGATAATTTTTTTGCCACACAGTTCCATCCCGAAAAATCGGGTAAGGTGGGCGCGAAAATTTTACATAATTTCCTGAATATTTGAGTTTTATGCTTAAAAAGAGAATCATACCCTGCCTTGATGTCAAAGATGGCCGCACCGTAAAAGGCGTTAATTTTGTCAACATCCGCGATGCGGGCGACCCCGTCGAATTGGCCCAAAAATATGCAGCGGAAGGTGCAGACGAATTGGTTTTTTTGGACATTACCGCTACCCTCGAAAAACGAAAAACGCTAGTCAAATTGGTCAGTGAAGTGGCCCGACACATCAATATCCCGTTTACCGTGGGCGGCGGCATCAACGACCTTTCGGATGTACAGGCCGTCATCCGGGCGGGTGCCGACAAGGTGAGCCTCAACTCCTCGGCAGTGAAAAACCCGGCATTGATTACGGAAATTGCAAAGGAATTCGGGAGCCAATGTGTGGTAGTAGCCATTGACACCAAATATCAGGCTGATGAATGGCGGGTATATACGCACGGTGGCCAGGCACCAACGGGTATCAGCGCCATCCTTTGGGCCAAAGAAGCACAGGAGCACGGTGCAGGCGAAATCCTCCTTACCTCCATGAACAATGACGGCACAAAAGCTGGTTTTGCACTGGATATTACCGATGCTATTGCTAAAACGGTATCCATTCCGGTCATTGCATCAGGAGGTGCGGGCAGCATGGAGCATTTTTATGAGCTGTTTGTGCAAACTTCGGCAAGTGCGGCACTGGCGGCCAGTATTTTTCACTTTAATGAAATACCGATACCTGCACTCAAACAGTATTTAAAAAACAAAAAAATAGCCATACGATGATTAATTTTGAAAAAGGAAACGGCTTGGTGCCTGTGATCGTGCAGGATGAGCTTAGCCTGCAGGTGCTTATGCTGGGCTTTATGAATGAAGAGGCCCTGCGCAAAACTCAGGAAGAAGGAAAGGTCACTTTTTTTAGTCGGAGCAAAAACCGATTGTGGACAAAAGGAGAAACTTCTTCCAATTTTTTGACAGTCAAATCAATACATATTGATTGTGACCAGGATACCATTCTGATCATGGCCAGAACCTCAGGACCGGTATGTCACACCGGCACTTACAGCTGTTTTTCGGAAAATCAATATTCCAAAGGTTTTTTGTATCGCTTGCAAGACACCATAGCCCAGCGCATTGATCAAAATGACCCTAACTCCTACACCAACCAACTCTTTAGGAAAGGTATCAATAAGGTAGCGCAAAAAGTAGGAGAAGAAGCCGTAGAATTGGTCATAGAGGCCAAGGACGACAGCGCCGTTCTTTTCCAAAACGAGGCTGCCGACCTGCTCTATCACCTGCTTATCCTGTTGAAAGCCAAAAATATGTGTCTTGAGGATATTGAAGTCGTATTACAAAACCGAATGAGACCGGGAAAGGGGGATGTCTTATCCCCCTAAAACTCAATCTTGTATGCTAAAATTGGAAGCAAAGGCGCCTGGGTAAAGGTCTTTATGTCACCCTTTTCCTTGTCATAATATTCTCCTGCAATGTTTTTTCGGTTGCTAACATTTTGAATATCAAGGGAAAATGTCGTAGTAACGCGGTGATAATTTCTTCGGATACGGAAGCCGACATCAGTGCGGAAATAGTCGGGCATTTTTTTGCTAAAGGCCTGATCGTCCATAAAAACGGCATCTCCTTTTGCGCGCGAGGCCTCAAGGTCAATTGGGGTAATGCGATAGCCTCCTATCTGGGTCATCTTGATATTGAAGCCCACTGTGCGGTCCTTACTTTTCCTGCTCCAGCCCCATTCTTTCCCGCCTGTAAAAGTGTTTACGTATCGCGTATTGAATCGGGAATCCCGCCAAATTCCATCACTTCCTTTATATTCAGAGGCAAACACGGAAGAGGACAAGACATAATAAAGCCCTTTGGACAAAAACTTTTCCAGGGTCAACTCAAGGCCATAGTTCCTTCCCAAGCCACTGTTTTCCATGGTTTCATATACGATACCGTCAAAATTGTTGAGCATGGAAAAAGAGGAGGACTTGCCACGCTCCACAGGTATCTGAAACAGGTGCTGATAATACAGTTCTGTTTTGGCCCGTAAATTCTGCCCCAATGATTGCTCAAATGCGAGGACAAAATGATGGGCCTTGCTCAAGCCCAGCTCCGGGTTGAGCAACTGGCCGTTTTCGTTTTGGGTAAAATAAGTGGCTAAGGGTTGCATTTGCGCATGTAAGCCATAGCCGGCACTTAGGGTTTGTCGTGGGCTTAGTTGATATTTAATGCCAGCACGAGGTTCTACGGAAACGTCTTTGTTCAGCAGGAATGTCAGGCTGTGCACTCCGGCATTCAAGGTGAGTTTTTGCGTGGGGCGATATTGCCATTGTGCAAAGGCGTTAAGGGTTTGGGTGTTGCCCTTGCTTCTTATTTGCTTTTCCAATCGCAATTCATCCGTATCCCAGGCATTTTGATCAAAAGAAAACCCTAAAAAGTTGACATACATACCTGTGCGGACAAATTGACGTGCATTGATTTTCCGGCTTAATACAGATGAAATTGTCACTTTTCTTTGTACAAAATCCTGCTCGAAAATTCGTTGCAGTTTGATCTCTGGTGTGAAATATTCATCTTGTTTGTAATCGTTTTGGGCTTCCGAAGCCGATATTACAGTTTTAAGATAAGTATTGCCCCATATTTTGCTGTGAGTAAGGCCAATCGCCCCTGTATTGGAGGAAAAAATATTGGGGTATTTTTTGCCCAGATCCTCGTCCCAGAGTGTGGTGTCACGGTCGCCCGGCACGGTTTGTTTGCTCAAGCCTCCCATGCCGAACAGGGTAAATACACCAGTCCGGCCTGCTGGTATCCAAACATTAAAGGACAGATCCTGGAAATCCGTACGCGCATCGCCCAAAGGCACCCCCATCAGCCCGAGCAACGAAAGGGTAGAGTAGCGGTAGTTGACAAGATATGAGCCAGTGTTTTTGCCCACTCTCATAGGGCCTTCCGTGGCTAAATCAATGCCCAAAACGCCTGCCTGAAAAGTGTACTCGCGTTTGTCTGCATTGCCTTTCCGAAGTTTCAAATCAAAGACGCCGGAAAGGGCATTCCCATATTCAGCCGCAAAGGCACCCGTAGAAAAATCAGAATTACTCAAGAGCTGTGCGCTGAGGATGGAAATCCCGCCGCCTGCCGTGCCTACATTGGAAAAGTGATTGGGGTTGGGAATATCCACTCCTTCCATGCGCCAAAGCAGGCCATTGGGGGCATTGCCTCGGATAACGATGTGGTTGTTGCCATCATTGGCCATTATCACGCCAGCATAAGAGGATGCCATTCGGGCCGGATCATTTACCGCCGCAGCAAAACGCTGGGTCTCTTCCACCGAAAAGGTGCGGGAGGACACTGTGGACAGTTCATTAAGCGGCTTTTGCTTGTCTGTTTTTGCGGTTATGACCACTTCCTTGCCTTGCAAAACAGCTTCTTCCATTTCAATAACAATGTCCGTTTCTTTTCCAGCGGTAAGAAGTACATTAGGGATAACGGCATCTTTGTACCCTAAATAGCGAACCAGCAAAGTATAACGGCCCAGAGGAACAGCGGAAATTCTGAATCGGCCTTCCGCATCGCTCATGCCACCAGTAATGGCAGTGGGATTCGCCTCATTGGTTAGCACCTGAATGGTTGCGCCTACTAATTCAACCTTGATGGCCTTGTCCACAATACTTCCCTTCAGGGTCTGGCTGTTGGGCGATTGGCCCTGAAGGCCTGATGGCAATAAGATGATAGGGCTTGCAATGACCGCAAGCAAAACAATAATATTTTTCATAAAATAGTTGGGTAATTGCCCTTTTAGCGCACAGTGCCCGGCAGGCTACCGTGCTCATATTCAAGGTTTTATGGGTTTTGCACCTTGAAAGAGAGAAAAAATGAGGGTGAATGGGGAGCGTCCAGAAGATCTTGCCCTCTGGCTTTATTTAAATTTTGCGTACCCTTCCGGAGCCACTTATCTGGGTGCTTACTTTAGGGTTGCCCTGATATTCAATGTCGCCGGAACCACTGACGGTCGCATCCAGGTCGTCACTTACGTCAATGCGAATGCTCCCACTTCCGGATACGTTGGCGCGAGCCGTTTTTACAGGAAAATCAAGGGCGTCTATTTCGCCCGATCCGCTGACAGTTGCATCCAGATCTGTTGCACTGCCATCAATGCTAAGGTTTCCGCTTCCGCTTACGGCCATTTTGGCTTTGTTGAAAACGGCGTCATAAATATCCAGATCACCGCTGCCACTGATCACGGTTTTCAGTTCTGTGCCGTTGATTTTATCTTTTACCTTCACATTGGCGCTACCATTGACCGTAAAGGCATCCCAGTTAGGGGCACTAATACGTATGCTTAGGTCATCTACATCATACACGTTGCGATCAAAATGAATTTTAAGCACACCATTCTCAACTTCAGTGTCCAAATAGGCAATAATATTCTCTTCGCAAGTGACCTCAACGGAATAATCCGGCGCGTTGCGTACTTCCACATCGCCAGAAGTGCTTATTTCCAGGGCGTGAAAATTTTTTTCTTTTCTGATTTCCGTCACAAGATCACCGCTGCCTCGGGTGCCGTCAAAACAACTGGATAAGGTTATGACAGTGGACAAAAGGACAAAAGCAAAAGGGTTAAGAGTACTTGCTGTTTTTAAAGATGAGTAGTTCATAGCAAAAATTAATGTTGTTTGTGTGTGTTGACCTAAGACAACTACCCATCACCTGTACCCTGATGCCTTTTTTAAGTTTTTTACTTTTTTTTTCACTTTTGTTTTGATTTGCGCAAAGCTGATTACCTTAGCCGCTCGTTTAATCCTTTTTTAATCCCTTTTCAACGACAAGAGCCGATTTTCTGCTTTGTAGTTGGTTTGGTTTCGTACAGCACACCGTCTTTGTCTCTTTAAGAAAAGTTGAGATTGTGTAAACCAAACTACCCCCTCTTATGCGTTTTATTTTATTTACGTCCACCCTGTTGCTCTTTGCAACCTCCCCTCTGCTTTCCCAAAAATCAAATTCA
>CAZIKN010000099.1:0-20670 GCA_964539805.1 uncultured Saprospiraceae bacterium | reverse complement strand
ATGAGCCAATTGCCAGCGAAGGGAGCAAAGTGTTTTTTTGGGGATCAAAACGGAAAACCCCCATATCCGTTAATAAAAAAAGGAGTCCGTTTTTGCCTGCGCAAACCATTTGTATTTCTACTGTTTTGCCCTCCCATTGCAAGGGAATTTGTTGAAAATCGCGCTCATTTTCCCGAAAAACTGCTAATGTGCCTTTGTCAATGAAGTATTGCCGGCCTTTGTCGTCCTGGCATTGCGGCATAGCATTTTCCTTCATGGCCTCAACCTTGAGCGTGGCATACGACAAGCGAAAAAGTTGTTTGGCAAATTTTACCCAAAGATAACCCTTGGTATCGGCTACCAATGCCAATACATTGTCCGCTGGTAATTGGCTAAGGGGTTGTAACTGGCTGAACGGCACAAATCGTTGCCCGTCAAAACGCGCCAGCCCATTGCGCGTACCTACCCACAAGAAACCGTCGGGGTCATTGGCCATTGGCCCCAAATTGTTGCTTGGCAAGCCCTCCGTAGTGGAAAAACGAATGAAATAGGGTGTATTTTGAGCCAACAATGATATGTTGGCAACATGCAGCAACATGAGCACCAAGCCTGATAGACCAATATTCTTCTGCCGTGAGTTCAACACCTTTGCTTGTTTTAGGGTGAGGCAAAGGTAGGCATCACCATAGAATAAAGTGCAACTTCATGTGTATATCGGTTTGTTTCGGTGATGCAAAGGTGTTACATCAAATCTGGCTCGGCGACACGCCAAATTTTTCTTTAAACGCCGTGGAAAAGTATTTTTCATTGCCAAAACCCACGCGCAGGGCAATTTCCCCCACACGGCCTGGCTTTAATGCATTTCTTGGCCAGGGCCAGTTGACATCTCAAGCAGTATGTCGCCCAGGATCTGATGATCAATGTTTTCTACTTTGTGAAACTAAATTCTGCTATTCCGGCTCGTCGAAAGCAAACGAGGGGGTCGCTTTGAGCGACCCCCTCGATACGTACATATTGTTTATTACGGGAAAAAATACCCCCTCGGGCAGCTGTATTTCACTTAAAGATTTATCACAACTTGCTCAAAACCAATTTTTTGCTCAGTGTTCCCGCTTCCGTGCGAAGCAGCACCCGGTATATCCCGTCTGCAAGCATGGCTCCACTCAGATCCACTTGCAATTGGCGCGCTTCCGCAGGCACTTTTTGCTGCCACACGATGCGGCCCCAAGTATCATAAATGATGATTTGTTGTTGATGTGACTTGTTGTTGATGTGTTGATCTGACCCTGAGGGATGTTGATTTGACTTGCTGTTGATTTGTTGATCTGACCACGTGATGACCACCATATCACTTGCCGGATTAGGGAACAAAGTAAGGGATGAAGTATGAGGGATGAGGGATGAAGCACGCACGTCACTTCCCTCTTTCTTCTTCATACTTCCTACTTCATACCTATCTTCATACTTCATACTTCCTACTTCATCCCTCGCACTAGCGCCGCAGTTCACCGTCACCACATACGCGCAAGTTTTCTGGTTGTTTGCCGCATCCTTGGCTGTCCAGGTAATGGTGGTTGGGCCAGCGGGCAGCGTTGTGGGCGCATCATTAGTCAGGCTCGTCACCGCGCAGTTGTCCGTGGCGGTGGCAGGACTGAGTTGGCTTGCCGGATAGCCGCAGGGGCTTCCGCTGCCCGCTACTGTGGCTGCTGGAGGACAAGTGATCGTGGGCTGTTCATTGTCCGTGACCGTGACGGTGAAGGAGCAGTTGTTGCTGTTGGCCGATTGGTCTATGGCGCGCCAGATCACTGTGCTGGTACCCGTTGGGAATACTGAGCCACTGGCCAAGCCGCTGAACAAATTGACTGACGCACCTGAGCAGTTGTCTGAATGGCTGGGCGTAGCATAAAACACGGTTTTGTTGCACTGGCCCGGGCTTGTGTTGGTGTTGATGCTTGTGGGACAAGTGATGGCAGGCTGTTGGGCATCGCTTACCGTCACCGTGAAGGAGCACAACGTGCTGTTGCCAGCAATATCCGTGGCCCTCCAGGTCACCGTGCTGATTCCCTTCGGGAAAGCCGATCCGCTGGCAAAGCCACCCACACGTGATATACTTACCGAGGTGCAGTTGTCCGCTCCAGTCACCGAATAGGTGGTGACCGATGTGCACAGGTTGTTGTCCGTGTTTTTTACCATATTGGAGGGGCAAGTGATGGTCGGCCGCTCATTGTCATTGACCGTGATGCGGAAAGTACAGGTAGCGCTCAGCCCTACCCCATCCGTGGCCCTGAACGATATGATATGTGTTCCACGGGGAAACGTGGAGCCGCTGGCCGGGCCATTGAGGCGTGTAAGGGTTACCTGATTGAAACAGTTGTCGTTGGCCGTCACCGTATAGGTCTGAACGCTGCTGCACAGGCCGGCGTCGGTGCTCACCGTGCGGTTGCCGGGACAGCTGATGCTTGGTGGAATATTGTCTTTTACCGTCACTTTCCAGGCCACAATGCGAGAGCAGCCTCCCGTTCCGTCTTTAATTTTTACAAAAAAGTTGTATGAATCGCCGTTTATCAGTCCGGCGTTCGGCGTGAAAGTATTGGTGGCTGCGGTATAGGTTCCGGCGGAGATTGTGGCATCCGCATCGGTGTACACTCCCTCGACGATAAAATCCAAAGGGTTGCCCACGTGGAAGGCCGGGCTTACTTTCTGGCAATCGCCGGAGATGGTAGATGACACGATGATTTCGTTGTTCGTCACGTTGGGGATGAAGAAAGACCCTGGCGCGTATTCGATGACACCGTTATTGGTGAGCGCAGTGTTAATATGGGTTTCGGTGGGAGTGTTCACCCTCAACAACCCTGAATTGATAAAGGTACTCGTGTTCTTGAGGGTGTCAAAGATGGCGATTTGGGCGCAGGCATTGTTGAAAAAGGAAGCGGGTGCCGTATTTTGTATTGCGCCCCTTGCGGTTTGTTTAATGCTGATGTCTCCGTTGTTGCTGAACACGCCGTTTGCCTGAATGTTGAGGATGCCCATTGCCGATAATGCTGCATTTTCCCCCATCCTGATGATGCCCGCATTGGTAACCGCACCGATGCTTATGATCCCGCCCCCCACTTCGTCGAGGTGGATTTCTGCGCTTGAGGTGCTGCTAAAAGTGCCATAGTTCAGGATGCCCGTACTATAATTTTTTTTAATAACATTATAAATATCTCTAATGGTTATTTTACCGGCATTCGTAAAATTCCCAAAGTTGTTCCATATTCCGTTGCCCCAGGGCTTTTGGATGGAAATGATGCCCGTAGCGTTGTTGGTAAAATTACCAGCCCCATCGTTGAAAATGCCGTCTTGCGCTTTACGTGTGTCATTGTCAACGGTTATCAGTGCGCTGTTGACAAAAGTGCCGTTGTTGTAGATAGAACCATTTACTTTATTGATTTGTATATCCCCTCCAAGCTTGTTGTTAAAGGTACACCCGTTTCTGTTCACAAGCGCAGTACCTCCAACATTCGCTTGGGTACCGATTTGAATAAGGGCTTCATTGTTCAGCACAGCAGCGGCGCCTGTTACTTCAATCCCATTGCCACCTGTCCGATCAATTGTGACCGAACCGCCCGGCTTGTTGTTGACCGTACACCCAGCCCTGACCACAATCCCAAGGCCCGTAACATTCGCCTGGCTGCCAATTTGAATGCTGCCTTCATTGTTCAGCACAGGAACAGGAGGGGTAGTATTGGTCATGTCAATCCCATGGACACTTGTTCGATCAATTTTGATGAAGCCGCCCGGCTTGTTGTTGAAGGTGTTGCCTTCCATCTTAATGCCATGACCAACCACTGCGGCATTGCCGCCAATTTGGATGATCCCTTCGTTGTTCACGATCCCGGTGGAGTAAAAGGCTTCAGCGGCGGACGATCGGTCAATTTGGATCAAGCCGCCCGGTTTGTTGTTCAAGGTGCCGCCGTTGCGGTGCACGATGCCGCGATTCATAATGGATGCGGTATTGCCTATTTGTATGGTGCCGCTGTTGTCCAAAGTGCCGTAATTCTCCAGCGCAAAACCTGTGGAGCCATTGATGGACAAACTCGCGGTGTTGCTAATGGTCAGCTGGGCTGCTGCCACCGTAATCCTTACCGATTTTGCCACTGCTACTGTTCCGGCTCCAATGACCGGCTTGTTGCCTGCGCTCGGAATGGTCACGTCGTCGGCCGGGTCGGGTATGCCTGCGCTCCAGTTGCCCGCGGTGTTCCAATCGGTGCTGACCAAACCGTTCCAGCTGGTTTGGGCAAAGGTATTTAACGTAAAAAAGCTGAAAGCAGCGAGCATAAAGCTGCGAATGATAGTGTTGTGCATAATGTTGACTTTTAAAATAGCTTGGATTGATAAGAGACTTGCCCCCGGGATGTCCAAATAATAATTCTCCAAATGTGATATGTTGCTGTTTGGCCGCCCCTATCTTATGGGAGGTATTCCTCTTTTGCTCTCGTTAAAATGATGGGGCAAAGCAAGGGTTAAAGCAAGCGTAATGGCAGGTAAATGCGTCCCAAAAATGGGTAATTTGGTTGCATGGCCTAAAAAATCGTATCATTTGGAGACTAATATTCAACTTATGGTCAAGCAAGCGATACAACATACAGGAGCGCAGCGAAGGGGCTGACCGAGGTTTCAATATTTCTACTATTCCTGTTCGCCGAAAGCAAACGAGGGGGGCGCTTTGAGCGCCCCCCTCGATACGTACATACTGTTTATTACAGGAAAAAATACCCCGCCGGGCAGCTGTATTTCACTTAAAGATTTATCACAATCTGCTCAAAACCAATTTTTTGCTCAGTGTTCCCGCTTCCGTGCGAAGCACCACCCGGTATATCCCGTCCGCAAGCATGGCTCCACTCAGATCCACTTGCAATTGGCGCGCTTCCGCAGATACTTTTTGCTGCCAAACGATGCGGCCCCAAGCATCATAAATGATGATTTGTTGTTGATTTGACTTGCTGTTGATGTGTTGATTTGACCCTGAGGGTTGTTGACTTGACCCGCTGTTTATCTGTTGATCTGACCACGTAATGACCACCATATCACTTGCCGGATTAGGGAACAAAGTAAGGGATGAAGTATGAGGGATGAGGGATGAAGCACGCACGTCACTTCCCTCTTTCTTCTTCATACTTCCTACTTCATACCTATCTTCATACTTCATACTTCCTACTTCATCCCTCGCACTAGCGCCGCAGTTCACCGTCACCACATACGCGCAAGTTTTCTGGTTGTTTGCCGCATCCTTGGCTGTCCAGGTAATGGTGGTTGGGCCAGCGGGCAGCGTTGTGGGCGCATCATTAGTCAGGCTCGTCACCGCGCAGTTGTCCGTGGCGGTGGCAGGACTGAGTTGGCTTGCCGGATAGCCGCAGGGGCTTCCGCTGCCCGCTACTGTGGCTGCTGGAGGACAAGTGATCGTGGGCAGTTCATTGTCTGTAACCGTTACCGTGAAAGCACAGGTATTGCTATTGGCAGCGTTGTCAATGGCTCTCCAAACCACCGTGCTCACGCCCGTAGGGAAGGTAGAACCGCTGGCTAAGCCACTGAACAGGCTAATGCTGCCGCCTGCACAGTTATCTGAATACGTGGGCGTTGTGTAATTCACTATCTTGCTGCACTGGCCCGTGGTGGTGTTTGTGCTGATGCTCGTGGGGCAAGTGATGCCGGGCAATTGTGCATCGCTCACCGTTACCGTAAAGGAGCACAGCGTGCTATTGCCCGCAAGATCCGTGGCCCGCCAGATTACCGTATTGCTCCCCCTTGGGAAAGCCGAGCCACTGGCGAGGCCGCTCACTTTTGTTGTGCTCACCGATGTGCAGTTGTCCGCGCCCGTGACCGTGTAAGTGGTCACCGCGCTGCACAGGTTGTTGTCCGTATTCTTCACGATATTGGGCGGGCAAGTGATGGTGGGCAGCACATTATCCACCACCGTAATGCGGAAAGTGCAGCTCTTGGTCAGCCCTGCCCCGTCCGTGGCCTTGAAACTTAGCGTGTGCAGGCCCTTGGCGAACGAGGAGCCGCTGGCCTGGCCGCTTGTTTGGGCTACCGTGGGCGGCGGCGTGCAGTTGTCCGTAGCCGTGGCATTGGCAAAGTTTACCGTGGCCGCACAAGTACCCGCCGCTGTGTTGGCCGTGATGTTGGCCGGGCAAGTGATATTTGGCAGCTGTGTGTCATTCACCGTTATTGTAAAGGTACAACTCATTGTGTTGTTAGCCCCGTCCGTGGCCTTCCATTGTATGGTATTTACACCTTTATTAAAGGAGGAGCCGCTCACGCCTCCGCTGACATGGCTTAGAATAACCGTAGTGCAATTGTCTGCCGCTACAGGGTTGTTGTAGTTGACCGTGGCCGCGCATGAACCCATCGCTGCATTGGCTGTGAGGTTGACCGGGCAGGTGATGGTAGGCAGTTGGGCATCGTTCACCGTTACGGTAAAGGAGCAAGTGCTGCTGTTGCCTGCGCCGTCGGTGTTTTTCCAGATGACGGTGCTGCTACCTACCGGAAAGAGCGCCCCGCTCTGAAGGCCAGAGATACGTTGAATAGACCAATTGCTGCAATTATCACTACCCGTAACATTGTAATTGGTAACTGAACCGCACTGATTCATATCATTATTTTTTACAATGTTGGTTGGGCAAGAGACTACAGGCAACTGGTTGTCATTTACCACAATAGAAAATACACAATTTACTGATCCACAGTTATTAGTAGCCGAAACAACAAGCTGAGTAATGCCCTTTCCAAATATTTGTCCGCTGCCTGTGCCTGAGCCACTGCCTGATGTTGCACCCGTAAAACTGTATGACAATAAAGGTAGGGGCGAGCCTGTGGCAGCAACATTATACGACACTACAGCATTACATTGATTGGGGTCAGTAGTTACATTTTGATTGCCCGGACAAGCAGTAAAAGTTGGAGTGCTGCAATCAATGACGGCGCGAATGGCGAAATCATAAAGCGCCTCACTGCAATCACTATTGGCCACACTAATGGTGGACAGGAAAGTACCTACAGAGGCAGCATTGAAACTTACCGTAAACGAAGCATTTCCTCCAGCCAAAATAGGACCGGCAGGAGACAAAGTACCCACGATAAAGTTGGTATTATCACTTGATGTAATAGAGCCGATGCTCAAGGGCAACCCTCCGGTATTATGAATAACAAACGTGCGAATGATACTTACAGATGGCGCAACACTTCCAAAGTCAGTTAAATCATTGGTATTGGGTGTATTATCACCATCCTCAATACTTTGGTTGTTACCACGGATATCTATTTCACCAATTACATTCCAAGATGCCAGATCAACATAGGCTGTACCATTGCAACTTGAGCTGCTATTGCAATTGGCCCGACGCCCGCGAATGACAATGCTGCTCGAAGCACCACTGCCAACAGTGCTGCCGGGTGTGTAGGCGGCGGGACTACCACCATCTATCACCACCACATAGTCATCTGTACATCCTGCGCCGCCACTACCTGCGTTAAAAGTAGCACTGACGCCCACACCACCACAAACTTCAACCAAATCCGGTGTCTTGGCATTTAATGTGGGGCCTGTAGGCTGGGCAACAACCGCCCAGGACGCCAAATCAACATAAGCAGTGCCATTGCAGCCTGAGCCACTGCTACAATTGGCCCGACGCCCGCGAATGACAACGCTGCTTGTAGCGCCACTGCCAACAGTACTGCCGGGTGTGTAGGCTGCGGGACTACCACCATCTATCACCACTACATAATCATCAGAACAACCCGTACCGCCACTTCCTGCGTTAAAAGTAGCACTCACACCAGTGCCTGAACATACCGTGCCGAGGTTCGGGGTTTTAGTATTTAAAGTAGGGCCAGTGGGCTGGGCAACAACCGTCCAGCTTGCCAGATCAACATAAGCAGTGCCAGTACAACCTGAGCCGCTGCTACAATTGGCCCGACGCCCGCGAATGACAATACTGTTCGTAGCACTAATACCAACAGTGCTGCCGGGCGTGTATGCCTCAGGGCTACCGCCATCTATTACCACCACATAATCATCTGTACAACCCGTGCCGCCACTGCCGGCGTTGAAAGTAGCATTCACACCTGTGCCTGAACATATCGTGCCAAGGTTCGGTGATTTTGCATTGAGCGTGGGGCCAGTGGGCTGGGCAACAACCACCCAGGACGCCAAATCAACATAAGCAGTGCCAGTACAACCTGAACCACTGCTGCAATTAGCCCTACGCCCGCGAATAACAATACTGCTTGTAGCGCCATAGCCAACAAAGGTGTTAGGCGTGTATGCCGAAGGGGTACCACCATCTATCACCACGACGTAATCAACAGAACAGCCCGTACCCCCGCTGCCTCCGTTAAAAGTAGCAATGACACCCGTACCAGCACATATAGTGCCGAGGTTTGGCGTTTTAGCGATGAGCGTGGGGGCTGTGGGCTGGGCAACAACCGTCCAAGAAGCCAGATTAATATAAGCAGTACCATTACAGTCAGTACTGCTACAATTGGCCCTACGCCCTCGTATGACAATACTACTCGTAGCACTAATGCCAACAGTAGTACCGGGCGTGTACGCCTCATGGCTACCGCCATCTATCACCACCACATAATCATCAGAACATCCCGTGCCGCCACTGCCAGCATTGAAAGTAGCACTCACACCTGTGCCTGAACATATCGTGCCAAGGTTCGGCGATTTTGCATTGAGCGTGGGGCCTGTGGGCTGGGCAACAACCACCCAGGACGCTAAATCAATATAAGCAGTGCCAATACAGCCAGAGCCAATGCTGCAATTAGCCCGGCGCCCGCGAATAACGATGCTGCTTGTAGCATTAATGCCAACAGTAGTGCCTGGCGTGTACGCTTCCGGGCTACCACCATCTATCACTACCACATAATCAGCGGTACATCCTGCGCCGCCACTGCCATCGTTAAAAGTAGCGCCAGCTCCCGTACCCGCACATATAGTGCCGAGGTTTGGTGATTTAGTCGTGAGCGTGGGGCCTGTGGGCTGGGCAACAACCACCCAAGAAGCCAGATCAACATAAGCAGTGCCGTTGCAGCCTGAGCCGCTGGTACAATTGGCCCGACGCCCGCGAATGACAACGCTGCTTGTAGCGCCACTGCCAACAGTACTGCCGGGTGTGTAGGCTGCGGGACTACCACCATCTATCACCACTACATAATCATCAGAACAACCCGTACCGCCACTTCCTGCGTTAAAAGTAGCACTCACACCAGTGCCTGAACATACCGTGCCGAGGTTCGGGGTTTTAGTATTTAAAGTAGGGCCAGTGGGCTGGGCAACAACCGTCCAGCTTGCCAGATCAACATAAGCAGTGCCAGTACAACCTGAGCCGCCAGAACAATTGGCCCGACGCCCGCGAATAACAATGCTGCTCGTGGCACTGCCCCCCACATTGGTGCCGGGCGTGTACACCTCCGGGCTACCGCCATCTATCACCACCACATAATCATCAGAACAACCCGTACCGCCACTGCCAGCATTGAAAGTAGCGCTGACACTGGTACCACTGCAAACAGCATTCAAATTGGGCGATTTAGCCGCTAAACTTGGATTTACCAGAATAACATTTATGTTCCATGTGGCCAGATCTGTATAACCTGTACCATTGCAACCTGATTCCGTAGTACAATTGGCCCGGCGCCCGCGAATAACGATGCTGCTTGTAGCACTAATGCCAACAGTGGTGCCAGGCGTGTACGCCTCTGGGCTACCACCATCTATCACCACCACATAATCATCCGTACAACCCGTGCCGCCACTACCAGCATTGAAAGTAGCACTGGCACCCGTACCACTGCAAATATCATTTAAAGTGGGTGTTTTGGTAACTAAGGTGGGGCCAGTGGGCTGTTCAACTAACGTCCAACTTGCCAGATCAACATACGTGGTACCATTACAACCCGATTCAGTGTTACAATTAGCCCGACGCCCTCGAATGACAATGCTGCTCGTGGCACTAAAGCCAACACTAAGGCCTGGCGTGTATGCCACAGGGCTACCACCATCTATCACCACCACATAATCATCCGTACAACCCGTGCCGCCACTGCCAGCATTGAAAGTAGCACTCACACCAGTGCCTGAACATATCGTGCCGAGGTTCGGGGTTTTAGTATTTAAAGTAGGGCCTGTGGGCTGGGCAACAACCGCCCAGCTTGCCAGATCAACATAAGCAGTGCCAGTACAACCTGAGCCGCTGCTACAATTGGCCCGACGCCCGCGAATAACAATGCTGCTCGTGGCACTGCCCCCCACATTAGTGCCGGGCATGTACACCTCCGGGCTACCACCATCTATTACTACTACATAATCATCGGAACAACCCGTGCCGCCACTTCCGGCGTTGATGGTAGCACTTACCTCCGTACCCGTACAAATATCAGCCACGTTGGGTATTTTGGAATCCAATGTAGGGCCTAAGGGTTGTGCCATAACCTCAACTGAAATAGTAGCACAAGCGCCAAAGGATACAAGGCAACCACCTTCGCCCCGCACATAGTACTGGGTATTGGTTGTGGGCGATACATTTATACTTGTACCAGAGCCTACAGCACTGCTACCGCAAGAGCCGCTGTACCACTGCCAGTTCGTAGCACCGTTCAGATCACCCGTGGTTATGCTCAACGTTACTGTTTGACCCGTACAGATCGTGTTGGCAGTTGCACTTAAAGTAGGTACATCAGGATTGCTGCATGGTTCAGCCAACTGGAAGTCACTGAAAGAAGAAACGCCAGTAATTTCCACGCTCCCGGCTGTTTTCACACTTACTGTCGGATAAGACCAATTGGGCGCATCGTATTTCCCACAAATCAAATTTGACGTATTGGCACCAGCATCCAAATCAGCGGCAAGGAAATTAAATACCGCATCACAGATGGAAAAACCGGTGCCACTATTGGCAATTGACCAATAGCGGTTCACGCTTTTGGAGGCAGTCAACTGGGCTGAGCCTATTTGCGGATGGTCAGCTGCAAAAGCCTTGGCGATCAGGTCACCCGTTATGGAAACAGAAGCAAAATTGAGCGAAACGGGTGTGTAGTTGCTTTCGGCTGCGTCACCCAGTTCAAACGTCCTGCTAATATTAGTGCCCGTGGATACATTTTTCCGCAAATACCCAAAAATATGGCCCGAGTTCCGCGCTACACTGCCAGTTGACGAAATAATGAGTTGGTTGTTGCCTGTTGAAATTACCCCGGCATTCAAAGAAAGAATACCATTTACCGTAACATTCACCGTACCGCTCAAGCTGAGGCCCGTAGCGTTGTTCATCGTCATATTGTAGAATGCAGTGGACGCGCTACCACCCAGGTTTTGGTTATTGGCACCATTGAAGGTAACAGTGCCAGTGCCGGGCGCGAAGATGCCGTTGTTTGTCCAATGCCCGCCGACGCTCAGGTTCAGGCTGTTGGCATTCAGGGTGCCGCCGGATATGATCACGTCGTTCAGTACAGTCAAATTGCTATTTACCAATTGTGCTGTTGGAGCATTCGTAGTGCTTATGGTCAGGTTGTACACGGGCACGGTGCTGTGTATCCTGAACGTTTGTCCGCTTGGGGTGGATGCATTTCCAACTTGCAGCGTGCCTCCAGTAACCGAAGAAGTAGTAGCGAGGTTATAATAATGACTGGTATAGGTGTTAGGGCTTTGCAGTATAATGGTTCCGCCACTCATGGTAAAGGAGCAGGCAGCGTTAACTTCAAATATCCCCCTTGCAAAGCCATTGAATTGTGTGCCCAATGTTATGACGCCACCGGAAATATTGATCACACCGGAAGACACGCGGGCAGGGCCATTTCCCCAAATTCCGCTTGCAACGGTCAGGGTGCCGCTTGTCATCACAAGCGTGCCATTGTTGATATATTCCAAGCGTTGATTTTGAGTATTGCCCACATTCACGTTGCCGCCGGTAATGCGCAGTTCGCCACCGTTCATCCTCCAATCGGAATTAACATTCAGTGTACCTGCTGCCACCCAGAAGCGTTTGCCAAAACCAATTTCTTTATCTGGATCAAAACCGTTTGCGCGGATCACTGTGATATTGCTCGCCGCATTAGACAAACGGAAAGTGCCTGAATACAAAGCCAAAGGTTCATCCACCAAAGCGTTAAGGGTAATGGGTGACAAGGCATCCAGGATATTGGATACACTCCCTTTATCCACTTCCAACATGTAGAAGTCGCTTGTGGAGGTACCGGTAATTTTTTGAAGTGGATTAGTGCCGCTAAAATACACCGTGCCTACACCAGGCGTAAAGCTGCCATTGTTCGTCCAGTCTCCGGTTACCTCAAGGAGGTACGAATCCACAGCATCCATAGCAACAGAAGCTCCTGCCTCAATGGTGAGGTGGTTACAGCTGGCCCCGTCAGCGTTAATGAGCGGATAATTGGGCCTACCGGCAGGAATGTACACGCCGTCAGTAGCGGTCGGTACGGTGCCCGGCCCCCAGTTGCCGGTATTGAACCAGTTATCGTCCACATTGCCCGTCCAGTAGTGCGAAAACGTTTGGTTGCACACAGGTAGCATACCTGCGGAGTATTGGTTACCACTATTTACGGACCATATTTTATAGCAATAGGT
This sequence comes from uncultured Saprospiraceae bacterium, assembly GCA_964539805.1. Taxonomy (GTDB): domain Bacteria; phylum Bacteroidota; class Bacteroidia; order Chitinophagales; family Saprospiraceae; genus M3007. The sequence goes on along the minus strand of CAZIKN010000099.1, from coordinate 8,069 downwards.
GGTGCCATCTGTCAGTCCGGTATGGCTGAAGTTGGTCAGGTTGCCTACATAAATCACCGTTCCACCTCCCGGCAATGTATTACCGACAGTGTAGGCCGTCCCGTCCACGGGCACACCGAAAATAGTGGTTGACGAAGTGGCAATAAGCACGTTGTTGTTGGAGGCATTCAGGGACCAGGACAGGTCAATTTGGGAAACACTGATCGGATAAGCCGTAAAATTGGACGGGTTTAATACATTGATCTCGGCCAGATCGCTTTGCCACACACCGCGCCCGTAAGTTCCTGCGGTAATCCGGCTGTTTTCCGGGTTGGCATCATTGTAGATTTCCAGTTCTTGTATATCCACTGGCGGCAAACCAGAGCTAAATAATATCCAGTCCGTTAAGCTGGCATCTTTATACCAAACGCCCGTTTGGTTGCCAATATAAATACCTTCATCGGCATTTTTGTCAATGGCCATGCAGTTGATGAACAATGCCGGAAGGTTGCTGGTAATATCCGTCCAACTTGCCCCTTTGTTGGTTGATTTGTACACTTTAGTGCCCGCAGTGGCAAACACGATATTTTCATCCGTAGGAGAAGCAGCAATATCACTGACGGCATAGCTGCTATTGGGCCTCGGGATGGTGTTCCACACCACGGAGTTTACATTGGCATTGACGTTGTCGGAGCGATATAATACCGAGCCAGTGCCGTCACCTCTGGAGACATACATTATATTTGTATTGATTGCCGACTGTTCTATAACCCGGATCAGTTTGGTGTCGGAAAAGCTACTGATCGCTGACCAGGCAACTGAGGTGGATGGTACGGACCGGACATTGGTGCTGCGCCAAACTTCATAACGGCCAAAAAACATGGTATTCGGGTTCGAATGATGCAGCTTATAATCCGAAAAAAAAGAGGGGGTACCGCTAATGCCACTTGAGATATTGGAGTACGCACCATATAATCCCGCAATAGAGCGCCTCACCGTGCCATTTATGGCATGATAACAATAAAGAGGGTTGCTGTAGTCAATGATGCCGTCAAAACCATCGCCGCCGCCAATAGTAGTGAAAGTGGCACCGTCTGAGGTAGCAGAAACGCCATTGTCCTGAAATCCTGCCACAACAGTACCTGCGGACTCCACACTTTGACCAATTTTGTAAATCTGGCCCGCAGAGAGGTCGTTGGAGATTTCCACCCAGGTAGCACCGCCATCATCTGTATAAGAAATACCACCGTCATGGCCTAAGTAAAGCCGGGTAGTCGGAGCATGGGGTGACCAGATAAAAACATGGTGGTCAGCATGCACCGAAACAGCACAGTTATCCGTAACTCTGTTTGAGAAGTCGCTGCCGACCCAGTGGGACATAGGAGTCCAGCTGACGCCTCCGTTAATACTTTTCCAGGTGTTGATGCCCCCTACATATACAATGTTGGCATCATTTTGATCCACTTCAATACACAGGTCATAGGTGGCCTGACTACTGACGTCATCAGCGGCGCAGTTATACCCAAGTATATTGGGCGAGTTGGACTGCTCAGTAAAGCTCTCGCCGCTGTCGGTGGAACGGAGCAGGGCCTTGAAGATCTCATCTGCCGCATCAATTTGAACCAGGTAAACATAATCAGGGTTGGCAGCCGTGACTCCGATAACCATACGAGCACCAACACCATCCGTCGGGGTATCTACCAAACTCCAGCTGTTACCGCCATCGGTAGAGCGATAAAACAGCGCAGCCCCGGCGGAGACAATCTTGGTAGCATACACGACACTCGGATCACCCGGTTTGTATTTGATATCTCGTATATCACCTGTCAGGTTTCTAACCCAGGAAGCGCCAGCATCAGTGCTTTTATATATCCCGGTACGCGTACAGGCAAGCATTACATCAGGATTGCCGGGCTCCATCATCATCATAGCAACGGTTACGCTGCCCATGCCAATATTGGACGGCTGCCAGGTATCGCCGCCATCCATGCTCTTATAAACCCCGATTCCGGGTGCATCTTTGCCATCTCGATCACCGGTACCAATGTAAATAATATCAGGGTTGGTTGGATGTATGAGAATAGCCGATACACCAAGGAAGGGTATATTGGCCGATATATTGCTCCAGTTGGCACCGCCGTTGATGCTTTTCCAAATGCCACCGGAGGACGTACCTATAAAGATTACATTTGGATCTGTGGGGTGAAAACCTATACCATTCACGCGGCCTTTGCCCGTAGGCTGGGACGTGTTGTTATCAGGGTATCCGAAGGGCCCAAGAAGCGACCATGTGCCAGAAGCCGATTTGCTTTGAGGGGTATTGGCCATGTAACGCTCATATTCCTGAATGACCTCATCAGGGGCCTGAAGCCTGCCGTCAGGAGCAGCACGCAATTGATTGATGTATTCCCAGCGTTTGAATACCTTGTAACCGTTGGCCTTGTAATCCGTACGGTTTTTCCAATATTCGTTAAACTCTTTCTGTAGCTCCCAAAAATTAACATCGGGGTCTTGCATTTTTAAAAGCCAACTCTTGCCTTGTGCAAACAGACCAAACGGCAAAATGGCAATACATAAAAACGAGAGGGCGGATAGGCGAAATCCCAATTTCATAAGCTTATACATGATTGATTAACCTAAGAGCATGTCTGGGATTTTCTGCTTGAGTCAAAAACGAGAGATTTTCTCAGCATTTTTATCGTTTTTGAAGGAGTGTAGCGGGGCTACACGACTGAAAAAAGGGTGAAAATGCTGAAAAAAGAGCCGTTTTGGGCTAAGCGGGAAAATCCCAGACATGCTCTAATTGAATAGGTGTGAAAAAACGGCACAAATATTTAATGTATCTTTTCAATTACTGGATAATGCAGGGGTACAAATGGGGGTACAGTCCGTATTTTTTTTTAATTTAAACCCATAATCGGCTCAAAACGGATTGTTTTTTTTTATTAATCGGTGAAGCGTACCTGCATCTTCGATGGCTGTTGCATTTTTGTTGCAAATTGTACAGAAATTTGTGACCCTATTTTTTGCCTGTTTATAATATGACGCCTTACACCTTTAACTGCACCATCGTATGCTTTGTCAGCTGTTGTCTTTTTTGTTTATCCTGTAAAGAATCCCGCCAAGCCGACCAAAACCAGGATAATGAACGGGCAAACATGACCTATGAAGAACTGGCTCAAACGAATATCGCAGCCTACCTAAACCAGCAGGCAGATTCTGCCTTTGAAACCGGAGCCTATCCTACCGCGCTACAGCTCTACCAACAATCCATGGACTCCGCCTCCGTTCAAGCGGATTCCTTTTTGCATTATGATTCCAAATTGGACATTGCCTCGGTGTATGACCGCCTCGGGGATGCCCCCAAAGCCATAGTATTAGCCGAAGAGGTAACCAAGGCTTTTATCCGAGGGGGTGATTCCATCCGGATCGGGCGCGCCTACACGGCCCTGGCAGGGTTTTATGGAAAGGCTAACAAGACTGAAGAAAGCAAAATTGCTTCTAAAAAGGGCTTTGAAATATTAAAAAATCACGGGCCTCTTATCCAGCGATGCGCTCTTTACAACCAAATGGCCTTTATGCAAAGCGATCAGGGCAATTGGGTCGCAGCCCTACCCTTACTGGATACCGCCCTACAACTTATGGAGGCATCACAGATCTTAAATCAGCGCCCCGGTATGCGGCTCAATATCGGTGACTGCCATCGGAACTTGGGCAATTGGAGCCAGGCACGCTTTTACCTAAAGGCCGCTATTTCAGAGGCTGATAGTCTGCATCAGGCCCACGTGCTGGCTCGCGCACTGGAGCGGCTGTCACAATTGGAAGAATCTGTTGGTGATCCAAAGTCAGCCCTGCAATTATTTCGCAGGGCCAAAAGCATCAGGGACTCCATTTTTACGGAAAACAAAGCGAAAAATCTGCAAGAATTGGAAGTCCAATACCAAACCCGGGAAAAGGAACAAGCCTTGAATCTTCTGCTCGCTGATGAACGCTTGAAGAGTTCCCAGCGCAATCTTTTGCTGCTCGCCATTTTTTTTATAGGTACCGTAATGGGCCTGGGCCTGTATTTCCAAAGATTGAAGCTAAAAAACATCCGGCGTGAGCTGACTCAAAAACAGGCTGAAATGGCCGATTTTGTCAACTTGCTTATGGCCAAAAACACCCAATTGACCTACAATGAACGCAGTCAGGGTGACGCTGTGATAGAAGACTCCCCAACGACAGCTGAGATAGAAGATGTTTCGTCGGAAAACCTGTACAACAACCGCATTCTGACCGATTCGGATTGGGAATTGTTCAAAAGACGGTTTGAGCAGCTGTACCCTGGCTATATCCTGCGCCTGCGCAGCACTTACCCGGAACTGAGCAGCGGCGAGGAACGCCTGTTTTTGCTCATTAAAATCAACTTAAACGGGCAAGAAATTGCCAACATTTTGGGTATCACGGGCAACGCCGTAAAAAAGAGCCGACAACGCCTGCGCAAACGCCTTGCCCTTGCACAGGATGTTGAGCTGGAAACCTTCATACAAGGCTTTTGAGTTTTACCCCAAACACCCGTCAGCGGCCCGAATACCAGCGTGAAAGGCCTCTTCAAACAGGGAAAAACCATACAGATCACTGTGTGCCGGAAAAATACGGGTACCAATGCGTTCTTGTGGTGATTTTAGGGAAAAATCGGGCGTAGGACAAATCATGCCATGCCCCCAAAGGTGCAGGGCTATTTGTTGAATTTGGGGTGAAATACCGGGGTGCATCCCTTCAAGGTCTTCTGTGATAAGGGCCTTCCAATCGGCAAGGCTGCGCGCCTGGGCTGTCCGGCGATTTTCGATAGCACCACCATCATCAAAGGGGCGATAGTAGGTAATCACCTTGGGGCCTGCCACTTGCCCCAACGCCTGGTGCTGGGCGTATATATATCCCAGTCCGGAGCTGCCAAAAGCCACATTGTCCCAGCAAAGTGCCTGCCCCGGGCCACTAAGCGCATGGCTAAGGGTGATATTGGCTACTATCCATGGAAAATACTGATTAGGCTCAGCGCTGTAAGGGAGCCCCAATAAGCGATCCCGCAACGGTCTTGGGGTGGCAAGAATGAGTTTTTCTGCCTGCCACAACACGGTTTTGTTGTTATTGGCGTCAAAGACCTTGATTTCTATGTGGGTGTTTTTCTCCTCTACATGAAAGGCCAAATGGCGGGTTTTTACGCTATGCTCCACATAATGGGCCAAATGCTGCATCAAAAAGCCATTGCCCTGAGGCCAGGTAAGCACCATGTCAGCAGGGGTATTGGCACCACGGCTCTTGCGTGCAGCGTGGTAATGGAGCCCTGCCCAGGCACTCACAGTATCCAAGCCAGCACCGTAATCATCCCTGCAACAATAGGAAAGATACCAAAGCAGATGAGCTGAATCATAGCCGTTTTGCCGGAGCCATTGTCCAAAAGTTTGTTTTTTTAATGGTTCAAATACTAAATCATTAGAACTGTGCAGCACCGGAATATCAAAAACAAAACGTCCATCAGCGCCCTTTTTTGTTTTAAGGGCCTGCATTTCATCCAAAAACCGGCGGATTTGTTGTTTTTCATCCTGCGGCACACCATAATCGGGCACCAATCCTTCCTGCCAGTATCCGCGGATGAGCAAACGTTCCTGCGGAGCAGCGCACAGGGCAAATTCGTCATAAACAGGCCATCCATCGGCATCATAGGATTTGATCACCGCTATCTCCTCCAAAAAATCCAACAACAAACGGTCATGCACATTGGGCAGGGGTAAATAATGTGCTCCGAGCGGATAGTGGCTAAATTCATTTTGGCCAAATGTGGAATTACCGCCCAGCTGATTTTCCAATTCAAGCAAAACAAAGTCCTTATGTCCTTTTTGGGCCAATCTGCGGGCAGCACTTAGCCCCGCAATACCGCCACCCACAATTAGTATGGAGGTTTTTTCCTTTTTTGTGGGTGCCGGGAAATCACCCTTGCGCAGGCGATGTCCCAGGGTATAGTCGGGCGAGTTCATGGTCATGATTGGCCCATTGTTCTTCGGCCCACAGCGCCAGATTGGCCAGGCCATTGCAGCGGTGGCCATCCATTGCAGCCAGCGCCGACGATTGAGTTTTATTTGGTCCATTCTTCCGTAAAATAGCGCACAAGTATCTGATTGTCCAACTGGTTTGCCTCGGTTTCCCGAAAGTCCATATCCTTGCCAAAGGCCATCAGCACCTTAAAGTCGCCATTGTAAAAACGAAGGTCTTTGGCCAATCTTCGGGTAGTGTTGCCATCAAAATACGGCATGGGTGTAGCCATGATGAAGCCCCACTCTCCAAAAGAAGGCACCATGGCGTGGTAAGGCCAACTGTTGCTAAAAGCCTGTAAAATAGTGCGGTTGATGCACCAGAAGGATTTGGGGGCATAATAAGGCGAAGTGGCCTGAATAACCACGAGGGCACTGTCAGTCACGGATTGGCGCAAGGTTTGGTAAAATGCTGTGGAATACAATTTGCCAAGGCTGTAATTGGATGGGTCCGGGAAATCAGCAATGACCACATCAAATCGGCGCTTGTTTTGGCGCAACCACACGAAGGCATCCTGATTGACGATTTCCAATTTGGGGTGCATCAATGACCCCGCGTTGAGGTTTGCGAGCAAAGCGTTTTGTGCAAACAGATTCGTCATTTCGGGGTCAAGGTCCACCAGGGTTATGTGTTTCACCTCGGAGTACTTCAGCACTTCTCGAGCTGCCATGCCATCGCCTCCGCCAAGGATGAGCACCTCGCCCACCGCAGGAGCTTTTGAAAGCGCCGGATGTACCAATGCTTCGTGGTAGCGGTACTCATCGCGGGTATTGAATTGCAGGTTGTTGTTCAGGTATAATTTGAGGAATGATTCGTGTCGAGTAAGTGTTAAACGCTGATAAGTTGTTGATTTTGAATAAATAACACTTTCCCCCGCATACATATAATTTTCGGCGTAAGCCGTAATATGTTCCGAATACGCAAACAAGGCGGCCAAAAACAATAGCGCCACTAAGGCTTTACCACGCAGCCATGGGAACCCGTCCAGTTCACGGCGCAAAAACCAGCACAGGCCCAGCGCAACCAGCACGTTCAGCATCCCGAAAAACAGCGAGGTGCACAGGAGGCCCAATTGCGGCACCAATACCAAGGGAAAAGCAATGGAAGCTAAAAGCGCACCAATATAATCAAAGGTGAAAATATTGGAAACCAATTCCTTGAATGCGACCCTGTCGCGCAGGATATTCATCAACAACGGCAGCTCAAGGCCCACAAGCAACCCCGTAAGGAATACCAGAAAATAAAGCAGGGCCTCAAAATAGGCCGCTCTCTGGAACAGCACGAACAGCAATACTGCACTCGTGCCACCAACTAAGCCTACTAAGATTTCCACTTCAATAAAACGCTCTATCAGGCGCTCGTCAGGCAAAAACTTGGCACACCATGAGCCTACGCCCATAGCAAAGAGGTATATGCCGATGACGAACGAAAACTGTCGGACCGAGTCGCCCAACAAATAACTGGCCAATGCCCCAGCGACCAATTCGTAAACCAAACCGCAGGTGGCAATGGTAAAAACCGACAAAAACAACAGAAATTCGGTCTGCCGCAGCCGTTTATCCATGTATGGCAGCACTGATAATGGAGGCAATACCCAGGATAAAAGCGGCCATCACGATAGCCACGGCCACGTTTTTGTGCTCCACTATTTCCTTCCAGGTGTTTTCCGGTGTCAGGCGCTCCATGACCCAGTAGAATGCCGCCATGAGCAGCACACCAATAACCCCGAATACCACGGAGCCAATAAGTGATTTGATGCTTACAAATTCTTCCATATCTGTATGTGATTGAGTGTTGATAGTCGTGTTGATAAAAGATGATAGGACATGTTCAAAAAAATTTCCCGGCGTGTTTTGTGCTTTTCACCGCAATGCCCCCCCTATTTGTGCCTTTTTGTGTTTTGCGGCCCCCAATTAGACTCCTCTGAACACTGAAAGCAGGCACGGCCCTTGTAATTCATGTATCCATACTGAAACAACAAGATGAGTACCCATCTGTCCTTGACTAAAACACATATTTGT
>CAZIKN010000098.1:0-21252 GCA_964539805.1 uncultured Saprospiraceae bacterium | reverse complement strand
CTTCCCTCTTTTTTTTCATATAACGATGCCCCAAATATGTCACGCACTCAAATGAATTTATAAGTTCTTGCACCTTTGTTTCTGTAAGCGGTACATATGTACGGTTTTCACAAGAAATCTTATGATACTCATAGAGCATCGCAGATATAACGCTTCCTATATCACCGATCCATGTTGCTGCACCAGCATTGTCACCGATGGGCCGAGGTGATGGTGTAAGCCGGAAAGGAGGGCAAAAATGTTTGGGCGCTTGAGTCAAATTCAGGTAAATAAAAGCTGAATCCGTTGTTAAAATTTTGTGCGTCAAGCACTTGTGTCAGGCACAAACAAAGGCAAATGCGAAGTAGATTTTGCATAAACGGTGTGAGATTGGACTTTAAAGGGCCAAATATACTCATGGTTAGCATTATATATTGGGAGAATATTGGGGCTGAATGATGTTTGGAAGATTGGAACATGGGCCTTAATTTTTAATGCTTCCCTCAATATCTTTTTCTTTATAGCCTTTTTCCTTATATTCTTTTATTAGGGATTCTATAGATTTATTTGTAAAACTACTTTTATTTGCATCCATATCCAAAAAGACAACAAAGTTACTTTCTTTTCTCTCATCATATATCAAAGTGTTTTCTAAATAAATTAAATCACCGCAAGATGTATCTGGAAAATTATAGAGTCGAATATAAAAAGGCTTATTCATTTGAGGATAAAGGGTGTCGGCAATAGCATAACTACTACATGTATGACATTCCGTTAAGTAAAAGTGGTAATAATATTTCCGATTTGGGGGATCAATTTGTAGGGCTCTGTGTAATTTAGTTATAGATTTATATTGACTACATACTATAGGGACAATAATATTTTTATTATTCTTTATATCTATTCTTATTAATAGTGATGTTAGGTCGGTATTTTGCTCTTCTATAGAGGTTGTCGCGTGTTTTTTCTTGTAATTGTTTACTTCAATAACAGCTTTTGAAAGTAATAAACCATCCATTTCTAAATATGAAATTGGTTGAGTACATCCTACTAAAAACAACATTAATAAAGTGAAAATATGGAAATTGTATTTGAAACTACTCATGTGAAGTTAAATTAAATTTATTGTATTTTGATAATACGATTCCAATGGCAACTTTTAGTTCACATGAATTTCTTGAAAATTTAATCTCACAATGGTTCGTAAAAAAATCGGCACTGCCGATTTAAAAACGTAATAATAAAAAAGGACAAAAGTTTAGGTTTGTGATGCGAAACATAAACCAACTTCTGCCCATGAACGTCGAAACGCTCACAAGCACAATACTGCAGGAAATGCCAGACATAAACAAATAGCAACGCGATTTTTTTTTCCACCACTTGGGTTTGTTCTTGACTCTTCGTGGCCGATACACCTATTTGAACTTTGAGCGTTACGGTCAGATGAACGAACTGACCCGTCGCAACCACCATGAATCAGGTTTTAGTTTTCGAGCTTTTAACCGACGTTTGATCGAAAAATATACTGGCCGCCGCCGTATGATCGCATTTGACCCCTCGTACGGCATCGCGCGCGCCCTTCATACTTCATCCCTCCTACCTCATCCTTATTTTTCCTGTTTTAAAACTACAGTCTTTTTTTGATTGGTGCAATAGTGGGGTAGAGTTTTTTTTGTTAATTTTTGGGGTCAATGCCAGGGCTGCGTAAAACTCTAATCCCTTATACTTTCTTCAATGAACTTTACCTTATAATTATTTTTTTTATAATCTTCAATAACTAAATCTATCGTTTTATTCAAGAAATTAATTTTATTGTTTTTCATATCTAAAAATATAATAAAATTAGATTCTCTGCCACCTGAATAAGTTAATGTATTTTCTAAATAAACCCAATCGCCACAGCAGGAGTCAGGAAAATTATAAAACCAAAGGTAAAAAGGTTTACTTTCGAGTGGGAAAAGCGTGTCTTCAATTGCGTAACTGCTACATGTTTGACAGTCCATTACATAGGGGTACTCAAAATATTCGTTGTTTAAATTGTCTATTTGTAGTACTCTATTTAATTTATTGATTGATTTATAAGAACTGCATTTAATCGAATTTATACTATCAGAGCTGTTCTTTATTTTTATGCTAATCAATAAAGTTGAATTGTCAAAAAGGGGAGGCATTGAAGGAGATGTAAAATTACTTTTTTTATACCTGTTTACTTCAACTGATGGTTGTGACAGTATGAGATTTTCGATTATAAAGTATGTTCTATCATGAGAACACATAGTGATAAAAAACAAAATAATAAGAAAATATAGTGCATTTTTATTCATTTTTAGTCAAATCAATGGTTCGTAAAAAAATCGGCAGTGCCGATTTAAAAACATATTAATAAAAAAGGGCAAAAGTTTAGGTTTGTGATGCGAAACATAAACCAACTTCTGCCCACGAACGTCGAAACGCTCACAAGCACAATACTGCAGGAAATGCCAGACATAAACAAATAGCAACGCGATTTTTTTTTCCACCACTTGGGTTTGTTCTTGACTCTTCGTGGCCGATACACCTATTTGAACTTTGAGCGTTACGGTCAGATGAACGAACTGACCCGTCGCAACCACCATGAATCAGGTTTTAGTTTTCGAGCTTTTAACCGACGTTTGATCGAAAAATATACTGGCCGCCGCCGTATGATCGCATTTGACCCCTCGTACAGCATCGTACGCGCCCTTCATACTTCATCCCTCCTACCTCATCCTTATTTTTCCTGCCCTACAAGTACAGTCTTTTTTTGATTGGTGCAATAGTGGGGTGGAGTTTTTTTGTTAAATTTTTGAGGTGGTTAGTTTTTGGGAAACGCAGGTTTAGGGACCAATATGTTATGATTTCGTTCTCTATTTATTTACTTTAAAGGATATTTGACGTAATCATATTTCAAACTATCAAGTAATGCCCTGCCATACTCCCCATTCGTACGCACTACAAATTTGGCCTCTAAGCTATCACAATTGCAGACTTTATTTACCTTAAATAATCGAGTTACGTTTACCAAAGCAATGTTTTGGCTTTTAAAAACAATAGTGTCTTTTTTTATTGCTGATAATGGGAAAACTAAGGTGGATATCTTTATTGAATCTCTTACGATTGACCACGTAAGGTCATCAGCCAAAAAACCAAATTCAATAACATCGGTTTTACCTAGCTTGTATAGGTTCCCATTTGAATTATTCAAATTAAATTCAGTAAATTTATTTTTATCAAAACAGTATATTGAGAAAGTGGGCTTGATGCCCTCAAACTCTGCCCATAGTTTTACACCATTGCCAAAAATATTTTTTTTTATTGTAAGGGTATTATCATTTTTACATTTTATATGTATCAAAAATGATAAGAAAATTAAAAAAGTTGCAACAAATATGCTAATCCTATAAAAAATAAAGTGAGTGCTCATACTTTTTTACCGATTTTTAAGACATTAATGATCATCGCAGTCGGCAGACGATTCGGTTTTTTCTATGTAAAGTTTGCTTTTTGGGGGACTATCATATAAAGCCCTTCTACACACATAAGAGCATATCTGGGAATTATTGTTGGTTAAGGGTGTAATATTCCGCCAAAAATTTGGCGGTCATTGAGGATAAATTGGGACTGTATTCAAAAAAATGGGAATTGGAGCATACCTTAGAGTCGTCTAAAACAAAAGATGATGCAAGAAAAGTACAAACGACTTACCGATTCCCAGTGGAAAGTTATGGCAGAATTTCTACCTGTCCAAAGAAAGCGAAAATTAAATTTACGAAGTCCTGGTTGATCAAGGTTACGAGGGGCAATTTTTGGAAACCTGCAAGACTTATTTAGGCATAGAGGCGAAAATCTCGTCCAAGCCGCCATCCGCAAAAGGCTTCGTGCCAGTCAATTGGCGGTGGGTCAGTGAGCGAACCTTCGGATGCTTCAACTTTTTCCGTCGTTTGAGTAAAGATTACGAACGAACAGTAGAAAATTCTGAAGCATGGATTATCTGGACTAATCGCCAAATTAATATTGCTAAATTATGAATCTATGTGCATAAAATTCCAAGACATGCTCTTAGATTCATAGACTTTATCCGATATGTTCCGGGTATACTTTCGCGCAAAAATCATGTTCTATGCAAAAATGTCCAGTAGTATGGTCTGCGACTTGGTATTGCGTTTTATTTTTCTTTTAAAGTTGGTATAAATCGTGCATTATTATTTTCTTTCTTTATTTTAAATTTAGGCACTATCATACTATAAAAATAAACACTTTCATTATTGTAAGGTTGCAAACTATCGGTTGAATAAAACAAAGAACTTGTTAGTCTTTCTTCGCTATAAATATATATGGGGCAAGCAAGTACTAAAAATTCATTACTAGTATCTAAAAATCTTTCAATAACGTGACTTTTTTTTACGACAATTTTATATTCTTTTTTTTGTCCCTGATAAATAGTATCTAAGAAGGCTACATGATTTCCATCGCCGCAACGAAAAATTTGCATGAGTTTATTTTGATTTTTTTTGTTGTCATTATAGAGGGAACATGCAGATGAAATAATATTATTCACAGTATCTTGCACTTCTAAAAACACTAATTTATTTGTATTGTTTGATAAACAAAAATTTACACTACTTGAATATTGTAGGATATTATCGTTCATGAATTGCGAATAGCAGTTGTTGCAATAAGTAATATTTTCTAATGAAATATCATCTGCTTTAGGATTCCCACATGAAGACAAAACTGCAATAAGTATCCACTTTAATATATCAATCTCCTTCTTCGAATGGGTCATATTTTTCAAATTTAGATTCATTTTGTTTGATAAATTCATAAAAAATCTTTTTTGAACAATGAAATTCACATGAGTTTTTACCAAATCTTTCCTCAACTTCACGTATTAAAAGTCCCATATAATGTCACGAAGAGCCGATTTATTCTTTATATCAAACCTGATGATAGAAATGGATAGGTCTGGTTTTTTGCATCATTGAAACAGTTCGGCCTGCACCTCATGGATGAATTGAACGTTGGTTAATCAAGATCCCCACTCACCGATGCCTGACGGATTGGTGGTTTTTTTTAGGGGACTAATGTATGACATCCTCCCGTTTCCTCCAAACAAGCACTCGTTTTTTGGCCTTTCTGACAAAATAAAAAGGAGGAAAGGGTGCAGTTTTTCAGAATCCGTCTAATTTCGCCGCAAGAAAATAAAAATACTATTACAATATGCCACAGGTTTATGACGCCATCGTAGTCGGCTCCGGAATATCAGGAGGCTGGGCTGCAAAAGAACTTACTGAAAAGGGCCTTAAAACCCTGCTGCTGGAACGCGGCAAAGACATAAAACACGTAACGGATTACCCCTCGGCAACCAAAAAACTTTGGGAGTTTCAGCACAGGGGCACCCTTACCAATGAAATGAAGGCCTCCCACCCGGTGCAAAAAAGGGACTATCCTTACAATGAGTTTACCCCGGATTGGTGGGTAAACGACCTGGAATGCCCCTACACCGAGGTAAAGCGTTTTGACTGGTATCGAGGTTTCCACGTGGGTGGCAAATCACTCATGTGGGGCCGCCAAAGTTATCGCTGGAGCCCCTGGGATTTTGAAAGCAACAAACAGGATGGTTATGGTGTGGATTGGCCCATCCGCTATGAGGATATTGCCTCCTGGTATGATTATGTGGAAAGTTTTGCCGGTATAAGTGGTTCCCTGGAAGGCATGCCGCAATTGCCGGACGGCAAGTTTTTGCCCCCTATGGAACTCAATATTGTGGAAAAAGACATCGCTGCCAGGATCAAGGCGAAATATGAACACAGGCGTATGATCATTGGCCGTACCGCTAACCTCACTCAACCCCACAATGGCCGTGGAGCCTGCCAATACCGCAACCTGTGCAGCCGGGGCTGTCAGTTTGGGGCCTATTTCAGCACACAATCCGCTACGCTACCCGCTGCTGTAGCTACAGGCAATCTCACCTTGCGTCCCTTCTCCGTTGTGTCACAGATTTTGTACGACAAAAACAAAAAACGCGCCCGCGGGGTCTTGGTCATTGATACCGAAACTATGCAAACTGTTGAATATGAGGCAAAAGTGATTTTCCTTTGCGGATCTACCTTGGGCTCTACCCACGTCCTGCTCAACTCCATCGAAATGGGCGGCCTGCCTGACGGCATTGGCAATGGCAGTGGACAATTGGGCCTCAATCTTATGGATCACCACTTCCGCTGTGGTGCCAGTGGCAGGGTAGAAGGTTATGAGGACAAATACTATATCGGTCGCCGTGCCAATGGGGTTTACATCCCGCGCTACCGCAACTTCTTTGGCGATAAGCGCGATTACCTCCGCGGATTCGGCTATCAGGGCGGTGCTTCTCGCGAAGGCTGGCAACGCGACGTTGCCGAACTCGGTATCGGCGCGGATATGAAGGAGGCCCTCTGTGAACCAGGCCAATGGAGCATGGGGATCACCGGTTTTGGGGAAATGTTGCCCTACCCGGAGAACAAGGTCACCATTGACAAAACCAAAAAGGACAAATGGGGGCAATATGTGTTGGCCATTGACTGCGAACTGAAGGACAACGAGCGCAAAATGCGCAAGGACATGATGAATGACGCTGCCGAAATGCTGGAGGCCGCCGGGGTCAAAAACGTACACACCTGGGACAATGGCTCCTACCCGGGCATGGCCATTCACGAAATGGGCACTGCACGCATGGGCAATGATCCCAAAACATCCGTGCTCAACCGCTGGAATCAAATGCACGAGGTACCCAACGTATTCTGTACGGATGGCTCTTGCATGACCTCTGCCGCCTGCCAAAATCCGTCGTTGACCTATATGGCCCTCACCGCTCGCGCTGCAGATTATGCCGTAAAGGAACTGAAAAAAGGAAACCTTTAGAGCATGTGCTAATGTGATTAAGCATTTTTATAGATTCACTATAGCATTACTTTGGATCAATCTTTAATAAATTGAATTAAATTTAAATTCACAAAAAATGAACAGACGCGAATTGCTTCAACGCACTGCAATATTCATAGGTGGCTCACTGCTGGGAGCCGATAGCCTTTTGGCTAAAAAAGTAGATTGGGATGCCATCGAATACGGCCCGGAGGGCAAGGGCATCGGCCTTTTTGGCAAATCACAGATCAAACTGATGAACGAAATAGCAGAAACCATTGTGCCCGCCACCAATACACCGGGCGCAAAGGCCGCCAAAGTGGGCCAGTTTATGGCCATTATCGTCAGTGATTGCTACGAGCCGGAGGCTCAAAAGCGCTTTGTGGAGGGTTTGGCTACCTTGCAGGCGGATTGTATGGCACAAATGAAAAAATCATTTATGAAATGCAGCCCTGCGCAACGTACCGAATTTCTGGAAACCTTGGACAAAACACAACGGGAATATCAGAAAAAGAGAAAAGGAAATGAGCCCAACCATTATTTCCGGGTCATCAAAGATCTGGTGCTGTGGGGCTATTTTACCTCAGAAACAGGAGCGACACAGGCCCTGCGCTTTATTGAGTACCCCGGCCGTTATGATACAATTGATTATAAAAAGGGCGACAGGGCTTGGGGTGGTTACCAATAGTTTCCTACCTTTGCCCCCTGTTAATCCTCCGTTTCCGCGCACTTAACGACCGCTCCCGTCGTTAAGGAACGGTGTCGGAATAAAGTAACAGATTCAGGCTTCAGATTTTGGACTCAGATTTTCTGTTTTTTGGGCGAATAGCACAGCTTTTTAACCAGAAAAAGAGGAAATATGAGGGCTAAAAGATGTGCATCAATTTGATACTTTATTTTGGCGCCGTTCCTAAGTGCGCTTTAAAAACCGAAATCAGTACATGCATAGCAAACCCTACCCTCTGCGCACCGTTCTAAGTGCCTTTTTTTTAATCCTTTCCTCCGTTTACAGCTTTGCACAAACTACTGAAAATTGCACCAATGGTGTGGATGACGACAATGACGGTTTAGTTGACTGCTTTGATCCCGAATGCACCTGCCAACAGCCTTGTGAATCCTTTTATTACAAGGCATGCCCGGCTGATTGTCGTTATGTGCCCTCGTGTGATACCATCGCTTTGGGTATCCAATGGGTAGGCGAGTCCGAAACCAACACCTATTCCACCATCGTGGCCGGTGATATGGATCGTGATGGCGTCCCCGATATTGTGACTTACCGTTGTGAGGAGCGGGAGCTCTATATCATTGACGGGCGCACAGGCAAAACCAAGGTGACCATCAATGGCCCCACCAATTGGGCCGGCGGCACTGCCCCAGCCATAGCCGACCTTGACGATGACGGCTTTGGGGAAATTGTCATTGTGGGGAGCAACCGCCGCCTTTATTGTTACGAGCATACCGGTGCGCTTAAGTTCATCAGCCTTTTCGCCGTTGGGTATGACCAACGCTACAAATATGCCGTGCCAAGCATTGCCGATATGGACAATAATGGACGACCCGAAATTATCATCGGCAACCAGGTGTACAGTGGCCAGACAGGTCTGCTACTCGCCTCTGGCGGAAACAATCTTTCCGATGGCGAACACCCGGCCCGCGTGGCATTGGGTTTTTCTTTTTGCTCCTCCGTGGCCATTGATGCCTTGCCCGATAATTTCTGTCCGGATTGTGCCGGCCTGGAAATCGTGGCCGGCAATCAGGTCTTGAGCGTAAACCTTAACAACGGACAGGTCAGGGCGGTCGTTACGGCCCCAACACCTTTTACGGACGGGTTTACCAGCGTGGCCGATTTTGATCGCGATGGCGACTTAGATGCGATCGTAGCGGGAAGAAAAGGCGGGGAAAACCATGTGTATGTATGGGAAATTGAAAGTTCCACCATCATGCACGAGTTTAAAACGGATTTTAATGAGCAAAACGGCTCGTCGCGGGTAAATGTGGCCGATCTGGACGGCGACGGTGAATTAGAAGTCAGTTTCGTGTGCTTCCCTTATTTTTATGCCCTTGACAATGATTTTTCAGTGCTTTGGCGTGATGATGCGCTAGATCCTTCATCCATAACGAGCTCCAGCGTGTTTGATTTTTGTGGTGATGGCTCCGCAGAAGTGGTGTACCGCGATGAGGTCAAATTGGTGATCTATGATGGCAGTACCGGCAAAAAAATATGGCAGGATGTCTGTGTCTCTCAGACGCATATTGAAAACCCGCTCATCTTAGACGTAGATGCCGATGGCCAAACCGAGGTGGTCATTCTCTGTGGCCGTGGTGGCAGTCGGGATGAGGGTACCGTGGTGGTATATGAAGCCATTGGGGCGCCCAATATCGCTTCACGCCCTGTCTGGAACCAGCATGCCTACTTCAACACCAACATTTTTGACAATTTAGAAGTGCCTCGTTATCAACAAAATCCAAATGTTGTAGGGGATTCCCTGAAGTTGAACTCTTTTTTGAATCAATATTTCAACCCTATTTTCCCTGCCTCAGATGGTATTTTGACCTTCAAAAATATCAGCTGCATAAAAGATTCGCTTGAGCTGAGTGTTGAGGTTTGCAACACGGGTGATGCCGTTTTTCCTACCATCACACCTGTCTCTTTTTATCAGGGCAATCCGCAAACCTCGGCTGCTACATGGATCAGCACAAAACAATTTGGGGTGAGCATAAAACAAGACACCTGCCGTATCCTGACTTTCCGCCTGCCCCGAGTAGCGAATGATTCCGTTTTTGTCGTGCTCAATGACGATCATTCCTTGCCTACACCCTATAGTTTGGCCAAAGATTTTCCGGTCAATTTTATTGGCGAATGCAACTATAAAAACAACATAGGAAGTTTCTATTTTGAGTACCAGCCAGGCACACTTGAACTGGGCAAGGACACCGCTATTTGTGCCAATACCAGCATCACGCTGAATGCCAAAGGCAAAAGTTTGGCTTCCTGGAAATGGAATGACAATTCTAATCAGGATACCCTAAGCGTTTCAAAACCAGGTAATTATGCTGTTACTGTGACGGATGTTTGTGGCACTACCCAAACGGATCTAATCCGTGTGGACATTGACAACAGCACGATTGTAGATATTGGCCCCGACCAATCCTTCTGCAAAGGAGAAAGTGTTGACCTAAGTGAGTCCGGGTTTGATTATTACAAATGGACGGGAGATAATTTAGACTGCACCAACTGCCCGGCGGTAAAGGCCAAACCTGCACAATCAGGCCTGATCATCCTTGAAGCAGGCTTCAACAATGGCTGTGTCAATCGGGACAGCCTTGAGGTCACTGTTTTTGAAACTTACCAAAGGCAAATTGATACCACCATTTGTTACGGCCGCACACTGCCCTGGGGCAATGTGCAGATCAAACCGGATTCTACCCGTACCTTTTCTCTAAAAACGGTACATGGTTGTGATTCTACGGTGGTTGTAAGGGTAAAAGGTTCAAAATTGGGTACTTACGATATTACAATTGACACCGCAGTCTGTCTGGGCCAAACATTGATTGTGAACAATGTAGTCATTGGTCCGGGCCAGGAGGAATTATTCAATCTCAGTACATTTAAAGGCTGTGATTCTACCGTATTGGTGCGCGCCATGGCAAAAGATACCTTTTTTACCCGTGACAGCGCCATGATCTGTTTTGGCAAGTCCGTTACTATTTTTGGATCGCCCCAATCGGCTCCGGGCCTTTACAGCCGCCTCTTCAAGGCGCGTAACGGCTGTGACTCCACAGCGGTGTTCAAATTGGGCGTATGGCCCGAAACTATGATTGAAATAGACGCTACTTCCACATGTTTTGGAGAGGCTACAGGCGAACTAAGTGCCAACGTCACCGGATTTGGACCTTTCCGTTATGCCTGGAGCCTGGCTGGCGAAAACAACGAAATACTTACGGATATTCCACAAGGCAACTACACGGTAACCATTACGGATGCGAGAGATTGTACCGCAACAGCCAGTCAAACAGTGGATGCTCATCCGCCCATCGTATTTGATGTGGCCACTGATTCCGTCAAATGCTTTGGCCAGAAAAACGGAGGCATTAACCTGGTTTCACCTGATAATACCTTGATTTACAGTCTTGACAACGGCGTTTATACCACCGAAAAGTCTTTTTCAGGACTTCTGGCTGATGAATACATGGTGCTGGCACAGGATGTTTTTGGCTGCGTGGACACCCAAAAAGTAGTGGTGGGTCAGCCCCCACAGTTGATCGTGCAATTGCCGCAGGATACTACCCTAAATCTCGGCGATTCCCTTAGCTTTAGTATCGTATCCGATGGTTTGCCTCCTTTCCGCTTTAATTGGAGCGATACCAGCTATTTAAGTTGCGGGAATTGTAATGCCTTGAGCATCAAGCCTTTTCAGGATAAAAAATATGCCCTGACGGTAACCGATGCCAAAGGCTGCCAGGCTTTTGAACAATTGGCTATTAAGGTACAGCGCTTGATAGAGGTTTACGTGCCTAATGTCATTTCCACATTGCCTCAGACCGACTTAAACAGTCGCCTGAATACCGGATTTGGGCAAGCCGTAAAGAAGGTGAACCTTATGCAGATCTATGACCGTTGGGGTACTTTGCTTTATAATAAACAAAACCTGTTGCCCAATGATGACACGGCAGCTTGGGATGGCAAATACCGTGGAGACTTTGTAAATCCCGGGGTTTATATTTGGCTGATAGAACTGGAGTTGATAGACGGCACCATAGAAAAATATAGTGGTGACGTTACTGTAGTGCGATAAGGCTTGGATAAGCAGGCAATTAGAGCATGTCTGGGATTTATGTCACTAAGCCCAGTTTGGCCATATCTTCTCTACAAGAGATGTGGGTGTTCTCAAAAAACTCCACCATGCCTGTATCCAAATGATGTTTGCCTCCAATAATGGCAATATCTCCTCTTTCTATCATTTGCTCCAGGATGTAGCTCCTGTTGATAATGGCACGAACGGAATAATGGACGTTCAAATCTGCCACATTTTCCACAAATTCAGGGTTTCGGGAGTTCCTTTTTTGCTCATCTTTTGTTGCTCTTTCCATGTGTACTGCTGGTTGTACTTTGGAGAGCAGCTCTGTCAGGTTGCCCATTTCCACATGGTCACAGGCTCCTTTTATGGCTCCGCACTTGGTATGTCCCAAGACTACGATCAGTTTGGAGCCGGCTATTTTGCAAGCGAATTCCAGGCTGCCAATGATATCGGTGTTTACGACATTGCCCGCGATGCGTACGGAAAAAATATCACCCAAACCTTGGTCAAAAATCAGTTCTGCAGAGGTTCGGCTGTCAATGCAGCTCAAGACCACAGCAAAAGGCCATTGCCCTTCACGGGTCTCATTAGCTTGTTGTAGTAGGTCGCGATTGAACCGCAGGTTGTTGACAAATCGGGCATTGCCCTCTTTCAGAAACTGGAGGGCTTTTGCCGGTGTAGTAGTAGCCTGGGTTTCTAGTGTATGTGCTTTCATATTATGTTGTTTGTTATTTTGTCGTTACGTGAATATGGGAAGAGTCATCAATCTTGTATTCTGATTTGAAGCCTGTCAAGGTCATTGTGATGCCTTTCTCTTTGGAACTGGTATTCTTAAAGTCTTTGATGAGCTCCAGTACATCATGGTCAATATAAAAAGTATCCGAGGCATCAACGACCAGGCGCGAGCCTGCTGGCAGGTGGTTGAGCGTTTGTTTGATGGCTGCCTTGTTCAGGAATGACACTTCCTGTGCCAGTTTGATGGTGATCGTCTCGCCCTCGTGGTGCTCTTCTTTGTGGAAAAAATAGGCCAGATGCAGGTTGGCCCTCAAAATGTAAAAAATACTTACCACCAAACCAATGGCTACTCCTTTTAGAAGGTCGGTAAATACTACTGCCGTTACGGTCACGATAAAGGGAATAAACTGGTATTTGCCACTTTCCCACATGTGTTTGAATACTTTAGGACTGGCCAATTTATATCCTATCATGAGCAAAATGGCCGCAAGGCAAGCCAAGGGTATTTTATTGAGCAGGCCGGGAATGGCCACCACGGCAAGGAGCAGAAAAACCCCATGTGCTATAGTGGCCGTTCGGGTACGCCCTCCGGAGTTTACATTGGCTGATGTGCGCACAATTACCGAGGTCATAGGCAGGCCACCAATCATGCCGCTTAAAATATTCCCCGTTCCTTGAGCAAAAAGTTCTCGGTTGCTATTGGAATACCGCTTTAATGGGTCGAGTTTATCCGCGGCCTCAATACATAAAAGGGTTTCAATACTGGCTACAATGGCAATAGTTGCTGCCGTAATCCATACCGCAGGATTGTTTATCGCTGTAAAATCGGGTAGGGAAAACTGTCCGATAAAGGCTTCGATGGAATCGGGTACGGGCAATTTGACCAAATGCTCCTGCGAAATAGCCAAAGTTGATCCACTGGCTTTAAATACCTCATTCAGGATAATTCCACTTGCAACGGCTACCAAGGCACCGGGCACCACCTTTAATTGCTGCAAAAAAGGCACTTTGTTGAAGGCAATAAGAATACCCAAAGAGACCAAACAGATCAATAAGGCTCCCAAATGCGAATAATTGACCGCGTCAATCAGTGCAGAAAACGTATTGTGGCCAGTGCCTTTTTCAATGAAGAAAAAATCTCCCTCATTATCCACATCATAGCCCACGGCATGTGGCAACTGCTTCAAAATGATGATGATACCTATAGCGGTCAACATCCCTTCAATCACATTGGAGGGGAAATAATTGGAAATGGTACCCGCTTTGGCGATACCGAGTAGTAATTGAAGCACACCCGCCAACACAACGGCCAATAAAAAAACCTCATAACTGCCAAGATTATTTATAGCCATCAGCACGATGGCCGTGAGGCCTGCCGCCGGGCCAGAAACGCTCAATTGGGAGCCACTAAGGACACCAACCACTATGCCACCAATCACTCCTGCAATAATACCTGCAAAAAGTGGCGCTCCACTGGCCAATGCAATGCCAAGGCAAAGGGGTAGGGCTACCAGGAATACTACAACACCGGATAGCAAGTCGGTTTTAAAATACTTGGATGGTTTTAACATGAATAATTTATCTGAATTTGAACGAGCGCAAGCATGAACATACCTTGCCGTTTTACGAAGGCACAAATGTTGCTTGTAAATATAGTTGGTAAGATCTCCGACGAATTTATTGAACTTCTGGAGGCAAATCGGGAAGGGCCCCGTGACATTGGGAGTGTAAACGCTCAAAATCATGAGCGGGCATTTGGCTATTATTTCCACGGCTTAGATCTACTAAAAACTTTAAATAGCAGTCCATGGAACGGGAAGAGGACATTTCTTTTTCTACTTCTTTCTCCGTATTGGTTTCTTCATTTTGATTTTCCTCTTTGCCATCTTCTGCCTCTGCCCATTCATAACCCGCCTGCCACTGTCCCCAAACAGAGACAACAGTACTGGTAGCCATGGTAAACAAAAGCAGAAACGCAAAAAGGTGTTTCATGGATCAAGATCAAAAAACAAAAAGGTGTGGATGTCGTAAAATATGCGCTGAAACGTATTGAAAACCAAATCGTTTGCAGCATTCAGCAATTTGTTGCCATAAATGTCGCCGTAAAGGTAATCAAAAGATGGTTAAAATAATATGAAATTATTATCATCAACACAAAGTGGTTTTGAGTCTGTCCGTATCTTTTAAATCTTTGGAAACCACTTAAATCCTGGTATGATGGGAGCAGATTTTTTCTTGATTTAGGCACGAGGAGGGCGAAATGCGGGACATTCTAACCAACGAGCAACGAAGCCAGATAGGAAAAGCAACAGCCCAACCCGACAAGATTGACTTGACAGCCCACTAGTACCAACTAAAATTTACTCACTTCTCAGTGATCGGACAGGATTAGCAAGAGCAGCCCTTGTACTTTGAAAACTGACGGTAACAAAGGCGATTATTACTGCGGCCGCACCCGCCGTTGCAAACATCCACCATTGAAGTTCAATCTTGTGCCCAACAGGGAAATCGGCTAACCACTGCTGCATAACATAATAGGCCACTGGCGATGCGAGCAAGATGGCAAGTAGAACCAAGCGCAAAAAATCTCGCGACAAAAGGCCAATCAAGGAACCAATGCTCGCTCCCAATACTTTGCGGATACCAATTTCTTTGGTGCGTTGCTCAGCCATAAATGCCGCAAGGCCAAATAGGCCCAAACAGGCGATAAAAATAGCAAAACCTGCAAAAGCACCTAAAATATGGCCAATCCTGCGCTCCGTATCGTATTGGTGACCGAATTCGTCCTCCAAAAAGCGATAATTGAAGGGCTTGCCCGGAAGGTAGCTTTTATATAAGGCCCCGATTTCAGCCAAACATTGTTCTCTATTGGTCTGGGGGGCTATACGCAGGGCCATGGTGCCGCTGCCCCGGCCGATGACCATGACCAAAGGCCCGATGGACTCTCGAAGGCTTTCATAATGGAAGTTTTCTACCACACCGATAATATTCATCTGAATCTTCTTTTGCATCTGTGGGTCGGTAAAGGTCTCCACTTTTTGCCCTATCGGATCATTCCAGCCCAGCATTTTTGCAGCCGCTTCATTGATAATACAGGCGGCTGAATCCGTAGCCAAACGAACATCAAACCAACGACCGGTCTTCAATTTTAGCCCCATGACGCTTTGGTAATCAAAATCAACTTCCCAGCACTGACTATTAATATTCTGGTTGATATAGTCTTTGCCCAATGGATTGATCACCACACTATTGCGCGGTGATGGTGTTGGGAAAAAGTCTGCTGCGGATACTTGCTCTATGCCTGGAATGTCAAGCAGCCGCGCCTTGAAATCCAGTGTTTTGCCCTGTAGCCACCAGGTATTGCGCAGCATGACAACAGCTTCTTTGTCCCAGCCCAATTTTTTTTGCTGAATAAAGGCCATTTGCCGCTGTACCACAAAAACGGCTGCCATCAAGGATATGGAAGCAAAAAACTGAAAGACCACCAATGCACTTCTGAATGTGCTTAATCCCGACCTGTCATTAGAAGCAGAACCTGCCCGAAAGGCTTGAATGGGACGGAATTTGGACAAGAAAAATGCGGGATAACTGCCCGCGACAAGAGCCGTGCCCACCATTAGTCCAAGCAAAGCCATGAACAATGGCATATCGGCCATCGAAAACACCATCTCTTTTCCGACAAATGTATTAAAAACGGGTAGTGCCATTTTAACCAACAATATGGCCGCAGCAAATGAAAGGGCGGTTAAAACGAAACTTTCCACCAAAAACTGCCCGATCAGGGCAATCCGATGGGAGCCTAATGTTTTGCGAACACCTACCTCCCTGACCCTGTGGGCGGATCGGGCAGTACTAAGGTTCATAAAGTTAACACAGGCCAACAACAGTACCATGAATGCAACAGAGCCAAAAATCCAGACATATTTGATGTCCGAATTTGCACCCATCTCTGCCACGCGGTCGCTTCTCAGGTGAATGTCACCAATGTTTTGAAGACTGTATTGAATGCGATCACCGCTTTTTTCTATTGCCTCGGTGGATAAGCCCGTAAGCTGCTTCATTTGTGGCAGGAATAATTGCTCAATCATTTCATCAAAGTACGCGGGGAACTGATCGGGAGAAGTTCCCTCTCGCAACAAAATATAGGTATTGAAATTGTTGGAAACCCACATATCGCTTTTTGCCTCTGGCATGAGCGACATAGGAAGATAAATGTCATACTGGATATGGCTTTGGAGCGGTATGTTTTCCAAAACACCACTTACTTTTACCTCAAACATGTCGTTCATGCGCAATGTGCGCCCAACTATGCCCATGCTTGCACCAAAATATTTTTCAGCCATACGCGCCGTAATCACCATGCCCTGCGGATCAGATAAAGCCGTACGAGGGTCACCTTCTTTCAAGGGAAAAGAAAAAACCTGAAAAAAAGTACTGTCCACGTATGTAACAGGGCCTTCTTCAATACTTTCCTGCCCTTTTTTTAAGGTAATAAAGCCCCATTGTCGGAATCGGCAGGCCGCTTCTACCGCCGGATAATCCCGCACAAACGTAGGTCCCATCGGTGCAGGTGTAACGGCATATTCTGAAGCCACGCCACCTACATAAGTATCGTTGTTGATGCGATATATACGGTCGGCATGCTTGTGAAAACGATCAAATGACAATTCATCGCGTACGAAAAGCCCCATAAGCAGCGCAACAGCCAGGCCTGTGGATAATCCCAATACATTCAACACAGTAAAAAGACGGTTCTTGGCAAGGGTTCGAAGGGCGATCCTTAGGTTGTTGTACAGCATTTTATTAAGGTAAACAGGTGTTTGGTATTTATCATTTTTGGAGTAATATTCGCAAAGCGATAGCCTAAATTATAATCATTTGATAACCAATATTTTATTTATTCATTTTTCAAAAAAAATGTCCGAAACCAAACGATAAGCGTTCAGTTTCGGACACAGATAAAACCAAATCAAAGTGTTTTGAGGGAACAATTGGTTGTCAAGGCAATAAACCCCATCAACCTTCATCAACTGAACATACTTACAGCGCACGCCGCATAAGCCAGTCTTCCTGTTCTTCAGTCCCGAGGACAAAAGTGTGGGTACCAAAAATATCGAAGCCATGTTTTTGGTAAAAACGAATGGCCCTGTCATTGTCCTTCCATACACCGAGCCAAATAAAATCCATTCGGGCTTCCTGCGCTATTGCTATGGCTTTTTTTAACAACACATCACCTATGCCGGCACCCCAAAAGGCTTTTTTCAAATAAATACGTTCTATTTCCAAGGTTTTTGCCTCGTTTAATTCTGTTTGTGCTCCCGCGAAATTGACCTTCAGATAGCCTGCGAGCGTTTCATCGTCTTGTAGCAAAAGGTAAAATAAGGAATGCTGATTTTCCAGCTCCGAACGGACCCGCTCCAGCGTAAAATGTTGAGCCATGTAGCTGCGCATATTGTCCGGGTCATTCCGTTCCCAATAGGCCTCGATAAAGGTCTGCTTGGCCAATTGGAGCAATGCCTCGGCATCTGAAATGGAACATTGACGAATGCCCCAGGTTTTATCGGCTTGTTGATCCATACGATTATCGGCTAAAAAGCATTCTTTCTCCCATTTTTGCTTCGTTGAATCGCCCCTCATGCCAGGCCAAATGCCCGCTTACGATGGTGCTAAGTACTTTGCCTTTCAGGGTTTTGCCCATAAAGGGCGTCCATGCACACTTATAGAACACATTTTCGGGTACTACCTTCCATTTTTGGTTGATGTCCACAATGGCCATATCGGCCCAGTAGCCTTCCTCCAGAAAGCCGCGCTCCTGCACCTTAAAAACGATGGCTGGCGCATGGCACATTTTTTCTACGATTCGCTCCAGGCTGATCTTTCCTTTATGGTAAAAATCCAGCATGATGTTCAGAGAATGTTGCACCAAAGGAACACCGGATGGTGCCTGTGTATAAGCCTGCGATTTTTCCTCCCAGGTGTGGGGCGCATGATCGGTAGCGATTATATCCAAGCGGTTATCCAGCAGCGCGGGCAGCAGGGCATCATGGTGGGCACGACTTTTTATGGCCGGGTTGCATTTGATGAGGTTGCCGTGGCGAACATAATCTGCTGAACTAAAATAAAGGTGGTGCACACAAACTTCCGCCGTGATTTTTTTCTTCTCTAAGGGCAAACTTGCCTCAAACAACCTCAATTCATCCTTGGTGCTGATGTGCAGGATATGCAGGCGCGTGCCGTGTTTTTTGGCCATGTTTACGGCCATTTCAGAGGATAACAGGCAGGCTTCAACATTTCGTATAATGGGGTGATAACGGGCCGTCAAGGCATCCCCGTATTTTTTTTTGTAACGCTCCATGCGCGTGCGCACGGTTTGTTCGTCCTCACAATGGGTAGCGATAAGGGTTGGCGATTGGGCGAATACTTTTTCTAAGGTGCCTGGGTTGTCCACCAGCATATTGCCAGTGCTGCTGCCCATAAATATTTTGATGCCGCAAACGCGCTTGGGGTCGGTACGCAGCACTTCCTCCAGATTGTCATTGGTAGTACCCATATAGAAAGAGTAATTGGCCAATGAAGTCCGTGCCCCAATCTGATATTTTTCTTCAAGTAGTTCCTGTGTTACACTGGGCGGATTCACATTGGGCATTTCCATAAAAGAAGTAACCCCGCCCGCCACGGCGGCCCGGCTTTCTGTTGCGATGGTGGCTTTGTGCGTAAGGCCTGGCTCGCGAAAGTGCACCTGATCGTCAATAATGCCCGGAATAAGGTGATTCCCTTTTGCATCTATCTCCATATCAGCCTTTTGGCTTATGGAAGCGTCAATTTTTTCAATGCGTCCCTGACGAATATAGAGGTCTTTTTCTGTTATTTTGCCTCGGTTGACAAGGCGTGCGTTGCGGATAAGTATGGTTTGCATGCTATACAATGTGCTAATGTATTAATATGATAATGTGCTAATATGATAATGTTACTCTTTTAGTTTCATACGATGATACAGGTAGGACATAACAAGCAGCAAACTACCCAATGACACCATTACAATCGTCTTGGATAAAGTGTTCAAATGGGCAAGGTCATAAACAAACAATTTAATCAGGGTGATCACTTTTTTATCATTTTCCTAAACACCTCTGCCGCCTGTTTTCCCTGAATATCATAATCTTTATCGCCATAATCTGGTGACATTACTGTTTGGGGATAGTATTTCCAGACAAAGCCCCCTGCCCACCAGGGCTTGGGCATAAACACGGAGAGCAATGCCTCGAAAGCCCTTGCTTGACATTCCGTATCCACGGGTAATTCATGTCGTTTAGGCTCCAATTCCCAAAGCCGTCCACAACATCCAGGCACACCCAAATAGCCCATTTCGGTAAACAAAACGGGTTTGTTGACTGATTTGGAGGCCGCTTCCAAGCGTGTTACGATGGGTTTCCAGGCTAATTTAAGGGAATCCACGGCAGGATTTGCCGAATGGCTCAAAGGGAAATAACTGCCCAAGCCAATATAGTCAAGGTCACGCCAAAACGGCACTTTGTCCCAGTTGTCCCAATTGGCGGAATAGGTCAATCTGCCCTTGTACACCTTGCGTACGGCCGCAATCAAGTTTTGCCAGAAAACAGTTCTTTTTAGGGCTTGCTCGCTCAGTTCGGTGCCAATACACAATATTTCAATATGCTCATTTTCAGCAATTTCCGCCATTTGAACAATGTATTGGATATAGCTTTCCTCAAAGCTTCGCCATTCTGCTTCCTGCTCAAAGGCAACGGCCCCAATCCATGTGCGACGCGCCCATACCTGAGGCTTTAACATCACTTTCATACCTTGTTCCTTGGCCCATGCAACACTCTGTTTTATGCCTTCTGGCCGCTCTCCCCACATAATTCGGTGTGCCACTTCAGCATATTTGACTTTTGCACTATCTTTTTGCAAAAAGCCATAAGGTACGATGGCCATCCATCCAAAACCCATTTTTTGGGCTGGTATTAAGGGGTTCTCATCACCTTTTGCCCTTGGGGCCACCATGGTTACGCCTATAATGTGCTCTTTACTCGTAGCACAATCTGAGGCGCAAAGCATAAGGCACAATGCGATGAAGCATGGTAAAAACCAAGCCCTGGCATGATCGTTTGGCAAGCGTATAAAGTAATTTTTCATCATGTGTCCCCCTTATTTTCATAAAGTATCCGTAATTCGCCCTAAACCCGTTTATAGTGCAACTGCACCAGCCCCGTTTCAAACGATTGGGTTCCAACAAGGGTTATTTTACCTTCAGGCCGTCCGTCTTTGAACAATCTTGTCCCATTGCCCAGTAAGATTGGGATGATTGAAATATAAAATTCATCAATCAGCTTATTTTTCAGCAATTCGTGGACGACCTCCGCGCCGCCGTCACAATAGATGTTTTTGCCGGGGCGGCTTTTTAGGTCTTGTACTAAAGAGCTTAAACTACC
The DNA here is from genome assembly GCA_964539805.1 of uncultured Saprospiraceae bacterium. Lineage (GTDB taxonomy): Bacteria > Bacteroidota > Bacteroidia > Chitinophagales > Saprospiraceae > M3007. The sequence goes on along the minus strand of CAZIKN010000098.1, from coordinate 374 downwards.
AGTGTGATAGTGCACCAACTCCGAAGATTCGCGGAGCGTGCGGGTAATAACATACACCGTTTTGTCAGGATACGGTACTTCAATGCCCATCGCCAGCACGGAATCATACGTTTTTCGGCCAACAATGATGGTATCCACCGTGGCGATAAAATCGGCATAACCATAATCTTCACCCTCTTTTTGCATAGGATTTAAGAAATCAAGGCTGCCGTCAGGGGCTGCTATATAACCATCCAGACTACAAGAGATGTAGAGCATCAGCGAGCGTTTATTGTTTTGCATGTGTTTATCCTTTTTTATAGTCAACGCAAAGTGGTTTTGAATCACTCGCGTCTGTAAATCTTTAAAAATCAGGTAAATCAATCCTGTAAATC
>CAZIKN010000097.1:0-21546 GCA_964539805.1 uncultured Saprospiraceae bacterium | reverse complement strand
GTGTTTGTGCTGATGCTTGCGGGGCAACTGATGTTGGGCAGTTGGGCATCGTTCACCGTGACGGTGAAGGAACAAAGGGTGCTGTTGCCCGCCAGGTCCGTGGCCCGCCAAATCACTGTGCTGCTTCCTCTCGGGAAGGCTGCACCACTTGCAAAGCCACTCACCCGCGATACGCTCACCGATGTACAGTTGTCTGCACCCGTCACCGTATAGTTGGTGACGGCGCTGCACAGGTTGTTATCCGTGTTTTTCACGATATTGCCTGGGCATGTGATGGTGGGCAGCACATTGTCCACCACCGTGATGCGGAAAGTGCAGGCCTTGGTCAGCCCTACTCCATCTGTGGCAAGGAAAGTGAGTGTGTGCATTCCTTTGGGGAAGGAGGAACCGCTGGCCTGGCCGCCCGTTTGGGCCACCGTTGGCGGCGGCGTGCAGTTGTCCGTGGCCGTGGCATTGTTGAAATTTACGTTGGCAGCGCAGGTATTCGCACCTGTGTTGGCCGTGATGTTGACCGGGCAAGTGATCGTGGGGGCCTGGGTATCATTCACCGTGATGGTAAAGGAGCAGGTTCGGGTGTTGTTGGCCCCATCAGTGGCCTTCCATTGCACGGTATTTACACCTTTATTGAACGAAGAGCCGCTCACGCCGCCGCTGACGTGCATCGCGCTCGCACCCGAGCAATTGTCTGATACCGTTGGTGTTGCGTAATTGACCGTTGCGGTGCAGCCGCCTGTAGCGGCATTGGCCGTTATGTTGGCGGGACAAGTGATGCCGGGTAGTTGGCCATCCGTTACTGTCACCGAGAAGGAGCAAGTGGTGCTGTTGCCGCCCGTGTCGGTGTTTCTCCAGGTCACGGTAGTGGTACCCACGGGGAATAGTGCCCCGCTTTGCAGGCCGCTGGTGCGCAGCAGGCTCCAGCCGGAGCAGTTGTCGGAGCCGTTGACGCTGTAGTTGACCACGGCAGCACAGAGGCCGGTTGTAGCCGCCACCGTGCTGCTGCTCGGGCAAGTGATGCTGGGTGTCTGGTTGTCCACCACCGTGATGCTGAAGGAGCAGATCGTGCTGCTTCCGCCTGCGTCGGTTACCTGCCAGTTCACTACGTTGAAGCCCAGCGGAAAAGCAGAGCCACTGGCGAAGCCGTTGGTGCGCGTGAGGGTATAGGCGCAGTTATCAGAGGCCGTCACGGTGTAGGTTTGCACGCTGCTGCACTGGCCTGCGTCAGCATTTACCGAGCGATTTTGTGGGCAGGTGATCGTTGGCGGTGTGATGTCTTTCAACGTCACCGTCAGCGTACAGGTCGCCGTGTTGCCATTGCCATCATTCGCTGTCAGCGTCACAGTTTGCGCTGTATTGTGTCCTGTCAGAACAGTGGAGCTGGCTGGCGACTGCACCACTGTAGGTGACGGATTACAATTGTCTGCTACAGAGACAGCACTGTAAGCACTAAGCGTGCCCTGGCAGCTGGCATTGGCCGCTACCGTGGCATTTGGTGGGCAGGTGATCGTTGGCGGTGTGATGTCTTTCAACGTCACCGTCGTGGAGCAGGTTGCCGTATTACCGTTGCCATCGTTGGCCGTCAGGGTCACCGTTTGAGTAGCATTATGCCCTGTCAGAATAGTGGAACTGGCAGGCGATTGCGTCACTGCAGGCGACGGATTACAGTTGTCGCTCAGCGTTGTGGCAGCAATACTGCCGAGCGTTCCCTGGCAAGACGCATTAGCGGCTATTGTGGGATTCGTCGGACAGATGATCGTGGGTGGTGTTACATCTTTGAGTGTCACATTTAGGGTACAGGTACTGGTATTACCGTTACCGTCGTTGACCGTCAGTATGATCAACTGAACGGTATTATGCCCCGAAATAACAGTCCCCTGTGAAGGTGTCTGGAAGTAAAATCCGGCAGAGCTACAGTTATCGGCACCGTTTGGTACATATAGCGGTAGCGTTGCCTGACAAGATGCATTGACATTAATAGTGGTATTGGCCGGACAAGTAAGACTTGGCGGTGTTACGTCTTTCCCGGTCAGAATCACTGTACACGGTGCCACATTGGGGTTGCTGGGTGTTATCACCACTGAAACGGTGCCATTGTGCGACGATCCTACAGTCGTACCTGCCGTTGGACTTTGTGTGAAAGTCAGCGAGCCACAACCCGGATTAGCGGCCAGACCTGTAACCAGATCAGGAATCACCATGGCGCAGTTGCCGTTCAGGTTGACATTGCGGTTGGCCGGACAAGTAAACGACGGCACACAAGTCGAGAAGGTAATCGTTGGACAACCCACGGCCTCACCGCAGTCATTGACGGGTACGATGCGGTAGCCGTAAGTCGTGTTAGGGGTCAACGAAAGCGACATTCCTCTACGATTACCTGTACCGTTATTTACACCATTTAAAATATTATCGTAGTTGGGCGCATTGTTGCCAAAATACACCAGATAACCTGTAATATTAGGCACCGATGTCCAACGGAGTGAGTCGAGGAACGTTACACCCGTCTGGCCGTTAACTGGTGGACCAAAACCACTTGGGCAATTCGGTAACGCATTCACCGATACCACTTTGGAAGCCGTTGTTGGTTTACAGCCACTGACGGTGCTGACCGTTACAGTATAGATTTGCGAGCCTGATGCTGTTGGTGTAGCCGTGGTAGCATTGGTGGTAGAAGCCGTTACGCCACTACCTGCCCAACTGTATGTTGCGTTTGAGAATGCAGTGGCACTCAAATTGATAGAGGTACCCTGACAAGCAGTATTGGGGCCTGTCACTGTCAATCCCGGGAACGAAGCAGGCATATCAATGTACAAGTTGTAACTGCCGCACGTTTGACCAGGTTCAACCGCATGTACTACTACCACCAGCGTTTGATTGGCAGGTACTATCACTTCGTGATACATAATATCTTCCGATGCACCCTCCCTGCCGAGATAGTTGGTGCAGATATTACCCGGGTTAAAACTGTTCAGATATGTAATGATATAGGAAGAATTACCACATCCATTGGCATTCTTACCCACTGTAACACAAACCGGGCTACTCGTCGGGTTGGTGATACTATACTGATCGAAGGCTCGGTCTCCCGTGTTGCCAGCCAATGTACAAGTGTTGACATTGGAGCATGTAGAAACATTTGCATCCCGGAGCATCCTGCCTAACTGTGTCGGTTCGGTTCCGTTGATAGAGCCAGAGAAGACATAATCGGCAATATTAACAATCTTACTGGTTACCGCATTGCAGCCAGCGCTATTGGTTACCGTAACAAAGTATACGCCAGATTGTGTCACGGTCTGGGTAGCACTCGTTCCCAGTGTAATGGCGGGACCTATATCTGCATTATTTGTGTACCTTCGCGCCCAACTATAACTGACACCACCACTGGCAGTCAGGTCAATAGAAGAGCCACCACAGAAATTACCACCGCCGGTAATCGTTGCTGTTGGTAACGGGTTTACGGTGATTAATATAGTAGCAGTATTGGTGCAGCCCCCATCGGTAACGGTGTAACTAATTACGGATGTCCCTCCGGCAACCCCGTTCACCAAGCCAGAGGAGTTGACCGTGGCCGCTGCGGTGTTGCTGCTGCTCCATGTGCCGCCCGCGTCGCCGTTGCTGTTGAGTTGGATGGTGGCACCCGCGCAGATGGTGGTCGTGCCGCTGATGGTGCCTGCTGAGCAAGATATCGTATAAGGGTTGTTGTTGAGGACGAAATCCGTTGCGTCGCTTACCCGCCTGTGCGATTGTGTACTGGCAGAGGTACAACTGTCACCATCTGGGCTGTGCTCTTCACAGACTTTCCGGGCCTGCAAGGGTTGCTGACAGATGACGAAAAAACACAAAAGCAGCCAAAGGGCCAACAAGGTATTTCCTTTTTTTAAAGCATTTATCATAAAATAATTAAAATATAACTGGCAATTTACTACCATAACGAGTAGATTGACAGCGGATTAAGTAAAATTTTTTGTGATCAAAATTAATCGGCCAATACCGACTCACTAATTTTCCACGCGCCATTTACTTTGAGCATAGTGTTGACATATTTGCCGGAAAGGTCTATTTTGTCGCCTTTGGCCGTAGTGCCTGTTACCTGATAAGTGCCGCTTGCCACATAGGCATGGACATTGTCTTTCCATACCACGCTTTGTGACGTCAGCACGAGGGTAGCGTCAGCGCCTTTGAATTGCGCTTCCCAAAATGCCCCGATGGCTTCCGCTCCGCTAATGGCAGTGCCGTCTTTGGCCACCCTTTTCGCATCAGCGGTGTAGAAGGTTTTGAGCGTGGCGTGGTCTTCCTTGTTATAGGCATCCTGAAACTGTTGGACAAAGGCCGTCATTTCTTTGTCAACATCCTGAGCATTCAGGGCAGGGGTGAAAGTGGCGCACCATAACATCGCGAAAAACAAAAAAATTTTCATACTAAATTGTATTTTAATGTATTGTAAAATGTGAAACTTGACTCTGCGAAATATACTCCTCAAACACAACCCATGGGTTGATAAATTGGAGGTTTTAGAATATGCACCCCTGTAACTGTAATTACGATTTTCCCAAAGTTCCATTTAATTATCCGAACCAAGGGTTACAATTATAAAAGGTACAAAAAATACAAAATTTGCGGTACGGAATCGCCTTAAAACTTCCCCTTTTTATCCACGAATTTCCAGTTATCGCTCTGCCATTCACTGTACTCCCCTACTTTGACGGATTTGCACTGATTGCTTACCTTGGCTTTGCCGTTTTCAAAAGGAAAGGCACAATCAAACTGAGGTTCAATGACGAGGACGAAAGTCTTGGCATCGGCGTAACCGATTTTGCCGTTTTTGACTACCCGGATCAGCCCCTCAGCGGCATAATCGGGGCCGTTGTCGTAAATAAATACGTCGTATAGCACCGTTTTTTTGCTGTCCATGATGACCCATTTGCCGTTTTGGGTCTGCTGCATGGTCAGTTTGGGGGCTTTGGGCGGTGCTGCGGTTTCTTTTTTGCCCACCAACAGCAATCCTTCATACAAACCCGGTTGTGGCGAAATACCCCAATCGTCAAATGCCCGGTACCGGGCTGTGATACCGCCACCCGATTGGGTTTCGAGCCTTTGGGCAAATGCCGTCATTTGTGCATTCACTTCAGGTATGTTGTTGTTGTTGTAAGCACCGTTCAAGGAGGCGTTCTTTTTCCATAAACGACAGGAATTTGTCGTACGGGCAGTGCCTGACATCCTGTCCATGTCATCGTCGCTGCCGATGCCAACGACGATCACTTCCGCGTGGCCTTCATCCTGATGCGCCTTTTGTGCAATGGCCGCTGCTTCTTCCACGGTTTTGGCACTTCCCTGCAAGGCATACAAAACAGCGTAGCGTTTTTTGCTTGTTTGGTAGCCCTCGGGCAGCTGCACAAAGTATTTGACTTCTTTTTTGAAGATGGCAGAAGACACATTGCGTTCTGTTACCGCAGCGTTTTGGGCGCAGAGGTTTGCCGCATGTAATACGCACAACAAAAGCAGGAGCGTCCTTAGATTTTTAAATGAAAAATTCATCATAAAAAGTGGTGTTTGGTATAAATCAACTTATTGGGCAAAGGTAATCAGGATGGGCATATAGAAATTTTGAGTATGGCGTGGCCTTCCTCTTTGGTGATGAGGTTTGAAACGGCAAGTTCCTTTTACGGGCCAAGGCCTAAGCGTGGATGATGTTTTTAAAAAAATGTAAAAAAATTTGACCGCTCCGGAACTTTTAAAACACCCCCCCGGTTATATCCGCTGTCTGATAACAATTCAACATTTTATAGTCACAAACGATCACAAAAAATGGTACGCTTTACCGTTCAGCATTTTCCGGATCATACCGGCTGCGACTTTGCCAATGGTTGGTATGAGCGTAAGGATTCCATGAAGCAAATTAAGCGCAGTAATCGGTTTAATACCTCCGATATTCTTTCCAGTTGATCCTCGTCGCCCTTCGTATCGTATTCCCTTTTTCTATTTTTCTTTTTCTATCCGGTGGCGTGGCGCAGCGGTAGCGTAGTGGTCTGTCTCACCAAAAGTCACGGGTTCGAATCCCGTCGTCACCGCCAATAGAGCAGTAGTGATCGCATTGAGTTTCATCGTGGTTAGAGCAGTCCGTGTACATCGGAAAGGTAGCAGGTTCAAGTCCTGCCAGCCCCACAACATCACTAATCAAACCGGGGCTGTAGCTCATTGGATTAAATTCCAGACTCAAAGCAAATTTTTTCTGCTCTATTTTTTAACAACACATAACACCATAAATATCAATAATATGCGACAAAGTTTTCGAAAGCGAAGCCTGAATAAATCACATCCAGGCTCGTAGCTCAGCAGGTGGTAGCATCGGACTTTTAATCCGAGGGTCGCGGGTTCGATCCCCGCCGGGCCTACCGAATTTACTACGCATTGTCTCGTATACGGACAAAACAGCATGGTGCTTTTAGTGTAATGGCAACATACCGCCTTGTGGCGGCGGTGTTCTGGGTTCGAGTCCCTGAAAGCGCCCAAACAATGATTCTCTCAAAACCTTGGCAATAGTGAGGTAAAGCATTTCATCGTAGCTCATCTGGTAGAGCAATTGATTGCAAATCAATATGTAGAAGGTTCGAGTCCTTCCCAAAAATCGTTTCGGCGGTTTTAAAAAAGTGCTTGCCGGTGTTCTTTGTCATGGTTTACGGAAAGTAAAGCAGCTGCAATGGAGCGGCGACTTGTCTTGAAAACAAGGCCCCGGCGCAAGCCGTGTGGGGGTCGGGTCCTCTGCTTTCCGCAACATCAGTAACGATAAAATAATAAGTTCACGATTCAGGGTAAATACATTTGGTTCCAGACGACTATCTTTTGAGGCATGACCAAAATGAAAAAGCAAGTAAACCTTGCTTTTAAATGACGGGAACCTGCGAAGCAGACGCAGCGCTATGCAACGAAAAAGATAGGAAGTATGGGGTCAAATGGATTAGCATCAATCGAGATATTATTTTATCGTTACTCAGGAGGATAGTCAGATACGGTTTGCTGTGCGACTGTGCTAAAGTTGTTCCCGACGAAAGTTGGGATGAGGGTTCGAATCCCTTGTCCTCCGCAAGACAGTAGTGAGCCGGTGTGTTACTTCGATTGTTAACCGAAACCACCAACACACCGCATTTTTCTCTGTCTTTTTTTTTGCGCGATAGTGTAAAGGTAACATCTGGGCCTCATAAGCCCTGGCTGCGGGTTCGACTCCCGCTTGCGCAACAAAGGCAATACTGAGATGTGGCAATACTTCGATCCAATGGCTCCTGTGGTCGAAAATGGAAAAAGGCGCTCTAACTGATAGTTGGAGAGACGTGGGTTCGAGTCCCATCAGGAATAGAAAAACTTGTCCGTTATTTTTGTTTGCCTAAATGTATAGTCAAAATCACTATGTCACGTTTTAACCTAAAAACTATGTTCAGCAAGCCCCAAACCGTCGCAAACCGCGCCGGAGGAGAGGCTTATGTACAATCGCCGGAAATGGCCCTTGCTTCGCTGTTGCTGACCTCGTTTGTACAGGATCAGTTTTACCGCTCTGCAGCGGAACAGATGAAAGAACTCGAAGCGCTAATGGCCCGTGTGCAACCGGAATTTTCAGCCAAAGCGGCCATTTATGCGCGTACCGAGTACGGTATGCGCTCCATTACACACACACTGGCGGCGTATTTGGCCGCACAGGCATCGGGCAAAGTTTGGGCAAAGCAGTTTTACAACCGCGTTGTTTTTCGCCCGGACGATATGCTGGAAATTGCAGCCCTGACCAAAGCGAAAGGCGCAAAAATGTTGCCCAACGCCATGAAAAAAGGGTTTTCGGAAGCATTTAACCGCTTTGACGGGTATCAATTGGCCAAATATCGCGGCGAAGGCCGTTCGTTTAAATTGGTGGACCTGGTCAACTTGGTTCACCCCATCCCCAACGAACGCAATGCCGAGGCGCTGCGCCAGTTGGTGGCCGATGCCCTGCGCAACACGGCTACCTGGGAGGCAAAATTGACTGCCGCCGGAAAACAGGCGACCGATGAGGCCGAAAAAATGGAATTGAAATCGGCGGCTTGGGCAGAATTGATCCAATCGAACAAATTGGGCTACTTGGCCATGCTGCGCAACCTGCGCAACATCGGCGAACAGGCTCCCGAATACGCAACCGAAGTGGCCAAACGCCTGAAAAACGAGCAGCAAATCCGCAAAGCGCTGGTGATGCCATTTCAGTACCTGATCGCGTTGGATGCCTTGATTGTGGGCGCTGCTTTTCCCGCCAAACGCGTGTTGCAAGAGGCGCTGACCGATGCCCTGGAAACCTCGTTGGCCAACGTTCCGCGTTTAGAGGGGCGTACTTTGGTTGTTGTGGATGATTCCGGTTCTATGTCGGCCCGTGTCGGGGCGAAAGGATTTGCCAGCCGTTCGTGCATCCAATTGGGGGCTGTTTTTGCGGCTGCTTTGTTCAAATCGAACGATGCGGACCTGATGCGTTTTTCGGATGATGCATCCTACGTTCGGGCCAATTCGCGGGATTCGCTGATGACCATTGCCGACAATATTGTCCGCAATGCAAAATCGGCAGGTACGAATTTTCACGCCATCTTCAAAGTCGCCCGCGAACGCTATGACCGCATTGTCATCTTGTCGGATATGCAGGGCTGGATGGGCAACGATACACCCGCGAAGGAATTTGAGGCGTACAAACGCCGTACCGGTGCCAATCCGTTTGTGTATTCCTTCGATTTGGCGGGCTACGGATCGCTGCAATTGCCGGAAGACAAAGTATTCTGCCTCGCAGGATTCAGCGAAAAGGTGTTCGACCTGATGAAATTGTTGGAAACCGACCGCCGGGCTTTGGTTTCGGCCATCGAAGCGGTTCAATTATAAGAACAGATTTGGCCCTTGACTGAATTGGCCCGCCTGTACTTTGGCACAGGCGGGCTTTTTTGGTTTTATGCTCGCGAAACTTCGAGATTCCGCAGTTGAAAATATGATTGGAAATTCTCAAAATTCATTTTATTTCTATTATGGGGCAAAGACAGGAATTTTTGGAAACAAAATAAAATAAACTACTCTTTGTGCGGCGAAACCCCCTCTTTCACCACAAAAACTTGTTCGAGCGCCGTTTCCCCATCCGATAAAATGAGTATATAATTACCCGCTTCCAAAAACTTGTCGTAATGTACAAAGTAGGGCCTGTCGCTTTTTTCTCTTTCGACAATCAGATCCCAGCGGTATTCATTCAGTCCTTTTTGGCCTTCTAAAGTCTTCGTCCACAATACTTTATGTGTTTTGTCCTGAATGGACAAGGTAACAGTTTTGGCCTTGCTCAGCCAAAAGGGGAAACTTGTTTTTTCCAAAGTTTGATAAAGCGGCTCTCCGCTATGCGAACTAAACCAGGGGCGGCGGCTTTCGGAAGGGGCAAACAAATGGTCTTTGTCTAAGTCCAATTTTTCGGATACCATGGCATGAATGGGGCGCAGGTTCATTTTATAAATCCCCCTGCCGTGGGTGGCTACTACCAAATCCATAGATGCCTCATGGATTTCAAGATCGGCTACGGCAGTGCCGGGCATTTTACAACCTAAATAGGACCAGGTTTTGCCCCTGTTCGTCGAGATATAAACGCCCCGCAAACTGCCGGCGTACAAAATGTTTTCATGGCGCGGGTCTTCTACCACTACATTGACGGGCTCATTGGGCAATCCGGCGGCAATGCTGGTCCAGTTATTACCATAATCTTCCGACACATAAAGGTAACTTTGCAGGTCGTCATAATTGATGCCCGTCATGGCGACATATACCCTTGCTTTGGCAAATCGCGAGGGGCAAATACTGCGAATATAATTATGGGCAAGCCCCGCGCTGTTTTCTTCCCAATTGGCCCCGTCGTTTTTAGTGACCCAAAAAGCGCCCCGGTCGGTGCCTGCATAGAGCAAACCCTTTTCAATTTTAGATTCCGCGAGCGCGCCAGTCGAAAAAGATTGCTTTTCAGGGATGCCGGAAACAGCCAAATTGGGGCTGATGACTTGCCAATAATCGCCTCTGTCGGTGCTTTTAAATATAAAATTGCCTCCGTGATAAAGTGTTTTAGCGCCATGCGCCGAGATAAAATAAGGCGTTATGTAGTTGAAATGAAGCGTATCCCTACTGTTTGGCGGCAATTTCGGCTGAATGGCGTGGGTTGTATCCATTTTTTTGTCATACCGGACGGCATAGCCATGTTGCATGCTGTAATAAACGGTATTGTCGTCTTCGGGGTCAATCTGCGAGACGCAGCCATCGCCGCCATCCCAGGGGTCAATCCACAAGTATTTCCAGGTATCGGGAAAATGGGGCTTTATCTCTTTGGGCGGCCCATACACGGTGGCATCGTCTTGTGTGCCGCCATAAATGACGTAGTTTTTTTGGTCAATCGCAAGGTCATAAAATTCGCCGACGGGGATGTTGTTGTAATGAAACCACGACAGCCCTTTGTCGTAACTCACATAAAAACCGCCGTCGTTTCCTGCCGCCAGATGTCGCGGGTTATCGGGATTTATCCATAACTCACATTGGTCTAAGTGAAAACCTTTTGCCAAACTCGGCGTGGAACGGGTCACCTGGCCGCCTATAAAGGAAAATGTTTTGCCCCCGTCGGCACTATGCGCCAAACGCACGCCGAGGCAATAGACTTCTTCATCGTTTTGGGGGTTGACATACACATCGGTGAAATACCAGCCGATGACGGAAAAGTTATAGACCGGCGCGGAGTGGGTTTTGGCCCATGTCAGGCCGCCATCCGTTGTTTTGTACAGTTCTGCCGCTTCGCCTTTGGCATTGTGGAGGTTATCCACTAAAGCATACGCTTTTAAGGGGTTGGTATGGGACACCGCCAGGCCGATGCGCCCCACCGATGCCCCGGAAGGCAAGCCTTTTGTACACGCCGACCAGGTTTTGCCGCCATTGACGCTCCTGTAAACGCCGCTGTTTTTGCCCTTGATGCCGGGATAAACTTCCCAGGTGGAGGCGTACATGATTCGGGGTTTGGAAGGGGCCATCACGACATCATTTGCGCCTGTCGCATCGTCTATGTGCAAAACCTGTTGCCACGTTTTGCCGCCATTTGTGGTTCGGTACAGGCCCCTGTTTTTATTTTTTGACCATAGATGACCCAACACCGCCACGAGGACAATATCCGGGTTTTTAGGGTGAATGGCGATTTCTGCGACAGACCAGGAATCTTCCAGGCCGATATGTTGCCATGTTTTACCCGCATCGTTGGAGCGATACATGCCTGTGCCGGGCAAGGTGAAATTTCGGGGTTTTTTCAGGTTTTCCCCCGTTCCGAGATAAATGATATTGGGATTGGAAGGTGCCAATTCCATATCGCCAATGCCCAAAGACGCTTGATCTTCAAAAACACACTGCCAACTGGCACCATTGTTCACGGTCTTCCACAAGCCGCCCGAGCCAAAGCCGACGTACATGGTACCCGGGTTGGTGGCATCCACTTGCACCACATCAGCACGAGCAGAATTGACCATCGGCCCTAATGACACCCACTCAAGTTTGTATGGCGTCTCTTTTTTCATTTCCTGATAAGCGCGAAAGGAAGCTTCTAAGGGCGAACGCTGTTGTTGGGCAAAAATGCTTGTTTGCCGGCACAGGCTTATTAGAAAAGATGCGCAGATCAGCAGGCGTAAAAAGATGTTTTTTGCTGTTGGTATCATTTTAATTTTATATTAATCAATCATTTACATCATCAAAAGAGGCCTCAAATATCGCAAGTTTTTTAATTGCCCGATTTCGACGGGCACGCTTTTAAAACTGTTTTCCATCAGGTCTAACTTGGTCGGTGTTTGTTACGCCTACCACGATCATTTTGGGGCACATCGTATTGCCGTTGATGGTACTCAATTGTTGAATCATGCCCACGACTGAGGAAAAATGCCCATCGCCATCCAATAGATACACCACAGGAAAACGCTCTTTGCCGGCTCCATCAGGGACATGCACCCAAATTTTTCTGTTTTCGCCCAGAATAGTAGATTGGACGCTGTCTGTTTTGCCGATGACGATGCTTTCTTTTTCCATTTTTCCCTGAGAAAAAGCAAGCATTGCCAAAAGACAAAAAGCGAGGGATAAGCATATTTTTTTCATTTTAAAAACTTGTTTATGGTTAAAAAATTACTGTTTTAACGTCGGCAGGGTTTGAAACCCTGCCGAGGTTTTGCACTACTTCGCATCATCGTTACTGATGTCCCTAACAGTCAGCCATTTGCCGTTGCGTTTTTCCCACACAGCCATGTATTTGCCGGTGTAGATCACCTTTCCTGTGCTGTCGGTGATGGTTGTTTTTCCGACTTCCGTCACGCGGTTTTCGTCGCCGTACAAGTCCAAAGTTTCAAAAACAACCTTTGTGATGCCTTTGCGCCTTGCCATTTCTTCTTCCACGCCTTTCTGAATGGCGGCTTTGCCCACGAGCATGGGTTGGTCATCGTTCATGCTGATGGCATCATCGGCGTAAAAGCCCACAATCGTGGCGACATCTTTCGCATTAAAGGCGGTTGCCCAGGCATCTTCTATGGCTATTATTTCGGCTTTTATGTTCGATAAATCGGGCGCGGTCAGCCAGGATTTGGCTATTTTCCACACGCCATCCTTTTTTTGCATTGCATTGGTATAACTGCCCGTGATGTTGATGGGGATGTCATACACGTATGTTTTGCCATACACTTCGTAATTGCCTTTGGCGACCCATGCGTGCTCGGCATCTGACCAGTTGATGCCTGTTTGCCGGATGAGCAGCGTGGCGTTGTTTTTGATGAATTGCTCCTGAAAATCTTTGGCAATGTTTTCAGCCCCTGTGATCTGTTTGCCCTGCTGGTCAATGCGCACGGCATCGTCGGTGTACATTTTCCCGAGAGCGGCGTGATCTTGTGCGTTGTAGGCGGCCATGTACCTGCGGGCGAAGGCTTGCAGTTCCAGTTCGTCGTTGACGGATTGGGCATGTGTAATTCCGCCCGCGATACAGATCAGCGCGGCGAACAAAATGATGTTTTTCATAAAAATGTGTGTGATTTTGTGCCGTCTAAGGGTTAGACAGTGTGTACCTACCAACGATTGCCGGGATTCACCCTTCGGCCGCATTGCCTGCAATGAGGGGTGTCACGCCAGTTGGCATAACCATTATTGAAATAAGCACCATTGGTATGGTTGGCATCCGCCATGACTTGTTGAGTATTGGCAAATGAAGCCGGGCTTTGTGCCCAAAGGTTCGTTTTCGATATAAGCATAAGGGCTGTTAAAAACAAGGTGCTTCTCATAAATGCGGCGTTTAAAAGTGATCAGTAAGTGGATTATCTTTTAATTTTTTTTCCCGTGTACATTCTTTAAAAATAAAATACCCCCAAAAGCACCCCGATAATAAAGCAATGCACAAAATGATCATACACATATTCTCTTCGAGCAAGGAGGATGCACTTCCTGCTCCCGTTTGCCCCTCATATTCTTGTTGGAATGATCCCATTTTTTGGGCAAATGAGGCGATGGGTACAAAACATATTACTGCAATGCTTAAAAAAATCTTGAATGACATGGCGTAAGATAGGTACGTGAAAAGTTGACGGGATTATCCACTCTTTGTCCTCATTAATGCTCGTTCTGACAAGTGGTTATCATGGAAATGTCAACTCTTTTTGCTAATTCAACCGTATTTTGGTTTTTGCTGATGGGTATTTCGCTGATAGGCAGGTTTAGTTTCCCGTTGTTGCAAATGCTGCCTCCCTGTGCTATCTCCAATTTTTCGAACACGCTAAGGGAGCCTTTTTTGCCGATGGTCAGGCTTGCCTCGGACATTACAAGCAATGTGTTGATGTCATCCACATTTCTGTTGATAAGCGGATAGTTCCTGTTCTCTAAGTTTGGAATAACCACATCACTAAACTCATTTGGTACACGGCCCTCCCGCCAATTGGCAGAGCAGTTCCAGTCGTTGGGTTTGCCAGGGGTACCACCCTTCCAGGTGGCCGTTTTTTGGGCAAATAATGTGGTGTTTACCACCAAAATGATGATCGCGAAAAAAAGGGGATTTCTCATGTCTGTAGATTTTATAATGAACAAATATTTGGAATTGCTATATCTGCTTGTAAGAAGAAAGGTGCTTTAACTGGCATCTTTTGTATGTGAAAAATGATGGAACAAAGATGTAGGATGATGGCGGCGAAGGCCAGGTAATTGCGTCCCAAAAACAGGTAATTTGGTTGTAGGGCACAAAAAAAATCGGGTAATTGGGTTGCATACGCCCCAATTACCCGTTTCACATGGGATAATGTCCTAAAAGACTTGTTGTGGTGGGCGGCCATCCGGCCAGAAATTGATCTTTTCATTGCGCATCCACACAAGGCCAAAAATACGATGTGCTATGAGGTCAATAACAAAACGCCCCCAATGGTCACATAAAATAGTATGGTGATGGCAAAATAGCGTTGCAGTTCCGGCCTGAACATTCGCATGACGCCACCTATGATAAGGCTGGGCAATGCCATACCGATGAACACAAAACCAATGACTTTTTGGGTGATGATACCATCGTTGAATTGCCAGGCTACGGCGTACTCGCCTATACCCACCATGAAGCTCGCCAAAAGGATTAAGGCCAATTTTTTAAATGAAAAAGGGGACATACAGCTGTGTTTATGGTCAATACAAAGGGGTTTTGAATGAGTGGTATATGTAAGTATTTAAAAATCAGGTAAATAAATCATTGAAGCGCTTAAAATTACATCAATTTGAATATTACTTAACAATTTCTTAGCCAAAACTTCATGTACTCCAAGCGGCCAAAGCCTCAGGGCTAAAATACCTTTACATGGTCAACGGAAGGGTGTTACGGATGATTGTCATCTTAACGCCCTTCTCTATTTATGTATCAATAATCTAAAATCATTCAGATGAATATTATGTACAGATCAATCCTAAAAGAGACTATGGTTTCTATTTGGAAACCAAGGTATTTCTTTGGTTTTTCATTGTTTTTTCTATTGCTCCAAACAATAGGCCTTTCACAAACGACCATCACACAGTGGAATTTCAACTCCAACCCTGCGGATGGCGCCACTGGAACGGGCCTAACCACACCCAGCGTAGGTTCCGGCTCGGCATCATTGGCCGGTGGCACAACAGCCTCCTTCAATTCTGGTGATTCCAACGGCGGCAGCACCGATCCCGCTTCTGGTGATGATTCGGGCTGGAATGTCACCACTTATGCCGCTCAAGGCACGGGGAACAAGACCAGAGGAGTGCAGTTTTTGGTCAGTACGGTTGGTTTTCAGAACATTCAGGTGAAATGGGATCAACGCCACTCCAATACAGGGCCACGCCACGTACAACTGCAATATACAACGGATGGCAGCAACTGGATTGATTTCGGTGCTCCATTTGAAGGTACTGCTGGCGACACCTGGTTCAATAACCGGTCTTTAAACTTGGGCTCGATCACTGCAGCCAACAACAATGCAAATTTTGGGATACGCATCGTGGCGGCCTTTGCACCTGGCACCAGCAACTATGTAGCTTCCAGCAACAGCGGCACGTATAGTACTACAGGCACCTGGCGATTCGACATGGTAACCATCAGTGGTACACCTACTTGTACGCCGCCTGCCGGCACATTGACCAACAACGGCCCGATCTGCCCCGGCACTACGGCTGACCTTACCTTTAATGCAAGCAATGGCACGGGGCCTTTCAGCATCGTAGTGAATGGCCTTACCTATAATAATGTAAACAGCGGCAGCCCTTTTGTTACCCTCACAGAGGGCGTAGATTTCACTGGCAGCACTAATTTTACCTTGTCCCAGATCACAGATAACAACAATTGCGTGGCCATTGACCTTAACGAACAGACTACGGTATCGGTAAGCAGCCAATCCTCTACCACAATCACGGCAAGCCCCAATCCAGTGGCACAAGGAGCAGTGCTTAACCTGTCCGTACCATCAGCCGGGGCAGGTGCCTCCTATAATTGGTCGGGGAGTGGCGTGGTCAATGCCAATGCCAATACAACAACCGCGGTACCTTTGGCTCCCGGTCAGCAAACCTATGCTGTCACAGTGACCAATGCGAACAATTGTGTGTCCAATGGTGCGGTCAATGTAACGGTGTTGCCCATTGTCTCGCTTTCTGTTAGTGCCAATGCAGGTTCGGAGGCCAATAGCACCAGTATTACGGTTACAGCAAGCAGCTCGGCAGTGGTTACAAGCAATCAAACGGTAAATTTGGGTGTAAGCGGGACGGGTATTACTGCGGATGACTATTACCTCACGCGCACGGTAATCACCATCCCTGCTGGTCAAAGCACCGGCAGCATAACCTTTGTAATAGCCGATGATGGCGTTACCGAGGGCGACGAAACGGCAGTGCTCACGATTTCAACTCCAAGCGCAGGCATTGCATTAGGCTCCCCAGTGAGCCAAAATATCCTTATTTCGGACAATACTTGTGGTTTTCTACGCAAGGCTGGTGGCACCACCAGTGCCAATGGAGCGGAAATACCCGCTTTTGATCCTGCCAGCAACCGCGTATATGTCGTGGCTGGTTCCACGGTTGAGGTTTTTTCCTTAAGTAACTCAGGTGCCTTGGCACTGATCAGCACTTTATCGCCTGGATTTGTGCCGCCTTCTGGCACGACCGCTATCCCCAACAGCGTAGCCATCAAAAATGGCATCGTAGCAGTATCGTATGCCATTGTCACTAATGGCACCAATGCACAACAGCCCGGACGCGTCAGTTTCTTTGTGGCAGCCGACGGCACTTTCCTGAATGAGGTGACGGTTGGTGCGCTGCCCGATATGGTCACCTTTACTCCCGATGGGCAGAAGTTGCTTACTGCCAATGAAGGGGAGCCGAACAGTTACGGGCAGGGCAATTCTTTTGATCCCGAAGGCTCGGTCAGTATCATTGACCTAAGCGGTGGTGTGGCAAATGCCACGGTCCAAACGGCTACCTTTACCGCATTTAATGGCCAATTGGCCGCCCTGCGTGCATCGGGTGTGCGTATTTTCGGGCCAAATGCCACAGTGGCACAAGATGTTGAACCTGAGTATATTGTAGTAGATCCGAATGGGTTGACGGCAAGGGTTACCTTGCAGGAAAACAATGCTATTGCGTTGCTGGATATACCAAGCGCTACTATTACCGCTATACAGCCTTTGGGGCTTAAAAACCACAATGTTGCCGGTAAGGGCCTGGATGCAAGCGATATGGATGGCTCAACCATAAATATCCAGCCAAGGCCCGTCTTTGGCATGTATCAGCCGGATGCTATTGTTCATTACCGCGTGGCAGGTCAGGATTATTATTTAACCGCGAACGAAGGCGACTCCCGCGCCTACACTGGTTTTAACGAGGAAGTTCGTGTGGGATCATCAGCATACGTGCTTGACCCTACGGTTTTCCCCAATGCGGCATCTTTGAAGGCAAATGCGGTTTTGGGGCGCCTGCAATTGACGAATGCTACAGGTGATACCGATGGCGACGGTGATTATGATCAAATTCAGGCCCTTGGGGCGCGTTCATTTTCTATATGGAATGCGTCAGGGACGCAGGTGTTTGACAGTGGCGACCAATTTGAGCAAATCACAGCAGCCAAATCGCCATCCATATTCAATTCGGATGGTGCAACTAACTCATTTGATGGCCGTAGTGACAATAAAGGCCCCGAGCCGGAAGGTGCCGTAATTGGTCAACTCAATGGCAAACCTTATGCCTTTATTGGATTGGAGCGCACTGGCGACATTATGGTGTATGATGTCAGTAACCCCAACGCCCCAAGCTTTGTGCAGTACATCAACACCCCCGAAGACCTTGGTTTGGAAGGGCTTGTGTTTGTGCCAGCTGGCCAAAGCCCAACAGGAAAACCTTTGTTGATCACAGCCTCCGAAGTGAGCCGTACGGTATCCGTTTTTGAGGTGAACCTGCCTGTTGTGACCATTAGTGGCACGCCAAACTTCTGTGCAGGTAGTTCTACTGTATTAAGTGCCAATGGCAGTAGCCACAACTGGAGCACAGGTGCCACTACCGCTTCCGTTTCCATCAATACAGCGGGAATTTACACAGTAACCATCAGCGATGCCAACCAATGCACAGCTTCAGCAACAGTGGAAGTAAGCCAAAAAGCGCTGCCCGCAGTATCTTGCCCTGCCAACCTGACTGTTTGTGCCAGTGCGGCCCCCTTTGCCCTGAGTGGGGCAAGCCCGGCGGGAGGCGTTTATTCCGGTAATGGTGTATCGGCAGGCTCTTTTAACCCTGCAAATGCGGGTGCAGGCACTCATTTGATTACCTATACCTTTACCAATGCCGATGGCTGCGTCAATTCCTGCGCCTTTGTCATAACCGTCAATGCTCCGCCCACCACAATTACCGCCAGCAGCCCGGTATCCGCTAACTCAACAGGCAATGCGGCCAGCGTGCAGCAGGTTTCGGGCGCTACTTATGCCTGGAGCATATCAAACGGCACGATAACAGCGGGTTTGGGTACTTCTGCCATTACCTACACCGCAGGAGCAACAGGATCCGTTACCTTAAACGTCACGGTGACCTTGCCGGGCAATTGTTCAGGCACTGGTAGCCGCAACATTGTCATAGGTGATGCTCCGCGTATCAATTGCCCTGCAAGCCTCGTCCGCACGACCTCCGCTGACGGAGTTACGGGTAATTGCACGTTCAATGGCACCATTGCCCATCCGACCGTAACCGGCTCCAATGCGCCATTTACGTTATCGCTTGGTTTCTCCAATGGCGCACCGGCACCGGGCGGTCTGCCCACGGGGGGCTCGGTTACCCCCGGACAATCAGATACTTACGGTTTTCAGGCGGGCACTACGGTGCTGACCTACACAGCATCGGACATAAACAACAACACAGCCAGCTGTGCTTACACGATTTTGGTTACGGATAATGAGCAGCCTGCCATCACTTGTCCAACCAACATCACCCGCGGAACGGATGCTGGCTTGTGCAGTGCGGCAGTGGTGTTTGCGCCAACAGCCACAGACAATTGCATTACACCTGCCATTTCACAGGTGAGCGGACTCCCTTCCGGTTCTTCATTCCCTAAGGGCATCAGCACCTTGGTGTTCCGCGCCACGGATGCCGCAGGCCTTACGCGTACATGCTCGTTCCGCGTTACGGTCAATGATACGCAGGCCCCTGCGATCAGCTGCCCTGCCAATATCGTGAAGAACACAGATGTCAACCTGTGCAATGCAGTAACAACTTATACAAGTGCAACATTCACAGACAATTGCAGCGGGGGATCCGTATTGCGAATCAGCGGTTTGCCGAGTGGCGTTGCTTTTCCCATTGGCACAAGCAATGTCACCTTCCGTGCTACCGACGGATCGGGTAACATCGCACAATGCAGCTTTAGCATAACCATAAGGGATATGCAATTGCCAACCCTTACCTGCCCTTTAAATATACAGACCAATGTAACGCCGGGTCAGTGTAGCAAAGTTGTGAACTATGCCAATCCAACGTATTCGGACAATTGCTCTGGCGGTTCTATCAGTTTGTTCAGTGGCTTGGCGAGCGGCTCCGTATTTGCCCCGGGCAGCACAACAGTAATTTGGCGCGCCTTTGATAATGTGGCCAACAGCAACACTTGCTCCTTCTTGGTTACTGTTGTGGACAATGAACTACCCGTCATCAACTGCCCGCCAAGTATATCCGTAACAGGAAGTGGCAATCCTTGTGGCTTCCCTTCCAATCAATTGAGCACAGCCACAGCCTCGGACAATTGCGCGGTGACTAACCTGAGCAGCAATGCGCCAGCGAATCTGCCCGCCGGGGTCAATACCATCACTTGGACAGCAGCGGATGCAGCGAACAACCTAAAAACCTGTTCGCAGACGGTAACGGTGAACTGCGGCGCAAGCCCCAACACCAAACCCTCACGACTTGCGGAAACTGACCTGGGGTTAGTGCTTAGTCCCAACCCTGCAAGCGAAGCCGTGGAGGTATTTATTTCGGGCGAGATGCCAGAAGGTGCCGAACTCAGCGTTTTTGATGCGCTCGGCCGTCAGGTTTGGCGCACCGCACTTGGCCCGGATGCAGCACAACAAAGGATTGCATTCAGCTTGGATGATTATTCCGATGGGGTATATCAGATCAGCCTTCGCACAGCCCATGAATTGATTACCAAATCATTGGTAGTCAAAAGAAGGTAGTTGAATTAGGTTTAACAAGATTGAAACGGCCCTTCAAATCCATTTTGAGGGGCCGTTTTTTTTGTGCTGGGGCTGGCTGGCAAAACATGGACAACGTTCGCCTGTATAACACAAGTGTACATTTTCGCACAGTATTTCAGTATTTTTACTTTGTAAAAAATTGATATTCATTATTTTGTAAATTGGCCTAAAATTAGAATCCCAAAAATGAGTGTTTTAAAACCCAATATTCATTCTTGTCATGCTGGCCAATTACCTAAAACTCGCCATCCGTAACTTGACCCAAAACAAGTTGTACACTGCTATCAATATCACTGGTCTGGCTGTTGGTCTTGGCTCTGCCATTGTGATCCTGTTGTTCATTTTTGATGAGTTGCAGTATGATCGCTACCATCAAAACCTGACCAATATTCACCTGATTTTACAGCATCAGACACAGGGTGGCGTCACCTATACTTTTGAGGCTACGCCAGGGCCATTGGCGGCTGGGCTTAGGGCTGAAATACCAGAGATCAAGCACGTTTTCAGGTACAATTGGCAAGGGCGGCATTTGCTGGCTTCCGGTGAAAAGAACGCTTTTGAGCGGGGCTATTACGCAGAGCCTGATTTTTTCAAGGCATTGACTTTTGAGACCTTGGCCGGTGATCCGGTTGCCGCCTTGCAGGATGCGGGATCGGTGGTCATCACGGAAAGAACTGCAAAAAAGTTTTTTGGACAGGAAAATCCATTGGGCAAAATATTGCGGCACAACAACCAGCGTGACCTAAAGGTAGCCGCAGTAATAAAGGATGTGCCGCAAAACAGCAGCCTGCGTTTTGACGTAGTGTTGCCTTTTCGCATTTTTGAGTTAATGAATACGGAGTGGGTCAATTCAGCCTGGGGCGATAACTCCCTGCCGACCTGGGTGGAGCTCCAGCCGGGCACGGACGTTGCAGCGCTCAACAAAAAATTGGAAAATTATATACAGGGCAAGGAACCCGAGTCGCCGGCACATATTTTTGCTTATCCATTGAGTGATTGGCGTTTGTACAACAAATTTACAGAAGGCAAGCAGAATGGTGGCCGGATTACATTGATCTGGCTATTGTCCATCATTGCCGTATTTATCCTGCTTATTGCCTGCGCCAATTTTATGAATCTTGCCACGGCGCGCAGCGAAAAGCGCGCCCGTGAGGTAGGCGTTCGCAAGGTGGTGGGTGCCGGGCGCAGCCTGATCATCGGGCAGTTTTTGAGCGAGGCTATGCTATTGACATTTTTAGGGCTTGCGTTAAGCATCGTCATGGCTTACGCCATTTTGCCTGCTTTCAACCGGTTGACTGAAAAAACCTTGAGTTTGGGCATGGCCAATCTT
>CAZIKN010000096.1:0-22111 GCA_964539805.1 uncultured Saprospiraceae bacterium | reverse complement strand
TCATGCGCGTACGCGGCGTAAGCAGTTTTTTCACTTCCGCCCAATCCACTTTGTAATCCGGTGCAGAAAGGCTGTACGTCACCACGTGACCACCCACTGTTTCTACAGAGGGCCGATAAGAATCATAGCAAGGCTCAAGCAGGATGACCTCATCATCGGGACGTACAAATGCCCCGATAATACAAAAAATGGCCTGAGTTCCACCCGCCGTGACGGTAATTTCCGTGTCCGGGCTCACACTTTTTCCGTATAAATCGCTGATTTTTTGGGCAATGCGCTCGCGAAGGGAGATCAGTCCAGGCATGGGGGCATATTGATTGTCTCCACGGGCCATGTGCTCCGTCACCAATTGCTGAAGCCGGGGCGAAGGGTCATAATTCGGAAATCCTTGTGATAGGTTAATGGCACCCGTTTGTTGTGCCAGACCGGACATGACGGTAAAAATAGTGGTGCCCACATTGGGCAGTTTTGATTCGATGCGCATAAAGCCCTGTATTTTGGGGCAAAGGTAGTACGATTCTAAAATTGAAAATAAATGAAAGAACTACTGCTTTCCTGTGCCCAGATCAGCAACAAAATCATAAATGACCAAAAAACGGCCAATACGGGCCATGACATTCGGTGGGCAACATCCAATACTTGTTTGTTGCGCATCAACCAGTGTGCAACAAACATGCCCGGAACAATGATAAATATTTTCAGCAAGGATAGCGTTGTCAGAATGGGTGGGCCATCAGGCACCATGCCAAACATGGATATCAACAAATGCCATGCTTTCTGAAAATCGGCAGATCTAAAAAATACCCAGGTAATATTGACCAGCATAAACGTAAGCAATGCATATACCAAGCCCTTCCAGCCTGCATCATCACCTCTGGATCCTTCGGGTTGGCCAGTTCGAAAGAACCGCTCTCCCCATAGGTAAAGCCCGTGCAGGCCACCCCATACCACGAAAGTCCAGTTGGCACCATGCCAAAGCCCGCCCAGTAACATGGTCACCATGAGCGCATAATAGGTGCGGACTACGCCATGACGGTTGCCACCCAAGGGGATGTACAAATAATCGCGCAGCCAAGCCGACAAAGTGATATGCCAGCGTCGCCAAAAATCAGAAAAGCCAATAGCGGCATACGGATAGTTGAAGTTTTGGGGTAAAATAAAGCCCAAACAGAGGGCTGCACCCACTGCACAAGTGGAATAGCCTGCAAAATCAAAAAATATTTGCCCTGAAAAAGCCAGCACACCAGCCCAGGCATCCAAGGCTGTCGTTACACCAGGCCGATCAAACACCATATCCGCCGATGCCGACAACATACTGTCCGCCAGCACAACCTTCATAAACAATCCTAAGGAAAGCAGGAAAAGCCCATCAAAAAACTGCTTTTGCGTGGCTTGACGCGGGGATTCAAACTGCGGGACCAATTGTGGGGGGCGCACAATGGGGCCGGCCACCAAGTGTGGAAAAAACGTGACAAAAAGCGAAAAATCAAGTAAGGATTTCACCGGTTCGCTTTTTTTCTGATACATATCTATGGTGTAACACAGCGTGGTAAAAGTGTAAAATGAAATGCCCGCTGGCAGGATGATGTTCGGCTTGGCCGGATGGTAATCCATGCCCGCCAAATTTACCAAAGCTACAAAGTTGTCCAATAAAAAGGTGCCATATTTGAAAAAACACAACATGCCAAGGTTGCCGATAAGGCTAAGCACCAAAAGCAACTTCTTTTTGTATGGGTTTTCCTGGACATACAAGGCGCGCCCCACAAAAAAATCAACCACTGTGCTCAACCACAACAACAGGATGAACGGTGGGTTCCAGGCCGCATAAAAAATATAACTGGCCAATAAAAGATTGATTTTCTTGAAGTTCCAAGACAAGGGCAAATGGTGCAACACCAGAATGACCGCAAAAAAGGCAATAAAAGTATATGAGTTGAAAACCATAAGAAGAGAATGTGGGTGCGTTTAGCGCTGTCTTTATTTTATTGTTTCAATCAGGTGCCTGGTATAGATGACCGCATCAGCCGGGCTTAAATGAGAATCCTCAGGGCAAACAAAATGGGCCACGGATGGATAATCCGCAAAATGGATTCCCGGGCAACCCGTCAAAGCCAGCAGCCGATCCCAGTATGTTTCACGCGGAAAGGCAAAAGATTCGCCCATCAGGGCAGGGCCGCTGGAGGGCGGGCGAATAAAAATGACCACTCCGCCCCTCGAACGGATTTTGTCCGTAGCCTCTTTTACGGATTGAAAAATGGCATCCAATGTTTCCTGTGGCGTGGGTGGGGCTTTTTTGGCCATTTCACCAAAAAACTTCCAGATACCACTGACGCGATGTTGCAAGGCGGTATCTGCTAAAAAGCGATCAGTCATGTACATTTGTCGGTCAAAGCTGTTCCGATCAAATTCAACCGGGAAAATGGGCATCATGAATACTCCGGGCCTACTGGGTATTTCTAAGGCATCCAAATGTCCGCTCAGCGAAAAATGTTCCTTGTCCAAAAAGACCAATTTGGATTCTATCCAGCGGTTGAGGACAAAGCTGGCCCTTTGTGCGGGCGTGCGATCATGATAGTATTTGATGTTTTTGTTAGGCTTGTCAACGGCAGATGGGCCAATGGTGAAAAACAAGCCCTCTGTGGCATCCACGACCAAACGCCCCTTAAAATTGGGGTCATTGGCCAAATCAAATAGCACTGGAAGCGGAGAACTGCCCTCAATGGCCAATTGTACGGCCTCTTTGCCCGTCACGCTTTGCCAAGTCGGTATATCAAGGTCAAATTTAATGCGTGATGAACCGATAAAGACTACGGCTTTATTTGTATCCTGATAGACCTTGGCCCTTTTGTCGGACCACAATGGGGCACCATCATCATAAGAAATGTTATGGCCTCGTTGACGCAAGGAGAACTCCCAGATAACGAGCACGGACAATACCACTAAAGCCATTGAAACAGCCGCGCGGACAAGTGTTTGTTGTTGCATATTCTTGGTTTGGTATCAAAACTGGGAGCAAGAATAATACAAAATTTGTATATACAACTTATTTATCTAAAAACTATGCCCACCGCTCAAAAAGCCGTCACAGGGAAGAGCCACTCGTACATGGGTTTAAATTCCTTAGCCCAAAAGGTTTCGGAATGGCTGCCTCTGTCACGGGCCACTACGCGCAATTCGCTGTCCGAATACCCCCCTTTTCTCATGGTATGGTAGGTGTGTTCCAGGCTTGTGTACATACTGCGCATTTCCGTTTTACTGCCACTAATGTAAAATTGACTTTTGTTTTCGGGGGCATTTTCAGCCAAACGGCCAATTTGTGAATTGAACCAAAAAGAGGGCGATAATGCGCCAATTTTCCCAAAAACATGATGATAGCGCAGTCCTGCATAAAAAGAAATTAGCCCGCCCAGAGAAGATCCGGCCATACCAGTTGCCTCACGGTGTGCCCAGGTACGGTATTCGCTGTCAATAAAAGGCTTTAGGGTGTGCGTGATGAATTGCAGGTAGGCATCGCCCTCACCTCCGTTTGATCCACGCCTGTATGGGGCATATTCATGCACCCGGTGCAGGCCGCCATTGTCCACGCCCACCAAAATGGCTTGACGTTTGAGCGGCTGCCGGGCCATAAATTCCATCAATTTCCAGTGTCGGAAGGCGGCAGTTTTGGCTTCAAACAGGTTTTGGCCATCATTGAGGTAAATGACTGGGAAGCGCCGTCCGTGATCCTGGTGGTAATTTCGAGGCAGCAGCACCCGTATGGCGCGCTCGCGCCCCAATTGGGGCATGTAAAAAGGGTAATGTACCAGCAATTGCCCTTGCTTGGGGTTTCGTTTAGTTTGGGGCATATCAAGGTTTTGCCGTTCAAACGCCATTTTGGGCAAAAGGTTTTGCATCCTGAACCAGATTGCCCGGTTTTGAATACTGCATTGATATTAATCTTTAAAAATCAGGTAAATCAATCCTGGTAATCTTCAAAATCACTTAAATCCAGGTATCACTTTAATTCGTTGTGCAGGAATTAATCTGAAAAGCAAACTTATTATACTACCTTTGCGCCCCAATTTTGAATATGAAAAACATCCGTAATTTTTGCATCATTGCGCACATTGATCACGGCAAGAGTACCCTCGCTGACCGCTTGTTGGAATTTACCAACACCATCAGCAAGCGGGAAATGCAGGATCAAGCCTTAGACAATATGGACTTGGAGCGCGAGCGCGGCATCACCATCAAGAGCCACGCCATTCAGATGCGCTACATTCACCCTGCCAATGGCGAGGAATACATTTTCAACCTCATTGACACGCCTGGCCACGTGGACTTTTCCTATGAGGTGAGCCGATCCATAGCTGCCTGCGAGGGCGCGCTTCTTCTGGTTGACTCTACACAAGGTATTCAGGCACAGACGATTAGCAATCTTTACCTCGCCGTAGAGCATAACCTTGAAATAATACCCATCGCTAATAAGGTGGATATGGACAGCTCCATGATTGAGGAAACTCAGGATCAGCTGATGGACCTCATCGGTTGTGACCGTGAAGATATCATCCCTGCCTCTGGCCGGACAGGCATAGGGGTGCCGGAAATTTTGGCTGCTGTGGTGGATCGTGTTCCTGCCCCCAAAGGCGATCCCAATGCACCGCTTCAGGCCATGATTTTTGACTCTGTGTACAATTCCTTTCGCGGGGTGGTTACCTATGTCAGGGTGCTTAACGGCACTTTGCGCAAAGGAGACAAGATCAAATTTTACAACACCGGGAAAGAAGTGATGGCGGATGAAGTAGGCGTTTTGCGCCTCGGCATGTTTGAAACAAACGAGATCAGCGCGGGCATGGTAGGCTATATCATCACAGGCATCAAGGTCAGCCGTGAAATCAAGGTAGGTGACACCGTGACACATGTGGCTCGTCCCACCCTTGAGCCTATCAAAGGTTTTGAAGATGTAAAACCCATGGTTTTTGCCGGCGTTTACCCCTTGGATAATGATGATTTTGAAGAATTAAGCGATGCCCTTGAAAAACTCCAGTTGAACGATGCATCCTTGGTCTTTGAACGGGAAACATCCGCAGCCCTGGGCTTTGGATTCCGCTGCGGCTTTTTGGGTATGCTCCACCTCGAAATTGTTCAGGAGCGGCTCTATCGCGAGTTCGATCAGGACATCATCACCACCGTGCCCAACGTACCGTATTATGCTACGGACATGAAGGGCAACCGCTTCACCGTGCATCAACCCACGGAACTGCCCGATCCTAACCACCTGCAATCTGTGGAAGAGCCTTACATCTATGCTCAGGTGATCACCAAACCCGAATATATCGGCAATATCATGACCCTTTGCCTTGAAAAGCGAGGCATGCTCATTAAGCAAAACTACCTGACGCCCACGCGTTTAGAGATGATTTTCCACCTCCCGCTGGCCGAAATAGTCTTTGACTTTTACGATAAACTAAAGTCGCTGACCCGTGGCTATGCCTCCTTTGACTACCATTTATTGGATTATCGGGAAACCGATCTCGTCAAATTGGACATCAAACTCAATGGCGAGCAGGTGGATGCCCTATCAGCCCTCGTTCACCGCACCAAAGCAGAATACATGGGCCGCAGAATGTGCGAAAAACTAAAGGATCTGCTCACCCGCCAACAGTTCCAGATCGCTATTCAAGCCTCTATCGGCCAAAAAGTTATCGCCCGCGAAACCCTGAGCGCACTGCGCAAAGACGTTACGGCAAAATGTTATGGTGGTGATATTTCGCGTAAGCGCAAACTGCTGGAAAAGCAAAAAGAGGGCAAAAAACGCATGAAGCAGTTCGGTAATGTAGAGGTGCCGCAAGAAGCATTTTTGAAAGTACTGAAACTGAACGATTAAAAAAGCCTTTATGAAGGGAATATAAGCCAAATTGAACCACTAAGGCACTTGTATGTTTTAGGGCTGACAAAACTTTTTATCAAGCATCCCTTTTATGGACTTCGACCCTACAGCAGACTCCCGAAAAAGTGACCACATCAAACTGGCTTTTGAGAGTCGTGTAGCACAATCGGATAGCCGCTTTTACTATGAACCCATGCTGGCGGCACATCCATTGTCCGCCTCCTGGCCTACTTTTCCCTTTTTGAGCAAAAACATGCGCCTGCCTTTGTGGGTGTCCAGCATGACTGGGGGTACCCAACGCGCTGCAACTATTAATAGAAACCTCGCGCGCGCCTGTGGCGAATTTGGCATGGGCATGGGCCTTGGCTCCTGTCGTCAGCTCCTATACAGCCATGAATACCTTTCTGATTTTGATGTGCGCGATGAAATGGGGCCCGATCTACCCCTTTATGCCAATTTAGGTATTGCTCAATTAGAGCAACTTATTGAGAATCAGGATTTTGCAAGAATTGAAGACCTGGTGCATGTCTTGCGTGCCGATGGCCTTATCATACATGTGAATCCCTTGCAGGAAGCCATGCAACCTGAAGGCGATATTTTTCGCTACCCTCCCCTCCAAACCGTAGAAACGCTATTGGAAAAACTCCCTTTCCCGCTTATAGTAAAAGAGGTTGGTCAAGGAATGGGTCCAGAGAGCCTGCGTCGTTTAATGCAACTACCCTTGGCTGCCCTTGAATTTGCGGCTGCCGGTGGTACCAACTTTGCCAAATTGGAATTGCTGCGCACGGATGCTGAAACACAGAACACTTTTGAACCAATTGCTCAGGTAGGCCATTCGGCTACGGAAATGTTGGGTTTTGCCCGCAAAATCTGGCAGGAATTAGGGTCAAAATGCCTTACGCAACAAATTATCATATCAGGAGGCATCACCAATTTTTTGGATGGCTATTACCTTGTTGAACAGTCTCCGCTGCCAGCCATCTATGGTCAGGCTTCTGCATTTTTAAAACATGCGATGGGTGAATATGCTGATTTGCAATCATTTGTAAAATCACAAGCCCGCGGCCTTGAATTGGCCAAGGCATTTTTACGCGTGCGACCACAACCCTGATACTTGTAGTTTTTGAAAAGCTCCCACACCCCAAGTGCTGGACGCTACACCAGTGCCGCGTCCGGTGAATGAGCGGTAAATAAAGTGAGCAGATAAGGGTACAAAGCAAAACCCCACCGGTATTGCACAGGCGGGGTTTCAAAAAACCAAATCAAACTTTCCTTATTCTTTAGTTGGTTATTGGTTATTGGGTGTTGGTTGATGGGTGTTTGCTTATTTTGCAGACACAGTTGAGTACACTCCCTATTTTTTTATTTCCATAACTTTGATTGCAATCATTAACCAACAACCATTAACCATTAACCAACAACTAACCTACTTTTTTATCCTGTTCTTTTCGTCTTCCAAACCTGTTTTGCGTTGGCGGGCGGCTTTAATTTCCGCGCTACCGAAACGATAGCTAAAATTAGCGGTTACCGTACGGCTTTCCCAGCGGCCGTTGGCCGTCATGTCAAGCCCAGGGGTAAACAGGTTGGTACCTGCCCAGCCTGCGGTGTGCAAAATATCACCAAAGCGCAGGCGCAGCTCACCTTTACCGTCCATTACTTTTTTCTGAATGCCAAAATCCATAGCGCCTTGGGGCGCGCTGCGCAGGGTACCCCAGAAGGCCCTACTGTTGTACCAACCGGAGAGCTGTACACTAAATCCTCGCGGCAATTTTATGGTTTGCTCGCTGTACACATTAAATGCGTTAAATGATTGATCCACAATAAAATTAGGCTCATCAGGCGTGCTGAAATCGGCTTTGAAATGGCTGCGGAAACCCGTGAAACTCACGAAACCTTCCCACCATTTGGCAATAGGTACGGGGGCGTTAAGGCTGAGGGTATAGTTCTTCTGGTCGGCCAGATTTTCCTGTGTGATAAAGGTGGCGCGGGTGTTTCGGGTGTCGCGCTTCAGGATCTGGGTAAACACGTCCTTGGTATGGCTGTAACCCAATGTCATGACCGGAAAACCCTGATAAGTGGGGCTGATCTCGAAACTATTGGTGAACTGAGGCAAAAGCATGGGGTTGCCTTTTTGGAAGGTCAGCTCATCCAATTTGTTCTCGAATGGATTCAAGTCCTGATAACTTGGGCGGTCAATTCGGCGACTGTAGGTGGCATTTAAGCCAATTTTTTCGCTGAATGAATACGTTATGGCCGCACTTGGGAATAATTTGGTGTAATCGTTGGTAAAGGTGGTGTCTTTCCCAACGCCTTCATAGTCCGTGTTTTCCACACGAAGGCCTGCTTGAACGTTCAGTTTTTTACCAAACTTCCTGTTGTAGTTAACATAAGCAGCGTTGGTCCGCTCGGCGTAATCCACGGAGTTGCTGCGCGCTTCATCCTTGGTATAGACGTTGTTTACGATGTTAAAGAAATCAAATGTATTGGCTGTTTTGACATCCGAAATTTTAAATCCTACGCCAAAAGTGCCCTTCAAAAGCCGCTGCTCATAGTCTGCTTTTACCGTAAGAATATCAATGTCCGTAGGGGTGCTGTTGCCGAAGATATTGGCACGGATCTGTTCGCCGCCATTTGCCGTACGGTAAAAATTGGGCTGATAACTTTCACCGCGAATGCGGTAGGTACCGCGGTCCAGGTCAATATTGAAAGAGTGGCCGCTGGTGTCCGCAAAACGGTAATTAAGGTTAAGATTGAGGTCCTTGCGGTCGTTCATGCCATTGTTAGTAGCTACAAGCAAGGAGTCAATGCGGTTGATGGTGTTTCTATCGCTGATTTTTGCGGTGCTGCTGGAACTCCAGTCACCGGGGTTCATGCTGCCGCTTGCGAGCACACCGATGGTGTGTTTATCGTTGATGAAATAATCCGAGCCAACGCGAAAGCCTTGATAGCGGTTTTGGTTTATTTCCTTGTTTTCCTGATCAAATACGCGCCAGTCCTCTACCACGGTTCCATCGGGAAGTGTTGTTTTGCTCTGCAACTGGGTGCGCTTGAAATTTTGATAATTGTGCCAATCACCATGATGCCCATTGTAGGAACCAAAAAGGCTGATTTTTTTCTCGCGATGGTTCAGGCTGAGGTTGCCACCACCTTTCAGTGTTTCGCCGTAAATGGCTTCTAAGCCCACATTGCCATTGGTACCGAATGCTTTATTTTTCTTCAAGCGTATATTGATGATGCCGGCATTACCGGATGCATCATATTTGGCTGAAGGGTTGCTGATGATCTCAATGTTACTGATGTCCGAGGCTTGAGTGCCCTTTAGCAGTGCTGAAAGATCTTTTCCGTCCAAAGGCACTTCACGCCCGTCAATCATTACGCGCACCCCGCTTTTGCCTTTCACTTGTACGTTTTCATTGTTGTCCACTACAACACCCGGTGCCTTGCGCAACAATTCAAGGGCATTCAGGCCCGTTGAGTTAACGGTGCCCTCTACATTCAGCACCGTTTTGTCCGCCTTTACTTCTATGGGCGGACGGCGGGCAGTTATGGTCACCTGGCCCAACTCTTTATTGGCCTCCTGAAGGCTCAAATCCTTTAAAACCAGATTGTTTCCATCATAATCAAAGGATTCGCCAGAAAGCTGGCCCGCCCCGATCACATTGGATTTGATAAAATAGCGGCCAATGCTTACACTGGTCAATTCAAATTCACCTTCGGTACCGGTAATGGCACCCTTGACCAAGGTGGAGTCTTGCGCTTTGTGCAAAGTAACGGTGGCGAACTCTGCGGGCTTGCCATCGGCCTGTCTTATTGTGCCGCTAATTTTTTGGGCAAATACTGACACGGTGGCAAGGAAGGCAATAAATAAGGATAATGCGTTTTTCATGCTTAATTTGTTAGTTGTCTGATTCATGCTAAACCCTAAAGTCAAATTCGTTCACAAACATGGGGCAATTAGGTATATTGTATTGCAAAGAACCTACGAAAACCAAGATATTTTGTATAAATGGTGCTTTGTTTCCCGACGAACGATTAAACTGTGCAACAAGACAGGCAAAAGGACAAATAGGTTACACTAAGGCTGCGTTGAACTGGGTGAGATGTTGAATTTGCGGGATGAAACCTGCTTTTTATTCGATGAACGGAACATTATCACATTCCCAAAATAATCGCATTATCACATTCCCCTGCTCAATCCTCCTCTTCTCCCTTGGGATGTGCCTGCTCGTACACTTTCAGCAGGCGTTCTACGCTGTTGTGCATATATATTTGTGTAGCGGCAAGGTTGGAGTGGCCAAGGAGTTCCTTGATTACGTTGAGTTCTGCTCCTGCATTGGAGAGGTGCGTGGCAAAGGAGTGTCTGATTACGTGTGGGCTACGTTGCTCGGCGCTGCTGACCATGGAAAGGTATTTGCGCACTACTTGGTAAATACTGGAGGGGCTGAACTGCTCTCCTTTGCTATTGAGCAGAAGCCAGGGTTCGGTGTTGCTTGGAAAAGTGTTTTTACGCAGTTGGAGGAAGTGTTCCAATTGCTCTTGCAAATACGGGGCGAATGGTGCGATACGCATTTTATCACCCTTGCCCTGCACCCTGAACACCATACGTTCGAAATCTATATCCTTGATTTTCAGGTTAGAAAGTTCACTTCGCCGCATGCCTGTGGCATACAACATTTCGAGGATGAGGCGGTGCATTTGGCCACCGTAATGTTCGGGAAAGTCAATATGGGAAAAAAGGGCCGTCATTTGGGACTCCTGTAAATACACCGGAAGTCGTTTGCCCACTTTGGGGGCTACCACCTTGTGCATGGGGTCTTTTTGGATATGGCCACGTTTTTTCAGGAAGCGGAAATAGGTTTTCAGGCAGGAAAGTTTGCGGTTGATGCTGCGTGGGCTTTGCCCGGCGTCCATGAGGCTAACAACCCAAGCCCTTATGTGGAAATGCCCCACTTCGGCAACCGAAGTAAGGCACTGGTGCTCAATACAATAATTGGTGAACTGAGCCAGGTCACTTTGATAAGCGCTTAGGGTATGAGCCGAAAAACGCCGTTCGAGTGACAGATATGATTGAAACGACGACTCGTGAAACACGAATTAGTCGTTCTTGTTACCGTAAGTTTCTTCTTTGTAAACGGCTTTCAGGACTTCTGTGCGGCGTTCAACAGATGGCTTGGTGAAATTTTTGCGGCGGCGCAGTGATTTGAGGGTGCCAGCTTTTTCAAATTTACGCTTGTAACGCTTGAGGGCCTTGTCAATAACTTCGCCGTCTTTAATTTCGATGATGAGCATGAAAAATTTCCTTTTTTGTTAAAATTTTAGTGAAAAAATGCGTTTTTCAAATCGGGCTGCAAAATTACAACTTTCCCCTTTAGTTTTAATGCGTTTTTTCAAAAATAATTAAAAAAAGATGTGCTGTGCGGCACGGAAGGTATTGGCGTGGGCTTCTACGATGTCGGCCAAACGCGTGGAATAGCCCCCGCCCATACTGGCAGCCACGGGAATCTTGTGTTTTTGGCATAAGGAAAACACTAAACGGTCGCGCTCCAGGCAGCCCTGTCGGCTCAGGTTCAGGCGACCCAGTTTGTCGGTTTCCAGGACATCCACACCGCTCAGGTAAAAGATGAAATCGGGTTTGACCTGATCCAGCAGGCGCGGAAGGGTTTCGCTTAATATGTTCAGGTAGGTCGTATCATCGGTACCATCCGGAAGGCCAATATCCAGGTCCGATTTTTCTTTGCGCAGGGGATAATTCCGTTCGCCATGCATGGAAAAGGTAAACACACGAGGCTCATGTTCAAAAATAGAAGCTGTGCCGTTGCCCTGATGCACATCCAAGTCAACAATCAGAATTTTTTGTACTAAACTCTTGTTTAACAAATAATTGGAAGCCACGGCCTGGTCATTGAGGCAACAAAAGCCCTCTCCCCTGTCCGCAAATGCGTGATGCGTGCCACCCGCGATGTTCATGGCACAGCCATGTTGCAGGGCATATAAGGCGCATTGGATGGTGCCTTGTGCGATATGACGGCCCCGCCAGATGAATTTTTCCGTAATGGGAAAGCCAATGGCGCGTATTTCGCGATCCGATAAGGCTAAGCTATGCAGTTTTTCCCAATATTCGGCAGTATGTGTCAGCAGCGCTGTGTGGGCCTCAAGGGGCTCTGGATGGAAAAAACTGGATTCGTCTATGGTACCCTCATAGAGCAATTGTTCCGCGATGAGCTCATACTTCAACATTGGGAAGCGATGCCCCTCAGGCAGTTCATAGCGGTAAATGGGCGAATAGGCAATTTTGAGCATGATACCAGGCACAAATGTACACTATGGATCACCAATGTTGGGAATTTGAGCATATCTGTAAAAACTTTTGACATTCTTAAGTATTAAAGGGTTTTTAACAACATCAACAAGGTTTATATTTTGATTTAGCAATGTGTTTTTACTCCTATAACTCCCGTGTAATCAATCCTGTTCAACAAGATGGGCTTGTCGGAAAAATACTCATCAACAGCTTTACGACAACCCGCCCAATGCCCATGTCATCAATTATTAGCACTCCTCCAGGCTGAAGCATGGGGTTTTCACATAATATAAGAGGCAAATGTACTATTGAAATTCGTGATGAATATTATTTTAATCTGGATATAGCAAGGGCTAAAAAAACTCGGCCTGCCAGAAGTGCAAGGGCAGGCCAAGTTAAAGAATTGTAATTTGATGTTTTAAGGTGGTTTTCAAACGGGGACGGGGCAAGCATGCTCATCAATTTTCAGGAAATGTGCCAAGTGGAGGCCAGAAAGAGCGCAAGTTCATTTAAGGTTTTTCAAAAATTTTTAGACATGCTTTCGTGTTTGTATTTTCATACTGCAAAACAACATCGGTCTCTTAAAATGTAAGTAAAAAAAAAATAACTGTGCAAAAAACGACCATAACTGTGCAGATTTGGAGAGAGATGAAAGAAATTACAGGGTTATGGGCATTTTTTGCACGGTTATACTTTTCCTTTACGCCTGCTCACAAGCTGTGGTACCTTTCGTACAGTATTAAGATTTTAACATCCGCAGCGAGAGGACCAAAGCCTTTTTATGCGGACACAAACTTGTTATTCATGCGTAATATGACAATCGCCCTTTGGGTGCAATGCTCAATATTCATTGCCTTGCTGGGCATTGGAGAAGTGCTCCATGCCCAGTCAGCAGCTTATTTTCAATATACGGTTCGCGATGGGCTGCCCAGCAATTTAGTTTATTGCTGTGTGCAGGATAGGCGGGGTCTGCTTTGGTTTGGTACGGACAAGGGTTTGGCCTGTTTTGATGGGCAACGCTTCCGAACATACGGTATGCAAGATGGATTACCTGATCCCGAAGTACTTTGGATGAAAGAAGATAGCAAGGGTAGATTGTGGTTGTGTTGTTTTGGGAAAAAGCCTTGTTATATGCTTAATGGCAAAATTATTACAGAAAAAGAAGATCCATTACTGATACAAGTTGATGCTGGTTATGGGACTGGAAAAATTTTTGAAGATAGTAAAGGAAAAATTTGGTATATTACAAGAACTAACAAAGTTTACATAATATATAGAAATCAAGTTGAAAAATTAAATATCTACAGGTTTATTCATGATATTACTCAAATCAAAGATAATATATTTATTTGGAGTAGCAACAACGTATATATAATGAAAGTAAATACAGGCGAAATAATCGATAGCATACAATACAATAGAAATAATGGTAATGATAGGACTACTTTACTAACTGTTACTTGTGGAAATAATTTATTTCAAAGCCAGAATGGAAAATTTTATCATTTAAAATATGATGGCCATAATTTATTTTCTGTTGCGGATGAAAATTCAAAAATACGACCAGTTTTAGTTGATAAAAAAGGATACTTTTGGGCTTACTCTCCTGATCAAGGGGCAATCTCTTTCTATCGGTGGAATATCAACTTTTATGATTATAAAACTTATTTAAATGGCAAAAAAATTACAACATTCATAGAAGATAAAAACGGTACTTTTTGGTTTGGTACTTTAGATGAAGGTGTATTTGTATTGACTCAAAACTATCCCTTAAATTATAATAGTAATAATTTTAATTCATTAAACATACGAATGATTACTCAATTAAAAAATTCAACAACCGTTGTGGGTGATGATGGAGGGTTTGTTTACAATCTAAAAGATGAAAAAAAAACAAATGCATCTCCGAACAATGAGAAAGTAAAATATAATAGAGTTATAAAAATAATATCGAATACTGAATCGAATAACTATTGGATAGTTACAGAAAAGGGCATAGTTTCATATTGTAATAATTCAATATTAAATACTATTGAAACCGATGGTGTCTCTATTAAAGATGCAATAAGACAAGGGAACTTATTATGGTTTTCAAGTGCAACTAGGCTATCCTACATTAACCTATCATACAATAAACTAGTCGTTCACTATTTGATTGCCCGCCGTTTTACCGTCTTAAACCTTGATTCCGATAACAATATTTGGGCGGGCAGCATAAACGGGCTGTATGCTCAAAAGGATAGTTTTCAATATAACTGGGGGCAAAAATTTCCGGAGCTGGCGCAGAGGATAGTGGCCATGGAGTCGGCTGGCCCGGGCAAGGTATGGGTTGTTACGCCAAAGGATGGATTGATGAGAATTACCGTATCAAATGGTGAAATCCTGTCGCTGGAAAAAACGGGAATGTCCCTGAAAATTCCCATCCAAAATATACAATCCTTGTTCGCAGAGCCTAATGGCCGGCTTTGGATGGCCACCAATCGCGGCGTATATGGACTGGAACCCTCATCTGGTAAAATCATCCATTTTGATACGCATGATGGCCTGCTAAACGATGATGTAAACACGGTGCTGGTGCATCAGGATACCCTTTGGGTGGGTACCGTGGCCGGATTGACCCGAATAGCACTAAGGCCCCCGGATGATGATGGCAATTTCCGAACGCTCATTAGCGCGATGCGTTACACCTTTGAAAAACAAGATATTGTAAACTGGTTTATGGATTCTGTTGAGCACAGGTCAGACATTTTTATTCCAAAAGAAGCGGCCAATTTAGAGTTTGACCTCGCTGGTTTAGATTATCAGAGGCAGGACAACCTGGATTTTGAAGTGGAACAGACTACTAAAGCATTGCCCTTGCACCAGATGACTTGGGATAATCTTTTCTCAATTTTATACACCAACACTGTAACGCATATTCAAAACGACAATGCCACCTACCGACTAGGCTCTTTTTTTCCCGCCGGGCGGTACAAACTAAAGGTGAGCGCTATAAAATCATCCGGAGTCCGGAGCCATTTGCCAGACGAGTGGATCATTTACAAGCCGCCTTATTGGTATCAGGTCATTTGGTTTCATTTGGCCATCCTGATGGCTATTTTTGCCCTGCTTTGGCGTTTTTACCAAACCCAAAAAAACCTGATCAAAACAAAGGAAGAAGCCTCTACCTTACAACTAATGGCATTACAATCGCAGCTCAACCCACATTTCATTGGTAATTCCGTCAACTCCATCCAACAGTTTTTGCACCCCCCGGATCCCTACAAGGCAAGTGAATATATTTCGTTGTTCACTCGCCTATTGCGAAATACCATGCACTTCTCAGAGAAAACATTTGTCACTTTCGAAGAGGAGTACAATTATGTTCGAGAGTATTTGGAAATGACAAAATTGCGCTTGGAAAACCAGTTTACCTATGAACTAATAGGGAAAGAGGATATTCCAATGGATGCATTATTCCCCTCCATGTTGCTTCAACCACTATTGGAAAACGCCACTATCCACGGTATTTCACCGGATGGGGCCACACATTGTGTGCTGGTGTTTAGCATGGACATGGGAATCATAAAATGTCAATTGACCGATAATGGTTTGGGCATAAACTACACCAAAAACAAAAAAGAACAAATGGCTGTGAGGCGTGTATCAAAAGGGGTAACGCTCTTGCAAAAGAAAATATCATCTATAAATATTTTGTACAAGTTGAATCTTGCCCTGATCATAGAAGATTTGTCCGAACTTGGCGGGCACAACAGGGGTACCCGGGCAACCATTACATTTAAATTAAGGAAAAATGAAGGGAAAAATGTCGCTTAAAGCGCTTAAAATCAAAGTGGTAGTCGTTGATGACGAGCAGGGGGCCGTTAATACTCTTTGCAATATGCTGCGCGAATACTGCCCTCAGGTAGAGGTAATAGGTACCGCCCTCACGGTAAGCGCCGCTGTGGATGCTATCAATAAGTTGGGGCCTGACATGATTTTTCTTGACATTGAAATGCCACCATTGGGCAATGGGTTTGATGTGCTGGCTCAGATAGAAAACATCAATTTTGGAGTTGTTTTTACTACGGCCTATATGCAATATGCGGTAAGGGCCATCAATACGGTGCAGCCTTGGGCGTATTTGGTAAAACCATACTCCGTGTCAGAACTGACACGTGCTGTGGACAAGGCGGCGGATATCTTGTGGGGGCAAAAAAAATCATCTATTGCCAGCGCTGGAAAACAACCCATCGTACTTCAAAGGGTCAACAAACAAACTCAGGTGGTAAGGGCAGAGGAATTGGTCTCTTGTCAGGCAGAGGGGGCACTAAGTCAGGTACAGCTTTACATTGAGGGCAACTGGCAAAAGATAATGGTCAACCAAAATATTGGGCAATTGGAATTGTCGTTGCCCGAACTTCTGTTTAGCAGGATTCACCACAGTCACATAATAAATTTATCTTATATAGAAAAAGTAGATTTTACTGGAAGGAACGGGGAGGTTTACTTAAAGTCATCAACTGTTCAAATACCCGCATCGGTATCCCGAATGGGTGCATTTCAAAAACGATATGATTATTATGTCTCTATCATGAGTAAAGAATCATAAAACCTAAAGCGACGTATCTTGTGCGCCAAAAAGCCACCATTGATTCATATTTACGGCATACGCCATCATGGGCCGGGTTCAGCCAAAAGCCTTTTGAGGGTGCTGCAACAACAGCAGCCTGACATAATACTGATTGAATGCCCGCAAGACACGGAAATACTCTTGCCTTACACAGCAAACCCGGCGCTACAACCACCTGTAGCTATGCTGGTGTACCACCCCAAAAACCTGCAACAAGCCTCTTTTTTGCCTTTTGCCAACTACTCTCCGGAGTGGCAAGCCATACAATATGGCATGAAACAGGAGATACCCATCCGTTGCATGGATCTGCCTGTTGGCACAAGCTTTGGCATGCAGGAAACGGATGACGCTACCTCTAAAATCAGCCCTGATGACCCATTTACAGCAATTGCCCGCCTTGCGGGCTACTCAGATGCCGAACGCTGGTGGGAGGCTCTCTTTGAGCGCAAGGGAGAACATGATGCCCAACAGGTTTTTGAAGTGGTGATGGAGCTGATGCAGGCCCTCAGAGCAGAAAAAAAACAAGCAGAAAGTCGCGAAACCATAGTGCGCGAGGCCTTTATGCGGCAATGCATCAGGCAAGCAGAAAAAGATGGTTTTCAGTCTATTGCAATTGTTTGTGGCGCCTGGCACGGCCCTGTTCTTAAAGACTATAAAAAAACAAAGGCAATTGATGATACCGCCCTCCTCAAAAACCTAAAAAAAGTAAAAACAGCATGCACCTGGATTCCTTGGACCTATGACCGACTCAGCACACAAAGCGGTTACGGTGCGGGTGTCCATGCACCCTATTGGTACCATGTACTTTTTCAGGAAAATTCCCGAAACCCAGCGGTTGTTTGGCTTAGCGAAGCAGCTCGCTGCTTGAGAGAAAGAGATGTATTGACCTCTTCTGCGCACATAATTGAAGCGGCAAGGCTCGCTGATGCATTGGCTATTCTGCGTAAAACGGCACTGCCGGGTATTGATGAACTGCGAGAATCAGCAGTAGCTGTATTGGGAGAAGGTCGTGAGGGGATGCTGGAACTCATTGAAAAAGAAATTATTATAGGAGATATAATGGGTCAGGTACCCGCTAATTTGCCCATACCTCCAATTAAGGCAGATTATGATGCTTTGGTCAAATCGTGTCGCCTGGAACGCAGTAGTACTCAAAAAAACCTTGAACTCGACCTGCGCGAAAACGCGGACTTGAAAAAGAGTATCTTTTTACACCGTTCAGCATTGTTGGGGATTCCTTGGGGCCAAACCATAGAAATTGGAAAAGGAAAACAAGGCCGATTCCATGAACACTGGCGACTAAAATGGCTGCCCGACTATGAAATACGCATCATAGAGGCTGGCAGCTTGGGCAATACGGTAGAGGCGGCCGTCACACAGTTGCTCTATGAAAAAACCAGAGATGCCTTCCATTTAGCCCAGTTGACTGCCTTGATGGAGCAGGCCTTGAAAGCGGAAATTGGCCCTATTATACCGATGATTATTCAACGCATCAGTGTGTCCGGATCCATGCACACTGATGCTCTTTTGTTGGCCGAAGCACTGCCCCCTTTGGCCAATGCCTATCGGTATGGTCAAGCCAGAAAAATTGATACAGACTTGATAATGAATCTTTTGGAGCAAATTATTCCACGATTTTGCCTTCAACTGCCTGCTGCTTGTGTGGGTATTAATAGTGATGTAGCGGCAGATGTCATGCAAAAAATCCTGGCTGCCAACAGGGCAATAAACATACTCAAGCGCGATGATTTTACTAACAGTTGGGCCTTTTCTATTAGGGAAATAAGCCAAAGCCTACATGCTGCGCCTTTGCTGAGCGGTATGGCCACACGCCTGCTTTTTGACACCCGTAGCTTTGATGCCGCACAAACAGCGACCGCCATGCGCTATCATCTGTCCAAAGCACAATATCCACTCGCAATGGCAGAATGGTTTGAAGGTTTTTTGCACGGTAGCGGTTTGTTATTGCTGCACCATCCTGAACTTTGGCATATTTTAGATGCCTGGATTTTACAAGTTGACAATGAGGATTTTCAGGAAATTCTGCCTTTGTTGAGGCGGACATTTAGCCGATTCCATCCAGCGGAGCGCGGAAAAATGATGGATTTGGCCAAGTATGGCATACAGCAAACCCCGCTCGAAAAAAATATGCCCCAGATTGATCCCGAGGCGCCTCGATTACAGCCTGTAAATCAATTGTTGAAACTGATTTTTGAGACCTAATTTGTAACTATTTACCACAAAAGGTTATTTGAACCACAAAAGGCACAAAAGAGAACAAAAAGACCGTATAGTGCTACTTATGTGTTCTTTGTGACTTTTGTGGTTCAATCCTACTCGCAAGTAATTTATGTGGTAAATAGTTACCCTAATTTTTATTTTTGCCCTCAACCATATTAGACTTATCGCGGTGGGATTTCATTCCTTCATTGCAGCAATTTCAACGTTTCTTGCACCATGTATTGGTAGTCAGGCCTGACGCACTCACCAACGCCTCTTTTTTTTATGGATATACACACCGTCAAACTTATCATCAAGGGCTGCCTGCGTGGCGATGCCGGATCGCAACAACAATTGTTTCGGCATTATCAGCAGCGTGTGTTTAGCGTATGTCTGCGTTATGCACGTGATCGTCCCGAAGCACAGGACATGGTACAGGATACTTTTCTCACTATTTTTCGCGACCTTGGTCAGTTCAAAGGCGATGGCGCGTTTGAAGGGTGGCTACAGAAGGTGACTGTACGCAGTGCCCTCCAACACTTGCGCAAAAAAAACCCACTTCGTTACGCAGAAGATTACAATGATCTTCCGTTTGATTATCAGTTAGTTATGCCAGATGCAGACCTCAGCAGCGAAGCCTTGTTGCAAATGGTCCAGGAACTCCCAACAGGGGCGCGCACCATTTTCAACCTGCGCTGTATCGAAGGTTTTTCCTATACCGAAATTGCGGCAGAATTGGGCATTGCAGAAAGTTCAGTGCGCTCACAGTACACAAGGGCCTGTAAAAACCTGCGCGATCAGGTGGAGCGATTTCTGAGTTTGCATGTGACTGTCTAACTATTCTTAAGGCATCTTATTCACCACTTTCATCTACTTTTAACAACAATAACATGAAACATAATTTTAAAAATGAATTGGAAAACCTCGAAAACCTTTTTCGTTCTGAATTGGGGCAGCAGGAACATACCCCGGATGCAGATCTTTGGTCCGGTATTGCTGCTCAACAACGCAAGGCCAACCTTTGGCTA
Organism: uncultured Saprospiraceae bacterium; assembly: GCA_964539805.1. Taxonomy (GTDB): domain Bacteria; phylum Bacteroidota; class Bacteroidia; order Chitinophagales; family Saprospiraceae; genus M3007. The sequence continues at coordinate 2,081 of CAZIKN010000096.1, read as the reverse complement.
AAGGCAAAGTATTACGCACCTGCTGTCGCTGTTGTATCAAGTTTGATTATCATAGCCTTTTTGGGCTGGAATAATTTAGGTAATGATCCCCAAGCATTTACCAATGCTCAAAATGCTGATAGTCAAAAACATGCAGCCAGTTTCCTCCAAACCCCCAACCCCCAACCAACAACCAACAACCAACCATCAACCACCAACAACCAACAACCAACAACCAACAACCACCAACCACCAACCATCCACCAATTCAAAAACATTCCGCCCTTCCGTTTCAGGCGCAATATGGTTCCGGGAACTGTGGTGCGATTTGACAGCCAGAAGGGGTTGCAATATGAAAACCCGGAGACCGGTACTTCCGTGCATATTCCTGCAGGCATATTAGTACACCAGGATGGCAGTCCCGTGACTGGCGAAGTGGATTTCCATATCTGGGAATATCGCTCCACAATGGATGTGGTTGCCTCGGGCATCCCTATGCATTATCAGGATGAGCGCGGTGAGTTTGCCTTCAACACAGGCGGTATGTTTGAAATGCGCGTAAAACAGCATGACGAAGAACTGCTTCTGGCAGAAGGCAAAAGCCTCGGCATGAACTTCAGCCCTACTCACCCGCAAACCAGTCCAAGCCTGTTCTACCTGGATGACAAACAGGAGAAGTGGCTTTACGAGCCTACTGCGGCCTTTGCCAACAAATCAGGCCAGATTGAGCAACAGCCGCCCATAGTGGATGAGGAAGTGGCCATCATGGACAATCTGCGCGGCGGCGTCGCACCCGCTACTAACCTGGCCGAGCCGCGTCGCAAACGCGCCGTAATTGACTGCGGGCCAATTATGACCCAAGTGCCCACTCGCTCAAGCCCTTCACAATGGGTTATGGATGGTGTGCGCACTGGCTACGAGATTGCTTTTGGGAAACAAAGTATCCCGGAGTGGTTCCGAAAAAGCAATTATTTGAGTGATTCCATTATGCTTACGGCCTTGGATATGAGTGGATTGGTACATTTTGTCCACCACAAAGACCAAACGGAGCTGTTCTTTCCGGAAGATGAGAACAACTTTTTCACGGAATTGTCCGGCTTCAAAAAGGGCTATTTTACCCTCAAAAAAGATGGCAAGGAATTAAGCACACCCATCCCCGATGATTACTATGAACACATACGGATAGAAAAAGAAGTGGGGAATAATTACCTCATTACAGCAGTTGGCCGTAAAGGCAAAAAGGTGGAGCTACACGCTATCTTAGTGCCAAGCCCAAGCCAGGAAGCAATGAGCTTTGATGCAGATGAATCCAACAAACAATATAATACCTTGCGCAATGAACGCATCAAGGCATTGAAAAAGCAGATCAAAGAATTGCGCAGTTTCCTGTGTACGGCACCAATGTTTCAAACCGAAGAAGAATGGTGCAAAGACCCAACTGACTGGATGAGCTATTTTGCGGAAAACAAAGTGGCTATGCGCAAACGCTATGATGGTCTGATCAAAGATGGCCTGAGCAGTGATGCCGAAATGGCCAAAGAAGCCTGGGACAAATGGATAGAACGCGTAAACAATCTGCCCATATCCAAAAACAATATTAATCGCCGACGTGGCTTGAGCGCGTTGGACTACGCCCTGCAATTGACCCGATTTGGAGCCTACAACTGTGACCAGATCATGATGTTGGCCCGTATGGGCAAAGGAGAGGCCCTGAAATTTGTCAAAGCGCCCATATTTATGCTGGCCTCCGGCGAATTGGTAAAAGTCAAAAACATCACCTTGCTGGAACATGAGTCGCGCCTCTTCTTCTCTGTTGGCGATCCGTACAAGAACATACCCAACTTTAGCAAACGCAATTTTACCTTCATCATAAACGACCGGAATGGCAATACCTTCCACATGCCTGCTGACCGATACCAAAAAGGTGCCAGCAACAAGGTGTTTGTCCTGGATAAAATCGGTGATGATGTACAAACCCCGGGCGATTGGTCGAGGGTGTTGAAATTAATTGGTTGATTTACGAGGTTGGTATTTATGCACTGGCTGCTTTTAGAGCATGTCTGGGATTTTCCCGCTTGGCCCAAAACGGCTCTTTTTTCAGC
>CAZIKN010000095.1:0-22333 GCA_964539805.1 uncultured Saprospiraceae bacterium | reverse complement strand
TTTTGAAAACGCATTAAAGCGTGAAAAAAACGAATCGGGTTATAAAAATAAGTACCGAAAGCGTTTTGAAAACGCATTAAAGCGTGAAAAAAACGAATCGGGTTATAAAAATAAGTACCGAAAGCGTTTTGAAAACGCATTAAAGCGTGAAAAAAACGAATCGGGTTATAAAAATAAGTACTGAAAGCGTTTTGAAAACGCATTAAAGCGTGAAAAAAACGAATCGAAGCGTTTTAGGAACGCATTAAAGCATCTGGAATAGATGGCTGACTACCGCGAGCGGATCGTCCGACCATTAGCCTTACTCCCTGCCTTCAAAAAGAAACTGGCGCATTGGACACCTCAAGGGTACCCAGTGCGCCAGCACAAGGGGAAAAAACGGTTAGGAGCGTTTAATCTTGGGATCATGTTGAGTTGTGTTGTTTATGGCAGCTAATATATGGCTGTTTCTTTATATCGTCAGATACCGCTATGGATAATGTACAAAATGCAGGAGTACACGAGTGGCTACAATAAAAACCTGTTACATTTGCCGCGTTTGGGTCATTATCCTATTCAACACATCATCACATTATAGCGCATGTATATTTTTCAAAAAGTCGCTGATTGGCAGCAATGGCTCCATACCAAACGGGCTGAAGGCCAAAGCATTGGATTTGTGCCCACTATGGGGGCTTTGCATCAGGGGCATTTGGATCTGGTACGCCGCTGCCATGCGGAATGTGATGTGTCGGTAGCCAGTGTATTTGTCAATCCAACCCAGTTCAATGACCCAAAAGACTTGGAAAAATACCCGCGCACGCCGGAGCAGGATGTGGCCATGCTGATTTCAGCCCACTGCTCGGCATTGTTCATGCCGCCGGTGGATGAGGTGTATCCGCCCGATGAGGATGTCAGCCTGCACTTAGATTTTGGTGCCTTGGGTGCTGTGATGGAGGGCAAGTTTAGGCCCGGGCACTTTGCCGGCATGGCCACGGTGGTCAATCGCCTGCTCCGAATCGTAGCGCCGGATCGTTTGTTTATGGGGCAAAAAGATTTTCAACAGGTGGCCATTGTACGGGACATGCTGCGCCAAACAGCCTCAAACGTGCAGTTGGTAATGTGCCCCACCGTGCGCGAATCCGATGGCTTGGCCATGAGCAGCCGAAATGTGCGCCTTAGCCCGGCCATGCGCCAAACCGCTCCAGTGATTTATCAAACCCTGCTCTGGGCTAAGGAACAACTTGCCCTGCGCTCGGTGGACGCCATAACACAGGAGGCCCTGCAAAAACTCTCAGCTGCGGGTTTGAGACCCGAATATTTTGATATTGTGGATGGAATAACGCTACAACCCGTTGCCAACCAGGAAGATAACCGATTTGTCGTGGCCTGTGTGGCTGTCTTTGCGGATACCGTAAGGCTGATTGACAACGAAGTGCTGAAACAGGCGTAATGATTACTCCCGTTTGGCATTGACCAAACGCGGTGGGATCTGTGCAGGCAAAAGGCCATCTTTCAGTACGATACGCTGCCCATCGCTGCCTGCCAAGAAGGAGGCAAATCCTAATCCAAGTCCTGCGCGACCTTGTGCGTTGATGATGTAAACCGTCCTTTTAAAAGGGTAGTGCCCGGTGGCCAAATAGGCCTGATAAGGACCCCATGCTTCCTGACCGGCTTCCTTGGCGATGTCAGCCATTTTGATTTCATGCCTGAATTTTTGCACGCCTTTGTCGTCCGTGTCGGAGATCCAATTGGATGAAATAATACCGATGGCATTTTTGCTTTTGGCCACGTAATCAATCACTTCCGTGTTGGTTTTCAGGGCGGAAGCATTTGGTGTAAGGGCCGTGCCGCCACAGATGGAGTCTTTGACATAACGCACGGTGCCGGATAGGGCATTGTCAAACACTACCCGAATATCCCCCAAATTGTTTTTGGGGTTGTGCTGGTTCCATTTGGTAACCTTGCCGCTCATGATGTCGCGTATTTGTGCAATGGTAAAAGCGGTATCCTTGTTGGCCGGATTTACCACAAAAGCCACTGCTTCATGCGCTATGGGCGTCACCTTTGGGGTAAAACCCCTCGCCTGAAAATAGGATAATTCTTCCGCGTTCAGTTGGCGTGTAATAATAATGACCTGGATGGAGTCACGCGTAAGGGCCATAATGGCCTCTGCCTCAGAGGTGTAGATGGGTTCTATTTTGGCCCTTGAATAAACGGAATCAAAAACATCAATGGAGGTTTCGATAATGGGTTTATACCCTTCATCCACCATTATTTTAAGGCTTCCGGTGGTGGGGGTATCCACCGCTCTTCCTTTTTTGTCTTTTGCTGGCTCACTACAGGAAAACAAGGTGGACAGGGCAAACAGGCCGATAACAAATCTGATATACATGTGTTGTGGTGTTGTGAATTTGAGTGTTCCAGTGCAAGATGCATCAGCCGGTGTTTTTGGTGGGGCAAAAGTAGGCGTTTTGAGCGAAATAGGTATGGCTCCACCGTTCCTTATATAGTTCGACAGGATTTCAGGATAAACAGGATGAAAACAAGCGGCTCCGCCGCCTAAAACTTACCACGGCACCTAAATGTAATGTAAATGAACCACAAAAGTCACAAAAGGACACAAAAAACGGTAACGTGTACCTTTTGTGCCCTTTTGTGACTTTTGTGGTTCATTTATATACTCAATTAGCCTGTGTGGTAAATAGATACACAAATGCTGAAAGGAAGAAAATCTTCAAATCAGCCAATTCCTTTTTCCACCAGATAACGCTCCGCATCCAAGGCGGCCATGCAGCCTGTGCCGGCAGCGGTCACAGCCTGGCGATATATTTTGTCCTGTGCATCGCCGCAGGCAAATACGCCCTCCACCCCCGTGAAGCTGCGGCCCGGAGTAGCCACGATGTAGCCGCTGTCATCCAATGTAAGCCAATCCTTAAAAATGCCGGTATTGGGCTGGTGGCCAATGGCCACAAAGAAGCCGGTGACATCCAGGGTGCTGACTTCGCCGGTCTTGTTATTTTTGACGCGGATGCCCGTTACGCCATGTTCACCGAGCACCTCCTCCGTTTCGGTGTTCCAGTGCACAATGAGGTTGGGTGTGTTGAGCACTCGTTCCTGCATGATTTTGGAGGCACGCATTTCATCGCGGCGCACTATAAGGTGCACTGTTTTGCATATCTTGGCCAAATAGGTGCTCTCCTCTGCGGCGGTGTCGCCGCCACCCACGATGGCTACATCCTGTTTGCGAAAGAAGAATCCGTCGCAAACAGCACAGGCTGACACGCCGAGGTTCTGCAGGCGATGTTCTCCGGGAATGCCAAGCCATTTGGCGCTGGCTCCGGTAGCAATGATGACGGTGTGTGCCTGAATTTCGCGGCCGCTTTCGGACCAGGCGCGATGCACCGGGCCGCTGAAGTCAACCTTTGTGATGGTCTCGTTAAAGATTTCGGTTTCAAAACGTTCTGCCTGCCGTTTGAAATCTTCCATCATTTCCGGTCCCATGCGGCCATCCGGATAGCCCGGGTAGTTTTCCACATCATTGGTGATCATCAACTGTCCACCGGGCTGTGGGCCTGTGAACATAATGGGCTTTAGGCCGGCCCGAGCGGCATATATGGCAGCCGTGTAGCCTGCAGGCCCGGCGCCGATGATAAGACATTTTTGAATTTCCATAATTGACGCAAAGGTATTACATCCGTATTGTTACTTGCGCACGAGAGTATATGAATTGTTCGGGCAAGGACATTTTTTGCGTTCACAATCATTTTGAGGAACTTTACAAAGAAAGAGGGGGTAAAAAATGGACTGGTTTGGTATTTGTGGGTACTTTTGAAGCATGAGAATTATCATTGTCTTTGTAATGCTCTGTATCTCCGCAACATTGGGAATGGCGCAGGGGCGTACGAAAACCCAGTTGTTGGGACGTTTCGAGGTGGATTCCATACATGACCTGAACGCTATCCGAACCGCATGGTTTGCATTGCCGCCCAATTTGGAGCAGGAAGCCAATATTTTGGACAGCGTAATGCGCCTTATCCAAAAAGAGCGGCAGCCGGGTTTTGAAGCCATATGGGGGGCGGAACAGATGGCTTCCTATCAGTCCGTCATGCTGGGTTATCAACGCCTTAAGGAAACGGTTGAGGATACCCGCAGCATGATTCGGGAGATCGAAGCAGCCAATTTCCGATTGTCGCAACGTATCAGGTCAGGTCAATTAGACTCCGAAATCATCTATGAAAAAGAGCGAAAAGTGCGCAAGTCACAGCTGGCAAGGCTCCGGTTTTTGCGCAAGGACATTACCCGAAAAGGCAAGCGTATTGCGCGAAATGCATTTTTTTACATCCAAAACATGGCCGAAAGTGATGCCCCTGTGATGTCCACATTAGTAGCCAAATACCTGTACATTAACCGACGCGAGAACATTGACAAGTTGGAAAGCCAGTGGAACGATGAACTGAAAAAATTTGCCCTAAACAATGAACTGCTCGAACAAGAGCAGGAACTGGCGGAGCAAAGGTTGAATGAGTTGAAATTGCAGATGATTGATTTGGATAAGGGCCGAAGCAGACTGATGCGAGATGGACTTGCCCTGAAAGTGCAAAACGACTCTATAGCAGCTGCCCAGCAGGACATGGAACAACGCCTCCTATTGGATATACAAAAATGGCAGAGCCGCATGATATCCGTGCAAAAAGAAATAGGACACCAGAGAAAAACCTTGATGGACAGCCTTTCCGCACGCGTACAGCATGTGGGCCAGCTTAAATTGTCCTCAGCAGCCTTAGAGCAGCGCATTACGGCGCTGAATGACAGCATAGGCCGCTTAGAAAGCAACGAAAAAGAGGTGCGCCGCCAACTTCGCCGCGAATTGGAATGGAAAGAGGTCTGGAAAAGGGCGGGTTACCTTTCCGCCATTTTTTTGCCCATCATTGGCTTTTTGTATTATAAAAAACGACAGTTTGAGCGGGCCTCCAAGAAGCGTACGGATGAGGCCAATGCCCAACTGCGCCAAATCAATGACCAGTTATTGGATAAAAAAGAACTATTGGAAACCTTGGTGCAGGAACTGCATCACCGGACGAAAAACAACTTGCAGCAGGTCAGTTCGCTTCTTTTTTTGCATGCACGGGAAGTACAGGATGTGGAGGCAAAAGAAGTACTGAACGAGGCACGGGGCCGTATAGAGGCCTTGGGTATTGTGCATCGTTTGTTGTACAAAAATCCGCAGGAACGGCCTACGTTTATCCATTTGACGGAATACGCCAAGGAATTAGTTGGACATTTAGCCACCAGTACCAAAACCCGTAAAGAGGACTTCGCAACGCAGTACAGCTTGCCCGATATGGTGATCGAGATGGATGTAGCCACGCATATCGGACTAATCCTCAATGAGTTGATACATAATTGTTTCAAGCATGCCTTCCCAATGGCTAAAGAGCGGCCCATGTTGTTCATTGGCGGTGAGCTGAACCAGGAAACATTAACCCTTTCGGTACGCGACAATGGGCCAGGGATGTCCGCCTCGGATCCTTTGGAAAACACCAGTTCCTTTGGACTGAAGTTTGTCCGGAAATTGATCGAAAAAAGCGGCGGCTCGATTCGATACAGCGGGGAGCAGGGGGGCGCCTGTTTTATGGTGGAGATACCCCTTAGTCCCAATCAATACTTCCAGGCAAAGGGGTAAGCTGTCAATTTACTTTTTCATGGGCTTTACGGTACCTTTCAGAATGAGTGGTACGGGTTGCGCGGGATCAAAATTGGTGGTTACCAATATGATGCGGTAAAAGTCGCCTTCTTTTTGGGCATCGTAGGTAACGCGAATAATGCCCCCTTTGTCAGTAGGTATGGGCTGCATGGTGTAATCAGCTGTGGTACAGGTGCAGCCTGTCCTCACTTTGGTAATCAAAAGATCCTCACCGCTGCGGTTCTCGGCGATAAACTCACGGGTAACCGGCACCCCGAACGCAATGGAATCCAGGTCAATAGTGCGAGGTTTCCAGGTCACCTTGCCGGCATTGAGCGAGCGATCTGTTTCTGTAGTTTCCTGAGCAGCAGCAATTTGTGCGGAAAAGAATACGAGTGCGAGTACGGATACTATTTTGTACATACCAAGATTTGAATGTTAAGGACCTGAAGGTCAGGTTTTCGCAGGCGCAAATTTCCAGCCAATTTTTTAGATTCCTTCTACCATTTTATACTTTTCTGCCGCTGCTTATGTTGTACATGCCGCCATTGGGTCACTCGTTAGTGGCCTTTCAACATCGGTTCTACGAAGTGATAGTAGTGTTCTGATATACTTCCATCATCTTTGTCAGGTAAAAAGGGCATAAATGCTTTAGCGTTCTTGTTGGCCATAAAAAGAAAGGTGCCTCCGGCCATTTCCGGTGAAAACAGATTTTCATCTATGTTATAGACTTCAAAGGGAATTTGGTTGGTTCGTTTAAAAGCGATCAAATCCCGGAGTTGATGGTAGGTGGTCAGGATCATGACTTTTTCCGGGCCGTATTTTTCCGCCATTTTTTTCAAATGGGTAACTTCCCGATCCACGCAGGTGTTACAGGATAATTCGCTAAACCGGAGGATCAGTTTGTTGTGGGTTGCCAATAACTGATCAAAAGGAATGGCTTGGCCAGCCTCATTTGTGGCCATCGTTTTTTCATTCCATTGCAATAAGGGAATGATAAGGCCTCCTTTGAATGCCTGTTGCAGGGCATAGGAGGGTTCAGCCCATGCTGAGTCCTTATGGGTAATGAGTTGTTCCCTTGATTTTGAGAACTTGGGCAGGTTAAGCGCAATGTTGACGAGCAAGAGTAAGATGCCGCCAATGAGCAGATTGCGGTCAGAAAACAAGGTGCGTGCCATATCAGATCGGGTTTGAATGCTGGCGAATTTTGCCAATTAACAATACGGGGTTGGATAATTTGTTGGTTTTGGCTTTGATTTCTTGCAGTAGCGGGTGTATTGCGTGTGCGTCATTTTCTGCTGACAGGTGCAGTTTCATAGGTTCAAGGATAAAAACAAAACGATCACCTGGCATAGTCGCATACGGGATGTGTGCAAAATGGCCGTTGAACAAGTCGTCGCTCTCTTTTCCTATGATCTGTATTTTGCCGGTGTTTTTCTCGTAATAAACGGATTTCCAGTATTTTTCGTCAATGATACAGACATGTACATAATTTTCGCTTTCATATATCATATCCATGCCGTATCTATTGTCTGATAAGGACAGATGTTTGAGCATGTCCGGGTATGACATTTGACTAAAAATAGATTTATCCTGTACTGCTTTTGTGCCAAAATCAAACCTAAATAATGGCTGAAGTCTATTTGTATTAACCCTGAAAAGTGTATCGTTGAGCGGGAGACTGAATAGAGGCTCTTCTCCTTGCAACGGATAATTTAAATTGGCATAAGCAGGACATACCTCTCGGCTATAACTTTCAAATCCGGCTACACCAGAGAGTATTTTCCCTTTGTGGTCTATCCACTGCGCAAACACATACTTTCGGGTATCTTCTTTGTATCCATAAATTAACATTCTGCCTTTGGGATGTGCCTGAACTTTAAATGATCTGAAAGGCAAGTCAAGAGCATAGTTATAGGTGCCTTCCGGAGTAAAGAAATGAAGTTTATCGGCTTGGTTCATCAAAATGACCACTTGTCCATTGTTTAAAACACTAAAGTCAAACACTACAGAAGCATGGTAATCCTTTTTCAGGTCAATTTTGTATTGAAAGGAACCTTTTGAATCAAAAACCATGATATTCATAGTATTTCGTAAATCACCAATATAAATTCTATCATTTACAATAAGGGTTTTTGTTATTGAACCTAAAAGGTATGTACTATCTAACAATATGTATTCCTTGAAATCAAACATCTGGCTTAAAACAGTAGCAGACTGATTGTCAGGATATGAAACGATAGGAATCGCATTCTCTAATGTGCGTTCCAGGGGTTCCTGAATGCTTGTTCTGCAAAATTGAAGAACAGAGGATGTTAGAGCAATAATAGAAAAGGCAGCCAGGAAATTATTATAAATTTTGGGAATATGCATAGTAAGAAAAAATGGATTGCTGGGCGTAAAAACGCCCAGCAAATTGGTTTTATTAACCATTTGGAATGCATTGGTTTGCATAAAGCAGGTCATTGGCTGTGCAATATGGGGTACCCATGTTTTTGACACATATAAATTGTGTGCCGGGCATGCCATTAATTACACATGAAGAGGTTATTTTCGTCCTTGGGGGCTGAGCAGCGTTTGTGGACGTAAAACTGTACATGGTCATGACCAATGCGCAACCAAAGAAATATTTAACAGCGTTTTTCATAAAAAATGAAGTTTAAATGGTGAAAAATGACGGTTATTGTATGTGAATTGCTTCTTTAAAAATCGTACAGGCATAGAAATAGTGCATTGCATGGAGGCGCATTTCGCCCAGCAATACCCTGATTATCAATAAGATTTAATAAAACAGTCTCTCTTTATGCTAAACTTAATGCTTTATCAAGCGCTGGGTTTGGAGCAAACCACGGGCATCTGATATTTGTAAAAAGTACATCCCCGCAGGCATATCCTGAGTTTGAATAACAAAAACCTGATCCTGAAGGGATGCACTGTCATACTGCTGTATCCATTTCAACTGCCCGGCAGTATCCAACATTTTAGCCGTTACCATGCCCTGAGCCTGGCCTTTAAGGAATACACTGATTTGATTAAGGAAGGGGTTTGGAGACGCGACGTAAGTGGGTATGGAGTTCCGGGATCTATCTCCTCCGGAGGGCAAATCTCTGTAACCACTGCACTCAAATACTTTAATGTTTGATAACAAACCTGTTCCAAATGGTCTGAATATAATATTTTTATCATATGTTGTGTTTATATCCACCCCTGTAGACAGTCCATTGTTTTTAACCTTGGCTTTGTCAATATGAGTGCCAAAATAACCACTTGCGTATGCGCTCAAATTCCAATCGGGATTTGGATAGAGATTGATTTTTGTTGCACAGTAGCTGAGAAAGTTATTATGTTGCAAGGCAATATTAACTGGAAGCATATCTTGATAATTTAATTGTATTTGATAAAGTTTGCCAAAATCAATTGGACTGGACTGTACCTGACTGCTAACTGCACCGCTACTGGCCCAAATCAATTGCGCCCCGGGACAAGCCAGGTAAAGTCCGGGGTTGATATCCACGACAATTATCAGCCCATCTGGCGAAAACTGTTTAATTGTTTTTTGAGATGAAAAGTTTGTGGCACTACATCCAGCATACAATTCTACGGTATAAGTCGTATGGGGGGTGTAGGTAAAAGTAGCTTCCGTAGCAGGGGCCTGAATGGTTTGTCCCTGCCCTTGGGTGTTGTGTGCGTTTAGCGCGATCTGATAGCCCCATGCACCCTGTACACTGTTCCAGGTGAATTTAACGGTATTTTGAGTCGGATAGGTCCAGGTTAATCCCGTTGGGGCTGGCAAATTGCAATTTTGTGCACTTGAGATACGCCAAGAACAACAAAATAATGATAGAAAAAGGAGAAAAACATTAAAATTTCGCATGTGTGACTTATTTTTTGAATGATAAAAACAACCGCTGCAAATGTCCGGTATTTCTCCTTGAAAAAAAGTTACACTTTTGTGCAAAAGTTCTCACCCCACGTTCTGAATCATGTTTAAAGGGATTAAAATTGGTGATTTTTTGTTGGCTTTGACGAAGGAAGAAAGGGTTGGTTTTGCCGAATTTGTTTCGTCTGCCTATTTTAATAAAAGCAAGTATGTTTTGGAGGAAACGGCATTGGTTGGTCATCTTTTGCAGGTGCTTGAATCACCTGATACTTCTGGTGATTTTGACCGCTTGGCCGCCTATGACTTGATTTTTCCCGGGAGTCCATATATAGAGAAAAAATTGGAAAAACTATTGTCCAATATCCACTCCCTTTTGAAGCATTATGTAGCTGTTATGAGCATTGAAAAGAAAAAGTTTGATACAGATTTTAGACTGCTCAAATTTTTTCGAGAGCGCAATTTGAACAGTCGATATGAAAAATTGAAAACACAGATGATAGAGGAACATATTACGAATGCCAAAATAAATGTCCGGACTTTGGAAGAGCATTTTCATTTGATGTATGAAGTGAGCCGCTTTGAGCATATCTTTCACCACCGAGAAGCATACAAGACAATACCGGCGATATTGGAAATATTTGAGTCCTATTATGCACAAGTGAAATTGGAACTGCTTAACCAGTATTTGCTGGATCAAAACTTAGTAAAGTTTGACATACCCCAATCTATTCAGGATATAATAAATGATGTTCATTTTAATACATTTACCATAGATCAAAACATCAGTATAAACATTGCGCATCAGATTTTTTTGATACAGAAATCAAAAAAACATGATCCCAAGCTGTTTGAGGGCCTGCTAAGTTTCATCAAGCAAAATGAACAATGTATAGAAGAAAAGTATCTTCATTTTATACTTGCACATTTGCGGAATATATGTGCAATTATGGTGATCAATAATCATTCAGATTATCTTCCAATACTATTTCAATTACAAAAAGAACATTATGAAAGAGGCTTGCTGTTCCTTGATGGCAAAATCACACCATCAGCACTATTGACTGTTTCCAACACGGCCTTATTATGTGGATATATGGAATGGGGAGCCAATTTTTTAACCGAAAACAAAGACAATATTATGGGAGAATCTCCGGATGGGGAATTCCATAAGCTCTGTATGGCCAATTTGTCTTTTTATCAAGGCAACTATGAGGCGGCCCTGGATATGTTGCCCAATATTGTCAGCAATATAGAGTACCAACTTTTTGCCAAACGATTAGAGATCAAGTGTTTTTATGAGATGAAATCTGAATTGACTTTCTATAAAGCAGAGGCTTTTAAAGTTTTTTTAAGCAGAATGTCTAAAACGCTTATTTCTGAATTGGTAAGGGAGCGGAACACGGCCTTTAATAACATGGTTTTGCAATTGATCAAGTATGCACTGGCCAGCAAAGATCAGATAAAAAAACTCCCGACCCGTTTTAAAGCCAAAGGGCTTATTGCAGATCGGGAGTGGGTCATTCAAAAAATAAATGCGCTATTATGAGTGCGTCCATTGGTGTAAGTAGCAGTTTATCAATGGATGCCCGATAAAACGCGAAAAAATATATAGTCAATTCGAATCTACTCGCGGCTGTAAATCTTTATACCAGAATTTGAGTGATGTTGAAGATTTCCAGTATTGATTTAGATTTACAGCCGCGAGTGATTCAAAACCACTTTGCATTGACGATAAAATCACTTGAATCCTGATATAACTATGGACAAAAAGCGCGAATTACGGCAGAAAGCCAGGCGGTTACACCTGCGGCATCATCGGTAGCCCTTATGGCTATAATATTATTTCCATTGACAATATTATTGGTAATGTCAAATTCATTGCCTGTGCCCCAGTTGTTAAATGTGGATCCAATGAGGGTTCCATTGACATAAATCTGGGATGTATTATCTACTTTTATCATTATTTTATATAAGCAGGAACTACTTTTATTCACAGTGAATTTCTTGCGAAATAATACGACATCTCCTGGTGTGGAGCAGGACGTTCCGTTGTTGGCCCAGATAGGAAGCCCAATTGTACCAAGAAAATTAACAGGCGTTTGGTTGAATGGGGTCAAACAACTCGGTATTGATACCAGTGTAGCAGCTGGCCAGGCAGTATCATCATGGTTTAAGAGTGTCCAACCGGAAGGGGTAGCACCAGGCTTGGTTCTGCGCACTTTCCAACTTCCGTTAGTCTCCGATGGCAATTGTGCTTGTACAGCCATACAAACAAGTGATAGGAACAATACCGTTACCACACTTTTTGTATATTGTGTTAATTTGTGCATGTTGTGAAAAATTTAGTAGTGTTAAAAAAGAATAAATTGAATCCGCATCGAATCCGATTGTGGCACAAAGGTGTATGTCCACTCAACCCGAAAACAATTACACTTTTTCACTCAATTTCTCACAGCGTGGCTGTAGATGAAGGATTTTACAGCCCTTTTAACATTTTTACGCTTTTTTGCCACTGTTCAGCTTGGATATGCAGCCAGTAAGCACCTGCGGGCAGGGTGGTGGTAGCAATCGTTTTGTGATCTTGCTGATGTATATGCTCTTCCAGGAGCAATTGCCCCATTGCATTGTACAATTGGATTTTGTAATTGCCTTGAACGCCTAATTGTAGGTCAATTTGCTGCGAAAATGGATTGGGCAGCGCTGATAACTTAGGCGCTGAGGCCTCTTCACTGTGGGTACTCTTGACAAAGGCATACACCTGGGTACTGTCAATGGCATTGGTCTGATACTGTATCAGTAATTTATCTTTCATGCCTGGCTGCTGATCCAACGAGAAATTTGTTGCACTTGGAAAATCATACAAGATTTGCCCATCCTCGTCCGAGCAGCGCACCCGCTTTTCATTGGAGTTGGATTTTAGGCTGTACATCAGTTCAAATTTGTTACCTTTTGAAAATTGGCCCTTGGTCAGCACAAGATTATAGGTATTTGGGGTGGGAATGGTTTTAATCAAGGTATATTTGTCATCATAGATTAATAGTTTCTCGCCGATGATATTTTCAACAAATACCACTGATCCATCGGGCATTTTTTTTCGAGAAACATTGCCATCAAAAGTGTGGAGGGGCTTGAACGTTAAAGGATCAAGCACCGTTGTCTGCCACTTTTGAGGGCTGCCGTAAGCATAAAGGAACAATAAATCCGCCTGGTTATCCAAAGTATGGAGGCTAAAATGCTCACAAGGCATGGAATAGAGGACATTTCCGGCTTCATTGACCACTTCAAATACTCTTCGGTTGCCATTTGGGTCACTGAGTTTGCTCCAGCGCACACCCATAAATTCCAACAAAGGATCAGTGTTGAAGTACTGCTGCGTGATATTATATAAGGAGCTGAAACCCTCGACAGGCAATTTTATGGTTTTGACAAACTGATGTTGCGCATCAAAGAAATGAAATCCATCAAAATTGTTGCCATTGTACGCCATATAACGCTCCCCATCCACGGGCAGCGAAAGGCGCTGAAGGTTATCATAACTATAAAGGTGCTCTATTGTCAGTTCAGGTATGGTACGCACCAGATTGCCAGCCATGATTTTAGGTTGTAATCCCGGCAAGTTGCTGATTTGATACCCCCGGTAACTTAGGATACGGCTTGTTCCATTGTCGTCCTGGTAGTTATGGCCTATAGTGATGCCAAAGCCATCATCTAACCAATAATATAAAGTTTCTATGCCCTTATCCTGATCAAAAAGCTGCTCGGAGAAGTAGTAGTGACTGCACTCGCTGAAAGATGCATTGGTGATTATATTGTTTTTGGGCTGATGTGCGGCATCAAAAATGGCTACATCACAATTGTTCGTTTGACGCAGCGCAAAGGCTTCGCCCGAAACATCCAATTGGAAGCGCCAAAGTAATCCTTTAGGGTAGGTATGCTCCAATTTGATCTGAGCAGTGGCAGTATGCCATATCAAAAGATGCGCAAGGGTAAAAAGAGAGAAGTATTTCATGTCAAAAGAAGTTGGTGAAAATGTATCATAGAACGAAAAAAGGTATAAAACGCTGCCTGGCAATGTTTTATACCTTCTGTTTGTTGATTTATGTACTGTTTATCGCACTAACAACACACTCCCATAAATCACTTCTTTTTTCCCATCCCTGAGGTAGAGGACATAGTAATATGTGCCCTCGGGCAATTCCTTGCCGCTTTTGTCACTGCCTTTCCACTCGTTGGCGTAAGGTTTGGCAGTATAGACAGGCTGCCCCCAGCGGTTGAAGATGATGATGTCGTTTCCGCTTCTGGCTGGTTCGGTCTCGATTTCCTCAAATTCCAGCCCGTCGTTCAGGTCATCGCCGTCGGGTGTGATGATGTCCTGCCCCTTATCGCTGTTTACGTCCACAATGGCAAAGGCGGAGGCGGTACAGCCCTGCGCATCGGTGATGGTGAGCGTGTAGCGGCTGAGGAAAATGGGGCTGACACTGGGTTCGGAACAATCCGTGCAGCTGAGTGCAGGGCCTTCCCATGCGTAAGTGACCGTGCCTTGCGCGCCCGTGACGGAATTAGGCAGTTTGACGGAGCTGCCAGGCGATAGCTTGTCAGTGGGCGCAGCGATGTTTACCGTGATTTTCGCGGGTGCTTTTATGGTCGTGCTGGCCTGGGCCTCACAGCCGTCCGCGCCGCGCACGGTGAGGGCGTAGGTGCCGGGTTTGAGTTGATCAAATTCGTCGCCGTTCTGGAAGGTACCGTTGTTCAACTTATAGGTGTATGGTGCTGCGCCAGTGCCTACCGCCGCCACGATGATCTGGCCATTGGAGTCTGCAAAACATTTAACATCAAGGGTTTGAAGGTCAATTGCCGTGATTTGTTCCCCTTCTTCCGTTACATTTACCGTTGCCGTGTCGGCGCAGCTGGTCTGGCTGTTGCGCACGATCAGTTGGTAGCTGCCGCCCTCGGTTACGGTGGCGCTGGGATTGTTGGCACCGGATTGTATGCTGCCATTGGCGGTCGTCCAGGTGTAGGTAATGCCCGCGCCCGTGCTGGAGCCTGCGCTTCCGATACTGACCTCGCCCTTGGTGCAGCTCAGTATTTCGGTGGCGGTTGCAGTAGCCGTGACGGCGGGGTGGTTTTGCAAAACAAGTTCATCAGTACCCGTGCAGCCTTTGGTATCGGTGACCGTTAGGGTGTAGGTGCCGGGCTGCGTGACACTGATGGTTTTTTGGCTGCTGTTGTTGCTCCATTGCCATTGGGCAAAATTGCCGCCATCAAAAGTGGCCGATACGCCCGGGCATACTGTTTGGTCACTGATGCCGGGCTGCGGGCCTGTACCTTCCTTGATGCTGAAGTTTTTGACAAAATCACAGCCGTTCCGGCCCCGGATGGTGAGGGCATAACTGCCCGGCGCGAGGTTTGGGAAGGTTTTGGTGTTGACAAAAGTGCCGCCGTTGAGGGAAAAGGCGAAGGGCGCGAGGCCACCCGTGATGTTTCCGACCTGGAGGGAGCCATCGGTCAAGCCCTTGCAACTGGGGTCTTTAAGGTCAAGGACGGCATCGGTAGCGGCTTGTTTTTGTTCTATGACGGTGACGGTAGTGGTATCGGGACAAAGCGTGGAGAGCGAGCTGCTCACGATGAAACGATAGCTGCCGGGTTTGCCGATGATGGCCTTGTTGGCGTTGGCTCCGCTGATGATCTGGCCGTTGGTGGTGCTCCAGGCATAGGAGATGAACGGGCCGGCTGAAGATCCGCTACCATCTATTGTGATTTGGGTTACGGTACAAGTGAGCGTGTCGGGTGTCGCTATGGAGATGCCCACCTGTGGCAATTCGGTCACGCCGGCAGTGTCCACTGCAGTGCAATTGTTGTCGTCTGTAACCGTGACGGTGTACGAGTTTGGTGTAGAGGGCACCGTCAAAGTGCCTGTACTGGCTCCTGTGCTCCATGCATACTGTTTAAAAGTGCCCGGGTTGAGGGTTACGGATTGGCCGGGACAAACAGCGAAAACATTGCTGGGGCCAAAAGAGGGCGAAGGCGGCGTGAGGGCGGTGACCTGCGCCGTGGCCGAGGCGGTACATCCCAACGTTGTGCTGGCCGTAACGGTATAGACACCCGCAGTATTGACATTAAAATCAGTGCCAGTGGTGCCGCCAGGCGCCCAGCTGTAAGTGCTGCCTCCCGAGGCTGTAAGCGTGGTGCTTTTGCCCGCACAGAAGTTAAGGCTGCCCGAGATCTGTGGTTTGGGCGTTGGGTTTACGGTGATGGTAAAGGTATCGGGTTTGCCAGCACAGGTCAGGCCGTTTTCGGTGTACTTTGGTGTTACGGTCAGGGTGGCGGTCACGGGATTGTTGCCTGTGTTGGTGGCCGTGAAGGAGGCTATTTTTACCACATTGTTGCCGCTGGCGGGCAGGCCGATAGAGGGCGTGTTGTTGGTGCCGTCAAATACGGTGCCGATGATACTGCCTTGGTGCAGTATTTCTTGGGTCATCTGTCCATTACAAAGTGTTTTGTCCGTTTCAGGGGCCACTACTGGCACAGGGTTCAGGTCCACGCGCACCGAATCTTTGGCTGAGCAGCCATTGGCATCCGTGACGGTAACGTATTTGAAGCCAGAGGTTTGGGGCGTCAATTGGAGGCTGGCGCTGGTGGAGTTGTCGTCCCAGCGGTAGGTCTGGCCGCCCGTGGCGGTGAGTGTAACGCTGCTGCCTGTGCAGATGCGTTTGTCTGTTCCTGCGTCCGCCGGAGGTTTGGGCAGCTCACTGAGGGTGAGTGTTACGATACTATCGCAGCCGTTGGCTGTTGTGAGGGTGTCTTTGTAAATGCCCGCTACGCTCAGGTCCTGGTTATTGAAATTAAACGTTTGTCCGGGACAAATGGCTTTGGCAATGGCACTGTTGGTCGGGGCACAGTTGGCTAATGTCCAGCGATCGGTAAATTGTGGAATACCTGCTTTTTGCACCCAATTTTGTGTATTATCCTTTGTTTGAGGTCCGGTGCCAATATTGTTGCCGCTTTGCCACGTAGTGCCGAGACCCCGATAAAGGTTGAGGTCGGCTTCATTGAGGCCGTTGAGTTCGTTTTGTAAATATTGAAAGCGCAGGGTGGCATCCAACCCGGTGTTATTGGTCGGTTGAATGCTGTAATAGCGCGCTATCGTGGCCCCGGAACCGGGGATGGCCGTTGGTACATGACCCCTGCGGATGGTCGTGGGACCGAGATTGGCCATGCTCATAAAAGTAAGTCCAATGTTGCCCGGGTTGATCTGGGCCGGGTTGGCGAGGGTAGGCGTGAGCACTACTTCTCCTCCAGTGGCTCCTGTGATTCGGTTGTTCTCCGTTTCGTTTACAATCAGGCCGCCGGGCTGACCGATGATGAGGTCGTTGCCATTCAGGTCGAAGGTGCCGTTGGTGAAGAGCAAGTCGCCGTTTACCTGTGCCTGCTGGCCCAATTGCACGGATAATCCGGGTCGGTTGATATTCAGGTTTTGAAAGGTGGTGACCTGGGAGCCGAGGATTTGTCCGCCTGTGGCGGTACTTCCCTGAAACTCAACGGTGCTGTTGCCGGCAACGAAGGAGCCATCGTTTTTCCAGGAGAGGTTGTTGAGTTTGATATGGGCATTACCCACCACTTTGACAAAGGTGTTGGGGGAGATGTGGAGGCTGCTGCTTTGGGCGAAACCAGCACACGAATAAGCAAAATATATGCTTACTTGTATTATATACCTATATGATTTCATTTTTTTAATGTTTGATAATGTAATTTGAATAGGCTATTTGGGAAGCCCAATGAAGCATGCCTGTTTTGGGATTATTTTACGTCCTCTTTATTCCCCTTTTGCCCTTTTAGGTTTTCTATTTCCCGGAGGATGTCCTGTATTTGATTTTTCATGTCTATAAGTTGATTTTGCAACAATTGAATGGTCATTTTTTGATTTTCTATCATTGATTTTTGTGCGCTAATATCTTGTTGTTGTTCCTGTACACTTTTGATCAAAAGCGGCACAAAAGCGTCATTGTTTAAAAGACGAAAATCTTCAATGATTTCCCCATTGATATTTTCGAGGACTCTTGTAACCGATTCAGGTAATATAACCTCAACTTCCTGGGCTATAAAACCATAATTAAAATTTCGAAGCCCATTGCGAGTATCTGCATACTCATTTTTCCAATTAAAAGTTACCGGATTTAAGCGACTCAATATCGTCAGAGCATTTGATATGGGCATTATATTGGTTTTGGCTCTTATATCAGAGCTTGTTGCCCAGGTTGCCTGGGCTGAGCGAGCTACGCCATTAACATGGAGCAAATGTGTTGGATTAGTCAGGCCAATACCAACTTGCCCGCCGCCATTTACAAGTATTATATCTTGTGTTGTATTGTTGTTCAGAAAAAGGCCATCGGCAATTGCATCTACCTCGTTACCATCCAGTAAAAGCGCTTGCGCACCATTACCGGAGGTGATGCGCATAACAGCCGTGCTTCCATTGTTGTCAATACCCGTACCATCAATATCCAAGAGATAGCTGGGGCTGATAGTCCCTATGCCAAAATTCCCTCCGCTTGCCTGAAAAAAGGAATTTTCGTCTCCAACACCGATAACGGCTGACCTTTCGGTACCAAACCCATCTCCTTTAAAAAATTCCACTCTTTTTATCTCTGCATCTGTATTGCGAAAAAATTGCACTCGCGCGGTAGTTGTACCTGTAGTATCCGGTACTAAGACCTCAATTCTGAAGCGCGTTTCATGATCAAAATACTGTTTGTTAAAATGTACTCTTGTGTTCTGAAAACTATCAAGCATATAAATCTCTCCGTCATTGCCCCCAATTTCCTGAATGGCTATTTCACCTCTGACATGCAATTGTTTTTGTGGGTTGTCAAGACCAATTCCAACCCATTTATTGAGCGTGTATATGGTATCTTTTTCAGATTGCCAAAGTCTTGTATTCATCTCTATCCACTCACTTGCATCCCTAAACCAAAAAGACTGTGAATCAGTATCAAAAACCAATAACCCCAATGCGGGATTGGAAATAGCTGTGCGTTGGGCGGAAGTCATTCTCGGCACCAACATGCCTTTATTATCGGACTGTACATCCAGCATGGCACTGGCATCTGGCGTAGCCCCCGTATTATCACTAATGCTGACGTTTTGGGCATTTGTGCTAAGGCTCAACAGGAATACACTGGAGCAGAGTAGGAAAAAACGAAGGTGGTTCATGTATATAATAAAATAAATGTGATAATTATGGTGTGATGAAACGATAATTTGTACCTGTAATATGCTCAATAGCACGCTTGTTGATTAGCGTAAAATCTAGGATAATGAACTTGATCTCCCGCTCCTTGCGCTGTTACTTTTTTGTCTTGACACAAAAAAGTAACCAAAAAAAGTCAAGGCTGTATTCAAATCCTACGAATTTGATCTCATTTCCGGCGGGTTCGCGCCCCAAACTCGCCCCTCCTGCGTCGGGGCTCAAACAGGGACGCTCTCTGCCGCCTTCAATGGCCCAAATTCGGGATTTGAATAAGGCCGAACCCGACCTAATCTAATGATTATCCATAAATTAAACTTGTGTTATCGTTGCTTGAACGCAATATTTATGCTATTTAAACTAGGGTTTCAAATCAGCCCTGACCATCCGTCAGTACAGGCAAATATAGATCACTTCCCTTCTTCCTTTCGGGCCAAACTTGCCTTTATGGTCTGCATTTCCCCCAACAATGCCTGCATTTGTTGCTGCATATCAGATAGTTGTGTTTTGAGGTCTGTGATTTCGGTTTTTTGATTTTCTATCAGGGCTTGTTGTTCCTGCACGGCTTTTACTAGGGGTACGGTGAGTTGGCCATAAGCCATGGCGTAGTTGTCCTGATCGCTGGAGGGTGCGTGAAGGAGTTTGGTGGTGGGCAGCCCCAATCTTTTGCAGGCGGCCTCTACTTCTTGTGCAATAAAGCCCATTTCGCGTTGTTGTTCTTTTTGGCGCAGCTGTGCTGTGTCGGCATTTTTTTCCCCTAAAAACCTTGAAAATTTGACATAGTCAAAATTGTAGGAAACCGGCCGCAGGGTTTTGATCAATTCCAGGCCAGGTATGTCCTCGGTCAGGTTGGATTTGAAGCGACCGTCGGAAGGTGACGTAAAGGGCACGGCGCCTTCAATGACGGTAATGCCTGTGCTGCCAAGCCGGATTTTAGCATTGGCATTCACCTGCGCATCAAAACCCAAGGCTACGGCATTTACGAGATTGGAGGAGACCACATCTGCACCAACTCCAATGCATACATTCTTGTTTCCGGTGGTGTTTTGGTCGCCCGCGCTTGAGCCGATAAAGGTGTTTTCCCGTCCGGTAGTGTTCCCATTTCCAGCGTGAAAGCCGAAAAAACTGTTTTTGTCTCCGGTCGTATTGGTCTGGCCACTTTGATAGCCAAAAAAACTGTTGTCGTTGGCATTCTTCAGGCTTTCTCCTGATTGTGAGCCAAACAGGCTGTTGTTGGCCCCTGTTTGGTTGTTTAGCCCGCTGTTTGTACCAAAATAGGAGTTACCTCCTCCGGTAGTATTTTCCATGCCCGCACTAAAACCGAAAAAACAGTTGGGGGCACCAGTTGTGTTTTTCATACCCGCATTGTTGCCCACGGCAGTACAGGAACTGACCGTTGTACCATTGAGTGCATTGCGGCCAATGGCTACATTGTTGGAACCCGTGACATTATTGAACAAGGCTTTTAGTCCAATGGCGGTATTGCTGGAGCCACTTTCATTTAGGTACATGGCTTCAAAACCAATTACGGTATTGTCGCTTCCGATCAAGTTATTGTAAAAAGAAAAGGTGCCGAGGGCGGTGTTGTTGGATCCAGTCAGGTTTTTAAAGCCAACTTCATTGCCATAAAAAGCATTAAAACTGCCCGAAATGTTGTTAAATGCGCAGCGTTGCCCGTACAGGCTGTTGAATTGCCCGGTGGTATTCATGGCAGCGGCCTCATGCCCGTAAATACTGTTGCGCACCCCTTTGTTTTGTATGGCGGCATTAAAACCAACGACGGTATTGGTGGAATCCGGGGCCTTTAAGTATAGGCGGCCCTGATTGTCTAATGCCATACGCTGTTGGTTGTTAATCCTGAAAATCAATGACTTATCATCTTTGGTGCCGATAAAATCAGTATTTGGATCGGTGCTGGAGTTGCCGGACAGACTCCATCCGCTGCTCAGGCCAGCCTTGAGCTCCACCCATTCTTTGCTGTCGCGAAACCAAAACGATTCCGTGCTGGTGTCAAACACCAGCAGCCCCAAGGCCGGACTGATAATCTGTTGCCGCTGTCCTGAATTCATTCTGGGCACCAGCATGCCCTTTTCTGTAGATTGTACATCCAATATGGCGCTGGGGGCGGGATTGGCATTGTTGTCGTTAATGGCCACATTTTGGGCATTGAGGAATGTGCTCCACAGCCAAGAAGCGGAGCAAACGATGAAAAGGCGAGTAGAAAACATGAGATTATGGGTTTGATGCTGTATTATAATCACCAAGAGCAAAAGCAAGGCGGCGTAAAACTTCGTTTTTTACTCATACGATGACTTGAAGTATGAGTAAAAAACGAAGTTTTACGCTTTAACCAAGCGCTATTTTTAACTTATAGTACAGTCTAATTTTAGATGATTAATCTTGCAAAAGTAATTATTTTATCTTAAAATCAACACACTTCCATAAATCACCTCTTTTTTGCCATCCCTAAGGTTGAGCACATAATAATAGCTGCCCTCGGGCAATTCCTTGCCGCTTTTGTCACTGCCTTTCCACTCGTTGGCGTAAGGTTTGGCAGTATAGACAGGCTGCCCCCAGCGGTTGAAGATGATGATGTCGTTTCCGCTTCTGGCTGGTTCGGTCTCGATTTCCTCAAATTCCAGCCCGTCGTTCAGGTCATCGCCGTCGGGTGTGATGATGTCCTGCCCCTTATCGCTGTTTACGTCCACAATGGCAAAGGCGGAGGCGGTACAGCCCTGCGCATCGGTGATGGTGAGCGTGTATCGGCTGAGGAAAATCGGGCTGACACTGGGTTCCGGGCAGTCGGTGCAGCTGAGCGCAGGGCCTTCCCATGCGTACGTGACCGTGCCTTGCGCACCCGTGACGGAATTAGGCAATTTGGCGGAGCTGCCGGACGACAGTTTGTCGGTAGGCGCTGTGATGCTCACGGTGATCTTCGGTGGTGCTTTTATGGTCGCGCTGACTGGTGGTGCTTCGCAGCCGTCCAAGCCGCGCACGGTGAGGGTATAGGTGCCGGGTTTGAGTTGGTCAAATTCGTCGCCGTTCTGGAAGGCTCCATTGTTCAGTTTGTAGCTGAATGGCGCTGCGCCTGTGCCCACCGCCGCCACGATGATCTGGCCATTGGAGTCTGCAAAACATTTAACATCAACGACTTGTAGGTCAATTCCTGTAATCTGTTTGCCCTTTTCGGTTACGGTGGTCGTATCCGACGATGAGCATGTCGTTTGGCTGCTTTGCACCACGAGTTGGTAGTTGCCGCCTTTGTTTACGGTCGGGCTGGCGGTGTTTGCGCCCGAAAGGATATTCCCGTTGGTGGTCGTCCAGGTGTAGGTGATGCCTGCGCCCGCGCTGGAGCCTGCGCTGCTGAGGGTGACCTGGCCTTTTGTGCAGGTCAGCGAGTCCGTTGACGATGCGGCTGCGATAGTGGCGGGATGGTTTTGCAGCGTGAACACATCGGTACCCGTGCAGCCTTTGGCATCGGTGACCGTGAGGGTGTAGGTGCCGGGCTGCGTGACACTGATGGTTTTTTGGCTGCTGTTGTTGC
>CAZIKN010000094.1:0-22582 GCA_964539805.1 uncultured Saprospiraceae bacterium | reverse complement strand
ACAAATTCGAGGGCCGGGAAGGAGTGGGTCAGCTGAAGGTCGCCAATATCTTTGCGTACGGTCAGAACAGCATTGGGCTGATCGTAGGCAAAGAGGGTGAACCCCGTTCGTTCGTTCAGGGAACCTAACAACAAGGCCTCCCGATTGGGTTCCTGAATACAGATGTAGCTCCAGGAATGCAAAAAACCGGCCCCGCGCGGCACATCGGGTATGTGCTCATCACCGTAAAGACCCATCATGCGTCGGGCCATCGGGCGCAGGCGCGGGATGCTGTCGCCGGGCCGCAATTGGCGGGTTTCGCTCCAGGATTGGAAACCATTGCACAGGATGCGGGTATCGGGATGTAGTTGCAGATCAAACTGAATTTCAAGGCTTTGTATCCTTATGTCCTGCTTTGGGTGAAGAAAAATGGTGTAGTGCCCATGGGAAGCATCCACTTCAAAATGGACATACAGTTCTTCAAACGAGTTGGCTTTTCCCGCCTGGAGCTGTAGCGTCCTGTGCTGGTTAATGATGAGGGTGGCTTGGCGAAAATGCATGGGCAGTGATACTATTTGGTGGCGAAGATAAGAGCATCGCATACGATAACCAAAGCAAAGTGCTTTGGAGCATGATCCTGTCTGTAAATATTTGATAATCAGGTAAATCAATCCTAAAAAACTTCAGCAGCACTTAAATCCGGGTATATTTCCATAAATTCCGCAGACGAACTTACCTTTGCGCACTTTTGATAAAAAACAGCTCATGTTAGATAAATTACAGGCTATTCGGGACAAGTACATTTACTTGGAGGAACAACTTTCCGACCCAGAGGTGGTGGCGGATACGGATCGGGCCAAGAAAGTGAACAAGGAGTACAAAAAACTCCAGCCCATCATGGAGGCCTTCGCCAAATACGAAAAAGCAAGTGCCAACATCTCCAGCGCAAAGGAGATCCTGAAATCAGAAACGGACCCGGAATTGCGCGAGATGGCCCGTGATGAAATTTCCACCCTGGAACCCGAACGCGAGGAACTGGAGGAAGAACTGAAAGTGTTGCTCACCCCGCGCGACCCTGAGGATGAAAAAGACGTGATCCTTGAAATACGTTCCGGTACCGGCGGTGACGAGGCGGCCCTCTTTGCCGGCGACCTTTACCGCATGTACACACGCTATTTCGCCAATCAGGGCTGGGAAACCGAGCTGTTGGACGAAAGCCCCGGCACGGCCGGCGGCTATGCCAAGATCGTGCTGGAAGTGACGGGCGAAAATGTGTACGGCAAACTCAAATTTGAGTCCGGTGCCCACCGCGTTCAGCGCGTGCCGGAAACCGAGGCTAAAGGCCGTGTGCATACCTCTGCAGCCACCGTTGCCATCATGCCCAAATTCGAGTTTGAGGATGTTGATATCCGCAAAGAAGATATCCGCACCGATGTGTTCCGGGCCAGTGGCGCTGGTGGCCAGCACGTCAACCGTACGGAATCCGGCGTGCGATTTACCCACTTGCCCACCGGTACCGTGGCCGAAAGTACAGAAAGCCGGTCACAGCACAAAAACCGCGAGATCGCCATGGGCCGATTGGTGCAGGCCATCAAGGATGCCCAACTCCAACAACAACAGAACGCTTTGGCCACACAGCGTAAAAGTTTGGTTGGCTCCGGTGACCGCTCCGAAAAAATCCGCACCTACAACTGGCCCCAAAACCGCGTCACGGACCATCGCTTGGAAGGGGATAACAAAAATTTCAATTTGGACAAAGTGGTGGAAGGTGATTTGGACGGCATCATAGAAGCTTTGTTGATCGCGGATAATGCTGCGAAACTGCAGGAATGAGGGAGAATGTGATAATATGGAGAATGTGATAATGTGATAATATGGATAATGTGATAATTTAGAGAATGTGATAATTTTTGTAACTATTTACCACGACACTTAAATGTAAAGTAAACTGCACCACAAAAGTCACAAAAGGACACAAAACAGCGTAGCGTGTTTCTTTTGTGTCCTTTTGTGACTTTTGTGGTGCAATTATATGCTTAATTAACCTTTGTGGTAAATAGATACTAATGTTTAATGTAATATAATCCACAACTTATGCCATACCCTTCATCTGGATATTTGTCAACCCAATTTTTATACAAAAGCCTCTTTTGTCCCTTGTTGGGAGGCGTACTTTTTCTGGTTATGAGTGATGATACCATTGCCCAAAACAGCCCGGTAATCCGCCAAAAAATTGAAGCCAATTGGCAATTCAGGCAAGCGGAAAGCGGCTCTTGGAAACCTGCCACTGTGCCAGGCTCCGTGCATACCGCGCTGCTGAACAACCAAATGATTGAAGACCCATTTTACCGTGATAATGAGGAAAAACTGCAGTGGATAGAAAAAGCAGATTGGGAATATGAAGGTGTTTTTAATGCCGATGAGGCTCTTCTGCAAAAAAAGCACATCGAAATCACCTTTCGCGGTTTAGATACCTACGCACACGTTTACCTCAACGACAGTTTGGTGTTAGAAACGGACAATATGTTCAGGACCTGGACCGCCGATGTGAAAAAGTGGCTCAAACCGGGTGCCAACAAACTCCATGTCTATTTTGAAAGCCCGGTCAAAAAAGTGGAAACAGACTGGAAAAACCTCGGCTACGAATTGCCAGGGGGTATCCGCACCATGACCCGCAAGGCCCAGTTTCACTACGGCTGGGACTGGGGGCCCCGTTTCGTGGGCTGCGGCATATTGCAAACGCCAGAACTCGTGGCCTGGGATGATTTTATATTGGACAATGTATTCATCACTCCTCAAAGCATTGATACCGCGAAAGCAAAAATGGTGATCCGCTTCCGCTACCGCTCTGACATCACAGGCAAGGTAAGCGTGATGAGCCGATATGAGAAACGCAAGTCCGTGGAAGAAAGAACCCTGCAAAAAGGCGTGGCTGTGGAGGATTCCATGACTTTTGAAATCGAAAACCCGCGCCTCTGGTGGTGTGCCGGCATGGGCGAGCCGGCCCTGTACGATGTGTCCTTTGAGGTGAAAATGAACTACCGCACCCTTGAAAAAGTTGACACCCGAACGGGTGTGCGAAAAGTGGAGTTAGTCACCGAAAAAGACGAAAAGGGCGAAAGTTTTTATTTTAAGTTAAACGGCAAACCCGTTTTTGCCAAAGGAGCCAACTATATCCCACTGGATATTTTTCAGGATCGGGTGCCTGCATCCAAATACAAGGAAATCGTGGACAATGCCCTCGCCGCCAATATGAACATGCTCCGCGTATGGGGTGGCGGTATTTACGAGGATGACCTTTTTTACCAATATTGTGACAGTCGAGGCATCATGGTCTGGCAGGATTTCATGTACGCCTGCGCCCTTTACCCGGGCAATGGCAGTTTCCTGAAAACAGCAGCCCGCGAAGCCATAGAACAGGTAGAACGCTTGCGCAAGCACCCCTGCATCGCGCTGTGGTGCGGCAACAATGAAAACAATGAGGCATGGCATAATTGGGGCTGGCAAATGCAGTTCACCGAAGCCCAGCGCAAGCAACTGTGGGGCGATTACCAAACCCTCTTCAATGATCTATTAAAAGTATATGTGGCCCGCAATGGAGGCGGGGTGGCCTATTGGGAAAGCTCGCCGCGCTACGGACGCGCCAACCCTAAATCCCATACGGAAGGGGATTCCCACTATTGGGGGGTTTGGCATGATGAGGAGCCTTTTAGTGTTTTGGACAAAAAAGTGCCGCGCTTTATGAGCGAGTTCGGCTTTCAATCTTTCCCGGAATGGCGTACCATTCAGTCCTTTACCCTGCCGGAAGATCGCCAATTGGAGAGTAAGGTCATGCTCCTGCACCAAAAACACCCGCGTGGCAATGCCCTTATTGCAGAATACATGAAACGCGACTACCTGTCGCCCAAAAAATTTGAGGACTTTGTATATGTCAGCCAACTGCTGCAAGCCGAGGGTATGCGCACGGGACTGGAAGCCCACAGACGCAACAAGCCCTACTGCATGGGCACCTTATATTGGCAATTGAATGATGTATGGCCCGTAGCCTCCTGGAGCAGCATAGATTATTTTGGCCGTTGGAAAGCCCTGCATTATTATGCCCGTGAGGCATTTAGCCCGCTCGCGGCACTGCCTTTTTTGGAAAATGAAACGCTGAAAATTTATGCGGTAAATGACCTGGCGGAAGTGCAAAAAGCCAACTTGAGGGTTAGGGCCATCAATTTTGAGGGCAAAAACCTGAGTGATATGACCCTCAAAGAAGTAGAGCTGCGCACAGATTCCAGCCATTTTGTCTGGCAGGGCAGTTTGCGCAGCATTTTGAACGGACAAAAACCGGAGAGTGCCGTGGTGGAAATTAGCCTGGCTACTGCCGAAGGGAAAGAACTGTACCGCCGCCTGTATTATTTGGTGCCGCCTAAAAAAATGGCCTTGTCCAAGGCAAAAGTTTCCATAGAGGTATCGCAGGGCAATGAAGGCTATGAACTTGTCCTCCAATCCGATCGCTTAGCCAAAAATGTGCTCATCCGCACAGAAGTCAATGGCTTTTTCTCTGATAACTACTTTGATTTGCTGCCCGGCGAACGCAAAACGGTACATTTCAAAACCCAACAAATTCTGGACGACCCCAAGGCTGCATTTTCAGTGCGGCACCTGGAAGAGACCATTGAGTAAATGTGTTAATTTTGAGTATATTATCACATTATCACATCCCCAAATTATCACATTATCACATTCTCAAATTTATTATGCAAATTCGCTCTGCGCTCGTATCTGTTTATTCAAAAGACGGGCTTGAACCCATTATCCGCCGTATGCACGAACTTGGCATTGCGCTGTACAGCACTGGCGGCACCCAAAACTATATCCAAAAACTCGGTATCCCTGTAACTGCCGTTGAAAGCCTGACGGGCTATCCCAGCATTCTTGACGGGCGGGTAAAGACCCTTCACCCCGCCGTTTTTGGCGGCCTGCTGGCCCGCCGCGAACCGGAGCACCTTGGCCAATTGGCGCAGTACAACATCCCTGAAATTGATTGTGTCATTGTGGATTTATATCCTTTTGAGGACACGGTAGCCAGTACCAATGACGAAACGGAAATCATCGAAAAAATAGATATTGGTGGCGTGTCGCTCATTCGTGCAGCCGCCAAAAACTGGAAAGATGTCATCGTAGTGGCATCCAAGGACGAGTACGCCATGTTTAATGAGCTGCTCCAGTCCGAGGATGCGGATTTTAACGATGCCGCCCGCCGCGAATTGGCCCGCCGTGCCTTCAAGGTGACGTCCAACTACGATATCGCCATTTTCAACTGGTTCAATGAGGGTACCACGGACATTTCCTTCAAATACAGCATTCACCGCTCCGACATATTGCGCTATGGCGAAAACCCACACCAATCAGGTGTGTTTTTTGGTGATTTTGAAAAAGTATTTGACAAGCTAAACGGCAAGGCTATTTCTTACAACAACTTAGTGGATATTGATGCGGCAGTACAGCTCATGCGCGAGTTTCAATTGGGCAAACCCGCATTTGCCATACTCAAGCACACCAATGCCTGTGGCGTGGCCCGCCGGCACACACTGCTGGAAGCCTGGCAGGCCGCTTTGGCCTGTGATTCCACTTCGGCTTTTGGCGGTATTTTTGTCACCAATACCAAGGTGGACTTGGCTACGGCCTTAGAAATCAACAAACTCTTTTATGAGGTGCTCATTGCACCCGATTTTGATGCGGATGCGCTGGAGTTGCTCCGCAAAAAAGATCAACGTATCTTATTGAAAATCAAATCTTTTGAAATCGGTAAACGCTCCTTCAGAAGCCTGCTGAACGGGGTGGTGGAGCAGGATGCCGACCTCAAAACAGAAACGGAAGCCGACCTCAGGACCGTAACCCAGCGCGCACCCAGCCCTAAAGAAGTGGGGGAACTCCTGTTTGCTGCCAAATGCGTCAAACACCTTAAATCAAACGCTATTGCCTTGGTGAAAGAGCGCCAGCTCATTGGCATGGGCTGCGGACAGCCCAGCCGGGTAGATGCCCTGCGCCAGGCCATTGCTAAAGCCAAGTCTTTCGGCTTTGACCTTAAAGGGGCCGTGATGGCCTCTGACGCATTTTTCCCCTTTCCGGATTGTATTGAAATAGCCCATGAGGCAGGCATTACCGCTGTGATTCAGCCGGGTGGATCCATGAAGGATCAGGACTCAATAGATGCCTGCAATAGCCGCGATATGGCCATGGTCATGACCGGCTACAGGCATTTCAGGCATTAATGGAATGTACCATTAAGGTTTTTTCTTGACGGTACAACCCACAGCCCGCGTAAAATCAGGATTGGGCAGTTCATTTTTGAGCAGGGCATCCACGGCGTTGCGCACGTAATGCACCTTTATGTCCTGCTCACTTTCAGGGTTGTCATCAATGGCCCCGATGTAGCGCACAATCATGTCTTTGTCCAAAATAAAAACGTGTGGCGTTCGCGTAGCCCCAAAACGGGGATACACGTTCTGTTCCTCGTCAAAGAGATACTTGAACGGATAGCCGTACTTACTGGCCCGTTTTTGCATCTCCTCATAGGAATCTTCCTCCACGATTAAGGGACTGTTAGGGTTGATGGCTACTACGGGAAAACCCTTGGGGGCATAGTCGTAGTGCAAGTCTATGATGCGATGTTCATAGAGCTGGGCATAGGGGCAGTGGTTACAGGTGAACACCACGATGTAACCTTTTACTCCCTCGAATGTGTTGAGCGAAACCCAGTTGCCATCCACATTCTTTAGTTTAAAGTCTTCCGCCTTGTCCCCAACTTCATAAGCATAGGGCGTAGGCGTTTTTGCACCGAAATGCAGGAAAAATCCTGCAAATAAAATGACCGAAAGGACGATGCTTTTCATGAGTAAAAGAAAGTTGTAAACGGAATCGGAATTACTACAGTTCTCAATTTCGTTAATTGAAGGGGTTTAGTGCTTGTCCTTCAACTTTTATTGACCAAGGTTGAAGACTTTGTACTTCCCGTAAAAGGTTGAACAAATTGCTCCAAGTCCTTGTACTTGGCATACTGGCCAAGGTGAAACATGCGGGTCTTGCCCCGCATAACCAATGTGGCTGGGATAGCGCCGTCCCATTGTTCATGGATGGCAGGAATCCAGGCATTGGCGTTCTTGTCTGCAAAAAGGATTACTTCTGATTGGAGTTTGCGCTCCATCAAGAAGGGTTCAAATTTCTTTTGTAATTGGGATTTGAAATCAAGGCTGACCAACAGGATCTCCACGTTTTGATCACCGTACTCTTTGCGTAGTTGCTCAAAAAAGGGTAGTTCCTCCACACATGGTTTGCACCAGGTAGCCCAAAAATTAACTACGACAATCTTATCGTTTGAGAATCGGTCAAGACGAGTTTGCAATTGAGAAAAACTGTCCAAAATGGTGTACGCAGGGCTCTGGCTCCAGCCCGTAATGTACGAGAGCAGTAACAGAAATATGCACAATTGTAATCGGAACCGACCGGGGCGCATAGGGCGTAAGTATGAGTTGTATTAAAAAAACAATGCAAGAAACGAAGAAGCATCAAATGCGCAAGTATAATTAACAAATTTTCCGACAAAAAACTGTAAATTACTTAAAAACAAAAGAAAAACGCGCCTCATGCAGTACATGCTTGAGGCGCGTTTACTATTTTTTAACACAAAAAGGGTATTTCCTTTCCGGGTTTTAGGCTTCTACCAATTCCGGGTTTGCAATGCTCTGATCCACCAAAATGCGGCCGCAATGCTCACAGGCGATGATGCGTTTGTGCAGGCCAATTTCCAATTGTACCTGTGGCGGCACGGCATTGAAGCAACCGCCGCATGCACTACGCTCCACGGTTACCACCGCAAGCCCGTTGCGATAGGTACGGCGCGTTTTGTCATAGGCCCGAAGTAGGCGGTCCTCAATGCCGAAACGAGCTTTGTCACTCAGGGCTTTGAGCCGGTTCTCTTCCTGCTCGGTTTTTTCGATAATGCTTTGGAGCTCCACTTTTTTAGCGTCCAGCTCGCGCTGTTTGGCTTCGAAGCGGGTTTCGGACACCGCTATGCTGTCGCGTTTGCCTTCCAATTGGCTTTTGGCCTCGCGCACCCGCTTGTCCGCCAACTGGATGTCCAATTTGGCCAGTTCGATTTCTTTTTGCAGCGCTTCGTACTCGCGGTTGTTTTTTACTTCTTCCAATTGCTTTTGATAGCGCTTGATGTTGGCATCCGCTTCCTTGGAACTTGCCTGCATTTTGGCAATTTCCTGCTCGCTTTCCTTGAGGTTGGTTTTTAATTTTTTGATACGGGTGTCAAGGCCCGCGATTTCGTCTTCCAGGTCAGCTACCTCCATGGGTAGTTCGCCTTTGAGGATCTGGATTTCATCCAATTGGGAGTCAACCTTTTGGAGGGTCCAAAGTTTATTTAGTTTTTCTGCGATAGAAAGTTCAACAGCCATTCGTTAATGTATGTTGTGAATAAATCATTTTAAGTTGCAACAAACTGAAATTCAACTACTTATCAAAAGTAGCGTACCGGGTTGGTGTTCAGGTCGGCGCAATGGAGCGCAAAAGTAGGAAAATTATCTTTGACAATACCGAATAAAAGTTCAATAGTAAATTGTTCGCTTTCAAAATGACCGATATCGGCGATCAAAATTTTGCCGTCGGCATCAAAAAACTCGTGGTATTTGAAGTCTGCCGTCACGAACACATCTGCTCCTGCCCTGATGGCATCGGAGAGCAAAAAACTACCGCTTCCGCCGCAAACGGCTACCTGCTGAATGGGTTTTTGTAGCAGGGCTGTGTGCCGCACACAGCCAGCGCGGAAAACGGTTTTGAGCTGCTGCAAAAAGGCGGTTTCCGATAAGGCTTCGGGCAGTGCGCCCAGCAATCCGCTGCCGATGTCCGTAACGCCCGGCCTGGGGCAGAGGATGCGGGTTTGTTGCAGCCCGATTTTTTCCGCAATTTTAGCGTTCACGCCCAGGCGGTGCACATTGTCCAAGTTGGTGTGAATGGCATAAATAGCCACTTGATTGCGGATGGCGTGTATCACTGTGCGCTCCACATAGCCAAAGCCGTTGAGCCGTTTGAGGCCGCGAAACACGATTGGATGATGTGCTACGATCAGGTTGCAACCCTTGGCAATAGCCTCATCCACAATGGCTTCTGTTGAATCCAAACAAAAAAGCACTCCCTTTAGCTCCGTGTCCGGGTGGCCCACAATCAGGCCCGCATTGTCATAGGATTCCTGCAAATGGCCTGGGGCTATGCTTTCGAGCAATGAAGTAATATCGCTGATTTTCATAAAATGCTGAATGTTCAGATGTTGTAGGGATTTATAATTATTCTATCTTGTCTTTTGCGGGCAAAACCCTGAAAATAGGGGCATAAATATCCGAATTCGTTCCTACTTTTGTGGCAAAATTGTAATTGTTTTATGAAACGCAAAGTCGCAATGATCGCTTTTGTGGCGGTATTCATGCTGTTGTTCAGCGCCATCTACACCGAAGTGGCCGCACAATGCCCCATGTGCAGGATGTCCGCCGAGTCCAATTTGAACAATGGCGGCACCGTTGGTCGCGGACTGAACACGGGCATTTTGTATATGTTGGCCATGCCTTATCTTATCGTGGGATGTATTGGTATCTGGTGGTACCGCAACCGGAAAAAGGAGCAACAGGTAACGGAAATGACAGAAGCAGATTTTGTCGCCTGATCCGTACATAAAAAAATTATTATTTCCCCGAAATCAGATAATCCAATGCCAAACGGTAGCCATGAAGACCCAGCCCCACTATGCTGCCCTCACATTTGGCAGACAAAAAAGAATGGTGGCGAAAAGTTTCGCGTTGGTACACATTGCTGATATGCACTTCCACAAAACGGGCAGGCACGGCAGCAACAGCATCAGCAAGTGCAATAGAGCTGTGGCTAAGCCCGCCAGCATTGAGCACAACCCCATCGGCGCTGAAACCGATTTCATGTATCTTGTCAATCAAGACTCCTTCATGGTTGCTTTGAAAAAAATGAAGGGAGTGTTCAGGGAAAACAGCCCTCAATGAACTTAAATACACTTCCAAGGACTGCCTCCCGTATATTTCAGGCTCTCTTTGCCCAATTAGATTGAGGTTTGGGCCGTTTATGATGTATAGTTGCATACTTTTGTTTTTCAACGCCAAAAGTCGGAAAAAATTAACACATGAAAAACGCCTCGTTTTTGTTCACGCTCCTGTGCGCCCTGTTTTTGCCCACACCACAGCTCTCCTCCCAAAATGTATTGGTGTCCGAAGGGCTTTCCATTCGCAATGACTATGGCTATGAGATCATAGGCCGACTGCGCGACCGGATATTGTTGTTTCGCGACAGGTTCAATGAATTTGAGGTACAAGCCTTTGACAACCAGATGCGCCTCGTTTGGAGCAAAGAACTGAGTGATCTTGATCGAAAAGGCATGCAAGTGCTGGCCGTAGTGCCGGGCCGCAATGACTTTTCCGTGGTTTATAAGGTGCGGCGCAGGAGCAACACCGTGCTGCGCATCCACAAATATGACCCCGGAGCTATGCTGATTGACAGCATGACGGTCAAAAACTACGGCGAACGTATGTTCAATCCACCCGTTTTGGACGTAGTCAAAAGCGATGACCGGAATGCCATTGTGGTGTATAACAGCTCGGAAAGGGGCAAGTTGGAATTGGTGTGTGCAAGGGTGGACAAAATGCAGGTGAGCTGGGATAAAACCCTGATGCTTGAAGAGGAATATGACGAAGACCGGGTAAAGGACATGGTGGTTTCCAATGGCGGTGATTATTTTATCATAACGGAACACAGCAATCGAAAAAGCAAGCTGGAAAACCACCATTTCGAGGTGCTGCGGGTAAATGCCCATGGCGATCACCTGAGGCGCATAGCCCTGCGTGATTTCCTGACCACTGATGTGCGCTTTGCATACGACAACCTCAACCAATGTTTAGTGGCAGGCGGCTTGTTTGGCGAAAAAAGCAATGATCGTTCCAATGGCTCTTTCTTCCTGCGCGTGGGGGCCACAGAGTCCTCTGACGTGGTGCGTTATGAGGCTTTTGAGGACAAATTTATGTCCATCCTTCGGCGCAAAGATGTGGAGGACGACTCGCGTGGCTTGCTGGATGCCAAAGTCGGGCAAATCATGGTGCGGCAGGACGGTGGTTTGGTCATGATAGCAGAACGCCAGCATGAGGTGCTCAGGGGCTCTGCTGCTGGCCGGGGCTTTTGGCGTGATGGGGTACGCTCCATTGTTGATTTTTATTATGATGATATGTTTGCCATAGGCATGTTGCCTGATGGGCATATACACTGGAAAACCGTTTTGCACAAACGACAATACTCTCAGGATGATGATGGCACATTTTCTTCTTATTTCCTGTTCAAAAACGCGGATCGCCTGCGTTTTTTGTTCAATGACGAAATCAAATACGATAATTCGTGCAGTGAATATGTATTGACGCCAAGCGGTGCTTTTGACCGAAATAGCCTACCTTTGGCCATCAGTCAAAACCTCCGCCTTCGTTTCCGCGATGGCCTGCAAATCAGTGCTTCCGAATGTCTTATCCCCTCAGAACTAAGGAATAAACTAAAATTGGTGCTGGTGCAATATTGAGCCGGCGCCTAAATATCCATTTCATACTCATTTTATTACATCGTACATGCGCCTTTGTTTACTCTTTTTTGTTTTTGCCATTGCTCTTTTGCCCCAGAAAGTGTCCGCTCAGGACCATCCCGATGATGTGTTGCGCGCCTACCCGCCCAAAGAAACAAAAGCCGTTTTGTTGGGCAAAACCGCTCCGCTTCGCGATCTTCCGGAAGCCCAGCCCCTGCCTGAGGAAAAAGGCTGGACCAAACGCAATCATTTTTTCCCCAATACCCTCCATTATCTTGAAAATGCTCAACCCTTGGCAGGTGACCCGCTGGTAAAAAATGCCCCCCCCCGCACCGGATGGCAATGGCGCTGCATTGGAAGTACTCCTAAACTTAGAGGGTATAACCGACCCGGGTGTGACACCACCTGATCCCAGCGGCGACGTGGGCAAAAACCATTACATCCAAATGACCAACGCCCCACAAGGGGCCTGGTTCCAAATTTGGGACAAACAAGGCAATAAGGTCTTAGGCCCAATGCGCACCAGCACCCTCTGGAAACAGGTAAAAAGCGGTAGCATAGGCGACCCCATTGTACAATATGACCACGAGGCCGACCGCTGGCTCATGCTGGAGATGAAGGCTTTCGGTGAAGATGCCATGATCATGGCCGTTTCTGAAACGCCCGACCCCACAGGCGCCTGGTATGTGTACCGCGTGCCCACACTTGGCTTCCCTGATTACCCCAAATTATATGTATGGCCAAATGCTTACTTCCTGACAGTCAATGAAATAGCCGATGTCAACCGATGCTCGGGCTACGCGCTGGAGCGCTCCGCAATGTTGGCAGGCAAGGCCAATTTTAAAATTTATCGCTTTGAAATGCCCAACTACCGCGCCATCAACTACCAACCCGCTACTGGAGCTGATTGGGAGGCTGGCCCGCCGCCGCCGCCTGGTAGTCCGGCCCTTATTTTCAGGGTATATGATGACATGTGGGATGGCGGACAAGATCAACTCCAGATCTGGGAAGTATATGTGGACTGGACAGAAGCAGCCAAAAGCCGCATTGAAGGCCCTACCCGCCTTTTCCCCACTCCTTTTGAAACCCGTGTGTGCCTTAAAGATAACCTGTTTGAGTGTATTGAACAGCCCAATAACCGCCCCTCCATCACGGCATTGGAAAACATTGTGATGTACCGCGCGCCTTATCGCAATTTTGGCGATCATGAATCCATTGTGCTCAACCATGTCACCGATGTGTCCGGCCAGCGCGGCGATGGCGGTGATGCACAAGTGCGCTGGTATGAGCTGCGCCGCACCCCGCAAAGTGGCGGTTGGTACATCCATCAGGAAGGAACCTATGCCCCTGACCTCGAAACCAACCGCTTTATGGGCACCATCGCTATGGATGCCGCAGGCAATATCGGCTTGGGCTATTCCGTGTGCAGTGAGACCACCTTCCCGGGTATCAGGCTGGCCGGTCGCCGCGCTGCAGACCCATTGGGGCAAATGAGCAGCCCGGAGGAAGTGCTCATAGCAGGTCAAAATGCCCACACTACCTCTCGCTGGGGCGATTACAGCAGCTTGGCAGTGGATCCGGTGGATGGCCGAACCTTCTGGTTTACAGGCGAATACCAAGGCCCTGGCAGCTCCTTTTGGAACACCCGTATCGCTTCGTTTCGGATCATCAGCGACAACTTTGATGCAGGGCCATCCCGCTTTGAAAGCCCGCTCACCGCTGCGGAACTAAAACAGGAAAACGTAACCATCAGCATACTGAATGGCGGTACAGAAGCCGTAGAAGCAGGACTTTCCCTGTCCTTGTATCTTGATGGCAATTTGATTGTCACAGACCTGTTGCCTCAAGCCATACCCGTTGGGGCTAAAACCTCACACCTGTTTAGCCAAAAAGTGGATCTTTCGGAAGTGGGCAAAAAATACACCCTCATGGTCATCAGCAAGTGGGCAAAAGATGAATACCCCCTTAACGACACCCTGAGAACAGAAATAAGACACCTGATCAAAGAAGATGCAGCACTTTTGCCCGCGCCATCCTTTTCGGCCCTGATCTGCGATAAAGAAACGGAGCTGCCTGTTTTGTTGAAAAACACGGGCGCTGGCCCATTGCTGGAGGCTAACATCAGTTATCGTTTTAATGGAGGCCCAACGCTGAATTATGATTGGACTGGTAATCTCGCTCCGGGTGCCGCAACAACGGTTTTGCTCCCAAACCCGGATGTGGTTACGGGCAAAAACACCCTTTCCGCCTCCTTGTTGTTGGTTAATGGCAACCCCGATCCCATTGCCGCCAACAACAATCTTGAACTTGAATTTCAAGGACTTGCCAACGGTTTCCCCTTGGTCATCAAGGGCAATAGCCGCAAGGGAAGCCTTCATTGGGAAATCAGGAACAACAAAGACGACATTCTTCACGCAGGTGATATCAATGAGGCTGGCGATTTCAAAATTACCCTTTGTGGGGCAGCGGATTCCTGCTACAACTTTTTGTATTATGCCAATTCACTGCGCTGGGAAGGCGACCTTCAACTACTCGAGTTTAATGAAGTTAAGATTAGTCTGTTTGAGACGGTGTCTATTGCACCAGAGTTTGAATCGTTTTGTATGGCGGCAAAGGTGACTACTGACATAGGCATCACAAACATCAT
This sequence comes from uncultured Saprospiraceae bacterium, assembly GCA_964539805.1. Taxonomy (GTDB): domain Bacteria; phylum Bacteroidota; class Bacteroidia; order Chitinophagales; family Saprospiraceae; genus M3007. Next base: position 8,327 of record CAZIKN010000094.1, on the reverse strand, counting down.
AAGCCCTGTTTCCGGCGAAAACTTGAGCGCCACAGCGCCTGTAATCCTTGAAATTAAAAATTATGGTACTGAGGCTGCCACAGATATTAAACTTTCATGTTTGCTGAATGGAGCACCAATTGCAGAAGAGTTGGTCAGTGGCCCGCTTGCGCCCGGTGCCGTTTTGCGCCATACTTTCAACACAAGTGTGGATTTGAGCGCCTCGGGCGCGGAGTATTTTTTTCTCTTCCAGGCCTCCCTGGCGCAAGACGAGAATGACAAAAACAACAATGCGGCATCCTTGGTACGCCGCTGGGACCGCCGCGACCTGAGCATACGCGAAGCCAATATGAGTTCGGCCTGCGGTAATGTTTACGAGACCAAATTGCGCTTCAATTTGCTCAACAATGGCCTTGACAAGGTAGAATCCTTCAAAGTGGGCTACAGTGTAAACGGTGTGGCACAACAGCCCTTGTCCTACACGGCCCAAATTAATAATTCGGGCATTTGGTTTGCACCCGAAGTATGGGTGAGTGGTTCTGTGGCCGGATCCAATGAACTCAGCCTGTACCTCATGGAGTTTAACGGCATATCCGGTGATGCCCTGCCCCAAAATGACACTTTACGCCTACAGTATACCATTGACCCTGCCAAGGCTCCCCTGCGCCTTACCTTGGTCACTGACGACAAACCCGGGGAAACCCGTTGGGAAATTCTGGACCGCAACAAGCAACCAGTTTATTCAGGGGGGCCTTACCCTTTTGCCCAGTTCCCGCAAAACCTTAATTTTTGTCTGCTATCCGATAGTTGTTACACCTTTAATGTATATGATTCGGGCAATGATGGCATGGGCAATATCATAGAACTGTACCACGAAGGCTTTAAGTTTTGGTCATACGCAGGTGGTAATTTTGGCGATACCCTCAGCACGGCATTTTGTAACAGGGGTGCGTGCTCGGGCCTGAATGTTGTCGTAACCGTTCTGCCAGACAAACCCACTGCTAACCCCGACGGCCTCATCAGCCTCAAAATCAGCGGAGGACAAGGGCCATACCAATACATCCTCAATGATGGCCCGCCAAAATCCTCGCCTATTTTTACCGGCCTTGAAGCAGGTGTTTATAAGGTGACTGTTCGCGACCGTGTTGGCTGTGAGGTAATTCAGTTCATTGAAGTAAAAAAACAAAGCAGTACTCAGGAGCAAAACGCTGAAAATATTGTAAATCAATTGTTTGCATCACCAAATCCCAGCACTGGCCTGGCTGTTCTTACCCTGAAAAGCACACAAAAACTGCCCGAAGAAGCCTGGTGCGATGTGCTGGACAAACAGGGCAAGCTGTTGTATTCCGTGCGCATGGGCCGTTGGGATGATGAATTGCGCGGAGCCTTGTCCCTTGAAAAACAAGCCCCCGGCTTATATGTGCTTAGGGTACGTGGCATAGCCGGTGCTACTACGAGGATTGTGAAGGAGTGATGTCAATAAGGATAAAATAAGTTTTTACGCTAATTCAACACAACCACCTTGGTTATAATGGCATCCGGGCTGTCAAAGGTTTCGGAGCTGGTAGCATATACCAAGTACACCCCTGAGGCGACGCGGCGGCCTAAGTAGTCGCGGCCATTCCACACGGCTTGTCCACCGAGGGCTTTGCCCTCATACACCAATTGACCGGAGATGTCGGTTATTTTCACATTGGCATCGCGGGCAAGGCCATAAATGGCAATGGGGCCATCATAATCGGGCTGTACGGGATTGGGGTAGGCGTATGGCATGGTGCTGTTTACCTTGCCGCCCACTGTGGCATCCGTCCTGATGATCTGCAAGCCCTTTTCCGTAGCGATCCAGACCTCACCGTTCTGCTGGTTTATGGCAATATCCACAATAGAATTGTCAAACAGTGGGCTGTTGGTACTGGTAAAGCGGGCCACCTGCTCCGTGCCATCCGGTGATTGCACGAATATGCCATTGTTGGTGCCAAACCACTTGCGGTTGGCTCCATCAATAGCAATTGCCCTAACCTCCTCGGTTTCAAGCAGATAGCCATTAAATCCATCTACGGTCACAATGCGTCGGCGGCCTGTGCAGCTGCCGTCAAATATATTGGTGCCACATTCAAAACTGACTACTCCCTGAATGGTGCCCACCCATACATCACCATCTAAGTCCACAGCGATGGTGCTCACGGTATTGGTGGGCAACACACTGTTGGCGGTGTTGATGAGGCGATAGCGATCATCACTGGTATTGTCAATATCGCGCCCGCTGTCAAAAACCAAAACACCACCATTAAAACCTACGGTGAACCATTTGTATTGGTTGTTGTCCACCACGGCTTGCAGCAGGTTTCGGGCAGGGGCGGCAGCGTAGTTACGCCAGCTGCCATCGGCTTTTAAAACGGCTATGGGCGCATTGGCACCGTAATTACAGATCCAGAGGTTGTCGCTTTTGTCGTATGCTAAGCCGCTGATGGCCGTCCGGTCGGGGCCGGATTCGCCTGCGCCCTGTAGTATAGAATTGTCTTTGTTGTAACCTTTTACCTTCGTGCCATCTGTTACTTCAATCAAGCCACCAGAGAAGCTGCCGATGTAATATTTGTCCAATTTAGGGTGTTCTATCACGCGCCACATGTCCTTTCGGTAGTCAAAAGGCTCTATTTCAGGAAAGGTTTCGCGGTTAAAGCGGCTCCAACGGCCATCCATGAACAACTCCGCCCCCCGATTTTGATCCCCCAATGGCTCAAGGTTTGCATTTGTGGCAGGGGTGCCCAGCAGTACGCGCCTTGGGCCTACATATACTTCCACATAATTTTCCTCAAAAGGGGAATTAAAGCGGAAGCGCTCACAGCTGTTTTTAGCCATATCCATGAAGCGATAATCTTCTGTAAGGTCTGCGATCCAGAATTTTTTTGAACCGTCTTCTATGGCATGCAGCGGATAGCGCACATCACAAGGATAAGTCAGGTCAAACCTGTTGAAATTGGTGTCATAATAATCAATATTGCCGTTAAAATCCTTTTTCCAACAAACTAACAGGCCTTCTCCTTCGGCGGAAAGGAACAATAATGGGCGATCGGGGTTGTTGGCCGCCACAATGGCGTTACTGCCATCAAAACGGTACACATTGTTGCCAATGCCGATATAAAGATTGTCGCGCCATGTAGTCATGGCTACCACGGGCGACCCGATGGGTATGCCCTGATCCGTGCCAACGGCTTTCCAGCGGCTAAAATCAGCCGGATTTATATCGTTTTCGGGTATGCTAAAAACGCCGTCCTCCGTACCAATATAAAGTGTATTTTTGTACAAAGCGCAAGCATAAACGGGCATTCCGGTAAATACGGTGTAGGCCACATTGGTGCTGGACAGATCCATTTTGACCATACCAAACCCGCAGGCCAAATAGGCACTTTTACCCTCAAACACCGCATCATACAACTTGCGATTGCCAATAATATTGGGATTTTTGCGAATAAAAGGCAGGTTAGTAACTTTACCATTGGTGGGGTCATACAGGTCCAAGTTGCTGTTGGTGTAGGCTACAAGGAGGCGCTCGGCACTGCGGTTGTAGCGCACGAAGGCAATGCCCACATCGCTCAAGCCCTCTACTTTGGTGATAAAACGCCTTTCACGGCTTTGTTTTTCCAATTCCAAAATGGCCGATTCGCTCGCAAACCACACTTTATCAGTACTTTGTGCGGTAAAGGTGGCGCGCTGCCAAGGCAGCACCTCACGCCATTGCCAAAGATTGAGGCTCGAAAGGCTGTCCTGTGCCGCCATTTTCCCGATAAAAAAGAAAGCTGAAATAAGGAGGGTAAAATACTGACCTAGCATAAACTGATTGATTTATTTATCCGATGTGCTTGATGCAGGGCAAACCTCTTGGGTTGCCCGAATAAAGGCCCCTTGGTAAAATCGGCTCCAAATGCCTTATGTTTGCCCTCTTGTTTCGCAAAACAGTAGATTTGGAATCCATACTCGAACAACGGAAGGCGCGGTACAGGCTCGTCTGTGACCAATTATCGGTTCCGCTCCACCTGCAGGCATGGTGGTTGGATGCCGTGTGTGGCACGCATGGCTGGCAAGCTGCTGTCGCCGCAGATGGCAGTGGACGGGTATTGGGCGTTTGGCCTTATGTGCCCGACACCCGCTGGGGGCTTCAGGTTTTGCGCATGCCTCCCTTTACCTCCTATGCAGGACCCTTCCTTTTTTACCCGCACGATGACCTAAAAATGTATAAACACCATGATTTTGAGCATAAAGTGATAGGAATACTAATGGAACAATTGCCCAGAACCGTATATTTTTATCAAAATTTATTGCCCATAGTGCACAACAGCCTTCCGTTTCAATGGGCTGGTTATCAGCAAACTACACGATATACCTATTATGTGCCGGCTAAAACCAAGGTGCCGGAACTCAACCTTCAATTAGGCTCCGAATTGCGCAGGCGCATCAATAAAGCCGCTGACGACTACGAGGTACAGCAGGAATTTTTGCCGGAGCTGCTTTGGGAAATGTACCTGAAAACCTGTGCAAGACGCAAGATAAGGCCCGGTGGCGAGCGCAATGCCTTACTGAGGCTTTGTATGGCATTGCAAGAAAGGGATCAGGCAGATATTTTTGTGGCACGCGACCGAAAAAAAGGGCAGCCTGCAGCAGCATTGCTTCTGGCCCATCAAGATGGGCAAAGCCAGCATATCCTCGGCGGACAAGTGACTTCAAAAAACAGCGGCTACCTCAATTACCTGATGCTTTACCAAGCCCTGCGCTATGCCGTGGAGCACAAACGCGGCTTTGATTTTGAAGGCAGCATGGACAAAGGCGTTTCAAGGGTATTTCGCGCATTTGGCGGTCAATTATTGCCTTATCATGCCCTAAAAAAGTTTTTTTAAGCCTGCAATATGTTGGGATGATCAGCCAGCCACTCTTTGTAATGTGTGCCGGGCAGAAAACGTATCTTGCTGCCAAAACGGCCTTTTGCCTTGAGGTGCAGGTAAACAATGGCACGCCCTAAACGGTGCCCCTGCTCAATGCGCGCTACGTCAGACCACGGATAACGCACCGTGACCCAGTAATTGGTCACATACACATGCGTCTCGGAGGCATCCACCCGGTAAATGTTCAAAAAATAGCGCCAAACTGCGTATAACCAGCCCATCCAGAGCAGCGCAATCAGCACTTTGGCCCACAGGGGCGGCAACACCGGGACATAAAATTCATCTTCATCCGTAAACAGGTAGGCGAGGGCCAATATGCTCACGAATACCGTGCCGAACACAGGCACAAAAACCCGCCAAAACAAAGTAAGGGTAGAGGATAAAATTACTGTTTTGTCCTGTCCATTCGTATTTTCCATGCCGCAAAGGTATGTGAATTCATCTTTGCTAAGTAACATAGCAAAATTGCTTTAGGGAAAAAAGATCCAGTTCTTTGCAACTGAAAATAAAACAAAAAGTATCTAAAATGATTCTAAATTCCTTATCTTTGCACCCAACTAATACAAGTTAAAGATATGACTGGCAAAAGGAATAAAGAATTATTTTCTTTTTTCGGCATGACCGAATTGAAAGGTAAGCGGGTTGATATTGATAACAGCGTTGCTACACCGCAGTTGTTTTACAAGCACCAGAATGGTGAAATTTGGATGGGTGATAGCATCCAATGGCTACAAACAATTGACAGTGATTCCGTTGATTTAATCTTTGCAGACCCGCCATATAATATAAAAAAGGCAGATTGGGACACATTTGAGAGTCAGGAGATTTATATCAACTGGTCTCTCGGTTGGATAAAAGAAGCATCTCGAATATTAAAACCACAAGGTACATTATATATATGTGGTTTCTCAGAAATACTTGCGGATTTGAAGCATCCTGCAAGTAAATATTTTAATTCATGCCGCTGGATTGTTTGGCACTATAAGAACAAAGCAAATTTGGGGAATGACTGGGGAAGGAGCCACGAAAGTATTCTACATTTCCGAAAATCAAAAAATTTCATATTTAACGTTGACGAGGTCAGGATTCCTTATGGAGAGCACACCTTAAAATATCCAAGTCATCCACAGGCGGAAAGTAGTCAATATAATAATGGCAAAAATGATAATCATGTTTGGACACCTAATCCTGCCGGGGCAAAACCCAAAGATGTTTTAGAAATCCCCACAACATGCAACGGAATGCATGAAAAAACACCCCATCCGACACAAAAACCGGAAGAGTTATTGCGAAAGATCATTTTAGCATCCTCAAATGAGGGGGACTTGGTGATAGACCCCTTCTGCGGCTCTGGTACCACGGCAGTCTGTTCGGAGCAACTAAAACGGAAATGGATGACCTGTGATATCTCATTTGAATACCTCGAGTGGGCCAGTAACCGACTGGATTTGGTGGAAGACTGGACAACAGAAAAATGGAAAAAATACGATTTTGAAAACCTTAAAAGAAGAAATGCTATTCGATGAACATAAGGCAATTAGCAGAAAAAGCAACCAATAAAAGGAACTTTCAAAATCTACATGATTTTGTCAGATTTTGTGATGAGTATTTGTCTTATGTAGAAGATCATTTGCAAGCGGTTATCGTTTCACAAAACGAGCAAAATTACCGGTTTTACCAATATGATAAAAGTGGGGATTTTCAAATTACACGTCCAATCAATTCAGAATTAATGCTTCCTAAGCTGACCTTCAAAAGTCAGGCATCTGATTACCTAAAAATATTATCATCAATAAAAAGTATCAAAAAAACAGATGTGTCTTCTCGAACCTTGTTGAATCATGGAACGTATACCATTCAACAATCTATTGGTGCAGCTCTTGACGCTTTACCCTCAGGTCAGTCTAACAAGGCCCGAAAGCTAAATGGTGACTTATTCGAGCATCTAATAAGGCTGATAATCAACGAAATTGGGATTCCATGTTCATCAGGTACCATTCAAATTCCAGTTGAAATGGAAGGAGAGACACTTTTCAAAATGCATTACCAACATGATTTGATAGTTAAGCAACAAGAAGACATAAAGGTCATTGGTTCTATTAAGACTTCGAGTAAGGATAGAATAGATAAAATATTTATGGATAAATTTTTGCATAATCGTCTGACTGAAAGGCAAACACCACATATTGCTATTTTTTTAAATGATGTACAACGAAAGAAAACAAAACATGATAACCGGTACGGAATAAATTCAACTTTTTTACCTGGCCATTTCAAGGGTTACACTATAAAACTGAACCCACTAGATGGTGTGTATTACTGTGATATTAGACCAAATATGAAAACCGAGAGCATACTAAAAGATCATATAAAAACTTTTGATCATCTTATAATTGACGACATTTGGGAACTGATAAAATAGAACGTTAGCCCCTAAAACTCCAATCTCCAGATCAAATTAGGGATCAGCCCCAGTTGGTTTTTGGCTGTTATTTCACGTGTCCGAGGCTCCCAATAATAATAAGCAATGTTGGGGCGTAGGGCCACGTTTTGGAAATCCATAGCGAACATGCTGTTGCGACGGTTGCCGAGATTGCGCTTCCAATACACCCGAAAATCCATGCGCCAGTAATCCGGCAATTGCCGTGAAAAGCCTTCTGAACTATTATAAACTGTTGATTGTAAAATATTTGTGGCGGAAGCAATGGCGTCCACTGGCATATAACGCAGGCCGCCGGACCAGAGGACGCGACCGTTCAGTCCAAAGAACTTTTGTTTTTCGTCACCGCGCTGCCATTCGCGGCCAGCGCTGAGGTTGAGCAAATGCCCCACATCCCAGCGGCTGTCAAGCCATTGGCCATTATCAGCGCGGTATTTTGAATCGGACAGGGTCAGGTTAAAGGCGGCAAACCAGCCCTCGCGCATGTAGCGTTCGGCGCTGATCTCGAGGCCTTGGGTACGGGCCTGGCCGTTCCATTGTGTGTCATAAATATTTTCAAAAAATTCGTTTATGTTGAAGTTAGATGTCAAAACACTATCCATATACCGATAAGTGCCTGGGATATTATGATAACTATGATTATATAACTCACCCCTTAGTATCCAATCAGGATTTAAAAAATAAGAATAACGCAATCCAAATTGTTTTGAGCGAATTACGTTATTGGATATTGCATTTGTAGCAATATGATTGACAAAAGTATGCAATGATGGCCTTTGGGTTGCAGTGCTATACGATAATGCTATACGGCTTTTTTGATTTATTACTTGAGTAAATAGAATATTTGGGTTTAGAAATAAACGACTATTACCAAATTTGACATCAAATTTTCTATAGAAGGAATAACTTTGAAGGTTGCCACTTAATTGAAGCATAGTCTTTTCTTGATTTAGCCTCCAATCCATTTTTCC
>CAZIKN010000093.1:0-23387 GCA_964539805.1 uncultured Saprospiraceae bacterium | reverse complement strand
AAGGAGATGCTACGGGATCAGCAGGGGCTACCACCAATGTGCGCTGGCCATGAGCAGGACTTTCGGTGGGCAGCGCAAACACGCGATAGGATTCCATCATGCCGGGCGGCACATTTTCGGGGGCAGCCGCAGCATCTTCCTGATGTGCAGCGCTGGTATGGTCGCATTCCGCATCGCCCGGGCGGTGCAGGTGGCCGAGATTGCAATAGCTGGTCAGGTTGATCTTTCCGATTACCTCACCATTGAGGGCATCTACGCGCAGGCTCCAGTAGTCGGAGGAGTTGGCCTGGTCAATAGTCATTGTCCATGCAAGGCGCAGATTGCCGTCGGGCATTTTTTCATAACAAATAGATACAGGTATTTTGGTGCGCGAAATGGCACCGCCCTCAAACTCCCAATTGTGCTCATTGATCTTGCGAAGCACATCGGGGCGTTGGAAACCTTCAAAGCCGAGGTGTTTCATGGCCATTTGAACAGCCATAGCAGCACTGAGCGAGGGGAGTTTGGTGTTTACCTTGGAGGCCAAGGCAGGCTCAAAGCGATGGCCCAGAGTGATCACCTCACCGTTGGGGCGCACGTGAAGGCCAAAAAGCGCGTTGAACACCGGAATGCCGCCATGCTGCTGTTGTACCCATACGTGAGTGAGGCCATTGTGGCTGCTCAGGTATTCGTCTGTGATGCGCACATCAGCAACATCGGCAGCAGTGAGTTGGTAATCCGCACATTTGGTGCGCAAATGGTGCAGTGCGTAATCGCGGGGAGTCCAGTCATTGGACTGGGCATTTGCTACATTGACCCAAAGGCCAAGCATGAGTAAAGCGGGGAGCAAACGCTGTGTAAAAAGCAGATACATCAGTAAGCGTTGTTTAATGTAAAGTGAAATTTGACTTGGATGGAAACCAAGGTGGATATTTGATGGACAGTTGTTGGTCATCAGGTATGTGAGAAATCGAAATTTGTAAGAAATAAGGATGCAAATGTAAAATGCTCCCCGTTTGTTGCAACATAGTTGACAAAAAAATGCCACTATTGGCCAAATGAGTCTTATCTTTTATGCAGAAAATGTTTTCCTTTGGAAGTTCAAAGATAAAAAAACAAATATTTGTAAATGGATTATGATTTGATTATCAAAGAAATACATGATGAAACCAAGCCTCTGTTGGGCAAGGGCAATGTTGCTTCCTACATACCGGAACTGAGCAAGGTGAATCCGGCCCAATTTGGCCTTTTCCTCCAGTTTAACAGCGGGGAAAGTTATGAGGTAGGGGAAAGCCAGACCAAATTTTCCATCCAAAGTATTTCCAAGGTGTTTAGCCTGGCTATGGCTTTTGATCTTCTTGGGGAACAGCTCTGGGAGAGGGTGCATGTGGAACCATCCGGTACTTCCTTCAACTCTTTGGTACAGTTGGAATATGAAAAAGGCATACCCCGAAACCCCCTCATCAATGCAGGAGCCTTGGTGCTGACGGATATTATCGTTAGCTATTTTCACAATCCAAAGGAGCGCATTTTGCAGTTTATGCGGGAATTGTCTGGCTGTGAGGATATTTATTTCAACAAACAGGTGGCACAGTCAGAGCGTGAAACGGGCTATCGCAATTTTGCACTGGCTTATTTTTTGAAATCATTTGGCAACCTGCACAATGACGTGGAGCAGGTGCTGGATGTCTATTTCCACCAATGCTCCATTGAAATGACCTGCATGGAACTGGCGCGGGCCACCCAGCTCTTTGCCCATCATGGCATCAACCCGCATACCGGCAAGCGTCACCTTACGGCAAGCCAGGCCAAACGCCTCAACGCCATCATGCAGACCTGTGGCTTTTATGATGAAGCAGGAGAGTTCACCTTTGCTGTGGGCCTGCCCGGGAAAAGCGGCGTTGGGGGTGGCATCATGGCCCTGCTTCCGGGGCGGTACAGCATCGCTGTTTGGGGGCCGGAACTCAATGCAAAAGGCAATTCAGTACTTGGCATGAAGGCGCTGGAACTGTTTACCACCAAAACGGGCCTTTCGGTGTTTTAAGTTGTATTAAACCTAAAAAAGTGCTTTGGTGTTATAGGGCTTAAGAGCATGTCTGGGATTTTCCCGCTTGGCCCAAAACGGCTCTTTTTTCAGCATTTTCACCCTTTTTTACTTGTCTCCTTTCATGCAAATGCGTCATAAACTCTTGTTTCTTTTGATTGCGCTGATGGCCGCGCTCACTAATTGTCGCAAAACCGCTGACACATCAAACGGGCTTGCCGATTGGGCAGCGGTATCCGAGCTGCCTGCCCAAAACATACTAAGTAACATATTGATAGACAATAAAATGTATGTGCTACAGGAAAAAACAATGTCCCTGTGGAGTCCTGATGGCAGTGTTAAAAACATGCCGCACGATTTGAGTGGCGACAATATCATTCTCACGTGCTCTGATTATTTTGTGAAAATAGGAGTGGGTCAAAATGCCCGTATCGAGTTTTTCCCCCTGCGCAATCCAAACTATCCCAATGTAAAATCTTTCAGGTTCACCATGGCCGATCTCGGGCTGGATCTTAACTCGTTTTGGGGTTCTTATCAACAGGCATTTGCGATAAACGATAAAAACCAATTGTTGGCGACAAGTTATTTTAGTGATAAAAATGGCTCTGTATTGCTTTTCTTTGAGGTAAAAATGAGCAATAATGATGACGCCGTTATAGAAAGCGTAAGTTTCAAAAGGGTCAATGTGCCTGCCAACATTACTTTTGTATATCTTTATGCTATTGGCGATAAGTTCCTGGCCACTTCTTCCTTACAGGAAATCACGTATTCGGTAGATACTTCCGGTAATGCCAATACATTGACCAATGAAGTATTCAGGTCCCTGGTACAAATTGAGGGAATCTATTATGCCGACACTTTTAATGGTTTGTTTACATCAAAGGACGAGGGGGTTTCCTGGACCTTAGTTGCCCGCAATGCCTCTTCGTTTAGTTCTCTGTTTAGTTTTATTTCGACAACACCAAGGCAAACGAAAATCCAGAATGAGGATGTGCTTTTTTGGCCTTTTGATATGTATCAGGCCGCGCACAACAGTTCGGGCAGATTGGAAAGTTCGCGCTTGGACAAAGTGGGGTTAAACGACACAGGCGTCCTTAATGTGAACGAATGGCGTGGCAGGGTCTATGTTTTTACCCCGGATGGCATTTTCACCCGCAGCCCAAGTGATTTTTTCACTCCGGCACTGTAGTATAGTAAATTTTTCATTAACGCTTTATTGAGCATATCCGATAGACTATCGTGATATTAAGCGCGTTAGAGCATGTCTGAGATTTTTCCACCCATCCTTCTATGCTATGCGTCTATACCCATTATTGTTTGCCCTTTTGTCTTTCATCGGATGCCGTAAACAAATGATTGCCCCCTCAAGTCCGATTAAAGACTATGAACGCGTCACTTCGCTTCCTGATAAAAATATCATAAACAGTACCCTGGAGCATAATCGTTTGTACATCATGCACGACCAAACGGTTTCTATCCTTGAAACAGATGGCTCGCAAACTGATCTAAATTTTGAGGGAAGTAACCAAGTGCTTTGCCCTATGAACCCGGACTTTTTTGTGTGCGCTTCATGGGGCGTAAACAACGAATTGCGGTTTTATTCTACTAAGAATCCGGTACCCCCCCATGTTAAAAGTTTTGTCCCCAAAGATTTAGGGCTTACCGAAATTGCCCTGTTCCCAAGTCATTTCGGCTGTTCAGCCGTCAATGACCGGCACCAATGTTTGATCGTGGCCCATTTGAATGAAGATTATACCGAATCTGCACTTTTTTTATTTGAGGTTAAAATGTCTCCGGATGGCCTCATTGACTATGTAACGTACAAGCCTGTTACTTTGCCCTTCAAGTACAGGGCAACGTTTGTGAGTGCAGTCGGTTCCTCTTTTATCGTATCCGATCACGTGGGTGCAACACTGCTTGTGAATAGTAATGGACATGCACAAAAAGTATGGGATACGAAGATCACTGATGTGCTGCCAATCGGGGATGCTTATTATGGCGATACGTATAATGGAATAGTCAAATCAGAAGATATGGGGTTGAACTGGAAAGATGTGACAAATACCATAGCGAATTGGCAAACGGGAGGATTGTATTTGTGGGACATGCGGCCACAGCTTGCCAATATTGATGGGCATTATGTCATGTTTTCCAATAAATTGCATGAAGTCAGGCAAGGGGCCAACAACAGTTTGGACAACGGGGAACTGGATAGGGCAGGTTTAGGAGAGACGTATATTCTAAATGTCCACGAATGGCAGGGCAAGGTATTCGTGGTTACCCGAACGGGCATTTTCACCCGCAGCCTAAGTGATTTTTTCACTCCGGCACTGTAGCGCGCTCTGCCGCCACGACTACGGATTCCAATTCAAATTTTTCACCCAAATAATAAGTAGGCGCATCCTTTGCGGCGCGGCCTGACCGTGCCGCAAAGGAATTTTCTTCTAATACTTTAGCCCAGGCCTCTACCTCATAATGCTGAAAGCCATAAGGGGCAAAAGGCATCTTAGACAGGCTCTCCGTTGGCCGAAAACCAGCGTAAAAAATGCCTCCCGGTTTCAATACCCTGCTGATTTCCCGCAAATGTACTGCCGGATTTTCCCAAAAATAGATCACGTTGACGCAGCAAACCTTGTCAAAAGAGGCATCCGTAAAAGGCATGGCCGAGCTGTCCCCGTACTCCAACACCAAACGGCCGGATTTCAGGGCTGCCCGATTGATCTTCCTGGCCTCCGCCATCATGGCTTTTGAATAATCAAGTCCATGTACGGGCATATCCGTAAGGGCCAGCATGGTAGAGAAAAAACGCCCGTTACCAAAGCCGATTTCCAGCACGCGATCCCCTTTTTCAAGCGCCATTTCCGCCATAAGCAGCTCGTACAAATGGGCATTGCCTTCGTTCATTTTTTCCCCAACCCTGCGCCCCAGCGCGCCTGTGGGGCGGCGAAGCTGCCGTGCCATGGTCCGGGGCGATGGGGGCGTGTTCAGCTCAGCCATGACTGGTAATAGCTCGGTTCTTCAATACCTGCCGCGTGGTCAGTCATCAGCAGTGGGCGGAAGGTGTCCACCATCACGGCTAATTCGCGGGTTTCTTTGGCCCCGATGCTCTTTTCCACTGTTCCGGGGTGCGGACCGTGGGGTATGCCGCCCGGGTGCAGGGTGAGCATGCCGCGTTCCACGTGTTTGCGGCTCATAAAGTCGCCATCCACATAATACAGCACTTCATCGGAATCTATATTGGAGTGGTTGTAGGGCGCTGGTATGGATAGGGGATGGTAGTCATACATGCGCGGCACAAAAGAGCAGATTACAAAATTGTGTCCGTCAAAAGTCTGGTGAATAGGCGGCGGCATGTGCAGGCGGCCTGTGATCGGTTCAAAATTATGGATACTAAAGGCATAAGGGTACACATAACCATCCCAGCCGATGACATCAAAAGGGTGATTTAGGTAGTGATAGGGATAAAGATTATCCTGTTTTTTGATGTGCAAAAGAAAGTCGCCTTTTTCGCTATATGTCTCTAAATCAACGGGTTTTCTGATGTCGCGTTCGCAATAGGGCGAGTGTTCGAGCAATTGGCCGAACTCATTACGGTAGCGTTTGGGCGGTGTGATGGGGCCGGTGCTTTCCACGATCAGGAGTCTGTTTTCGGGGCCATCAAAATGGAGTTGGTACACCGTGCCACGGGGTATGACCAAATAGTCGCCATAGGAAAAGGACAGGTTTCCGTACATGGTGCGCAGGGTACCGCTGCCTTCATGGATAAAAATCACCTCGTCCGCATCCGCATTTTTGAAGTAGTAGTCCGTCATGCTCTTTGAAGGGGCCGACAGCACTATTTTGCAGTCATTATTGACCAAAACGGGTTTGCGGGACAGGATATAGTCCTCTTCCGGCTGCACCTGAAATCCTTTTAAGCATCTGTGTTTCAGTTGCTTGTCATGTATGGTGCGCGGCGCGATGTTAATCGGGTCACCCACCTGTTTGATCTGGGTAGGCGGATGGACATGGTAAAGCAGGGAATACAGGTTGCTAAAGCCCTCCGTGCTGAACAATTCCTCCGAATACAGTTCGCCATTGGCTTGCCTGAACTGAATGTGGCGCTTGGTGGGTATTTTTCCTAAACTGTGGTAATGCATGTGATTTAATGTGATGATGTGATAATGTGGCTAATGTGATAATGGGCGGGCAAAATTAAAAAAAACTGAATGCTTGCAGGGCATTGTGCTAACTTTGCGGAAAGAAAACAAAGGTATCAGTTTGATTACTGTTACTGCCGCGCAATAGCGCATTGGCCATGCTGCTTACGAAAAAGCAAAAGGAGGTTTTTTCACAGGCGCATAAAAAATAATAAATTTCGATATGCCAATACCAGATTTTCAGTCCATTATGCTCCCACTTTTGCAACATTGTGGTGACGGCAAGGAGCATACTATGTATAGTACAGAAGAAGCCTTGGCGCTGTATTTTAAACTGACGGAAAGTGAAATTAATGAAATGTTGGCCAGTGGAAAACAGGGTCGCTTTAGTAATCGAGTAGCATGGGCAAAACAATATCTCACCAAAGCAGGATTGCTCCACGTACCACGCCGAGGAACGTTTGAGGTTACTAAATTGGGTAAAGATGTGTTGGCCCAAAATCCCAATCGAATAGATATTAATTATTTAGATCAGTTTGCTGGATTTAAAGAGTTTAGAAAGTCAACTTCAAAAAACACGACAAATGAAGCAGTCACGAACATTGAGCAAGAGCAATCACCACGGGAGCAATTAGAAGCAGCGTATAGCAATATCAAACGTACATTACAAACTGATTTGTTGGAAAAACTACAATCTACCGATTTTTCGTGGAAACGATTTGAGGCAATTGTTGTGGATTTATTGGTTAAAATGGGCTATGGCGGGACGCATAAGGATGCTGGGAAAGTCACCCAACTTACCAAAGACGGTGGTGTGGATGGCTGGATAAAGGAGGATAAACTTGGGTTGGATATTATTTACCTGCAAGCAAAAAAATGGGCTGCCAAACAAACAGTTGGAAGAACTGATATTCAATCTTTTGTTGGGGCATTAGAAGAGCGGCAGGCACAAAAGGGCGTATTTATTACTACTTCCTCATTTGCAGATTCGGCGCGGGAATACGTAAAGAAGATTTCGAAGAAAGTCATTTTAATTGACGGCCAAGAACTCACTGAACTAATGATTGATCATAATATAGGTGTATCAATAGAAGAGGTGTATGAAATCAAGAGGATAGATAGTGATTACTTTGAATTTGAATAAGCCATATTTCTATAGTTCCTGACGACAGCGGAGATAGCAAGTACTCCGACACACTCAAGCAAAGCGACCCCTTGGCCGATACCGCTGCGCTGGAGCGGGAGATAGATGTATTGGTGTATGGGCTGTATGGCCTGACGGCGGCGGAGGTGGCGATAGTATAGGGGAAGGGGTAAATATTCATATAGACCAAACCTAATGAAGCCTCAAGAAAACTTTGTTGGCAATATGATTTTTGCATTTATCTTTGTAAAAAAATTCAAAAATGGATACAGCATTAAAAGGGCCGCTGACACCAGCACAGCAAGAAATCTTAAAAGTCTTGTCCAGACCGATGAGCGAGGCCGAACTGTTGGATTTAAAACGCCATATCGTTAAGTTTTTTGCGGATCGCCTGATGCAACGTGCAGCAGCAGTATGGGATGAAAAAAACTGGACAGATAAAGATACGGAACGATTGAGGGAACGGCACTTTCGTACGGAATACAAGGATAAGTTATGAAAATCGTGCTGGATACCAATGTCTTATTAACCTGTATTTCGCCTCGGTCAAAAGACAACTGGATATTTCTTCGTTTTTTGAATGAAGACTTTACACTTTGCCTGACCAATGATATTTTGGCAGAATATGAAGAAATAATTGGGCGCGAGATGGGCCTTAAAGCTTCCACAGATCTTATCCAGGTACTTTCCAATGCGCCGAATGTTGAATTGGTAACAACATGGTTTCGTTGGGGCCTCATATCCTTGGACCCAGATGATAATAAATTTGTTGATTGTGCAATAGCTTGCAATGCAACGTATTTAATCAGCGAAGATCGCCATTTTAATATACTAAAGGACGTGCCATTCCCTAAAGTAACGGTCTTGAATGTCAATAATTTTAAGGCAGTATTCGATGTCGATTAGCCGGACTAAAGCGACCCCGGGAAATTCAGGGACAGGTGAAACGAAAGGGCGTTGTTATGAGATTTCTAACCACTTTCTAACCTTAAGGTAGCAATTTTTGCTCACCTTTGCCAAAATTACAACTATTTTTGGCATGACCAACACTTTACGTCTTCTTGTTATCAGCTGCTTATTAAGCGTATTTGGCTTGAGCAATTTGTCAGCCCAGCATTCCGTAGCGCGCCAATGGAACGAGCTGGCCCTGCAGGCCATCCGCTCGGATCTGGCGCGCCCACCCGTTCAGGCGCGCACCCTTTTTCACCTTTCGTTGGCCATGTACGATGCCTGGGCGGCTTATGACACAGTGGCCCAGCCCTTTTTTTTGGGCAAGACCTGGAATGGGATTGAATGCCCCTTTGTGGGCGTACCCAAGCCGGCCCAGATAGAGGCCGCACGGGAGAAAGCCATCAGTTTTGCGGCCTATCGCCTTTTGAGCCGCCGTTTTATCGTTTCGCCCAATGGCACGGCCGCGCTTAACTCGTTCAGGAATTTTATGTTGCAGCGGTCTTATGACCCTAACGACTTTTCCACCGATTACACCGATGGTGACCCCGCTCATTTGGGTAATCATATTGCAGCCACCCTGATTTATTTTGGGCAAAGTGACGGCTCTAATGAATCTGGCGGTTACCTTCCCATCCATTACAAGCCCGTAAACCCGCCCTTAAACCCTAATCTGCCGGGCAATTCGGACATCCTTGATCCCAACCATTGGCAACCCCTGAATGTACCGGGCGCTGTGGATCAAAACGGCAATCCCATTTCTTCCATACAGCGTTTTCAAAGCCCCGAATGGGGCGGAGTGGTGCCCTTTGCCTTAAAAAACAGCGATTGCGACACCTTTTTCCGTGATGGAGTACCGTATTATGTCTATCACAATCCAGGCCCTCCGCCACTCATTGACACCGCAGCCAACGGAGACATATCGGAGGTATTTAAGTGGAATTATGCCCTTGTGTCACTTTGGTCTTCCCATCTGGATCCGGCTGACGGGGTGATGTGGGATATTTCACCGGCATCTGTGGGCAACAACCAAACGCCCTTGCCCCAAACTTTGGCCGAATACCAAAATTTTTACAAACTGATTGAAGGTGGCACAACGGATAGCGGCAGGCCCATAAACCCGCGCACGGGCAAGCCTTATTCCCCTCAAATAGTGCCCCGTGCCGATTATACCCGGGTGCTTGCCCAGTTTTGGGCTGATGGCCCCAACTCCGAAACACCTCCCGGCCACTGGTTTGCCATTTTTAACAAAGTGATGGACCACCCGCAGTTTGTGCGCAAATACAACGGCAAAGGAGAGGTTTTGTCCAATCTGGAGTATGACGTAAAGGCCTATTTTACCCTCGGCGGTGCGCTGCACGATGCTGCGATCTCTGCCTGGGGCATCAAGGGCTGGTATGATAGCGGCAGGCCGATCAACTTGCTGCGCTATATGGCAGATAAAGGACAATGCAGTGATCCGAGTGGGCCAAGCTATCATCCTGCGGGCTTGCCCCTTATTCCGGGTTACATAGAGGTGGTGAAGGCAGGCGACCCTTTGGCGGGCTTTTTCGGCTCAAAACTTGGAAAAATAAAACTAAAAGCATGGCGCGGACCTCAAACCATTACTGACCCCAATACTCAAATTGGCGGTGTGGACTGGATTTTGGCTGAAAACTGGTGGCCCTACCAGCGTAAAACCTTTGTTACACCGCCCTTTGCCGGTTATATATCAGGGCACTCTACCTATTCCCGTGCGGCAGCAGAAACCCTTACCCTGCTCACAGGCGACGAGTATTTCCCCGGCGGATTGGGTGAATTCCCTATTTTGGCCAACAACGGTTTCTTAGGCTTAGAGAAAGGCCCAAGCGTAAATGTAACCCTGCAATGGGCCACCTATCGCGATGCCTCTGACCAAACCAGTCTTTCCCGGATTTGGGGCGGCATACACCCGCCAGTAGATGACATTCCAGGCCGAATTGTGGGCGCAAAATGCGGAACCGAAGCATTTTATGCAGCCAAAGCGCTGTTTTTCCCTGATCGGGACGCCGACGGCTATTTGTCCGATGTGGACTGTGACGACAACAATGCCTTTGTTTATCCGGGCGCGCCCGAGCTGTGTGACCAAATTGACAACAACTGCAATGGGAAAATTGACGACGATATACCTTATTATACTTTCATCCGCGATGCGGACAATGACGGTTTTGGTGATGCCAACACCACGGATACCATAAGCAATTGTTTGAACGAAAGACCCGATGGCTATGCCCCCAATCGCTTAGATTGTGATGACAATAACTCGGCCATTTTCCCAGACGCACAGGAATTATGTGATAATATAGACAATGACTGCAACGGTAAAATTGATGACAAACTTCCGCTCTTCATCTTTGTCCGTGATGCTGATGGTGATGGCTTTGGTAACTCATCCACAACAGACACCCTGACACTTTGTGATGCAAATGCCCCATCCGGCTATGTGGCCAATCGTTTTGACTGCAATGACAACGATGCAGCCATTCATCCTAATGCCATGGAACAATGCGACAATGTGGACAATGACTGCAACGGCAAAACAGATGATAACATACCCTATTATACCTTTATCCGTGATGCCGATGGCGATGGCTTCGGTCATTCAAACACAGCAGACACCCTGCGTATTTGTCAAAGTATAGCCCCAACAGGATATGTGGCCAACAACTTAGATTGTGATGACTCCAATATGACGGTTTACCCGGGAGCCCCTGAACTTTGTGATCATTTGGACAACGATTGCAACGGTAAAATTGACGACAATATACCCTATTTCACCTTTGTGAGCGACAATGACGGCGATGGCTTCGGGCGCGCCAACACAGCGGACACGCTGCGCATTTGCCAAAATATTGCCCCAACGGGATATGTGGCCAACAACTTAGATTGTGATGATTCTAATGCCACCATAAACCCGGGCGCGCCTGAACTTTGCGACAATGTGGATAACGACTGCAATGGCAAAATTGACGATGGCATACCTTATTTCACTTTTGTCAGGGACCGAGACGGTGATGGCTTCGGAAATGCCCGACTGACAGACACGGTCAGTATTTGTCAGAATATAGCCCCAACGGGATATGTCACCAACCGCTTAGATTGTGATGACTCCAACGCTGACATTCATCCGAATGCATCAGAACTTTGTGACAATGTGGACAATGACTGTAACGGCAAAATTGACGATGGCATACCCTATTTTACCTTCATCCGGGACCGTGATGGTGATGGCTTCGGAAATGCCCGACTGACAGACACAGTCAGTATTTGTCAGAATATAGCCCCAACGGGATATGTCACCAACCGCTTAGATTGTGATGACTCCAACGCTGACATTCATCCGAATGCATCAGAACTTTGTGACAATGTGGACAATGACTGTAACGGCAAAATTGACGATGGCATACCCTATTTTACCTTTATACGGGACGGTGATGGCGATGGCTTCGGAAATGCCCAACTGACGGACACTATTAGCATTTGCCAGAATGTAGCCCCAACGGGTTATGTTGCCAATCGTTCGGATTGTGATGACTCCAATGCAGCCATTTTCCCGGGTGCCATTGAAGTAGTGGATGGTATGGATAACAATTGCAATGGCCTGATTGACGATATTTCCAGCACAAGAACACCCGCTGTTTTGGTATCAGCCTTTCCTAATCCCGTACGGGATATTTTGACTTTAAATATTGATATACAAGGCTTTATTACATTTAATATTTTTGATATTCAAGGTAAAAATGCCATCAATATGGGAAAAACAGAGGTCGTAAACGGTACAGCATATATTGATTTTAGCACTATGTTGAGCGGAGTTTACCTGCTGAAACTACAACAGCCCCAAACGGGAAATTCATGGGTGCTTCGGGTGGTGAAGTGGTAGTTCAGCCCGGCTCCATTTCTTTCCTTTCCCTAGGCAGGGCCAACAGGTCAATTAAACAAATGACCCAAGCCTAAGGCTGTGAGTGTTTTGACATCAAAGGCACCCACAGGAAATCCGTTTTTCAGTTGATAACGTTTAGAGCATGTCGAGGGATCGAGTTGGCCAGATGTATTGACAATGTTATAGCCTTTGTTTTTCAATTTATTTTTTACCTCTTTTATAGTACATTGTGCAAAATCAATGTGTCAGAAAAAGTGCATTTCGCGTAGCAGATGTCAGGTTTTGCGAACGGGACTTCCGCCGGTGATTGTGCAAAGGTTATCCTGGTGCAGAACAAGAGCAACAGCAATAGGTATTTCATATTTTTGTAAATTTGGTGAGAAAGGATGTTGAAGTATATAAACGGAGACAAAGATATTATTTTCTTTGAAATAAGCAATAGTTGTTACGATTCAACTTGCGCCACAATGCACGCCCACCGCATCTTTACACTATGAATAAACGGAAAAAACGCTGTTACCCCATTGGTTCATTCGCACCCAAAACGGTATCTTTGCATCAAAATAAGCAAATTTAGCTTATGGTAATCACTTCGCTTGACCAATTGGATCCCAACGGCACTTATACCTATGCCGATTACCTGCTTTGGCAGTTTACAGAGCGGGTAGAACTGCTGCGCGGTAAAATCAGGAAAACGGCTGCGCCTTCCCGTAAGCATCAAGATATTTCTACCGGACTTACCGGCTTTTTGCCAATGCTTTGTGGAAAAGCCCCTGCAAAGTCTATATTGCCCCCTTTGATGTACGCTTGACCAAGACCCAAAACGATCAGGAAGTAATTACCGTAGTTCAACCCGACCTCTCTGTCGTTTGCGATCCTTCCAAATTGGACGACCGAGGTTGCAATGGAGCTCCCGAGCTCATTGTTGAAATCCTTTCACCCGGCAATAGCCGCACCGAGATGCGTGATAAATTTGATCTGTACCAAGAGGCCGGTGTATTGGAATATTGGGTCGTGTCACCCATTGAAAAAACCATACAAGTCTGTAAACTTAACGACCAAGGCCATTACATTGGTCAACCGCCTACTGTAGAGGGGGACATACTCACTACGCCTATTATTCCCAATCTCGAAGTACCCGTGACGGAAATTTTCGAGGATTAACCCTGCGGGCAACGCACTTATTATGGCAGCGGAATATACGTATCATCACCCTCCACTTTTGGGAAACGGTGTTCTTTACAATCCGTTTTACTGCCAAAGCGGCAATTAATGATGTTATTTTTATTTTAAAGCAGGTAAATACAAAAAATCAACGTAATTTTGCCGCCAAAGCAGTAAAAAAATGGATTTTAAATACTTTGCCCAGGTCATTCGGTTTCACCGAAAAAAGAGCGGGCTTTCCCGTTTGGCTTGTGCACAACTTGCCGGGGTTGGCAAAACTGCCATTTACGACATCGAGCAGGGTAAGGAGACGGTGCAAATGGACACCTTTTTGAAGGTGCTGCAAGTGCTCAATATCCAGATCCAATTGTCAAGTCCGCTTATGCCATTATTTGAAAAAACAATACCATGAAAAAAGCCCGGGTTTTTATGCAGGAAGAATTGGCCGGCATTCTGACCGAAGTCTCGCCAGGCACCAACTATCGGTTTGAGTATCGCACGGACTATGAGGGCCTTCCCATATCGCTGACCATGCCCATATCGGTCAGAACTTGGCATTTCGACCGCTTTCCCGCATTTTTTGAAGGCGTATTGCCCGAAGGGGCCATGCTGGAGGGCCTTTTGCGCGGACAAAAAATTGAGCGCAATGACCTGTTTGGCCAATTGATTGCAACAGGCGGCGATTTGGTTGGTGCCGTTACCGTAAAACCTATGCCAGAAGATGAATAAGTGCCCGCTCAGCTATCAACCCTGCGGAACCGAACGATACAGCACGCAGGGCTTGCGCAACCTGCACAAAAGCCTGAGCCAATTGGCCGATCTGCCTTATTCCGCGCAGGAGCAGCGCGTTGAGGCAGCAGGCCGTATGCAGCGCATGTCCATACAAGGGGCACAGCCCAAGCTAAGCGCAGTGCTCAACCTCAAAAAAGGTTGTTTTGAGTTGGTAGAAAATGGAGGCCGGTTTATCATCAAACCTCAGAGCGACCTTTATCCATTTTTGCCTGAAAACGAGGATGTCACAATGCGGATGGCAAAAGTATGCGGCATCGAGACTCCGTGGCATGGCCTGATTTGGTGCAAGGGCGGCAGTCTTAGCTATGTGGTGCGCCGCTTCGACCGTGTAGGCAAATCCGGCAAACTCCCCATGGAGGATTTTGCCCAACTAACGGGCAACACCCGCGATACCAAGTATGACTGGACCCTCGAAAAAATGATCCCCCCGATCGAGCGGCATTGCACCTTTCCTGTATTAGAAAAGTTGAAATTCTTCCGCCTCGTGCTGTTCTGCTTCCTGACTGGCAACGAAGATATGCACTTGAAAAATTTTTCCCTCATTACCCGTGAAAATCGGGTGGAATTTTCACCAGCCTACGACCTTTTGAACTCCACCCTCGCCTTGGATGGAAAAACAGCCGACGAATTGGCCTTGATGTTGGCCGGGAAACGCCGCGAACTCCGCCACCGCGAGTTGGTGGAATATTTTGGTCTGGAAAAACTGCAATTACAGCCTGCGTCTGTATCCGCTGTGTTAAAAAAGTTCACTAATGCCTTGCCTGAATGGCTGTCCCTATTGGAACGCTCCTTTTTGCCAGAAGAGCAGCAGGCTGCGTTTCGCAAAATTTTGTTGGAACGTAGCAAGCGCATTGGCGTGCTGTAAGGATATTGCCGCCCACTACGGCAGCGGAATATACGTATCATCACCCTCCACTTTTGGGAAACGGTGTTCGCGCCAGTCTGTTTTGGCCTGTTCGATCCGCTCGCGGCTGGAGGACACAAAATTCCAGTACATGAAACGCTCCTCCGGTAATGGCTGACCGCCAAAGAGGAGTAAGCGAGTATTGGCTTCCATTTCGAGGTGACAGGTATTTTCATCTAAGGAGATCATCATTTGGCCCGCGTGGATGGTCTCGCCATCTTCAATCAACTGACCACTGACAACCACAATGGCTATTTCGCCCTTCAACTGGCCACGCACGTCTTGGTGCCGTTACCGTAAAACCTATGCCAGAAGATGAATAAGTGCCCGCTCAGCTATCAACCCTGCGGAACCGAACGATACAGCACGCAGGGCTTGCGCAACCTGCACAAAAGCCTGAGCCAATTGGCCGATCTGCCTTATTCCGCGCAGGAGCAGCGCGTTGAGGCAGCAGGCCGTATGCAGCGCATGTCCATACAAGGGGCACAGCCCAAGCTAAGCGCAGTGCTCAACCTCAAAAAAGGTTGTTTTGAGTTGGTAGAAAATGGAGGCCGGTTTATCATCAAACCTCAGAGCGACCTTTATCCATTTTTGCCTGAAAACGAGGATGTCACAATGCGGATGGCAAAAGTATGCGGCATCGAGACTCCGTGGCATGGCCTGATTTGGTGCAAGGGCGGCAGTCTTAGCTATGTGGTGCGCCGCTTCGACCGTGTAGGCAAATCCGGCAAACTCCCCATGGAGGATTTTGCCCAACTAACGGGCAACACCCGCGATACCAAGTATGACTGGACCCTCGAAAAAATGATCCCCCCGATCGAGCGGCATTGCACCTTTCCTGTATTAGAAAAGTTGAAATTCTTCCGCCTCGTGCTGTTCTGCTTCCTGACTGGCAACGAAGATATGCACTTGAAAAATTTTTCCCTCATTACCCGTGAAAATCGGGTGGAATTTTCACCAGCCTACGACCTTTTGAACTCCACCCTCGCCTTGGATGGAAAAACAGCCGACGAATTGGCCTTGATGTTGGCCGGGAAACGCCGCGAACTCCGCCACCGCGAGTTGGTGGAATATTTTGGTCTGGAAAAACTGCAATTACAGCCTGCGTCTGTATCCGCTGTGTTAAAAAAGTTCACTAATGCCTTGCCTGAATGGCTGTCCCTATTGGAACGCTCCTTTTTGCCAGAAGAGCAGCAGGCTGCGTTTCGCAAAATTTTGTTGGAACGTAGCAAGCGCATTGGCGTGCTGTAAGGATATTGCCGCCCACTACGGCAGCGGAATATACGTATCATCACCCTCCACTTTTGGGAAACGGTGTTCGCGCCAGTCTGTTTTGGCCTGTTCGATCCGCTCGCGGCTGGAGGACACAAAATTCCAGTACATGAAACGCTCCTCCGGTAATGGCTGACCGCCAAAGAGGAGTAAGCGAGTATTGGCTTCCATTTCGAGGTGACAGGTATTTTCATCTAAGGAGATCATCATTTGGCCCGCGTGGATGGTCTCGCCATCTTCAATCAACTGACCACTGACAACCACAATGGCTATTTCGCCCTTCAACTGGCCACGCACGTCAAGGGCACTTGCCTCGCGGGCCATTATTTCCACCATAAACAGTGGCGAAAAAACCGTTAAAGGCGAACGGTGACCAAAGCCTTCACCTGCTACAAGAGTAAATTGAAGCCCTGCCTGCTCCCAACGCGGCAGGCGATGGGCTGGCACATATTCAAAGACTGGTTCCATCTCTTCCATTTCCTTTGGCAGGGCCACCCATACCTGGTAACCATGCATACGTTGTACCTGTCCCTTGCGAAGGTAGGCAGGCGTACGTTCGGTGTGAGACACTCCCTTTCCAGAGGACATAAAGCCTACATCGCCGGGTGTAATAAGCTGTACGGCTCCTGTGCTGTCGCGGTGCTCTATTGCGCCTTCAAAAAGATATGTCAAGGTAGAGAGGCCAATGTGTGGGTGTTGGTCCACATCAAAGTATTGGCCAGCCTCCAATTCGGCAGGCCCCATGTGGTCAATAAATGTAAAAGACCCGA
Source organism: uncultured Saprospiraceae bacterium (assembly GCA_964539805.1). Taxonomy (GTDB): domain Bacteria; phylum Bacteroidota; class Bacteroidia; order Chitinophagales; family Saprospiraceae; genus M3007. Next base: position 6,330 of record CAZIKN010000093.1, on the reverse strand, counting down.
CCTGTCTTTTTTCTTTCATAGGTAGAAGCCTGCCGACCATGAATTTACCCAGATTGCGCTGACGCTCTTCGATCAGCATTTTATTGTTGGCCATAATGGTGATGTAAATACCATGTAATAACCCCAATAACCCATGTTTTGTTTAGAGCATGTCCGGGATTTTCCCGCTTGGCCCAAAACGGCTCTTTTTTCCTGTTACCTTTATTTCTGTACTGTTCCTAAAAATCCAAACCGCGATAAAATGCGTATATATACCAGGATTTGAGTGATTTTGAAGATTTACAGGATTGATTTACCTGATTTTTAAAGATTTACAGACGCGAGTGATTCAAAACCACTTTGCGTTGACTATAAAAGCAAATCAACATTATGTCAAAGTATCATTTTGTTACCCATTGGGTCATGCCTGCCACTTGCGATAACATTTACCGCACACTCGAAAATGCCGAAGACCTGACCCGATGGTGGCCAAGTGTTTATTTAGATGTCCTTACGCGGGAAAAAGGAGGGTCAAATGGTGTGGGCAAGGTAGTGGAACTCTACACAAAGGGTTGGTTACCCTACACCCTTCGCTGGAAATTCCGCGTCACACACACGGATTTCCCGAATGGGTTTGCCTTTGAAGCCTTCGGGGATTTTGTAGGAAAAGGTGTTTGGTCATTTAGTGCGGCCCCTCAGTCAAGCCCTGAAAATCCGATGTGCGCGATTACATTTGATTGGGAAATCAGCGTGGACAAAGCCTTGATCAAATGGTTTACACCTATATTCAGGCCGATTTTTTCTGCCAATCACGAATGGGCGATGGCCCGCGGGGCGGAAAGCCTTCAAATTGAACTGCGCCGACAGAAGGCCCAAACAGATGCGGAAAAGCACCTTATTCCGGAGCCGCCGAGTCCCAGCTTCCCACATAATTTATTGGATAACAAAATTTTAGCGCGGGAACCGGTTTTTAGGGCAGTATAATCCGCTGATTACAAACATCTGCAAACCACAAACTGGGAACATTTACTGTTCAGCCTGTGACTTGCAGTTGATCAAGCGAACAGTGACAATGGCCTTCATATTGCTGTAGAATGAGGCGTGAGGACGCTAAAATACGGAAAATTGGCTACACCTACTGGTGATAAGCCGCGTTGTGCGCCAGCGTTTTGCCGCATTTCGCGCAAGGGGTAGCCGAACCGGCACCACCGGCACAGCCATCGGGGCAGGTGTAATGCCAAACTCCTTTTGCATTCTGCGGCGGTTCAGGCTTGGGCGTGGCTGCAGTGCCAGCACCCGGAGCAGGATTGGTCTTTGTGGCAGGGGCCTCATTTTCATGATAGGCCTTGTTGTGTACCAATGTAGCACCACATTTTGCACAGGCTTGCGCTGTACCTGCGCCACCTGCACAACCCTTGGCGCAAGTGTAGTGCCATACTCCTTTTGCATTTTGGGCAGGCTCCGGCTTTTTCACTTCACTCGGGGTGGCAACATTGGGTGTCACCGTAGGATTGGGCAGTTGCATGTTGGTTGGAGCCGAGGCTGCGGGGGCTTCATTCGGCGCGACAGAAGATGTTGCCGTTTGTTCTGCAGAAGTGGCTGTATTTGCACTTTCATCAGCGATTTTACCTGAAGCGGGCGGATCACTTTTGCAATTGGAGCACAAAACGAGGACGCCAAGTGACGCGACAAGAAAAAGTAGTTGAAATTTCATACCTGATAAGTTTAATTTAAGAACAAAGGTATTATATCTTGGGCAAAGTGCGGCAACTATAAAATTTACGCTCAATCAATGGACATAATATCTAATACAAAATGGCGAAGTGACTCGAAGTCGCCCCGCCATTATATATCTTTCAAAACCCGCTTAGAGCATGTCTGGGATTTTCCCGCTTGGCCCAAAACGGCTCTTTTTTCAGCATTTTCACCCTTTTTTCAGTCGTGTAGCCCCGCTACACTCCTTCAAAAACGATAAAAATGCTGAAAAAATCTCTCGTTTTTGACTCAAGCAGAAAATCCCAGACATGCTCTTATTCTTTAATCATCTTGCGCACGTGCCAATTGCCGTCGCTGTCTTTGATGCGCAGCAGATATAGTCCGGCACTTAGCGGGCCAAGCTCAATAGTGGCCGCAACTTCCGTTCCACTCAACTGTTCGCGATGCAATTGGCATCCTACAGCATTCAGGAGCAGGATTTCAGCTATTTTGGTATGCCCACTTTGTACATTTATACTTTGCTGAAAAGGATTGGGATACACCTTGATATCTGCCTTAACCCCATCATTTTCTATAATTTCCTCTATTGCACTGCGGTTTTCTGTTTCGCTCTCGGGAGTAAGGGCAAGTGGATCACAGATGGGTGCGACAACCGTGGAAATATTGATGACCTGTGTCGGCAAATCAAGCAAACTGGCTACTATACTTGATGCCACAACGTTTTCACAACTCGATATCAATCGCTCGTTAGCCTCAAAAGTAGCCTGCACGGGGCTTTGACAACCGCCTACAGATGGCTGAAATAGCCCCATGTATCCAAAAAGATTGGCTACGCTGCGATAAATCGCTACGGTAAAAATTCTATTATTGTTTGGCAGCGAAATAGATTCCGCTGTTCGGGAATTAATATTGTTAAGATCAAAGGATGATGGGTTGTACTGAATATTGCTTCCGGGTATCAAAGTGCCGTCTGTTCCATTGTAACGCGCTCTAATATGTTTGTTGTTGGTCACATCATAAAATCCCAACACCACACCAGCTGGTTCATATCGTACAGAGCGCTGCATCCAGGTTAGGTTTAAAGCGCGATGCGTTTTTTGGCTGGTCAAAGCGGAAACGGATCCCCAAGTCGAATTCATCCGGGCCACATTGAAATAGGTACTTCCGGTATATACACTAACTGTAGTCATCACAGGGACATTGCCAACTTTGCCTATGCTAACACTTTGGATAGGAATATATGAGCTGGGGCGACACAAGCTATGACAACGACTACTGAGCACATTGCCCGAAAGTGCATCAACCTTGAATGTAACCGCACTGGCTTTGGCCATATCGGTGCCACCCAGATACAGCCCGTTGGCACCTTCATTGATCAGACACTGTTCGTGGGTATTCAAATGTCGGCCATCAAGACTGTAGGTTCTGAGGAAAGTAATGTTCGAAAAATCAGCGTTTGTTCGCATCAAAAATATACTGGTAAGCTCATTGGAAGTAACATGGCCTGAAACATACAATTGTGTATTATTGACCAACAATATGTTCTTAACCTGCAGTTTTTTATACACCGAAGGCATCTTAAAGTAGCGGGACTTTTGGATACTTCCATTTACCGCATTGACACGTATCAAGAAAATTTGATCCTCGTACCCCCCTTCAGGTGTCACAACAGCCACTTGGCCTGCAATAAAATAAGACCCAATGCCTTCCGCAAATTTTTGCCCCCGAAGGTTTCGCGTGATGTTGTTGGGTACAATACCGTAATTGAAAAATGGATTGATCACGGCCCCATCAGCAGTGTTGTAATGATGGATGCATGTGCCTTGATTTTGTGCATCTCCAAGGGGCTGTACCGTGACCAAGCCTGCCGGACGGAGGTTTGCTGCGGCTCCGGTATTTCGCAGATCATTGATATTGAGCAATGAGTACTGGGCCGCCGGCAAAGTACGCATAACAAACTGCTGCGCCTTGGCACTAAATGCTGTGAAAAAACACAGGATAAAGAATGAAATAATAGATTTGAAATTGAAAGTTTTCATGTTTTACAATGGTTGAAAAAATGATGAAGATTGCGGCAATTGTTGGTTGGTTCGCTTGCCACTGGTTTCGGGCCGCAAAGATAAGGGTGACAATTAGGCTACTTGTTGTTAATCAAAAGTTAAGCAAGCAACTTATATTTCAAACCTCAATCCACCACCACAATCCTTCCCGAATATGACCCTCCTTTTTCACACTCAATTTTGAAAAAATACAGCCCCGATTTAATCCCATCCCGTTGAAAATCAAACATTTGCCCCGAAAAAACATCGCTGCGCAGCACCCGCCCGGAAGCATCGGACAGCACAAAGCGCTTCTCGCCCGGGAGCTCGGTTTTGCTGCGAAAAATGGCCTGGTCGCGGGTTGGATTGCCCCAAATTTCCCAAAGCACGGGCTGCTCCGCCGGCTCATCAGTGCTGACCTGCAATCGCCCAAAGGTGTGGAATACCTTATTGGTCACGATGGGCGGGTTATAATCAAAAATGATGTTGGCGATGTTGCTGATGGTCTGTCCATCACCCAATAGCGGCAGCGGGCGTATGCTGAACGTAAAAAAGCCGTGCGAAGCGGGTTCATTCACGTTGCTGTCGGGCAGGGCTATGGGCTGGAAAAGTACTTCCAAATAGCGGCCGTTTTTGATTTCCCAACTATAGGGATGCGACGCGAACAGGGGCTGGAAGCTGCTGATGTCCAAATAGCCGTTCAGTTCGTCGCGCAGCAGCACCCGATAGGCGGTGTCCGTGCCTGTATTCTGAAAATCAATGGTGTACTGCAGCGGCACATCTTGCAGGAGCAGCCGTTGTGGGCCGTGGCCCTCCGGGATGGCCGTTTTTTGGTTTGGGTCATAAGCTCCGATGGCTTCGCGGCAGTCATAATCATAGTTGGGGCCGCCCTTTTCAAGCCAAAAGTCGGTTATAAAACCAGGATTCAGGCCCCCACAGCCTTCCAATGCCACAGCCGTTAAACTGCCATTGTTGCTTTTGGTGGCTTCCAGGCGCCAGGTAGCGCTATCAGCGGCCAGGTCAATCTCAAGGCTTTGTTGGGCGGTCAGTTGGAATGATTCAATGCGCGCAAGGCCCGCGTTGCGATAGAGGCGGAATTCGTGCGGCTCCATGGTGGGCGCATCACCTATGTTTTTCAGAGCAAAACGGAGTGTTTTGTCGTCAATACATGTTGCGCTGGCTTTTATCTCTGACGTGGCCGTTGGTATGACGGGGCAAGGATTTGCGAAGCGGCCAAAGGCTTCCAAGCAAAGGGTACGGCCCAGTACGAAAGTGTCGCAGCGCGTGTTTACTTTCAATGTAATCTCTTGTTTTTCAAAAACTTGCAAATCACCGATGTCAAAAAACAGGGTGTCTCCGTTTTGCGAAGCGAGCGGCCAGGAGATGCTTTGCACCTCAAAAACGGATGGCAAAACGAGGGCTACGCGGGCGTTTTGCAGCGCGACAGCACCGATGTTTTGCGCCAAAACGGCCACATCGGAAGTCACCAAACAGCCCCGGAAATTGGAGGGCAATGCGAGCGTAACTTCCAATTCAGGACATTTGACTTTGGGGTTTAGCAGGAAGGCGCAGCGCAGCGTATCCTCATCGCCGCTGGGAAAAAACAGAGAATCATCGCGACATACGTCCCAAAAGCCATTGGGCAGTTGCGGGAGCGACAAGGTGAAACTGCCCGTGTTGAAGTAGCGGAAAATGACCTGCCCCTTGTGGTCACTTGCCTTTATGTTCGGCAGCCCGCCGCCTTGTATTTGAAGCATTGCGCCCGGCACCGCCACATCGCCTGCATCTAATTGACAATCAGCATTTTCATCAACAAAAACACCTGCCCAAACGGGTATACTTTTGCAGTAACTATTTATGTCCGATTGCGTGTTGCAGCCTGAGGCGTTGAGGTAAATATTCATTTCGGGGTCAAAGCCTCCTGCGCGTTTGCAGATGGCCGCCACGGAACAATCACTCAACAAAGGATTGCTGCCAATGGCCAAATGCCCACCTATGCGCTCCAATTTTTTCATGCTGCCGAGGCTCACTAATCTTGTGTTGCGGATGTAAAAATCCTTGTCCACCACGCGCAGGTTCTCTAAGCCCGGGGAAATCATCTTATCTATGTACTCAAAGGCGAAATTGCCCCCGATGGAATCCAACCGCGGCATCGCGATAGTTTTGAGTTGAGGCAAATTGTTTAGGAAAAAATGGCCGCCTATGGTATGCAGGTTTTTTAAGCCGCTCAATGACTCGAATTCTGGATAGTAGGACAGCCCGAAATCGCCACCGATGAAGCGCAAGTTGCCCAATTCATTCACGTTTTTCAGGGCGTTGACCCATTTTAAGGTGAAATTGCCTCCAATATGCTCCAAATATTCCAATCCTTTCAGGTTGGTGAAACGAGGCGTGCCGAGGTCTTCTATCCTGAATTCCCCGCCAATGTACCGCAGGCTGTCAAGTCCCTGAAAATCAGTTAGTTTCAGGTTGCCTTGTGTGCTTAAATTGCCGCCAATGTGGCGCAATTTTTTCAGGCCGTGAAAATTTTCCAGCAGCGGATTGACATAAAAATCGCCGCCCACAAAGGCCAGTTCATCCAGGTAGTCAAGGTTTG
>CAZIKN010000092.1:0-23561 GCA_964539805.1 uncultured Saprospiraceae bacterium | reverse complement strand
ATCCGTTTTCCGTATTTTGATAGGTTATATTAGCTAAGCCGGGTTCACACAATTCCAAACTGTCCGAAACCAATAGGCCTCTGTAATAATACACAATGTTAGTGAGTTTGGGTAGTGGCACTTTTGCACATAAGATGTTGCAATTCAAACCATAATTATTAAAAGAGATGGTTGGCAATGACTTATCTTCAGTGACCGTAGCGGTTTGAGAGACCGTGCAACCGACCGCAGAGGTCACGGTCAGGGTATATACACCAGCTATGGCAACCAAAGGATTCTGCTCGTTTGAGCTGAAACCGCCCGGGCCCGCCCATTTGTAGCTCACCCCAGCGGTAGTAGAGTTACCTTCCAAATTGAGGTTGGGTGAAGTACAGGTCAAGTTACCACCCTGGGCGCTGATATTGGGTAATGCCGCGCTGGTATTGATGATGGAAGCAAATACACCTGTGCTGTTATTCATGTACACACCACCAGCGGGCGAGTTTTGCGCTTTAATTGCCCTGACCTGATAATACAAAGTGTCAAAAGCCGCATCGTTATCAACATATTCTGTTGCCGTGAGCATCGTACTGGTCAGGCGCGTGTAAGGCCCATAAGGCGAAAGTGAGCGATAGACATGGTAGCCCGCAGGGTTGTCGGGGGCAGCACTCCAGGCAAGTTTTACCTCCGTGCATTTTGTGCTGGCGGCGGTGAGCGCCGTTGGGCCTTGAACCACCTGTGCCCGTATGCTGGGATCGCCAAGCAGGGCAATATGTGCTCCGGCCTCGCCAATGGAGCCATAAAAACCCAGGTTATAAGGCGCATTCATGGTTTCCTTCATCGCATATCCAATGCTCTCCCCGGAAGCCAGGGCATGATAAAAATGATGAGGACGGCCCGCCCAACTACAGTTCAGGATACCACCTCGGCTCGCTAAGGCAGCCACCATAAAGGGATCGCTCTCGTAGTCCCAATCACCATGATAACTGCCGAAAAGATTGCTGAACACAATATTTACGGTATCCGTGGCAAAGTTAGTGCTGTTGCCTACGCCCCCGGCACTGGTGTAGGAGCCTGGCCCGGTGCCATAGCCCATGAGCCAGCGCTTGCTTTTGGAGTCCACAAAAAAATCGGCGTCCTTTATATTAGCTTCGCCCACCAAAGGGTAAGCATTTCTAAAACCATTTGCCGCAAATGCCTCACCATTGAAATAGCCAAAATTATCGTCCACGAGTGCCTGGTTTTCCACTTTATACGCTCCTGATCTCCAGGCATGATCCTTGTTCAGGTAACGGCGATACAGTTCCGTTTTGTTGGCCACGCCAAATGCCGCAGCATCTATACGCCTGAAATCCACACGGCCCACCATCAATTCCACTGGAGAGGGAATCAGGCTATCATCAAACTTGCCATCGCCGGGCACGTTGTCGTTGGCATCACGGGCTGGTGTTACATTGTTGATCAAGTTGTCGGTCCAGATACCATCTACATCAGCATAATAGGCATCAGAGGGCCAGGCTCCAGCGTGTTCGGGGTGCCCATCCCAGGCGGCATCACCTGAATAGGGAATGGGTACTGCACCGAGGATAAATACGGATTTTACATTTTCCGGATCTGCGTTATAATCAGCAACGATCTGGCTTTTAATACTTTGTACGGTAGAGGAGGCTGTGCTTATGTGTTCAATGAGCTGCCAGCCATCACCCACGAGGTCACTTTTCAGGCGATTGATTTCGGGTGCCAATGGTGTGGTCAATTCGCCGTCCACTATGAGGATCATTTTGCCCCTGTCGTGTATTACGGGTGCGTTTACGGCTACATGCGCATAACCGAAGGCGTTCAGGTTGTTATTATTGAGTTGAATAACATATTCATAGGTCTCTCCCAAAGAGACCGCTGTTATATCCGTAAAGGTATTGGTGGTGCTACTGTTCATACTGAATACCTCGATCCATTCGTCGGGAGCCTGACCTTTGGTGCGGCGCAGTATGAGTATATTGCGCGCCGATGGCATCGGCCAGTTGAGGCTTATGCCCAAGGGTGAAGTATTGACGGTGGCACTAAGCGGTACCGTGACATCCTTGGGGGTTTGGCCTAAGGCGGGAACAGCTGCCAAAGGGAGCAGCATAATAAGGGTTAAAAAGAAAAAAATGCGCATGGGTTTTGCGTTAGATTGGTGAATAATTATTGCAGGCTTAGATACTGGTCCTGCATGATTGTGCTGCCTTTAACGTGGATAAATTTAATAACACATAGCATATACAAATTTTAATACATGCACACATTATTGATTTACAATCATTAAAAATAAAAATATATCCGTTAAATACAATAAAGCGCCGTTCAGATGCTGCGCGCTGCCAATACAAGCCCAAACACAACCAGTAGCAAACCAATTCCTCTTTGCATCTTACTAATGTGCTCAGGCGTTAGCCACTGGCGCAATTGCTTAGCCCCAAAGGCTTTGGCTGTGTCCGTAAACACCAAAGTACCCAGCATGCCACCAAAAAAAACAAGCGTCTGAGATATGTTCCAATTGCCGGGTGCAATGACTCCTCCCGCAATCCCGATCCAAAAAATGACCGTAAAAGGGTTGATGGTATTCAATATAAAACCGCGAATAAAGTAGCCCTTATAACTTCGGGGCGATGCTTTTTGGCTTGGAAACTTGCTCTTTTTATGGCGGATCAGATTGCCCAAACCAAAAAGCACCAAAATAAGTCCCCCCAAAAGACCAGCATATAATTTGAATTGGGGCTGCGCCACCAAATGCTCTAAAACAGTAAGGCCCTTGACCATTAAGGCAACAAAGATCAAATCACTGAGCCATATACCGCTCGCTACGGCCATACCTCCCCTGAAACCGCGCTCCAGCCCTGCCTCCACAATGCTGAACAGCAGAGGACCAACAAGGAAACTCAAGGTAAGGCCCAGCAAAATGCCCTGATAAAACATGGAAAAGGCTATTTTTTTCTCAATTTAATGGTAAAAGTAGTGCCTTTCCCTATTTCTGAATGTTTTACAAATATCCGCCCCCTGTGGTACTGTTCAATGATGCGGCGGGCCAATGACAGGCCCAGTCCCCAGCCGCGCGTTTTGGTGGAATACCCTGGCTTGAAAACGGTTTTTATTTTGCCGGGCGGAATACCCTTGCCCGTATCCGTTATATCAATACAGGCATATCCTCCTGCCTCATAAACAGTTGCGGAAATTTTACCCACACCGTCCTCCATAGCATCTATGGCATTGCGGAGCAGGTTTTCAACAACCCAATCAAACAGGGGCCCATTAAGCCCTACCATGAGCGCCTCATGGGTGGTGGGGTCAGGAAAATCAAACACCACCTTGCGCGGTGCGCGGCGCTGCATATAATTGCGGCATTCCTCCAATTGCTCGTACAGGTTGATGGGCCGCAGCTCCGGGATGGCCCCAATTTTGGAAAAGCGATCGGCCACCAGCTCCAAGCGCGTCACATCGCGACGGAGTTCATCCAGCATTTCCATTTGATCGGGGCGGTCCTCATTGATGGCTTTAAGGGTTTCTACCCATCCCAAAATAGCGGTTATGGGTGTGCCTAACTGGTGGGCTGTTTCTTTGGCCATGCCCAACCACACCAGGTTTTGTTCTGATCTGCGGGCGGCACTAAACCCGATATAACCCAAAAGAATAAAGGCGGAAATGAGCATGAGCTGTACCAAGGGATACCACCACAGGCGCGCCAACAGTTTGGAACGCGAAAAATAAACCTTCTTGTAAATATCCGGCGGAATGGACGCATCCACTGAGTCAATGCCATCCTTGAACATACGCCTGAGCTCCGTGCGCACCACAGCAGTGTCCACGGCATCACCCTCGCTCCCGCGCACGTTCAGGGCGTCTTCAATTTGGCCGGAGGCATTCACCAGCACAACCGGAATAGTGGTATTGAGCTCCAGCACACGGGCCGGAAGGGTCAGGTCACAATGAAAAAACTGGGCCGTATCTATTTCCACCTTGTTGATGCTGCGCTGTGCTTCGGCCCAGAGCTTGGCCTGTTGCTCCTCGCGCTCGCTGAGCTGTAGGGCCAAATAGCGGGTATAGGCCAGCGAAATGCTGATAATGGCCAGCGCTGCGGTGGCCAATAGCCATTTCCAATATGATTTGCGGGTATAAATATCCATTTTGTCGCGCAAATAAACGGAATTTGATGCGTTTTATTGATCTTGTTTCTGATACATCATGATCCAGTTGCCTCCGGTATCCATGTAAGAGGCATCCGGGAAAACCACCGAAAAGGTTTTTTCATAAAATCGCTCTGCTGCTACTTTGTCCTTGTGATCGCCATGCAAACGGTTAAACAACAATATTCCACCCGGATGAAGCAGTTCTGCACAATTTTCCAGGAAATCAGATGCTTCAAACTGTGGCGGTACCAAATCATCCTCAAAAATATCCACAATCACCAGATCAAAACTTTCCTCGCACACCTGAACAAATATCTCTGCATCGGCAGTGACTACTTCCACAGGGCTTTTCAAGCGGTTAAGGGTGTAGCGTTGTGCCAAATCGGCCACAGCCTCATCCCACTCCACTGCCACAAAACGATAGTCACGGTTATACACCTTTTCTAAAATATATGGTACGCTCCCAAGTCCCAAACCCAGGAGCAGCACATCGTGGTAATCTCTTTTTTCCAAATGGAGCTTCCCTAAGGAAATGGTAAAATTGCGATAGAGATCATCCCAGGAATAGATGGCATTGCCACTCAGCAGCTGCAGTCGGCCCTGGCTCAAGACCACGGCTAATTCGGGGTTTTGCGCTGATGAGGTCTCTTCCAGGGTAATTGGCGTGAGGTAGGAGAGCCATTTTTTCCAAAAAGGAATACGCATAAAAGGCGGTTTGGAACCCATGGCACCCAAAGGCAATTAGGCACCACAAAGCTGATTTTGGGCAAAAGTAGCCTATCAATTTACAATTTCACATTACTTTCGCCCATTCTTTTCTTATCTTCAAAGTTTACGCCCGATACTATGGCTTTGGTTGCATTGGAGAACATGCGTTTTCACGCACATCATGGTGTTTATGATGCCGAACAAATCGTGGGCAATACCTATGTCGTGAGCGTGTATGTGCGCACAGGCATCGTAAAGGCGGCCATGAGCGACAACTTGGCAGAGGCCATCAACTATGAAAGCATTTTCCTCATTTGCCAAAAAGAAATGGAAGCGCCAAGGAAGTTGCTGGAAACCGTGGTAGTGAGCATAGCCATGCGCATGAAACACCAGTTTCAGGGCATGCAGGGGCTTAAGGTGCGGGTGCAAAAGATGAACCCACCCCTGGGAGGACAGGTAGAAAGCTCCTGGGTGGAAGAAGAGTGGAAATTTGACACCAACTGCCCGCGCTGCAAAAGAGGTATGATCTGCTATGGCGACGACTCCTGTTGGTGCAAAAACATTGGCAATATTTTCCCCGCCACGCGCGAAACCATGATCCGCCAATTTGGAACCTCCTGCCTCTGCGCTGATTGCCTCAAAATATACGCGGGAATCAAAGAAGGATAACTTAGGAACGGTGCCAAAATAAAGTATCAAATTGATGCACATCTTTTAGTCCTCATATTTCCTCTTTTTCTGGTTAAATAGCTGGGCTATTCGCCCAAAAAAACAGAAAATCTGAGGCCAAAATCTGAAGCCTGAATCTATTACTTTATTTCGGCACCGTTCCTTAGGCCTCCAGCCTGATAATAAAGTTGGCCCACAGGTTCTGTTTTTGGGAAATCAAAAAGTACCTTTGCACTTTGGTAATTTACCAACTTATCCTATTCACCAATAATCACACTTATAATATGAGCGTAATCAGAGAAGTAATCGCCCGCGAAATTTTGGATAGCCGTGGGAATCCTACCTTAGAAGCAGAAGTTTGGACAGAAGCCGGATTTATGGGCCGCGCTGCCGTGCCAAGCGGTGCCAGTACTGGCGTCCATGAAGCCGTGGAATTGCGTGATGAAGACCCCAATCGCTACCTGGGAAAAGGGGTACAAAAAGCAGTTAATAATGTGACAAAAATGCTCCGTGAAGAACTCATTGGCTGCGAAGTAACGGACCAGATTAAAATAGACCGTATGATGATTGAGCGGGACGGCACGCGGAACAAAAGCCTTGTGGGCGCCAATGCCATCCTCGGCGTATCGCTTGCAGTGGCCCGTGCCGCCGCCGAAGAACTCGGTCAGCCGCTTTATCGCTATTTGGGCGGTGTCAACGCGCATGTGTTGCCTGTACCCATGATGAACATCCTCAATGGTGGTGCTCATGCAGATAACGGTATTGATTTTCAGGAATTTATGATCATGCCTATAGGCGCAGAATCCTTTTCAGAAGGCTTGCGCATGGGCGTTCAGGTATTCCACCACCTGAAAAAAGTACTTAAGAACAAAGGCTACGCCACCAATGTCGGCGATGAAGGCGGATTTGCACCCGGGATCAAAAACAACGAAGAAGCCATACAAATGGTCATGACCGCTATTGAGGCTGCCGGATACCGCCCTTTAGATGACATTGTTATTGCCCTTGATGCTGCAGCATCCGAGTTCTATGATGCGGAAACTGGCGAATATGTATTCAAAAAATCCACCAAAGAACGCTTTTCATCAAAAGACATGGTGAATTATTGGAAAGAATGGTGCAACCGCTACCCTATCTACTCTATTGAAGATGGCTGTGCGGAGGATGACTGGGCAGGATGGAAACTACAAACCGAAACCCTCGGACACCGAATCCAATTGGTTGGCGATGACCTGTTCGTCACTAATGTAGAGCGCCTGCAACGCGGGATTGACGAAAAAATCGCCAACTCTATCCTGATCAAAGTCAACCAGATTGGCTCCCTGACCGAAACGATAGAGGCCGTAAACCTCGCCACGCGGCATGCCTATACTTCCGTCATCAGCCACCGCAGCGGCGAAACGGAGGATACAACCATCGCTGACCTTTCAGTAGCCCTGAACACAGGACAAATTAAAACCGGCTCTGCCAGCCGCTCTGACCGGGTAGCCAAGTACAACCAGTTGCTCCGCATCGAAGAAGAGTTGGGCAGCTCTGCCACCTACCTCGGTCGCGCTATTTTCGGCCTATAAATGATGGTCCGTTAATGATGGCTTATTAAAGAAGTATTCTCCTGATAATCAGCACGTTGACACATTAGCATATTCATAAATTCGCACATTGACACATTATGTTTTATCATATTCTATTGCAAGCACCAGCGCCACAGGGCAACCCTATGTTTTCGTTCATCTTTCCGCTTTTGATGATCGCGGTGCTCTACTTCTTTATGCTGCGCCCACAAATCAAGCGCCAGAAAGAAGCACAAAAGTTTGTGGATAGCCTGCACGAAGGGATGGAGGTTTTCACTAATGCCGGTATCATCGGACGCATCACCAAAATTGAAGGTAATGCCGTGCGCCTGATGATTGACGAAAAAACCTTTATGCGGGTGCTTAAAAATACCGTTGCAGGCGAGTACAAAGGCTAAAAAGATGTCTGGAGCTTTTTGGACTCTTTTAACAGCCATAACAGTACAGTATGCCCCTGCCTTGCTGGCCCAATCTCCCGACCGCGATACCCTGTGGTCGGGAGATTTTTTTAGTGCCTACAGCAAGCCCATCCTCGTCACCTTGCCACCCGCAGCTTACTCGGCCTACAACCCCGGCATACGCAGTCGTGCAGGCTTCATTGCGCTAATCTCTTTTTCCGCACAACCCACTTATAGTCAATTATTTACAACAAATTCCGGCTCCACTTCAGCCATTCCAGAGCGCCGCATCCGCACCCAAAGCCTGCGTTTTGTGGGCGAATATGGCTTCAAGGACAACACAACTTTTTCCTTTCAAATGCCCATAAACGGGCTGCAAAGCCTCGGTCCGACAGATGGCACGCTTAACCCTCAAACACAAAGTGGACAATTATGGGGGCTGGGTAACACTGAACTGGCTGTAAAGTATCGTTTCCCGTTGTCATATCGCTTGTTGTCGGCCTCCTTGCGCTTGGGCTTACCTGCCAAACAAAGCAGTCCCGGCAGCGGCTTGGCAACAGGGTTTCATGCGTTTCATCTGGTATCAATGGTACACATTGGTACCCCGATAGGCTTCAATCAATATGTTTTTTTGTTCGGTGGATATGGTTTGCGGAGCAATCAATACGGCCAATTGTTTCATGGCGGCGCAGCATACGGCTATCGGTTCCGGCAATTTGGCCTTGAATTAGCCAGCACTTTTTTTCAACCCTTCAACGCCCGCGATGCCACTATTTCTTCCTCCCAGCAAGCTTTGGGACTTTATCACCCGCAACTATCCTATTGGACCATAGAAGCCAAAGGTGATTGGCGTTTCAGTCGTTTTATCGGCGCAAACTTCAACATTTCTGTACCTGTTTGGGGCTGTTTTTACCCTAACATACCTACCCTGGAAGCGGCTGCGTATTTCCAATGGGATTGATGAGTTTGTGCCAATCCCCTCCCCGCCACCATCTAATTTTTGGTTTTACGGCCTGCAAGACTTAAAAGGGCGGGCTTATCCGACAATCTTTGGCGTGAAATTCTGCGTATTCAGCGGTGAAATTTGCGCTTGTCTGCGGGAAACACTAACGCCCTGCGGGCATCTCTGACCAATATGATATCCTTATTTTAAAGCGACCGTATCCAATAGGATGATCCGCTTTGTAATTGCATGCCGATTAATTTTGGGGGAATAATAATCTAAATAAGAAGCTTTGGCATTCTGATACCGGATGATGGCAAATTCACCGCCCCCGCCATTTGGTGGCTTTTGTTCATAATTGAACCAAATTGTATCACCCATTTTCACATAATTACCGCTATATTCCGTGTAGTCAAAACAGGAAGAAACATAAATGAATTTTTGATTAGGCTTAAGTTTAATAATATTCCAAAACCAGATGGAATATTGCCTGCTCATGTCAGCACAGTTTTAAGGCTTTTGAAATCAACTCAAACTGTGCGGGGGTTTCACCCAAATATTCACCATCAGCTTCAAGATCCGTAGGTTCACTGCCTATGGCCTCTACGCGGAGGGACTTCACCTGATGACCTTCCACAAGCGGATGGGAAAGCAAAGTGCCATTGTAAAAGCGCGGTGTTTGGAGCAATACCTCCCATTTGGGCATAGCCCTCGCAATGGTCAATGCCAACAGCCCATCATCGGGTATCGCATGGGGCACTAACTGCATGCCCCCGCCTGAAAAACGACAGACGCCTATATTAATAGTGTAAAACGCATCCTCGATCAGCTGGTCATCAAAAGTAATCCGCGCTTTGCGCAAGCGGTACTCCATGAGGTATTTGGCCACGGATGCCAAATATTGGAATTTGTTTCGGGCAGGATTTTCCATCAGTTTTTTGCCGATAAACCCATCATAGGCCATACCCGCCACATTGTTGAAATAACGTTTTTGTGCTTGCCCTTCCCGCATGAAATGAACTAAACCAATATCCTGGAACATAAATTTAGGCTCAAGCAATTGCTTCAGGCGGGTAAGCGGATCACTTGAAAATTGATATTGGCGCGCCCAATCATTACCAGTGCCCACGGGCAGCAGAGCAAAAGCGACTTCGGTGCCGGGGACCTCCTGTTGGAGCATAATGCCATTGATGATCTCATGGCAGGTGCCATCACCGCCTATGCCCAGGATGTGCCGGGCTCCCCTTATGATGGCCGCTTCGGCCAATTGGGCTGCATGGCCGGTATGGCGAGTGAATTGCACACTATAGCTAAAGCCCAGTTCCTGTAGGCATTGCTCCACTTTGGGCCATAGCCGCTGAGCCATACCATTGCCGGACTTTGGATTGAGTATGATATACCAGACTGGCATTAGCCGTTGATATTCAGCACTTTAATTTCTACACGCTGATTTTTTCGGCGTCCCTCGGCAGTTGTATTGGGTTCTATCGGCATGGTTTTTCCATAACCTTTAAACTGAATCTGGTTAGAAGAGACCCCCTTGGCAATGAGCCAGTCCGCTACGGATTTGGCGCGGTTATTTGAAAGTGCGTTGGCATATTGTTCAGAGGGCAGGTTATTGGTGTGCCCGCCAACTTCGATGATGACATCGCGGTTGCTGAGAAGGAAACTAAGGACTTCAGCAAGAGCAGGTTCGCATTCCTGTTTGATCTCTACCTTGTTGGCTTCGAAATACACTTTGTCCAGGCGCACGATGCTGCCCTTACGAAGTTTGGTGCCTTTGTAGGTCACGGTAGGCTCTGCTGTGGGTATTGGAGCGGTCTTGGTTTTAAGGGTTTCTTGTACTGCGGTTGTACCTCCTTTGGCCGTTGTGCCGTTGCGCGAGGTCATTGGAGACTTTGGATCTTCTTTTTGAACCATATCAGGCATTTTATCAGGGTTGCAGGGAATGGTCCGAATGGGTGTGGCATTATCCAACATCACATTGCCATTGTAGGGAAACAACACTGGCGTTTTGTAATATGCCTCAAAAATAATATAGTTGTAATTGCCTTTTTTGGGATGAAGGCGAACATTTACCGTAAGCCAGCGCGTGTTTTGTATAATACTGGTTTCATACAGCAATTCTGCTTTGCCACAGGAGCCAGTGCCGCCC
Source organism: uncultured Saprospiraceae bacterium (assembly GCA_964539805.1). GTDB lineage: Bacteria > Bacteroidota > Bacteroidia > Chitinophagales > Saprospiraceae > M3007. Next base: position 12,975 of record CAZIKN010000092.1, on the reverse strand, counting down.
CAGATCAGCAAACGAGCAGGAGTGACGTAATTTGCTGGCTGATTGGTAGTCTTGCTCTGGCTTTTATAAATCTCTGATTTGCAGACATCTATGGTAAACTCATAACACTGATTGACTTCAAGCGGTCGGCTCAGGCGCTGTGAAACGGATTCCCAGGTTTCATTGTCCCGCACCACCAATCCAAGGTAGCTATTACCATGGGATGCCGGTTTGCTCACATCAAAAGATCCGGGCTGGGTATCAGGAGGGGTCTCGGTTGCCGGGCCGCAATTGGTCCAGCCTGCAGGTATGGCACCTGCACTGGGTATGCCCTCAAAGGATGGATTAATGAATACGATTGGATTATCTTTCTGCGCTGTGAGGCTAAACGAAAGGGCAAGGAACGGCACGATCTGCCAAAATTTACTACAATCTGCTGTCATACGGGTATGTTTTTGATCAAAACAAGGCGGCAAAGAATATGCCGATAAATAAATATCAAACGCTTTTGTGGGCCATTTTTATATATGCCTTTCGATGAAAGTGGGGTTTTAACAGTTATAGAACAACCAAATATAGTTAAACCCATCTTTTCTGTGCGATATCGCTTATATTTGCAACAAGCTCAATGGCATTTTATATTTTTGCACCAGCTTTATTCAACAAAAATAACTACGAAGTTATGAAAAAAAATTCAACTATTTTTACTGCTTTTATTCTGCTCCTTTTGGGTTTTACCCCCTGGCTTTCAACTGTATCAGCGCAAACAGGCACCCAAAATGCGGGTATCGTGCTCCGCGTTACCATCAATGGCATCTCCACGGAGTATGAAAACGTTGACTGTGGCTATGGTACTGCCTCATGGGGCGGAACAGTCACCAAGGATTTCTGCGCACCCGCGCAATGGGCGCGCGATATCGTTGGAAATGACTCATTGGTATGCGACTCCATTCCTGCGGGCCAACTAACAGGAAAAATTGCCCTGGTACGCCGCGGTGCCTGCACTACCCCAAGCACTACTGCCGGCAATTTTTCAGCAAAAGCCCTCAATGCCCAAAAAGCGGGTGCTTTGGCTGTACTGGTTGCAAACAATAGCGCTACTGCAGGTCAAACGGACTGCTCCATTCAGACTATGGGCGTGGGCACACAAGCCATTGCCGATCAGGTAAATATTCCGGTGCTTTTCCTATGTCGCGCCATTGCCAACAAAATTGATGCAGCGTTCAAGGCCGGCCAAACGGTGGAAGTATGCTTTCTGCGCCCCAATGTTGCACTGAACTCCTCCTTTTATCCTGTTTCAAGCGGCCAAACGCCTGTTTCACAAATCGGGAAAGATACTTTTGGTTTTTCTGCAAACATCACAAACACCAAAGGCGTAATCCTGAACAACGTAGAAATCAAAGCTACTGTAAAAACCGCAGCAGGAGCTGAACTGTACACAACCAAATTGGTCATTCCAAGCCTTACGGAAGATGTTACGGATAGCCTTTTCCGCTTGCCGGGCCTCTATGCACCTGAATTGCCCATCGGCACCTATAGTATTGAATACCGCGCTAAATCCGACCCGATCAGCGGAGGCCTTTATGATGGCGATGCGGTAAAAAATTATAGTTTCAAAGTCACGGATGCCTTGTGGTCAAAAGATGTTACCGGCTACCAATCAGGCTCACGCCCGGGCACCATCCCTGAAACTGGCTGGGGCATAGCGAACTATTACGAGATGATCGGGGGAAGCAAGGATCAGTTTGTTATGAAAACCGTGGAGTTTGCACATGGCACCACAGCCAGTGAATTGGCTATTACAGCCGTAAATGCGGACATTTCATTGTTCCAGATTAATGATGACGTGGACGCGGACCTTACTAATTTTGACAATACCTCCTACTTCTCCGGCAGTGTTGGTCAGGTGGGTATCTCCAACTACACGGCAGCACCCAATGCAACCAATTATCAAATTCAGCGCGTGGAACTCACGGACATCAATACCGGGAGCATAGGCGTAGAAGTGCAGGACGGCAAAAGGTACCTCATTTCCGTATTTTATCCCAATACCAACCGCTTTGCATTCCATGCCTTCAATACCGATCATATCACACCTGGCTTTGGTACCATGACCTACAGTACAAGATGGTTCACGGGCGGATTTACTGGTCGGCCAACGGCTGTTTTGCGCACCTTCCTCGATCTGAAAAACACAACGGACGAGCAGCGCCTGCCGGAATCAACCATGCAGATTTTGCCCAATCCGATCCGCGACAACCTAAACCTCGCTTTTGATTTTGAAAAAGGCACTGATGTTACCATCACTATTGCAGAATTAAGCGGCCGCGTGATCAAAATGGAAGATCGCCAAAACCTGCTGAACGAAACCCTTAGCTATCCGTTGCCGGAATTGGCATCAGGCACTTACTTGGCTCGTGTAGCGACCAGCAATGGTACATTGACCAAGCAGTTTGTGGTGCAAAAATAATTTTCAGACCTTATAAGTAAAAAAAGGGGCTGTATCATAAGTCAAAAATAGAGATGGGTTAAAGAATAAAATTTTGTTTTTTACTCATAGGATGACTCCGAGTCATCCTATGAGTAAAAAACAAAATTTTATTCCGCTTTGCTTTTGTCTTTGATACTTATGATACAGCCCCTTCTTTTTTAAAAGGCTATCATAGCGTGTTATTTCAAATATTTGTCCAACCACCCAAAAAACTCCCGCTGCCAAAGCAGGCTGTTCTGGGGCTTGCCGATCCAGTGGCCTTCATCCGGGAAACTGAGAAAACGGGAAGGAATACCGCGCAGTTGTGCTGCCTGAAAGGCCTGCATCCCCTCGCTGAACGGCACCCTGAAATCCAATTCGTTGTGAATGACCAAAATAGGTGTATCCCATTGGGTGACAAAGCGGTGCGGGCTATCATTTTGATACATTTTGGGCACGGGGGTCTGCCAGTATGCGCCTTCAAAATCGTTATTTGGGAACCATACTTCTTCCGTAGTGCCGTAAAAACTTTCCAAGTTGAAAAGCCCACAATGCGAAATAAAGGCTTTGAAGCGCTTTTTATGGTTTCCAGCCAGCCAATACACCGCATATCCTCCAAAACTGGCACCCACAGCACCCATGCGGTTAGCATCCACAAAAGGCTCCTTGGCTGCAGCATCCGTAGCGGCCAAATAATCCTTCATGGCATCACCCCAACGACCTACAATAGCATCATTCCAGGCAGCGCCGGAACCGGGCATGCCACGTCGGCAAGGTGCCACCACCACATAACCCTGAGAGGCCATCAGGGAAAGGTTCCATCGGTAGGAAAAGAATTGGCTGAGCGCCGATTGTGGCCCACCCTGACAATACACCAAAGCCGGGTATTTTTTATTGGGGTCAAAGTTGGGAGGCAATACTAACCACACATTCATGTTTTTACCGTCAAAGGTTTTTACCGTCCGGCGCTCTACTTTGGGCTTGGCCAGCTTGGCCCAAACCTCATCCGTAGCCTTGGAAAGTTGCCGTGTACTGCCATTTTGGATATTTACCGCAAATAGTTCCGCAGGGTTCACCATGCTTATCTTAGTCACAACCAATTCGTTTCCAGCCAATTTCAGGGCGGTATAATCGTGTTGGCCGGTGGTTATGCGGCGCACTTTTTTGTCTGCAACACTTATTTCATAAAGTTGATGTGTAAAATCCTCGGCACTGATGAAATACAGGCTTTTGCTATCCGCAGACCAAGTGGGACTGTTTACCTCGTAGGTCCAGTTGTCACTCAGTTCCTGGCGTTTCCGGGTGTTCATATCCAGTAACATAAGTCGGGGCCGATCAGCTTCATAACCCGGCTTTTCCAAACTGATCCAGGCCAGGTAACGGCCATCGGGGCTCCAAACCGGATCACGGTCATAGCCCAAAAGATCTGCTGTGAGGTTTTCCGTTTTACCGGTAGCCAGTTCGTAGGCATAAAGGTTTGAATTAGTGCTTTGGGCCTCTTCCGTACCGTTCAGTTTGCGGCAGGTATATATGATAAAACGGCCGTCGGGGCTCCAACAGATTTGTTCCATACCACCATCAGGAGTGAGGGGACTGTCAAATCGCTCAGCACCTTGTATATTCATGGGCTTTTCTCCTAATTTGCCCTCCTGATATTCTGTCACGAAAACATTGCTATAAGCGTAGTCATGCCAGCTTTTCCAATGCCGATAGAACAAGCCATCAGTAGCCCTCCCCTTGGATTTGGGCAAGTCAGCGTGAATTTCTTGCAGGCTTTTATCTAATTTCACATCCTGAATAAACAAAATATGCCTGCCTGTTGGGCTGTAGTGAAAACCACCCATTTCCTGATCGCTAAGCTTCACTGCCTCGCCGCCATCAAGGGGGATCTCGTGCAATTTGCCATCGCGAAGGAAGCCGATTTTACGGCCATTGGGGTGAAATGCGGCATCGGAACTGCTTTTTTCAGGATCCGTGAGCAGGCGCGTTTCTCCATTGCTGACCCGCACTAAATACAGCGCACGGCTGCTGCTGTTGGCTGCCATGTCAAATTTGGTCACGCCATATACCGCCCATTGGCCATCAGGCGAAACGGCATCCAGCGCCACACGCCCTATTTTCCAGAGCAGTTCGGGGCTAAGTATTTGATTTTGGGCCATAAGCGGTACGCTCATGGCCATCAGGACACAAAAAGTAAATAATTTCAGGTACATAAAAAACTTGGATTTGGTACAAGGGCTTTGCCTTTATCGTGGCGCCCGGTAAATAACAGGCACTGCCCGCAGTGACGGGCGAAATGCCATCCGCAAAGATATTGATTTTATACCCAGTTGTAAAAACTTAGGGGCCGAAGATGGAACGCTGACACCGCTGACACCACCGACCCTGACAGGCTTAATAAGTTGGCGGTATCAGCGGTGTCAGTGCTGCCAGTGTTTTAGAGCATGTCATTGAGCGTAGCACGGCATTTTTACAGCAAAATCAGCTTTTGCCGATATATTTTCCCGTAATCAGTCTTGAACTGTAGAAAATAAACCCCCTTGGGCAAGTTATTGCGGTCAAAAGTGACCGTATCATCATCACCTCTGACGGTTTGCTGTGCCACAGGGCGGCCAATTGCATCATAAAGGCCCAGGGTACCATCTGGTTTTGGGGGCAGGTACACCGTAAAGGAGCCTTGGGCAGGATTGGGGCTTAGTTGCAATTGGCCTGCAAGCTCATATATTTGTTCAAGGCTTTTGTGCCGTAGTCTAAGGGTTGGCGTACGCGACTGAAGCCATATATTACCGTGAGCATCATTGAAGCATTGCGAAATATTGGACACCGTAGTGGGCATATTGCTGTTTTGCGGATCAAAGGTATGCCATTGTTTTCCATCATACATCTGAAGGGCAAACTGGGTACTACATCTTGTAATAACCCACAAGCGACCGAAAACATCAGCATGTAAGCGGACAACATCAGCCGCCGTTGCGGAATGACAGTCAAATGTGGGCATAGAGAACCACTCCTGGCCATTATAACGGAATATAGAATCATTGCGCGAGGCCCAAATGCTACCATCTGCGGTTGAGGTAGCAAATTCCCATGAGCCTCCCAATGGCAAGTTGTTTTTCTCATGCGTTATGGTATTCCAATGGTTCTTTTGGTCAAGATAAGTGATGCCCGGCCCCGCAAACCACAGTCTGCCTTGAGGATCCTGCGTTGCCTGGTGAACAAAATACTCCACGCTGGGTGTACCGTCTTCTTCAAAACTGTATTGGGACCAGCTTTGTGTTGAGGGATGATAAATTGTTATTTGGGCCACAAGATCCACCATAAAAATAGAGCCATCAGCTGTGGTGTGCAATTGAAGCAAAAAGGGATGAAGTGATGGAGTGCCTGCAATGGGCGGCGCTTGCCAATCCTTGCCATCATAGTATTGAAGGCCCGAAGAAGTGAAGGCCCAAATACCTTGATTATCAGGGCCGGGTGTAAAAAAATCAACTTGATCTGGAGGAAGCGGGATGGTTGTAGTTTTTTCAGTTGGAATATCAATACGAACGATATGCTCATTGGTTCTCAACCACATAGCCTGCCCGTCAAGACTACCAATAAGCGGGCCGCCAGGGCTAATATCGGGTTGGTAAACCGTCAGTTGGCCTTGCTTAAACAAGGCCATTTTATTTGACGCCCTAAAAAACCATACCTGATCATTTGCGCCAATGACCACATTTTGGAGCGTAGGGGTTTGGGCAGGATTTAAGGCATAAGGCTCTTCTTCCCATACAGTGCCATTTTGAACAATTTTTTTGTCACTTGTAAGCAGTATTACCCGGTCACTTGGGTCAACGCCTGTCAATAGCGGCGCTAAAGGATAGGGTAAAACGATCTTGCCAATATACGTATAGGTATTACCGATATAGCGAATCACCCAGCCATCATATTGGGTGATGGTCAGCTCTCCTTTGGAATTGAAGACGGCATCTCTGGTTTTTTGGCCCGCAACAGTCTTAGACACGAAATTGCCATCCTGAAGCCCATACACACCATAGCGATTTACCCACCATACACCACCTTTAGGATGACGGAGCAGGTGAAAAATATTGTCAATGTCATAAGGAGGGATATAAAGGTCTTGCCATTGGCCATTTTGGTAAGCTACTATTTTTTTAAATTTGGAATCACAGGCAAAAACCTCCCCTTTGACTGTTGTCATGATCATCTGAATGTCAGGTTCGCTGATCAGGCTATCTTTGATGATATCCTTGCTTTTCCAAAATCGCCACTGTGATCCTGATTTCATCGCTATTCCATAAGTGCCCAAGGCCATCCAAACTGCATGGTCTGTCAATGATTTGGCTACACCCATAATCTTGTGATGCTCCCTTAGCGGGCTATTCAAGTCATCCCATTCTGCTATTTTATGGCCATATAGCCCGGCGCGTGCCACCAATCGGCCATAGCCGCCCACCCAAAGCGTATCTTTATGATAATCGAAGGCGTATGCGATTTCCTTATCTTTAAACACATCAAAAATATTTATCTTTTGCCCCCAAAGCGGCATCGCAAAACTGGCAATAAAACTGACCAGGAAATATTTTTTCATAAGCAAAGGCACTTAGTCGCCCAATGTATCTTCCTGCAAGACCATTAGGCGATTGGATCTTGAACAAAGATACAACAGCTGATGCTTATGCTGTTTTTATTCAGTCACAGCTGCACACAGAATCCGTGAGGGATGTGGCTTTTACCTGTAAAGTGCCTAAAGAAAAACTGGAAGAGGTGCAGATGCTCAAGGTGCCCGTATTGCCATAAGTACCCGTAAAACTGTCAATAACGGTGTTACCGGAAATGATATCGCCGGACAGGACAAAAGGAGAGCTGCCCGTGAAGGCAAGCGTCAGGTCCACGCAATCGCCCCTGCAAACCGAGTTATTCCCTACACTAAAGGATACATTAGGGCGCTCACGCCAAATATAGGTCAGCACGTTGGAAATGGATTTACAGGGATCTGAAGGGTCCACATTGCCATTCAGGTTGTTGCCTGCCACGGCGGCTACGTAGTACGGCACGTTAGTTTGCATGGTAGAAGCGTTGAATCCGATGGTAGTAGTGCTGCTGCTTGCCAGAATACTTCCCCAGGGATTATTGAAATCGGAGAAAAGTATAAAACGCAGCACATCATTGGCGTCTAAGTCTTCATCATTGTTGTGGGGCACTATAATATTGTCCGGCAAACAAACATTGGCAACATTGCCACCCAATGTGCCTGCTTCTGTGGTGCAATTGACGCATGAAATAGGGAAAGAATAGTCGTTGGGTGTGTCGGCGCCGCCTACCGTGAAGCCAAATCCTCCACAAATTTGTGTCCAGGTAAGGTTGGTCATGTTCAGTTCCCAAACGGTGCTGGGCAGGTTCGTTGCACCGGTATCGTACCAATACATCCGGGGGCAATCCTCATCAAACACTGAAGCACCGGCCACCATGGTTGTCCCGGCTGGTGTCGGCGTAAAAGGCACGGAATTGCCTGGATTGTTTACGTCAATAATGCACAATTGGTCGTTTGTACCCGTTCCATTGATCCACATGGCGGCATAATACAGGCCTTGATAAAACACAATATCACCAACGCAGAACCAATTGGCAGGCAAGGCTCCCCTGTTGACTATGGTTCCGTTAGCGGGGTTTACAGCCCACACCACATCGCTCAACACGTAAATAAAACCATCGTCGCCATATTCAATACCCGTGACAACAGTGCTATTAGGCGGTATCACAGATAAAAAGGTATTATTGCCTGTATTGGTGTTTATTTCCCATATTTCCTGGCCCAATAGTCCATAAAAGATGCCACTCGGCCCAACGGCCATATCGTTGAAACAAGGGCCACTGACCACAAAAGTGGCATTACATGTGCTAATATCATAGGTTCTGATATTGCTGTTGACGTCGTTGAAATAGATGATTTGTGCTGTAAGCGGGGCGGTATAGGCCAAGCATAAAACCATGGCAGCCCTGATAATGGTAAATGGTGATACTCGCATAATGATAACAATGAATGGCCGTACCTAAAGTGCACGGAACTTGCGATTACCTGCTGGTGAGGGCTTACCATAGGCGTGAATGGCACATACAACACGGTACAGGCCAATTGGTTATATAATTTATGGGGTTTTGACTAAAAATAGCGGAATGGGCTTTTTGAGCAGGGTATCAGGAAGGCTGTCAAAGCAATCCTGATGGTTTGTTCTTTCACTCTTCCGTCAACACATCTATCAAGGTTTTTAAGGCAATAAAGATGGGTTCGCGGCCATCTTTGGTCAGCACATAATCAGGGTCAGAGTCATATTCCAGTACCGCATCCTCGGCAAAGGCCAGGAGGTCCTCTTGTTCTGAGCCTTCAAAAAAAGGATTGAGGCGGTCCCTGAAATTTTTGGCGGTGCTGTGTTCCAGGGTTTCGAAGTTTTTTTCTTCGGCATCCCCCAGTTCCTCCTCCGAGACGGGGGGCAAGGGGCCATTCACCTTGACCACTGCACTCCAGGCAATCAGGCACAGGTAATGCAAAAAACCTTTTTCATCATCGGTCAAAAGGTCAAATTGTTCTCCAAATAACCAGGCAAATATAACAGGTTGAGTTTCCGCAAAGGTGGCCATACGCTTTTCGTACTGCACTTCGCTGAGTGACTCTAATTCTTCAATGACTTGATCAATATGTTTTTCTGAAACAAATTTCATCTTGTGTAATTATGTATGAATATGTTCCGCTTGGAACAATTAAAGGGACAAAAGTAAGATTCCCTTCGCGCATGTCAGCGGTTTTCTATCAAAGGCTAAAAAACCCGGGGGAAAACACCCCAGACAAAGAGATAAAGCAACAAAACGGCTACTAAATCAAGCAAAAAACCTGCTCGCATCATATCCTGACTGCGCAGATAACCCGTGCCAAAGGCAATACCATTAGCTGCTGCAGCAACAGGCAAGCCAAAGCCAAAGGAGGCAGCCATGGTGGCGCCCAACAGTACGCCCTGCGGTTCAATGCCCATGCCTGCGCACATGGCAGCCAAAACAGGCATCATCATAGCTGCCGTTGCAATATTGGAGGCCACCTCGCTCAACAATACAACAAAAGCCAATACAACTGGCAATACTAACCAACCGGGCAGGGCGGACAGCACCTGCAATTGCGTCCCCAGCCACAGGGCCAAACCGCTCTTGTCAATCCCTTTGGCCAGGGCTAAGCCTCCTCCGAACAAAATCACAATGCCCCAGGGTATAGTAACAGCCACCGGCCAGCTCAACAGGTTTTGTTTTGTCGCATCCGATGAGTTGTCCCTGATACCGGAAGGGGTTAGGAACATCAAGATAGCACCAACTAAGGCCACTACCGTATCATTGCAGTAGGGCAGTTTTTTGTACCAAAACAGGGAACCACTCACCCAAGCCAGCACTACGGCCCCAAAAACCCATAAAAACCGCTTTTGTGGTATGCTGATGGGGCCAAGTGCCTTTAATTCAGCAAGCAGGGCTTCCTGTTGCTGCCGGGCATTTGAAATTGTTGAGCGGCCTGCTTCAATCGGAAAGCATTTTATCAGCAATAGCCAGCATGCCAATGACAGCAGCAGCATGAGCGGAAACCCGACCAGCAACCATTGGGCAAAGCTGACATGCGCACCTATATTTTTTTCTATATACGAAATGGCAATGGCATTGGTAGGCGTGCCAATCATAGTGCCCAAACCACCGATAGAACTGGCGTAACCCACCCCAAGAATAATGCTTTTCTGCAAATTGGGCTGTTTCACCCCGTTGGACACTGCTGCAGCCACGGGCATCATCATCAGTGCGGTGGCGGTATTGGATACCCACATGGATATAAGTGCCGTGGCCAAAATAAACCCCAACACCAATCGCACTGAGCGGCCTCCAACACTCGTCAACACCCAAAGGGCGATGCGCCTGTGAAGGCCCCAGTGTTCTATCACCTTGCCAAAAAAGAAACCTGCTATAAAGAGAAAAATGATTTTATCCCCGTATTCGGTGCTGACATCCTCCACTTTCATTACACCAAGCAGGGGAAAAAGCACCAAGGGCAACAGGGCCGTGACAGAAGTGTGTACCGGCTCCATGATCCACCATGCTGCCACCCACAATACGATGGCAGCACAGCGCTGGGTAGCCACATCCATGCCGAACGAATAGGGTGAGGCCATCAATAACATAAATAACAGTGGCCCTGCAAATAAGAAAAACAAACGTTTGATCAAGGGTTGTCAGCGGCCATAAGGGCCGCATAGTATGGGGCAAACATAAGCATACTTGTCGCAAAATACTTGCAAAAAGCAGCTTTCTGCAATACCCTCAAACCTCTATCCGGCTTTGTGGTACAAGGATAGACTGATGTTGCGCAGCAAGACCGGATATTCTTCATCATAGAAAAAATCTTTATTCTGGCGCTTAGGGTTAAAAAAGGCCTCCATGCCTATCCGGGTTTTTGCCCCAACCCTAACAGAGAAGCCCGCGTTCAAAAACCATTGCCATCGCACATCACGGCCATATTTTTTATAGTCCTCATACAATTGGCGTTCGCCGGTAAAAAAACGCATACCGTCTTCCTCGGTCACGACCTGCTGTTCCGTAAACCAGGCAAAAAACGGCCCGCCGCCAGCAAACAAGGAGAATCGGGCATCAGCCCCTTTGCCAAAATGGAATTTCATGGGTGCCATGATGGATTGTTGGGTATACAGGTGATTGGGGGCGTAGCGGTACAGATCGCAGAAAATACAGTCAATAAGCAAGGAAGAAGCATATTTCTTTTGGAACTCCGCCATGCCATAAGCCAACTCCGTAGAAAACCCAAACCCTTCCGTTATTGCCACACGAGCGTACACGCCAGTATTGACAAAATATCCAGGTCGTATTTTTGCCGTGTAGTTTATCGGATCTTTTTTCACGGGCAAGGCGTAATTGCCTCCACGGACAAGAAGGCCCCACTGAAATTTTTCCTGGGCATTAAGGGAACTTAGGACACACAACAACAAGGCAAGTGGTAAAAGATTTTTCATATCGTATATATTTTACAGGATAGTCGCCTTTTTATATCCTTTCGTTGGGTTGAATATGCACCTTTATTTCAGCACCGTTCCTTAAGAGCATATCTGGGATTTTCCCGCTTGGCCCAAAACGGCTCTTTTTTCAGCATTTTCACCCTTTTTTCAGTCGTGTAGCCCCGCTACACTCCTTCAAAAACGATAAAAATGCTGAAAAAATCTCTCGTTTTTGACTCAAGCAGAAAATCCCAGATATGCTCTTAGTTCCCATGCACAAATTATGTATTATGATGGCCTTGATGGCCCATTGCTTTTCGCTCAGCGGGCAAGCCACGGCCCCTGAGGCAGGCTATCAGGTCTGTTTGTTTCTCCTGGAAGACTGCAAGATCACCCAGGCCTACACTGAAAAATTGCGGGCCTTGCACAGTACCTTTGCCAGCGACAGCATCCAGTTTAAGGGTTTTTTCCCCAATCCCATCTCGGAGGACTCCAGCATGCAGGCTTTTGTGGAGAAACACCAATTGCCCTTCGCCTGCACGCGTACGGGCGCCTACGCCTTAGCCAAACGCTTTGGGGTAAGCATCACGCCCGAAGTAGTAATCTATCACGCCGGCCGCGATTCGGTGTATTATCAAGGGCGCATTGACAACCTGTTCGAGCGCGTAGGACAAAGGCGGCAAGTGGTGACCTCGCATGAATTGGAGGCCGCTTTGTATTGTATCCAGCACAACAAAGCCATTCTCATCCCCCGAACAAGGGCAGTAGGCTGTTTTTTACCATAGACAAATTATTATTCGCATGAACAAAATAATAGTACTTTTTACCGCATTTTTATCATTGGGCCTTTGGCAAACCGCCTCGTGCCAAACCATTACCTGGAGCGAGCATGTGGCACCCATTGTGTACAAGCATTGCACTTCCTGCCACAGGCCGGGTGAAATTGCGCCATTTTCCCTGACCAATTATACGGAGGCCGCCAATTGGGCAGGTATGATCCGCTATGTCACCGATATTCGGTACATGCCGCCATGGAAAGCTGACCCGGATTTTGGAGTGAAGTACCTGGGCGAAAACTACCTGAGCGATGCCCAGATTGCCACCATTAAGGACTGGGTGGACGGTGGCGCGCCACAGGGCGACCCGACCTTGGAGCCGCCTTTACCGGTGTTTCCAACGGGCTCTCAGGTGGGCACACCTGATCTGGTGCTGTCCTTTGCCCAGTCCCACCTGCACAAGGGCACTGGCAAGGATGAATATCGCTATTTCGTGTTGCCAACGGGCCTCACGGAAAACAAAAACTTGGTGGCCCTTGAAATGCGCCCGGGCAACACCAAAATTGTGCACCACGCCCTGTTTTGGGCCGATGCCAGCGGCACAGCCGCAGCATTAGATGCGCAGACACCAGAGTACGGTTATGTGGGCGGTCAGGTACAAGGTGGAGGACAAGCAAATTTTGGCGATCAGTTGCCCACTTATGTGCCTGGTGCTCAGCCTAAT
>CAZIKN010000091.1:0-23603 GCA_964539805.1 uncultured Saprospiraceae bacterium | reverse complement strand
GCTGAAAAAATCTCTCGTTTTTGACTCAAGCAGAAAATCCCAGACATGCTCTTAAGGTTCTTATCTCATCAGCGCCACAAAATCATCAAAAAGATAGCGGGCATCATGGGGGCCGGGACTGGCCTCCGGATGGTATTGTACACTAAAAGCGGGTTTCTGCTTGAGGCGAATACCTTCTACGGTTTGATCGTTCAGGTTGATATGGGTGGTTTCTACCAAGGAAGGACTATCATGTATAGCTTGCTCTAATACTCCAAACCCGTGATTTTGGCTGGTGATTTCACAACGGCCAGTTTTCAGGTTTTTGACTGGGTGGTTGATTCCTCTATGACCGTGGTGAAGTTTATAGGTGGGGAAGCCAGCGGCTAAAGCCAACAATTGCTGGCCTAAACAAATACCAAACAATGGTTTTTCCTCAAGTAGCATTTGCTTAACTAAGTCAACAGCATAACCCATTGAAGAGGGGTCGCCGGGGCCATTGGACAAGAAAAATCCATCAGGATTCCATTGTTTCAGCGTCTCAAAATCCGTACGGGCCGGGAAAACGCGCAAATAGCAATCACGGGATTCAAAGCAGCGCAAGATGTTCTTTTTTACCCCAAAGTCCATGACCGCTACTCGGTATTTTGCTTCAGGAGAACCAATATCGTAAGCTGTTTCGGTGGTGACGCGGCTGGACAGTTCAAGGCCTTCCATGGATGGGGTTTCCTTCAAGCGGCGGTGCAGTTCATTCAGGTCATCTGTGTCGGATGCTATGATGCAATTCATGGCTCCTTGAGTTCTGATATGCTGAACCAATGATCGGGTATCAATGTCATGGATGGCCACGATGCCTTCCTGTTCCAGGTAATCCTGAATGTTTTGGTCAGCCAGATGACGGCTGTAGGACACGTTAAAGTTGCGGCAAATAAAACCAGCGATTTTAATGCTGTTGCTTTCTACTTCGCTGTTTTTGATGCCATAGTTGCCAATGTGTACATTGGTTGCAACAAGTATTTGACCGGTGTATGAAGGGTCTGTAAAGATTTCTTGATAACCGGTCATGCCAGTATTGAAGCAGATTTCTCCAGTGGTGTAGCCCGTTTTGCCGGCGGATCTGCCATGGAAAACGCTTCCGTCCTCCAACATTAGAATAGCTTTGCCCATGTGCTTTTTTTGGGCTGCAAAGGTCTGATAAATTTTTTGAAAAAAAGTAAAAACTTAGCCGCTCTCATTTGGGGCTGGAAAGCTTGGCTAACCATGTACCGGTTTTTTGGCTCGTCAAGTTTTTTTACAAAAAAAATCTCAAACATGGAGCAGCGTTGTATAGGGGTAAATCGTTTCTGGATTGTCTTTTGACCGATTTTCTTTTTTTAAATCCTTAACCATGACGGCCACGTTATCTTACACACTTGTTTTGGCATTTATTTATTTGCTTCGTAAGGCTTATCTGTTTAAAGAGCAAAGCCCTGCTTAGTTTGCCTTTTTCCCTGTAAAATTATATCCTGCTGGCAAAAAACACTGCCCCTCAAAGGGGCTATTTGTGTTTGGTCAAAATGATCTTCCTGAAATATAAAAAATTTTCCCACTTTTGGCCGAAATAAGCTGATACCACTCCGGATTGTCTTACTGCATTTTTGAAAATGGGCCATATACTTGACATCAAGGATTTAAAAATTGATTTTGCAACGGAGCAATCTGTTACTTCTGTCATTAAGGGAATCACCTTCCAATTGGGCATAGGCGAAACACTGGGTATAGTAGGCGAGTCAGGATCCGGAAAATCCGTCACGTCACTCTGTGTAATGCGGCTCCTGTCTGAGCCTCCTGCGCGTATTGTATCAGGTGAAATAAATTATGTCAGATCATCAGATCAACAAAGTGTAAACCTTGCGGGGCTTCCATTGCCACAGGTTCGTGCTTATCGCGGCTCCGAGATTGCCATGATTTTTCAGGAGCCTATGACCTCCTTAAATCCGGTTTTTCGGTGTGGGCATCAGGTTACAGAAGCCATACAACTGCATCAAAAAATATCTTATGATGCTGCTAAAGCATTGACAATCAAATTATTTGAGCAGGTAAAATTGCCTGATCCTGAACGTATTTTTAATGCTTATCCTCATCAAATAAGCGGAGGACAAAAACAAAGGATAATGATTGCGATGGCGATGAGTTGCCAACCTGCCATACTTATTGCTGATGAGCCTACTACGGCATTGGACGTAACGGTGCAAAAAACAATCCTTGAATTAATGCGTGATTTGAAAAAAGAAAATGGCTTGTCCATGATCTTCATCAGCCATGATTTGGGTGTGATCAGTGAGATATGTGATCGGGTGCTAGTAATGTACCAAGGGCAGATTGTAGAGCAAGGTTTAGTACAAGAAGTATTAAATGATCCTCAACATGCTTACACCAAGGGCTTGGTTGCTTGCCGGCCGTCATTAAAGCACAAGCTGCATCGCCTTCCTACAGTTACAGATTTTCTGGGGGGAGGAGGTTTTGAAGCAAAAGTAGTTAGTGCTGAGGATACGCTCAAGCGGCGCGAAGCATTATACAAAACTGCACCGCTACTGGAGGTAAAAGACCTTACCGTGCGCTATCCCGCAAGACGCAATTGGCTCGGACAAACTACCGAATGGTTTAATGCGGTGGATAGGGTCAGTTTTGATGTGTTTTATGGTGAAACGTTTGGTTTGGCCGGTGAATCTGGCTGTGGTAAGACAACCCTGGGGCGCAGTATTGCCAAATTATTGCAGGCGCATTCAGGCTCCATTTTATATAAAGGCGCGGATTTATTGCCTTTGCAGGAAAACGAAATGAAGCCATTTCGCAGAGAGATACAGGTTGTTTTTCAAGATCCTATGGCATCCCTCAATCCCAAGATGACCATTGGTGCCGCAATAACAGAACCAATGAAGGTACATAAGCTGCATGAAAATGACCGGACTCGCAAGGAGAAAGCCATATCGCTCTTGGAAACGGTAGGTCTTCAGGCGGATTTTTTCCATCGGTACCCGCATCAGTTTTCCGGAGGGCAGCGCCAACGAGTTTGCATTGCCAGAGCATTGGCATTAGAGCCCAAATTTCTTATATGTGACGAGAGTGTATCGGCACTTGATGTGTCGGTGCAGGCTACCGTGTTGAACTTGCTCATGGATCTTCAGGAAAAATTTGGGCTTACCTACTTGTTTATATCCCATGATCTGAGTGTGATCAAACAGATGTGTGATCGTATGATGATCATGCAAAAGGGTAAGGTAGAGGCAGTTGGCTTCCCTGAGGAAATTTTCGAAAAACCTGAAAGTGATTATGTTAGAAATTTGATACGCGCTATTCCAGGACAGTAGCAGAGATGAAAAATACTTGATGCTTTACTGGCAAAAGGTATTTAATTTTGCAGTTGGGAATAAGCATGGTACACTTGTTTTCAAACTAATATTGCAACAACAGCGGAAAGAAAGGCAAAATAATAATATGTCAAAAAAGAATCCAGCCCCCAAATACCAAGAAACAATTGTTTCCCCTGTCATAAGTATGCGTTCGTTTTGGGAAAGGCCGATACTGCTTAACATTGCGTTAGTGCTGGCGGCATTGCTCACCTGGGGTACTGTTTTGTCTAATGATTTTGTTTTTTTTGATGATGACAAAGCAGTCCTGTACAATCACGCCCTCCAAAACCCCTCGCTGAGCAAATTTTTTTCGGGTCAAAACTTGGGTATGTATGCTCCCTTGAGTTGGATAGGGTACTGGATTGGCAGTTTGTTGTCCGGTAAATCTGCCTGGGGTTACCACCTGCTCAGTGTAATACTACATGCAATCAATACCTTGATGGTTTTTGCCTGGTTGAAAGGGCTAAGTTCGCGCACTGCAATTGCCTTTTTTGCCGCTATCCTGTTTGCGGTACACCCCATGCAGGCAGAGGCTGTATGTTGGGTTGCGGCGTTGAGTACTGTTTTGTTTTCGAGTTTTTATTTGGGTAGTCTGTTGGCTTACCTTCAATTTTTGAGCAAAAAAAGTCACGGTTGGTTAGCCTTGTCCTTGCTGTTGTTTTTATTTGCATGTTGGTCAAAATCAGCTGCGGTCACACTGCCTCTGCTGTTATTGGTGATGGATTATTACTGGGTGCAAAAAAATAAGGGAAATACAATTGTCCCGTCAATTGATTTCAAAACAGCTATAGCTTACAAAATCCCCTTCATGCTGCTCAGTATTTATTTTGGCCTGCACACGTTCACAACAAGGGCGCAGGAAGGGCATGATATTGAGCAAAGCTCAGCAGTATTTAGCCTTTTGGATCGCTTTTTTATGGTTTGTCAGACGCTATTGTTTTATCCGGTTAAGTTGCTGCTGCCACTCGGGTATTCTGTGGCGTACCCATTTGTGAAAATGGACGGGGCATGGCCTTTCTATTATTATGCGGCACCGTTGGCTTTACTGGCTTTGGCTTACTTGATTTGGAAAAAATGGCGCGATCAACCAGATTATTTTCTGGGGGTAGCACTGTATTTTTTACCGCTGACGGTGATGTTGCCGTTTAGGACGGTGGGCAGTTTTGAGCTCCGCTCTGATCGGTATGTGTATATTTCCTGTATTGGCCTATTTTTTATTACAGGGCTTTTGTTGGAAAAAGTAAAATCGCCACTGCGTATGGGCATTGTTACGGCCTTGGTAGTTGGGCTGGCTACGTTGTCCTTTTTTCAGGTATCGGTGTGGAAAAACGGTGTTAATCTGTTTAAAAACTGTGTTGCAAAAACGCCTGAGTCCTCACTCTGTCAATGTAACTTAGCATATAATGAATTGCTGAAATTTAATTTTCCAGCAGCCATAGAACATTACTCAGAAGCACTAAAATATGATGCCACAGTCATTGAAGCCTACAACGGTCGCGGACAAGCGTATCTCCAGCAGAAAAAAATCCGAGAAGCATTTGACGATTTTGATAAGGCAATTAAGGGTGGATTGAGTTCGCCAAAATTATTTTTAAACAGGGGTAAGTGCTTGGTTATGCTCAACAGGGTGCAAGAGGCTGTACCAGACCTTGAAAAAAGCCTTGAACTTGAGCCCAAATCACCGGAGGCTTGGTATCTTTTGGGCATTACCAGTGATAAAAGAGATGATAGGGCCTTGGCTATTGAGCAATATTCAAAGGCTATTGCCCTAAATCCAAACTATCTGGAAGCTATTGCCAACCGAGGAGTCTTGTATTTGGACGAGAAAAAACTCAAAGAGTCCATTGCAGATTTTGACAAGGCAATAAGTATCAACCCGGGCCTTGCCATGCTGTTCAGTAACAGGGCCAATGCGCGGTTCCAACTGGGCGAGTATGACAAAGCCATAGCTGATGCCACCAAGGCATTGGATATTGATGATCGCTACCTGCCATCACTCCAAATCCGAGGAAATGCTTATTTGCGCGTGGGGCAAACAGCAAAAGGCCAGGCGGACATCAAAAAGGCAGATGATTTGATGAAAAAGTAAAAGACTATGCCTTGAAATAGGCTTGAATCAAACGTCCGATCTCATATTGATCCTCAAAAGTATTGTACAGAGGAACTGGCGCAAAACGTATGACATTGGGCTCTCGCCAATCGGCGATTACGCCGTTAGCACTCAAATATTCAAACAGCTGCCTACCTTTTTCATCTGTTAAGGCTGATAACTGACACCCGCGCCGGGAAGGATCATCAGGGGTAATGATTCGGAATCGAGAGGGGTGCGCTTTTATGATTTCGTTTAAGATAAATTCCAGATAACCAGTGAGTTGTAGGCTTTTTTCTCTGAGCGCAGGCATTCCTGCGGCAGCGTAAATATCCAAACCCGCTTTGTGTGCAGCAAAGGATAGTATTTGGGCGTTGCTAAGTTGCCAACCTTCTGCGCCTCGCATGGGTTTGAAACCCTTGCGCATTTGAAAGCGCTCGCTTTCATCATGCCCCCACCAGCCGGCAAAACGATCCAAGGTCGGATTATCCCCATGTTTTTCATGTACAAATACTCCCGCAGGGCCTCCCGGGCCAGCATTCAGGTATTTGTAGCTGCACCAGACAGCAAAGTCACAGCCCCAATCATGGAGTTGTAAGGGTACATTGCCCACGGCATGTGCCAGATCAAAGCCCGCAAAAGCACCACATTGATGTGTTTTTTGGGTTATTTTTTCAAGATCATAGAATTGACCCGTGTAATAATTGACCCCACCGATCAAAACCAAGGCGGTGTGCTCGCCTTCTTTTTCTATAACATCAAGTATGTCTTCTGTTCGCAAGCTGTCCTCCCCCTTCCGTGGCACCAACTCCACAATAGCCTGATCGGGATCAAAGCCGTGCCAACGCACTTGACTTTCTACAGCATATTGGTCACTTGGGAATGCTCCGCCTTCCATGATAATTTTAAATCTTTTGGGCGTAGGACGATAAAAACTGACCATCATCAGGTGCAGATTTACCGTCAGGGTATTCATTACCACTACCTCATGCTCAGAGGCGCCAACGATACCCGCAATTTGAGGAGCAAGGAATTTGTGGTAGTGCATCCAGGGCATATTGCCCATGAAATGTCCTTCTACACCATAAGTAGCCCATTGATCCAGTTCCGCATTTAAGGCATCACGTACACTTTTGGGCTGTAGTCCGAGTGAGTTGCCACAACAATAATGCACTGGTTTGCCATTGTGTTGTGGAATAATAAATTGCTCCCGATAATGGCGCAAGGGGTCAGTTGCGTCTTTTTCAAGTGCATAATCTTTTGAAAATCTATATGTTGTCAAGGTGCTAAAATAAAACTTGGGAAACTATTAAGCGGCAGTTTTCTTCCGATTGGCCTTGTGTATTTTATTGCCCTGAGGTCTGAGCTGGCTTAGTCCGAGGGCATGCTCCAACACTTCTTCCATCTTGTCCACATAATGGAATTTCAAACCTTTGATAAACTCGGGTTCAATTTCTTCCACATGTTTTCTATTGTCCTTGCAGAGCATTACCTCACGCAGGCCTGCCCGCTTGGCAGCCAGGATTTTTTCCTTAATGCCTCCAACCGGGAGCACCTTGCCGCGCAGGGTTATCTCACCTGTCATGGCAAGAAATGGTTTAAGGGGCTTTCCCATAAAGGCAGATGTTAAGGCTGAAAGCATGGTTATGCCAGCAGAAGGGCCATCTTTAGGTATAGCACCTTCCGGAATATGGACATGAATATCGTGTTTATCAAATACTTCGAAATCAAGCCCCAAGTCATCCGCTTTTGATTTTAAGTAGGTCAGGGCCGTGCTGGCGCTTTCTTTCATCACCTCGCCCAAATTACCTGTTAACTGTAATCGTCCGTTGCCTTTGCTTAGTTTTACCTCGATAAACAATATTTCCCCTCCGACGGCGGTCCATGCAAGGCCAATGGCCACACCTGCTGACTGTTGTTCTGTGTAAACATCAGAGTCAAATTTAGTTGGGCCGAGTATGGTATGCAGGTGCTCAGGTTTTATGGTCGGGTCATAACTTTCTTCCATGGCCACTTTTTTCGCGATATGACGCATAACGGAGCCAATTTCGCGGGAGAGGTTGCGCACCCCACTTTCGGCAGTATAATTTTTGATCATATCTACCAAGGTCTTGTCCGTGATTTTGACCTGATTGGGTTTTAGGCCATGCTCCTTGCGTTGTTCCGGCACGAGGTGACGCTTGGAAATTTCAACCTTTTCTTCTAAGGAATAACCGGCAATTTCAATGATCTCCATACGATCCAGCAAAGCGGGCTGAATGGTAGAAAGCGAATTGGCCGTAGCAATGAACAACACCTTTGAAAGGTCATATTCCAGTTCGAGGTAATTGTCGTAAAACGTTGTATTTTGCTCAGGATCAAGCACTTCCAAGAGTGCAGATGATGGGTCGCCACGAAAATCCTTGCCTACTTTATCAATCTCGTCCAGAATGAATACGGGGTTGCCGGTTTTGCCTTTTTTTAAGGATTGTACGATCCTGCCTGGCATGGCACCGATATAAGTTTTGCGGTGTCCCCTTATTTCTGCCTCATCATGAAGGCCGCCAAGGCTCATTCTCACATATTTGCGCTTTAAGGCTTTGGCAATGCTGGCGCCCAAGCTGGTTTTCCCTACCCCCGGTGGGCCAGCCAAGCAAAGAATAGGGGCTTTCATATCCCCTTTTAGTTTTAAAACGGCCAAATGCTCAAGGATGCGTTCTTTTACTTTGGTAAGGCCATAATGGTCTTTGTCCAAAATACTTTTCACTTTTTTCAGGTCAAAGTTATCTTTGGTAAAATCTAACCAAGGCAGATCCAGCAGTGTTTCCAGGTAATTCAAACCAATTGCATATTCGGCCACTTGCGGGTTGAGGCGTTTTAGTTTGTTTAATTCCCTTTCAAAAGTTTCTGCTACATTCTGCGGCCATTTCTTTTTGGAAGCACGTTTGGTGAGTTGTGCTACTTCTTCCTCCTGGGGGTTTTGGCCCAGTTCTTCCTGAATGGTTTTTAACTGTTGGTTCAGGTAATAGTCGCGTTGTTGCTTTTCAATATCTACCCTCACCTTGCTCTCGATTTGGTCTTTCAGTTCCAGCAATTGAAGTTCCCCATCCATAAAATGAAGGATACGGCTTGCTTTTTCGCGAAGGCTGCTAAGTTCCAGAATATCCTGTTTATCTTCTACTTTTATGCCCAGATTGGAGGCTATGAAATTCAACAAAAAATTGTCATTGTTGATGTTGCGCAACATGACAATGGCCTCGGAAGGAATTTGAGGGGAAAGTTCAATGATTTGGCGCGCTGCATCGCGAACGCTGCTGACCAAGGCTTTAAATTCCAATTTGTTTTTCGGAATGTCGTATTCCAATGTAGTGATGAGTCCGACCATAAACGGATCTTCATGCAACATTTCATTCAATTGGAAACGTTTTCGTCCTTGAAGGATGGCAGTTGTGGAGCCATCCGGCATCCGAAGCAATTTCAATATACGGGCAATGGTGCCGATACGATACAGATCATTTGCACCAGGGGTTTCAATAGACAAATCTTTTTGAGACAAAACGCCGATGAAACGGTTATCCTCATACGCTTTTTGCACCGCACGAATACTCTTGTCTCGCCCAACGGTGATAGGTGTGACAATACCTGGGAAAAGTACTGTATTTTTTAAGGGTAAAATGGGGAGTGTATCGGGAAATACTTCACCTGTTTTGGCATCATCCTCTTCATCCAGAGAAAAGAGTGGCACGAAGTCGGGTTCGTCATCCGACTGCTGCGTATTTAACCAATTTTCAAACATGCTCATACTCAACTGAATTAGTATACGATAAAACGAATCTATACATTCGTTGTCCAGAAATTGTTTGTTGTAGCAATTTTCTGGCATGTGCAACTAAATCGCTGCACCCTTCCGCAAACATCCAACTTTTATCTCAATATGTATGCAGACAAAAAGCCATTTATGTCAAACTGACAGCAAAAAGACTTTCCTGAAGGGACAGGGCTATTGGCAAATAACCTGCCAGCCCAAATTTTCAACGTTTTTGGCAGAATCTCTTGGTTTGAGCCGTCAAAATGGCGCATTGCTTGGGCAAATATAAAATGCCGGGCAAATTCCAGCATTTTGTATCTGCTCTTGAAGCATCAAATCATAGCTATCACCGAGATTTCAATATTGACGAACTTGGGCAGTTCTGATACCTGAACCAACTCTCTGGCAGGGGCAAATTCGGGCTTGAAATACTCGCCATATACGGCATTGATTCGGCCAAACAGGTTCATGTCCTTAACAAAAACAGAGGCCTTGATCACTTTTTCAAGGCTTGAGCCAGAGTCATCCAATATGGCTTTTATATTGCGCAATACCTGGTGTGTTTCGGTTTCAATATCATCCAAAACCAATTCGCCGGAGGAAGGATTAATAGCAATTTGCCCGCTGACAAACAACAGATTGCCCACAGAAACGGCTTGATTGTAAGGCCCTATGGGCAAAGGTGCATCGGGGGTGTTGTGTATAGACTTGTACATGTTGAGGGTTAATTTAAATCAAAGGATGGAATATTTTTGATATATTGCATCTATGGCAAGCGCCATTTTGCGGTCTTTATCCGTCACAATATTACCGGCATCATGCGTGGTCAGTTGTATTTCTACCGTGTTCCACACGTTACTCCAGTTGGGGTGATGATTTTGTTTTTCTGCCAAAAAGGCCACTTCCGTCATAAAGGCAAAAGCCTCCGTAAAATCCTTGAAGCGAAAGGTTGCCTGCAACCTGTTTTTTGACTCTTGCCACATATAAGTTTATTGAAAAGTTGTGCAATAACATAGGATTAATGCCCTTCGTCCTCAGCATCATCACAGTGATAATGGTGTTTGGGCATGCTCGGGCGTTCGCCGCCTTCGCCGCCTTTTTTGGCAGACTGCATTTTCTGAATGATGCGGGCGCGCTCAGTACGCACTTCGCTGCTCATTTTTGCATCTTCGGCGCGGTCAAAAAAGAGCATCCCATCTACCCAGGTTTTTTCGGCAGCTGCGTACACGGAAAGCGGGTTCACGTTCCATAATACGATGTCGGCATCTTTTCCTACCTTGATGCTGCCAACCCGGTCATCCACGCGAAGCAGTTTGGCAGGATTAAGGGTTACCATTTTCCAGGCATCTTCTTCTTTCATGCCGGCGTACATAACGGATTTGGCTGCTTCCTGATTTAGTCGGCGTGCCATTTCGGCGTCATCTGAATTGATCGCTACCACCACACCATTGTCGGCCATTAATTTTGGGTTTTGTGGTATTGCCTCGTACACTTCCATCTTGTAAGCCCACCAGTCGGCAAAAGAACTACCTCCTGCGCCGTGTTTGGCCATTTTGTCGGCTATTTTATAACCCTCCAATATGTGGGTAAAGGTGTTGAGTTTAAAGCCAAATTGTTCGGCAACACGCATCATCATAGTAATTTCGGACTGTACATAGGAATGGCAGGTGATAAACCTTTTGGAGGCCAAAATTTCGGAAAGCGCTTCCAATTCCAGATCCTTTCGGTAGGGTTTGCCGCTATTTTTGATCTTGGCGTATTCGCTGGCCCGGGTGAAATAGTCAATATAGGTTTGCTCTACGCCCATGCGGGTTTGGGGGTAGCGGGTGGAGTTTTGCGAGCCGCTTTGTTTGACGTTTTCACCTAAGGCAAACTTAATATAACCTGGCCAGTTTGCGAATTTCATCTCTTCCGGTGCATAGCCCCAGCGCATCTTGATCAGTTGGGTTTGTCCTCCAATTGGGTTTGCTGATCCATGTAAAATATGGCTACTGGTGACCCCTCCTGCCAATTGGCGATATATGTCAATATCTTCAGAATCAATGACATCACCTATTCTAACCTCTGCACTGCTCTCTTGACCAAATTCATTGATTGATCTTGCAGCCGCAATGTGGGAATGCTCATCAATGATGCCTGCGGTGAGGTGCTTGTTGGTGCCATCAACTATGATGGCATCGTCTTGTTGAGGCAGGTTTTTGCCGATTTTGGTGATCTTTCCCTTTGAGATCAAAACATCGGTATTGCTCAGGATGCCTTCACGCTCATTGGTCCATACGGTGGTGTTTTTTACCAATATGGTTTGAGCCTGAGGGCGATCCTTGCGGCCAAATGCCGTAAATGGATAGATTAGTTCTCCTGTTTTGTTATCAGATGCGTTGTTTCTTGCCGGCCTTTCCGATGCAGGATTGGCCTTGGTTAGGCTTGCTTTCCAGTTCACCCACGAACCATCGGGCAGGGTTCCCTGGCCGGACCATTCATTGGCACTAGCGGTGCCGCTCAGGGCCACGGTACCTTTTTTTACGGAGTCTGGTTGGAAACTGAGTGTGAGCAAGCCGTTGGGGTTCCAGCTTAGGTTGCCTTTTATTTTTACACTGTCCTTGCGCATGATTTGTGCCTCAGGGGCTTCGGCTTTGCCTTTTAAGTTCAGGGTATAGCTCTCATTTCCTACACTAAGGTTGTAACTCCCCATCATACTTTGGGGCAAGCCCTTGTCAGGGTTTACTTCAAAAAGGCGGCCTTGTGACCAGGTTTGGGTTATCTTGCTTTCCGCCTTAAAAATATTGCCCGATGTAATAATAAAATTGGCCCATTTCCCGGTCTCCAAACTGCCCAGAGCAGTGTAGGCATTAACAAAAGAAGCAGGGTTGAAGGTTAATGCTTTTAGGGCATTTTCCTCGCTTAACCCCATTTCAATGGCTTTTCGAAGGTGCTCTAAAAATTTTCCTTTATCTTTTAATCCATTGGTTGTCAATGAAAAAGCAATATTTGCGCTTTGCAGGCGGGCAGGGTTTGATGGGGCCATTTCCCAATGTTTTAAATCCTTGAGGGTGACGGCCAATGCGTCATAAGGATCGCGTACATCATAGCCTTCCGGATAGTTGACAGGTACAATAAGGGGCATGCCTGTGGCGGCTACTTCGCTTAGGCGCTGGTATTCATCACCAGCGGTTTTTACCATATATTTCAAGCCAAACTCTTTACCCAAAGCGGCAATGCGCAGTATATCCAATTTGTCACCAGCCTCAAAGATTTGTGGCAGGCCCTGAATGTTATTCCAGGCATCTAAAGAGCGGTTTCGCTCTTCTGCCTGCCCGCCGTTTTTGTACCATTGGCCGTCTAAATAGGTTTGCCGCAGCAAAGCGATGCAGCCCATGAGTGAGGTGGGATAGCTTTGGGTGCTGCTCCCTTTGCGAAAACTCAGAAAATGGGCGGCTTGGGCTGTGAGCAAGGTTTCATGCTCTTTGTTGTCACTCAAATGAACCAATGCGCCTGTTCCGCGAGATATGCCATCAGCTTTGTGGCTTAACACGGCGGCGAATCCGGCCTTGCGCCATTCCTCCGCTGCTTTGGGGTCATTGGCAAAGGCATCAGCAAGGTTGTACTCGCTACGCAGGGCCTCATTCCAGGCAAATGCACCTTTTTTACTGCTTTCAGCCTGGCGTTGACCAAAACCTCCGCCGCTTCCCGTAGGGCCTCCGGCAGGCAAAGTGGGCAAGCCGTAGCCCGTTGCGTAAAGGTCAATGAAGGCTGGATAAATTGTTTTCCCGCTACAGTCCTGTATCACGGTACCTGCTGGAATGCTGACATTGGTACCGCAGGCCACTATCTTCCCTTCGCGGATCAGGAGGGTCGCTTTTTCCACACGGGTTTTATAATCCGTATATATGGTGGCATTGGTAAAGGCATAGGCGCCCGAACGGGCATCTGACGGTGCCGCCACTGGTAATGTTTTTTGGGCCAAAAGCGTGTTGGCCGAAATACACATCAGGCCGATCAGCAAAAAAGAATAAAGGTGTTTCATGTTCATATACATATTCGCGATGGGTCAATATCCCATTTAAAGTTACTTCTTTTCGGTTTCAAAATTCATTTTAAAACCAATGCGTTGGTTGGGTTCAGGAGCATCATCATCATAATCCTCCCATGTGGTGACGTCATTTACGAGCGTCTCAATATGGCGCAGGAAATACGGTTCCTTAAGCTCTTCGGGGCGGTAGATGGGGGGGGGGCTGTGGTTGTCCATATTTTTCAATGTAGGGGAAATTGATCAGTACCAACACCTTGCCATTAAATAATTGCTGATACACCAATGAACCATTTTGTTTGATCAAATCGCGGCGTACGCCTGCAACAGATTCGCCCAGGCCACTGGCTATGCTTCCGAGAGAGAACACAATGGCTTCCAGATTGGTAATCTCGGATCGAAGTTCAAGGCTATATGCCAGGCCGCACTCATCTGCCAATTTTTTCAATTGATCCATAATGGCCGTTTTTAGGCCGTTTTGCCATGCGGCACGATAGTTTTGCGTATTTTGTAATACTTCTTTGTAGCGCTCCACTTTCCTCTGGAGGTTAAGGGTGTCTTGGTGGGTGATATCTATCATGGGTACAAGATTTTTTTCTGTACAACAGGATGGCTGTTTTCGTGTTCAGAAAACCACGGCCAAGGTATGGATAAATTGCTCATGCTACCAATGCCATATTTTTTTTGCCAATATTGCCCATTGTATCCCCGCGCCGTATTGTACCGGGGGAGAACACAGAAATGCCCAAACGTCTGCTTTATATTTTTCTCAATGGGCAAAAAAAAGCGCGGCAATCAGTTTCTGCTGACTGCCGCGCCTTGGGCCATAGTGCAGGCCTTTATCTTTTATTCCACATCAGTCACTCGCATCATATTGGTTGGAAGGCGCTTGTGCAAGGGCATTGAGCCGGTATTGACCAATGTGTCGCCGGGTTCAACCCAATGACTTGACTTGAGTATTTCCGTGCAGTCTTCTACGGTCTCATCCGTAGTGGTAAAACGATCATATAAAAAGCATTGGACACCCCAGAGCAGGTTCATAGCGGCTAATTTTTCAGGGGCATCGCTGAACACAAAAATTCGAGAATTGGGGCGGAAACTGCTCATTTTGAAGGCTGTGTACCCTGAACTGGTAAAGCATACTATACCCTTGGCTTTTATTTCCTCTGCTACGCGGCAGGCGTTAAAACAAATAACATCGGAATGGAAAAGCCTGAATTTTTCAGAAGGTACAGGGCGGCGGCCTTCAATTTGGGGCCAGTATTGTGACTCAGCCTGTTCGATAATTTTAGACATGTATTTGATTACCAGAGCAGGGTGGTTGCCCACAGAGGTCTCACCACTAAGCATTACGGCGTCAGCACCGTCCAGCACGGCGTTGGCTACGTCCGTTACCTCGGCTCTTGTGGGTGAGGGGTTTTCTATCATACTTTCCATCATTTGGGTGGCCACGATGACTGGGCGTGCATATTGCATGCACATGTGTATGATGTCTTTTTGCGTCATAGGGAGCTGCTCTATGGGCATTTCCACTCCCAGATCGCCGCGAGCTACCATGATGCCATTACTGGCCCTGATGATCTCCCGCAGGTTTTTAACAGCCTCGGGCTTTTCTATTTTGGCCATCATTTTGGCCTTGTGACCACTTTCCTGTAAGGCTTCGCGCAGTTCATCCATATCCTCCGCACGGCGCACGAATGAAAGTGCAATCCAGTTGACTGGCTGCGTCAGGATAAACGCGAGATCCTCTTTGTCTTTTTCCGTCATTGATGGCAGCCGTACATTGGTATCCGGGAGGTTTACCCCTTTTTTGCTTTTCAAAATACCGCCGTGGATGCAGCGAAGCACCACAATATTGATGCGATTGGAGGAGGCTACTTCAAATACCAGTTTGCCATCATCCATCATGATGCGTTCGCCCGGTTGGCAATCTGCTGCAAAACCCGGGTAAGACATATAAATGGACTCTTTGGTGCCGGGTGCGTTTTTATCGTTGGTGATGGTAATTTCGTCACCGGGTTTGAGTTCCAGGCCATCATTATGGATTTTCCCAACACGCAGTTTGGGGCCTTGCAAATCTGCCAGAATAGCCAGGTGCAGGTTGTATTTTTCATTGATGGCCCGTATGTGCTGTATAACTTGAAGGTGATCAGCATGGGTGCCGTGGCTGAAGTTCAAACGGAACACATCAACACCGGCGCGGGCCAACTCCAATAACTTTTCGTATGAATTGCAGGCAGGCCCTACGGTTGCGACAATCTTAGTACGCTGAAAAGATTCTTTGCGCATGAGCGGGATATTTTTGTCGAGCAAGGTAGCAGTTTCCGAATATACCATAACCAAAAATTTTTTAAGTGTAAAAAATACAATAAGTTGAGGTTGCAAAAATAGAAAGCTTATGATAGGCTTTCCAAATAATTGTATTATTTTTATGCAAAATATCTGCCAAAAATGCATTTTTTTATTTTGAACGGGTGGCCTTGAATAAAATCAGCATAATAAAAGGTGTATTTTTTACAATAACAAAAAATACTAATGCCACAAAAGAAGAAACCGTGGGCTGCAAACAGCCTGTTGGGCACGATAAGCGGGCCTAAGTTGAATGCTTGTGTTATGGCAATTTTTTTTCACCTTTGGCACTTTATTTTTCACTTTTATCATTTGTAGGATCAAACCAGTTATGGCTAAGGCGCGCACCATCTTTTTTTGTTCCAATTGTGGCGCTTCCAGTCCCAAGTGGTTGGGCAAGTGCCCGCATTGTGGGGAGTGGAACACCTATCAGGAAGAGCTGATACAAAAAGAAACAGCAACGGAGGAAAAACGGCGCTCCTGGACACCGGCAGGCAATGGCCGTTCGGAATCGCCCAGGGCCATACTGCTCCAACAGGTGGAAACCGGACGCACCGTGCGCCTGGCAGCACCTGACCAGGAACTGAACCGGGTGTTGGGCGGGGGCATAGTTCCGGGCTCGCTGGTATTGATTGGAGGGCAGCCCGGTATTGGGAAGAGTACCCTTTTGCTTCAGGTGGCTATGCAAATTCCGGTTAAGGTGCTTTATGTGAGTGGTGAAGAAAGCGAGGAACAGATCAAAATGCGCTCGGATCGCATTGGTAATGTTAGGTCAACGTGTTATATACTTACAGAGACCAATACCAGCAAAATATTGCAACAGGCCAATGAGCTCTTACCCCAACTTATGATCGTGGATTCCATCCAGACCATGAGCACCCCGCATTTGGATTCAGCCCCCGGAGGTATTGCTCAGGTGCGTGAATGTGCGGGGGAGCTGCTTCGCTTTGCCAAGGAGACCAATATACCCATTTTCCTGATCGGCCATATTAATAAGGAGGGAGACATTGCCGGCCCCAAGCTGTTGGAGCATATTGTGGACTGTGTGCTGCAGTTTGAAGGTGATCGGCACAATACCTATCGTATCCTGCGCACCTTGAAAAACCGCTTTGGCAGTACGGATGAAATGGGCATTTACCAAATGCAGAGCAGTGGACTGCGGGAGGTTAGCAACCCCAGCGAGCTCCTGCTGAGCCAAAAAGACGAGGAACTCAGCGGTTGTGCCATAGCAGCAACCATGGAGGGTATGCGCCCCATGCTCATTGAAACACAGGCCTTGGTGTCCAAAGCGGTTTTTGGCACCCCACAGCGTTCCGCAACGGGCTTTGATATGCGGCGGCTTTCCATGCTATTGGCTGTGCTGGAAAAGCGCTGTGGTTATTTTTTTAGTATAAATGATGTGTTCCTCAATATAGCGGGAGGGATCAAGGTGGAGGACCCTGCCATTGACCTGTCTATTGTTGCTTCCTTGATCAGTTCTTTACAAGATGTCAGCATTCCATCCAACATCTGCTTTGCAGGTGAGGTGGGATTAAGCGGAGAAATAAGGGCTGTGCAGCGTATTGAACAGCGCATTCAAGAAGCGGACCGCCTTGGGTTTAAGGAGATTTACGTCAGTAAATACGGAATGAAAGGCATTGATCCCAAGCGCTTTGGCATACGCATTCAAACCTTGGGCAAGGTGGAAGAACTAAAAAGGGCCCTTTTTACTTAATCACTTAATCACCTTTATCCTGCTGCCGTCGTTCAGGTTCATTTGGCCGCTGACCACCACCCGATCCGATTCAATCAGTCCGCTGCGTACCTCTACTTTGTCACCATGTGCGGCCCCCAGAACAACAGATTGCAGGCGCACAATTGAATCCTGCACCACATATACTTTTGCATCCTGGATGCTGCCTACTATGGCCTTTCTTGGCAGGGTGAGTCCCTTTCTGTCCTGATTGAAGGCGAACATCGCCTTCGCGTGCATGCCTGCGCGCATGGGATCTGCTTTGCTGTTGGGCACCTCTATTTCAACATCATAGTTAAAGGTGTTGTCTGCACGCAAACCAATATTCGTCACTTTTGCGGATATTTTGGTATTGGGATAAACATCTGGCACTACGGTCACTATCTGGCCTTTTTTTACCTGTAAAATGTCGCGTTCGGTAACCTTGACCATCAGCAACAGTTTGTCCAGGTTGGTTATTTGTGCCACCTGAATGCCCGGGCCGATAACGCTGCCGCGCTCAATGAAGCGATAGCCCAGGGTGCCGCTCATGGGCGCTTTGATGCTGGTATTGGAAATTTGTTTTTTCAGCCCCTTTTCCTTGGCTTCAGCGGCGAGAATACCCAGTTCAAGGTCCTCAATTTTATTTTTTGGGGCGGCATCTCCCTCAATAAGGTTGTTGAGGCGCTCACGGTCCTTGCGCAATTTGGAAAGGTTGGCCTGTGTTGCCTCTAATTCAATGCGCAGCAACTCGTCGTCTATCTTGGCAATAAGTTCCCCTTCGTTTATCCCTTCGCCTTTGTTCTTGAACACATCAAGGACTCGTCCGGCGGTTTCAGAAATAACAAACATTTCTTTTGCGGGCAAAAAAATGCCATCGGCCTCTAAGGTATTGGCCAAGGACTCCAATAAAGGGTTAATCGTTTCAACGGGCACAAAGGCGCGCGTGGCCCGGCCCAATTCGGTATTGGCCTCACGGGAGGCTTTGTTCATGGATAGTTTCCAGATAGAGAGGGCAATTGCCCCTGCCACGAAAAGCGAAAGCCAGATTCTATTTGTCAAAATTAGGGGACGCGGCGTTGTTCTGCCGTGTTAGCTGATGCAAATATTCACAAACAAAAATATTTTCAATTTGTAAAAATGCCTACTTTCGCCCTTGTGCTTGATTTTCAATGAAATATCCCTCATATTTTTTTAAAGAAATGTTTGTAGGTGTCAAAAAATGTAAGAACTTTGCGTCTCATTTTTCGAAATACCCATTTTTTCATCATAACTAATTCAAAATCAATTATTTAACGCATGAGAAAGGCTGACTTAGTGAGTGCGATTTCCGACAAGACCGGAGTTGCCAAAGTTGACGTCCTCGTCACCCTCGAAGAGCTGTTTAAGGAAATTAAAAATTCGATGACCAATGGCGAGAACGTCTATGTTCGCGGTTTTGGCAGCTTCGTGATCAAGCGCCGCGCACAAAAAATCGGCCGTCACATCAAAAAGGGCAAATCAATCAATATTCCGGAACATTATATTCCTTCTTTCAAACCAGCTAAAGTATTCACCGAACAGGTTAAAGCCAACGTGCATGCTCTGCCAAAAGACGAGAGCGAAGATTAATCATCTGGGGTGTCCAAGTCTCGTTAAAGCAGAAGTCACTTCCGCATGGGAAAGAGTCAATATATAGCACTTTTAGCAGCAATATCGCTTTTTGCGCTGTTGTACTTTGGGTTTGATACCAAGCCTGAGGCGCAAGAGAAAATTGAGCGTTCAAGGGCATTTCAGGCGGAAAGCACATCACTGGAAACATTGATCGAAGATGGGATCAAGGCACTGGGGCCGCAGCAGACAGCCTCTTTGAATGCCTTGGAAGCCGAGATCAGAAATGCCAAAAGCGAGGCAGAAAAAACGCTATTGCTCAAGCGGCTTTCCGCGTTGTGGTATGAATTTAACAACATACCCGTATCGGGCGGCATCGCTGCCCAGGTAGCGGAAATTGAAAATGCCGATTCTTCTTGGTCTGTAGCAGGGGCTACCTTTTTCAGTGCATTAATTACAGAAAAAGACCCCGAAAAGCGCAAATATTGTGCGGATAAAGCCGTAAATGCTTTTGAGAGCGCAATATCCCTGAATCCAAACAAGCCCGAACATCGGGTCAATCTGGCATTGGTATATGCCGAAAACCCACCGCCAGACAATCCCATGCAGGCGGTACTGATGTTGAGGGATTTGGAAACCAAGTACCCGGAAAATGCTTCTGTGTACAATGCCCTGGGGCGATTGGCCATAAAAACAGGCCAGTGGGATCGCGCCATAGCACGCCTTGAAAAGGCTTGGTCACTGGATTCCAAAAACCCAAACACTCCGTGCCTGCTGGCTCAGGCGTACGAAAACGCAGGGAATACAGCTCAGGCGGAAGTGTTCGCAAAAAAATGTAAATAAAAGGCGACAGCATTGCAAATGGTGAAGCAGGTCAAAATGCGCTTAGCGCTCAAGAACCCGCAAAACCAACTGTGATGCCCGCCATCAAAAATTTCATCACCATATAAATTGTAGCAGTATGCCTTGCGGAAAAAAACGTAAAAGACATAAGATTGCAACGCACAAGCGCAAAAAGCGCCTGCGCAAGAATCGTCATAAGAAGAAAAATCGCTAGTGTTTAACCACCACAGGCTTGGCATCCCGCTTCCGGCGGCTGTTACCAACGCCCGGGGTTGCGCCAGAGACACTACCGTTTAAGAAAAACTTTTCGGAAGCCACCGTGCAACCGAAAAGTTTTTTTGCTGTTGGCTATATGCAGGATTTGCCCCCTTTTTGCGCTTTTTACTTGCAAAAATGTGACAATATCCATCCTTTTAGCGGCCATGCCACATGCGTTTCCATTATCGGCTTTTTGAATTCCCCCAAAAAACATTCCCTTTCGCTGACTGGCCCAATACCTTTTTTAGGGCCAGGAAACAGCCCTCCCGATAACTGGAATACAATAGGCTCCCTACACCCCGATCAACCGGCCACTAACCCCGTGCACGACAGCATTCATCTTCTGCGGTCATTTTTTTGACGCCCGTACCAGCCCTGGTGCTTGGTCGAAGGGCTTTTATTTGCCTCCCGGTTGCATGGCTTTGTCGCCTGTTGCAAACCATATCTTTTTTTGTGGATAAAGAACTTATCATCAATGCCGGCGAAAGCGGCGTTGAACTTGCCCTGATTGAAGGGGGCAAACTGACTGAATTACATCATCAGAAAACAAACAACAATTTTAGTGTCGGGGACATTTTTATCGGAAAAATAAGGAAAATGATGCCCGGCCTTAATGCAGCCTTCGTTGACATTGGTCACCGGAAAGACTCCTTTTTGCATTACACTGACCTGGGCCCAAAATTGCGCTCCGTAGTCAAATGGACCAACGGAGTTATCAATGGCAGCATCAATACTTCCAAGCTGGACAATTTCAAATACGAGGAAGATATTATCAAAACTGGCAAGGTGGATCAAGTGCTCAACAAGCGCTGGCCTGTGCTGGTCCAGATCTTAAAAGAACCCATTTCCACCAAAGGCCCTCGGCTGTCCTGTGAACTGACGCTGCCCGGCCGATACATGGTCATCTCCCCGTTTTCCGATGGCGTATCCGTGTCGAAAAAGATTGCCAGCCCGGAAGAGCGCAAACGCCTGCATACCCTGGCCGAAAGCATAAAGCCCAAAAATTTCAGCATCATCATACGTACCGCAGCCGAAGGCAAAAAAGTGCAGGAACTGCACGAAGAAGTGGTGCAGTTGCTGGGGAAATGGGAGGAAATATTTCGCCAGCTCAAGACGGTGGCTCCTCCGGCCAAATTGCTCAGCGAGCTGGATAAGCCTGCCAGTGTGCTCCGCGATATGCTGAGCGATGGCTTCTCCCGCATAGTGGTCAATGACAAAGACCTGTACACCGATATCAGAGGCTACATGCAAAACATCAGCCCCGATCAGGTCAATATTGTACATTTGCACAACAGCAGCAAGCCTGTTTTTGAGACTTTCGGCGTGAATCGCCAGATCAAGGCCTCCTTTGGCAAAACGGCTACCATGAACAGCGGCGCCTACATCGTGATCGAAAAAACGGAGGCCATGCACGTCATTGATGTTAACAGTGGCCACAAAACAGTATCAGCGGATGTGGAGCAGACTATTTTTGGCGTTAACTTAGAAGCAGCCGAGGAAATAGCGCGCCAAATCCGCTTGAGAGACATTGGCGGCCTTATTGTCATTGACTTTATTGATATGCGCAACCAGGAACACCGGCGCGCATTGAGCAAGGCCATGGAGGATTTTATGCGCAAAGACCGCTCCCAGCACACCATTTTGCCCTTGTCAAAATTTGGCCTGATGCAGATCACGCGCGAGCGGGCGCGACCGGAAGTAATGATTGATGCAGCGGAAAAATGCCCCACATGTGGCGGATCGGGCAAGGTAAATGCAACTTTGCTCATCATGGATGATATTAACCGCGATCTGGAGTTCATCATGCAGTCAAGGCCCAAAATGCCACTGGAACTCCGCGTGCATCCGTTTTTGGAGGCTTTCGTTAAAAAAGGCTTGCCAAGCCAACAGATGCGCTGGTTCTTTAAGTTCAACCGCTGGATCAAGGTGCGCGCCCAGGGCGATTATCCTTTGACCCAATATAGTTTCTTTGATGGGAATGAGGATGAAATACGGCTGAATCAATAATATCTAAACGCTAAAGGCCTTTTTTCGACCATTTTTTCACATCCCGGCATGGGATATTACACCAATAATCATGTTCAATACCCGTACCTTACTCATCTTCAACGGCTTGGCCGCAATGGCCCTAATCATACTTTTGTTCAGCGCATTTGGTGGTGACAAAACCCACGCAGGTGGCCGCCCCTCCCCAGAGCAAATTGTACGTTCGGTTAATTTGAACAAAACATTTTCCTTTTGTGGTGAGGAATTCCCCATGGACAACTGGGATGTGCGCCAGCGCCTGGATGCCGAATTGTTGCGCAACATCTATTTTCATTCGCATACTATACTGGCACTTAAGCGTGCCAACGCGCTCTTCCCAATCATTGAACCCATCCTGGAAAAGGAAGGAGTACCCAATGACCTAAAATATTTGGCTGTAGCGGAAAGCGTGCTTTCCAACACCGTTTCGCCTGCGGGCGCAAAGGGGATATGGCAGTTTATGAAAAGTGCTGCCGGAGAATATGGGCTTGAAGTAAATGCCGAAGTAGATGAACGCTATCATCTGGAAAAAGCGACCCGCGCCGCCTGCCAGTACCTGCGCCGTGAAAAGCAACGCTTAGGGTCATGGATATTAGCCTCCGCCGCTTACAATGGCGGGGCAGGCCGTATTGAAGGAGAAATGGAGAAGCAACGGGCCAAAAACTTTTTTGAACTGAACCTGGCAGCAGACGAAACCATGCGTTACCCCTTCCGCATAGTGGCCATCAAAGAAGTGATGGAAAACCCTAAAGAGTACGAATACGTTATTGACCAGGAGCATTTGTACCCGCAGGTCAATGACTACAAAACCGTTACCGTGAGTGGCCCGGTCGCCAATTGGGGTGATTTTGCCCGTGAACATGGCACCAATTACCGCATGTTGAAATTGTACAACCCTTGGCTGATTGACAGCAAATTAACCAATAAAGAGGGTAAAACGTATGAAATCCGCTTGCCCAAGTAGCTCAGGTTTTTGTCTTCAGTTTTAAAAAAGGTTTTTCAATCAAAACCCAACTTGCCCTTGCCAACAGGTAACTGCCCGCAAACGCGAGTATAATATAGCCGGTTTGCTGCCAGAACGGGTGCCAGCCTCGCTTGAAAATCCATTGGCCAAACCATTGCTCCCATTGCATTTTCATCATATCATGGAACACATACAGGGCATAGCTGTACTTGCCGAGGTGTCGCAGAAATGCATTTTCGCAAAAACGCCGCACCAAGGCGTTGGGGTGTGGGTTAAGAGCCAAAAACAACAAGGCTCCAAACGTGATGGCAGATAAAGTGCCTATGTAATGGGTACTGCCATAAGCTACACCATACAAGGTGCGGTAACCCATCCAAACCAATAAAATTCGCAAACACCAGCGCTCATAAGGCACAAAGTTTTGCCAGCCCAAGCGCAAAAAAACGGCCAAAAAACTACCCGCAGCCAAGCCGTCCATACGGCAGTAAGGCATCATGTAGGCCGCCAATGACCATCGCTGGTCAAATATATTGTCCGTTATATGCCTCAGGTCGCAGCTGAAATGCACGATGAGCGCGCACAACAACAG
>CAZIKN010000090.1:0-24104 GCA_964539805.1 uncultured Saprospiraceae bacterium | reverse complement strand
GTATATTTGTTTGGCAAATTTAATTCTTGCGACTTTTGTCCCAAAGACCATGCACTGGAATTGCTCATATTTTACATAATTCACTTGTGGTGTGGTCATTCTGTGTGGCATTAAGATACATTCGCAAATCTCCTATTCTTTCAAATTGCATATATGTTGATCAAAGTAACCTTTCCAAGTTTGTGCTTTGCGTTTCTGTTGGCGCAGGCCTTCACTTTTGCACCAGCCAGCACCCGTACAGGCCCTGATGTCCCGGCTGATATTCAGGCATTGTTAGATAAGCATGGCTGTGCGGCCTGCCATGCCATGGGGCGCAAGTTGGTTGGGCCTATGTGGCCTGAAATTGCGGCCAAAAAATATTCGGCAAAGCGAATAGCCCAATTGGTAGCCAAGCCAGAGCCTTCCAACTGGCCAGGTTATGTGCCCATGGCGGCCCAAAACGTTCCTAGAGCAGATCTTAAAAAAATTGCGGACTGGTTGGTCGCCATGAAGTAAGTAACGATGAACGCTCAAACTTTTTTTACGCGCTTGGCGGCGGTTACGCTCGGTGCTGCTTCATTGCTTTTTGTGCTTCAGGCCTCAGTGCCTGGAGCACAAGCGCATGCCATATTTTCCATCTGGAGCATTGCTTTGTTTGTTGCTATTTGTGTTGGTCTTTATTATGCCGGATTATCTTCTGCACGCAGCAGCAATAAATTTGCCTTTAGCAACTTAGTGAGTGTGTCGGTCTTTGGCAAAATGGTAATTGCCCTTGTTTTTTTGCTGATTTACCAAAAAACAATGCACCCACAAAACAATTGGTTTGTAGGTATATTTTTGTTCTGTTATGTGGTGTACACTGTTTTTGAAGTCTGGTTTATGAGCATTTTAGCAAAGATGAAATAACAAGCATAATAGGTATAAATCACCATTAACAACATGACCCGCCTATTTGGTCTCATCGGATTTCCCTTAAGTCATTCCTTTTCGAAGCAATATTTTACCCTTAAATTTGAAAAAGAAAACATTCAGG
This sequence comes from uncultured Saprospiraceae bacterium, assembly GCA_964539805.1. GTDB lineage: Bacteria > Bacteroidota > Bacteroidia > Chitinophagales > Saprospiraceae > M3007. The sequence goes on along the minus strand of CAZIKN010000090.1, from coordinate 23,092 downwards.
ATGCCGTTTACGAATTATTTCCAATCGAAAATATAAACCGCTTTCCCACATTTATTGCTGCATATCCTGAGCTGAAAGGGCTTAATGTCACCATACCCCACAAATCATCGGTTATTCCTTTTTTGGGTCACCTGGACAAAACCGCAAGTGCCGTTGGTGCCGTAAATTGTATTGCCATTGACCAAGGGATGCTAATAGGGTATAACAGTGACGTTATTGGTTTTGAACATTCCCTGCGGCGTCATTATACTTTTCAACAAAACAAAAAAGCATTGATTTTGGGTGCAGGAGGAGCTGCGAAGGCCGCCCAGTGGGTGTTGCAAAAAAATGGCACGGAAGTAGTGGTAGTTTCACGTCATTCCAGGGATTCAAAACAGATAAGGTATCAAGAAATATCAAATTTGAATGCCTTTGATTTTGACCTTGTTGTGCAAACAACTCCATTGGGTATGTGGCCCAATATAAATGAAATGCCGCCTATCCCATTGGATTGGCTACAACCAAATCATTTGGTCTTTGATTTGGTGTACAATCCGCCGGAAACACTACTTTTGCGACGCGCTGCAGAACGCGGTTGCCGAACCTTGAATGGTTTGGAAATGCTGCATTCGCAGGCAGAGGCGGCATGGGAAATTTGGAATGATATTCCTACTTGAGGCCTTTGATTTTTTGACTCGATCAAAACCATCCAAGTAATCTAAAAAAATAAAACTATGGCTAAAACAAATATAGACTTCAGTAATACCGAGATTGCTTTTGCACATCTTTCCAATAGTGATCTTCGCCGTACGGCCTGGCTTTTCCGCCTGATGAACAAACCCTGGTTGGTCAAATATGGCTCAGGCTTTGGGCTTTGGGCCGTGGAAAGGCGTATTCCCTTTGCCGAAACGGTTGTTAAAAGCACCATTTTCGAACAGTTTGTGGGGGGCACTACATTGCTGGATTCCAAAGCTGCCATTGATCGCCTTGGGGCCAATAATGTAATGACCATTTTGGACTATGGTGCAGAGGCGAAAGAGTTAGAGGATGATTTTAATTTCACCATGAATGAAAACAAAAGAGCCATTGATTTTGCTGCCCAAAATGGCAATATCCCTGTGATCAGTACCAAAGTTACCGGACTGGCCCGGTTTGGGTTGTTGGAGCGCATCCAATCCGCCACGACCCTGAGCCGTGAAGAACTGAACGAATACCGTAATGTGCTCAAGCGCATTGATGCTATTTGCTATCATGCGGAGCGCAAAGGAGTCTCGGTGTACATTGATGCAGAAGAAAGTTGGATTCAGGATAGTATTGATCATTTGGTATGGCTCATGATGCGACGTTACAACAAAAAACGGGTTGTTGTGTACAACACCTTTCAGATGTATCGCAAAGATCGGCTTCAGTTTTTGATAGAAAGTTATGACCGCTCCCGCAAGGCTGGCTTTATTTTGGGGGCTAAATTGGTCAGGGGCGCGTACATGGAAAAAGAGCGCCTTCGCGCCGCAGAAATGGGGTATGAGGACCCCATAAACCCCGATAAGGCCAGCACTGATGACCATTATAACACCGCTATCCGTTTTTGTATTGATCATTTGGATCATATTGGTTTTTGCAACGCCAGCCATAATGCCGACAGCGCCATGCTTCAGGTAGAATTGATGGATCAGAAGGAGGTGGCACACGATCATCCCAATACGATGTTCAGCCAACTTTATGGTATGAGTGACAACCTTACCTTTAATCTGGCGAATTCGGGCTTTAGGGTTACCAAATATGTACCTTATGGCCAAGTGATAGATGTGATACCATACCTCATTCGTCGAGCACAGGAAAATAGCAGTGTGACCGGAGATGTAGGCCGTGAATTAAGTTTTATCAACAGAGAGCTCAAACGGCGAGGTATTTAATATGCTTTTCCCATAATCTGTCGTAATCTTGCGTCTGGATTAAGTTTTTATCTGTTTTGTGTAACATTTTGCCTTTTTTCTTCAAAAGATACGTTAATCCTGAAACTTTATACGACAAACAATGATTATTTGGGCATCTTTATGTTTTGGGAAAGATAAAACCCATCCAATTAAATACAACACATGCGCCAGTTAAAAATAGCGAACAAAATCACGACACGCGAAAGCCTTGCGCTGGACAAATACCTCAACGATATCAGCAAAATAGATATGCTGACACCCGACGAAGAGGTGAAAATGGCGCAAAGGATTCGTGAGGGCGACCAGGAAGCATTGGAAATACTTACCCGGAGCAATCTTCGCTTTGTCGTATCTGTAGCCAAACAATATCAAAACCAAGGTCTTTCTCTGGCAGATTTGATCAATGAGGGCAATGTAGGCCTTATCAAGGCTGCTCGCCGTTTTGATGAAACCAAGGGATTCAAATTCATATCCTATGCCGTTTGGTGGATACGCCAGAGCATTTTGCAGGCCATTGTGGAAAATAGCCGCATCGTGCGCATGCCCCTTAACAAGGCTAGCTCTTACAATAAGGTCAATGATGCCTATTTGTCCTTCGTTCAGGAATTTGAGCGCGAGCCCAGCGATGAAGAACTGGCCGAGTTGCTCGGCATCAATGAGCGAGAGGTCCAGGGTTTGCTGCGCAGCAGGAACCAACATGTATCTTTGGATGCTCCTATACCCGGGAGCGATGAAGGAGATGTAACCATGCTTGACCTTATGATGCCCGATGAGAATGATGCTGATCGGCCTGATCTTGAAGTAATGGCTCAGAGCCTCCGTGATGAGGTAGCGTATGGCCTCAGTGTGCTAAGCCCTAGAGAAGTAGAGGTTATCGCCTCCTATTATGGCCTCAATGGTTACACCCCACTTACCCTTGATGAAATAGGAGAACAGTATGGGCTAACACGCGAACGAGTGCGCCAGATCAAGGAACGAGCCATTCGTCGCTTGCGCAAATCAAATCTGAGTTCCGCATTAAAAGCATATTTGGGATAAATACAAGCCCATATTTTCATCGTTTCATGAGCCAGGCCATGTGTCACTATTGTTGTGGCACATGGCCTTTTTAATTACAGGTGCTGAAAGCGCCATAAAAGACGGCAATCCAGATCAATCCTTTGATTAAAAAAAAGAGAAAACCAGCAACCCCGATTCTTTTAAGCCAGCCTCGCCATTTTGAATTTTCCATGTTCAGTAGTGTTTTTTTCCCGTTCAGTAAGGTGTACGGTCAGTATGATGTGCCCTTGTGGCAAGTTTGCGTTTTATTGGCAACAAGTCTTTTATCTAGCGCCACGTCCGGCAAATGTCCCAGCAATCCGAGTGGCCGATTTTTCCTTGCTTTCGTTGCTCGTCGGTTAAAATGCCTCGCATTTCGTTCTCCCCGCGCCTAAATCAAGAAAAAATCTGCTCACTTTATTGACAGGTCACTTGCCGGACGTGGCACTAGCACCGGCACCTAAATTTTATATTATGCAAAAGCAAATTTTTCTTTTTCTGTTCACGATTATCGCATTTTTTTTAGGCATAACAGCCTGCAAGTTTGATCCAATAAACCCTGACCCAACGGATTCAGGAGCCAGCGGGGGAACCCAAAAATGCAGTCAGGATACCATATATTTTCAAAACCAGATACTACCATTGCTTATCTCCAACTGCACCCAAAGCGGGTGCCACAATGCTGCGGACCATAAAGAAGGAATAGACTTAAGTTCCTATCAAAAACTGATGTCATCCGTTGAAAAGGTCAAAAGTACGGATTGGAAAAAAAACGAACTCGTCAAAGTACTGCTTGACAGTGATCCTGATGATCGTATGCCTTTAGATTTGCCGCCATTTAGCACCGCACAAATTGATCTGATCAAAAAATGGGTTCAACAAGGGGCCGTCAACAATGCCTGCAATGAGAGTTTTGGAAGCTGTGATTCGCTCTCTACCGTAAGCTATAGCCAGTTTGTACGGCCATTGTTAGAGGCAAAATGCATTGGTTGCCACAACAACACAAATCCTCAGGGGGGAATAAATTTGTCCAATTATGACAAGCTTAAGCCTTTTGCCACAAATGGCAAATTATACCAATCTGTATCCTTAAACGCCAATTGGATGCCAAAAGGCGGGGTAAAATTGGATAATTGTGCATTAGCCAAGTTAAAAAGCTGGATTAACAATGGCGCATTGAATAATTAACGGCTTCCTAATGTGCCCTACAAGGCGCATTATTATTCCCTTTAACTTCGTTAACTTTGCAGACTTTTTTATCAACTGCTTTATTGTTTTTTAAATGAAAAAAATTGTTTTTTCCCTGCTTACTTTAAGTGTGTTATCGGTTCAGGCCTGTTATTATGGAAATGAAGAAGACCTTTACGGTATTGATGGCAATTGCCAAACAAATAATATGCGCTTCAGCGTGGAAATGACCACCATCATGACCAATAGTTGCCTAAAATGCCATGTAGAAGGGGGCAATGATTACTCTGGTATCAAATTGGACACTTACGAAGACTGGAGAAAGTACGCGGACAATGGCCGATTGGTGTCCCGTGTTTATGATGCCAGCTCTCCTATGCCGCCCAAAACTGAGGGCACCATGAGCGACTGTGATAAAGCCTCCATCAAAGCATGGGTTGAGCAAGGGGCACTCAACAACTAATCAGGGTTCATATAGTACCTTATACTTCAACTTTAGAAGTTAGTATAAATAAAAAATAATATTATGAAACGAATTCTTTATTTCCTGTTGGCTGTGGCCATTACAGGTGGCATATATGGCTATTATCTTTGGAACAAACCGCATGAAGATATTCAAGCCAGCAAACCTGCTGTAGTCATTGAAGCGGCACAGCTGCTGAATGACTTTGTTACGGATGAAAATGCCGCTAATACCAAGTACTTGGGCCAGACCATACAGGTCAATGGTACAGTAAAAGAAAGTGCCGAAGAAGACGGCGTAACAAAGCTTATGCTGGATGCCGGCAATGAGAACTTTGGGATATACTGTACGCTTGATTCCGTAGGGCCTCATCCGCGAAAAACGTTTTCGCCCGGTGAAAAACTTAGTGTAAAAGGCAAATGTGATGGTATTAATCTTGACGTCCAGTTATCGCGCTGCTTCGAAGTAAAATAAGGGATATTGCCCCATTTTTTAAACCTCCATTATCAAACATTTAATTTTCAACCGATTATGCAAAAAATTCTTGTTGTGTTGGCTGTGATCGCATTTGGAGCGACACCCGTATTGGCCCAAAAATATTTTACCCGTGATGGCAAAGTCCAGTTTAATTCAGATACTCCCATGGAGAAAATTGAAGCCAAAAACAGAACAGCAACTGCGGTTCTGGATGCGGCCACCGGTAATGTGGAGTTTGCCGTGTTGGTCAAAGGATTTCAGTTCGCCAAAGCGCTCATGCAGGAGCACTTTAATGAAAACTACATGGAATCCGACAAGTATCCCAAAGCCATATTTAAAGGAACAGTTGCCAATATGAGCGAGATCAATGTGGCCAAAGATGGTAACTACAATGCAAAGGTGAAAGGCAAGTTAACCATGCACGGTGTGACAAAAGATATAGAAATTCCGGGTACCGTCAAAGTGGCAGGTGGCAAATTGGACGTAGCTTCTACCTTTAATGTAAGCTGCTCTGATTATAACATCGCTATCCCATCAGTGGTAAAAGATAACATTGCCAAGGAAATCAAAGTAGTGGTAAATGCTACTTTGCAACCCTTGAAATAAGGCTTTAGCTTGGATAATTAACACTTTTATTGTGCTAATGTGCTATTAATCAGCATATTAGCACATTTTTAATTGATATTATTATGTTTATGCGTAAATTTTACATTCTTTTTTTGGCTTTCTGCTCTTTGGTGGCTACTGTTCAGGCACAAGACCTGCTCTCATTGCTTGGGAATGAAAAAACCACTGATTACGCCACTGCAACCTTCAAAACCAACCGTATTGTAAATGGGCATTCCATTGAAAACACGGCTGCGGGTGTTTTGGATGTTAAAATATCACACCGATTTTCACCCCTTCGCAACGGAATATATGACATGTTTGGGTTGGATGGGGCCGCTATCCGTATCGGCGCTGACTATGGTATTACCGATCGGCTTATGGTGGGCTTTGGCCGCAACAGCAATGAAAAAATCATTGATGGCTTTGCCAAATATCGGATTTTGCGCCAATCATCAGGAAACAAAAACATGCCGGTTTCATTATCGTATCTTGTTGATGCACAAGTGAAAACAGTGAAATTTTCTGATGAAACACGGAAAAATTATTTTTATTCCCGCTTCTATTATACCCATCAAATATTGGTTGCGCGTAAGTTTAATGACCGCTTGTCCTTACAGCTTATGCCAACCCTGGTGCACCGCAACCTGGTTAAAACAAACGAAGACAAAAACGATGTTTTTTCTTTGGGCGCGGGTGGGCGGTTCAAGCTTACCAAGCGTATAGCATTTAATGTAGAATACTATTATGTGCCAGAGGGCCAAATTAGCCAGGACTTTTCCAACTGTCTTGCTGTTGGCTTTGACATCGAAACGGGTGGTCACGTGTTCCAGTTCCATTTTACCAACTCTCAGGATATGAGCTACAAAGGGTTTATCACTGAAACCGTAAATGATTCCCGGGGCCTGTTGAGCAGCATGCGCTTCGGTTTTAACATCTCACGGGTGTTTACTATTCGCGAACCTAAAAACTTTTAAGATTCTACGAATCGCCTCAGCTTAAATCCATACCTCGAAAGAGCCATTCTGATCAACCGGAATGGCTCTTTTTTTGTCAAAATCTATTTGTGCCTTTATTCCGGCACCGCTCCTTACAGGGATCAGGGCGTCGTATTTGTGAAACACTTATCTCGAAGGCTATAGCAAAATTTGTTGTTGCGCAGGGTGAAACACCTTTAATTTTGGGCCAAATGATACTCCGTTGTTTGGCCTATTCCTGTAAAATAATTTTTTTAAAAACCATTTTACCCCTTTTACGTTTCAAATATTGCGCATACTTTTGCAGCGAATTTTCGCTATTATTTTTAAAAATTAAATTTGTACATTATATGACAGATACGCTTGTAGCCAATGAAGTTTTGAAAGGCGGCGAGTTTTTGATTCGCGACAGCCGTCCTGAGGATGTATTCATCCCTGAAATACTCAATGAAGAACAATTAATGGTCAAGCAAATGGCCATTGACTTCATTAAAAATGAAATTGATCCCATACGCCTTAACATCGAGAAACAAGAGCCGGGCCTTTCGGCTGGTCTTTTGGAAAAAACGGGCGAGCTTGGCCTTTTAGGGGCCCACATGCCAGCTGTTTATGGGGGCACAGAAATGGATACCAATACCAATACGGTCATTTCCGAATCTTTTGGCCCTTCAGGCTCTTTTAGCGTTTCTTTTGCGGCACATACCGGTATTGGTATGTTGCCCATTTTGTATTTTGGTACAGAGGAGCAAAAGAATAAATACTTGCCGGGCCTGATTTCTGGCTCACTGAAAGCGGCCTATTGCCTTACAGAGCCGGGCAGCGGCTCAGACGCGCTCAATGCCAAGACCCGTGCTGACCTCAGCGCTGACGGACAATATTATATTTTGAACGGCCAGAAAATGTGGATCACCAATGCGGGTTTTGCAGATATATTTATTGTATTCGCTAAAATAGCGGGTGAAAAATTTACCGGTTTTATCGTAGAGGCCAAAACCCCCGGCATTACATTGGGGGCTGAGGAAGATAAATTAGGTATAAAAGGCTCGTCAACCCGCCAAGTGTTTTTTGAAAATGCCAAAGTGCCTGCTGAAAATGTATTGGGAGAAGTTGGGAAGGGCCACTTGATCGCCTTCAATGCGCTTAATATTGGTCGTTATAAATTAGGTGTCATGTGTATTGGTGGCAATATACGGGTTATTGATATGGCTGTTGCTTATGCCAATGAACGTCAGCAATTTGGCCAATCAATTGGTAATTTCGGTGCTATTCAGCACAAGTTGGCGGAAATGGCCATCCGTAATTTTGCGGCGCAAAGCGCAGCTTACCGCACTTCTGAGATGATGCACGATAAAAAAGAAGCAGAATCAGCTGCGGGCAAATCATTTGGCCAAGCAACCTTGGAAGCAGCAGAGGAGTATGCTATTGAGTGCTCAATATTGAAAGTAATTGGTTCTGAAACCACGGATTTTTGTGTTGATGAGAATGTACAAATCCACGGCGGAATTGGCTTTAGCGAAGAATATGCCGCTGCCCGCGCTTACCGCGACAGCCGTATCAACCGCATATATGAAGGTACCAATGAGATCAACAGACTTCTTATGGTGGATCAGTTGTTTAAGCGGGCGCTCAAGGGCCAGTTGGATATTGTAAGCCCTGCCTGGGCGGTACAGAAGGAATTGAGTTCCATGCCATCTATGGAGCGCCTTGAAGGTCCTTATGCACAGGAGTATAAGCAGGTTGCCGATTTTAAAAAAATCATCCTGATGACTGCCGGAGCGGCTGCAAAAATGCAAATGGATGGCAAGCTCAACTTAAAAGAAGAGCAAGAAATACTAATGAACTGTGCTGATATGCTTATTGATCTGTATGCGGCAGAAAGTATGCTATTGCGCATTCATCGCCTTAATGAAGTAAGCAAAGAGCAGCCACAAGAGGTTTATGATGCCATGTTAGAGGTATTTATACATGATGCTACGCAGCGCATGAATAAAAATGCAACTGATGCACTGGCTTCCTTTGCGGAAGGCGATTTGCTCAAGACCTTTATCATGGGCTTGAAGCGGTTCACCAAGTATCCGCCAGTAAATGTAAAAGTAAAGCGCCGCCTAATTGCTGAAGCACTACTGAAAGCCAATGGCTGGTGTTTTTAAGACAGGCTGCTGAAGAGGGGGGGGTGTTACTATCCTTTTCTCTGAGTTGTAGCCAAAATCTGTGTTTATCCGTGTTGCGCAGCATCTGCTTCATCTGTGTCCTATAAATCAAACAGGAACACAGCTGACACAGATGCTGCGCAACACAGATTTTTACACGATGAGCATTAATATTTCTAACCTATCCACCCGCATCAACACCCTCACCTTTTCGAGCCGATTTGCAAAGCAATCAGCATACCTTCTTCTATAGCGCGTTTGGCATCCAATTCCGAGGCTTCTTTTGCTCCGCCAATCAGGTATGTAGGCACTCCGGCTTCCTGTAGAGGTGCCTGAAGGTCACGCGAGGGGTTTTGACCGGCACAAATAACCACGTGATCTACCGCGAGCAATTGATTTTCGCCTTTTCGGCTAATATGCAAGCCTGCATCGTCTATTTTGAGGTATTCCACTTCGTTCCACATTTGTACTCCTCTATTTTTCAGGGTAATGCGGTGCGCCCAGCCGGTAGTTTTGCCCAGTCGCTCGCCGGGCTTTCCTTTGGAGCGCTGCAATAGCCATATTTTTCGCGGAGGGTTGGGTTTTGCAGCAGGCTTGATACCACCTCGTTGGGCGTAATTGGGGTCAATGCCCCATTCTTCACAATAATGCGCGATGGTTTCCTCTCCTTTGTTGGGTTCGGACAAGAACATGGCGGTATCAAAGCCAATGCCGCCAGCGCCTATGATGGCTACCTGTTGGCCAATTTCTTTTTTGCCCAATAAGGCATCTGAATAGGAAACAGCTTTGGGGTGATCTACTCCGGCTATTTGTGGCGTGCGTGGTGCTACACCTGTTGCCAACACCACGTGTTCGTATTGCTTTTCTATCAAATATTCTGCCGTGACCCGAGTGTTCAGATGAAGAGTAACCCCTTGTTTATCAATTAATTGCCTGAAATAACGCAAGGTTTCGTAAAACTCTTCTTTGCCGGGAATTCGCTTGGCGATATTAAACTGGCCGCCAATGTCAGCTGATGCTTCATACAAATTAACTTGAAACCCTTGCCCTGCCAATTCAGTTGCTGCCGAAAGACCGGCAGGTCCTGCGCCCACTACGGCTACTTTCCCTTTTGTTGGGGCAATACTTTGCAATGGTTGGATGCTCAACTCTTTGCAGGCGCGAGGATTTACTAAGCAGGAGGCATCTTTTTGGCTGAAAACATGATCCAGGCAGGCCTGGTTGCAGGCGATACAAGTATTGATAGCATCGGATTTCCCAGCAGCCGCTTTGCGCATAAATTCGGGGTCAGCGAGGAAGGGTCTTGCCATGCTCACCATATCGGCATGGCCGTTGCGCAGTATTTCTTCCGCTTTTTCGGGCGTATTGATCCGGTTGGTTGTGATAAGGGGAATGTTCAATTTGCCCATGAGCCGCTGGGTTACCCAGGAATAGGCCCCACGGGGTACCATGGTTGCAATGGTGGGCACACGGGCTTCATGCCAGCCAATGCCTGTATTGATCATGGTGGCGCCAGCGTCCTGTATAGCAAAAGCGAGCTGCTCCACTTCCTCCCAGCTACTGCCGTCTTCTACCAGATCAAGCATGCTAACCCGAAAAATAACGATAAAATCCTTTCCGACTTTTTTGCGCACCTGACGCATGACCTCTATTGGAAAGCGGATGCGATGCTCAAAACTTCCACCCCATTCATCAGTGCGTTTATTGGTACGGGGCGCAATGAATTGGTTGATCAAATATCCCTCGCTACCCATTATTTCCACACCGTCATAACCGGCTTCCCGCGCGAGGGCTGCACACTGAGCAAAATCCTGAATCGTAGCCTGTACCAATCGGCCACTCATGGCCCAGGGCGTAAAAGGAGAAATGGCAGAACGGATACGGGAGGGAGCCACCGCAAAGGGGTGTACGCCGTATCGGCCTGCATGAAGGATTTGCATACAAATTTTGCCATCTTCAGCATGCACGGCATTCGTAACGTTGCGGTGCTTGCTCACTTCGCTGCGGTGGGTCATTTTGGCACCAAATGGCGCTAACCAGCCTTGCCTGTTGGGCGAAATACCGCCAGTAACCATCAATCCTACACCCCCTTTGGCCCTTGCGGCGAAATATGCTGCCAAAGCCCGAAGATCATCCTTGTGCTCTTCCAATCCGGTGTGCATGGAACCCATAAGGGCGCGGTTTTTCAATTGGGTAAAGCCCAGGTCAAGCGGCGAAAAAAGATGAGGGTATGACATGTCAGCGAATTTTCGCGTAAAGAAAAAGAAAATTTTTGATTACAGCTCCTGTCTGAGTACCTCCAAAGGCGGTTTGTTTACCACTTCACGACTGTTGAACAAGCCAATGAGCACCGTAAGGGCGGTAATAATGGCAAAAGTTAGCATCAAAGGCCATAGCTCCGGGCGAAAGGGTATTTGGAAAGCAAATCGTGCAAGTGCCCACGCGCTTGCTATAGACAACCCAATGCCCGCGATACATGCCAAGGTACCCAACATAAAGTACTCCAGAGCATTGATCAGCAAGATCTGTTTTCGGCTTGCTCCCAAGGTGCGCAACAACACACTTTCGCGAACCCTGGCGTATTTGCTTTGGTAAATGGAACTCATCAGGACCAAAAGGCCTGTCAGAATACTGAACATGGCCATAAACCTGATCACGAATGATACCTTGCGCAACACCTCATCAACGGACTTTAGTATTTGAGTGAGGTCAATTGCTGAAATGCCCGGGTAACGGCGTACCAGATCGCCCTGAAAGCGGGCCGACTGCTCCGCACTTTCCACCTTTGTCACGATCACGTGAAACTGCGGAGCTTGCTCCAATACTCCTTTGGGGAAAAGCACAAGAAAGTTGGTTTGCACCCTATTGAAATCTACCTGCCGCACACTGGCAACCTCGGCCTCTATGCGCGCTCCCTGCACATTAAAAACCATGCGAGTGCCGATTTTAGCCTTCATGGAGCGCTGCAAGTTTTCAGAAATGGATACTTTGACTACCGGGTCTTTGGGTTTGTGTGTTCCAATCCATTCCCCTTCCAATATTTTTTCCGTTTCGATCAGGCTATCGCGGAAGGTGACACGATATTCCCGATCCCATACCCAACGGGAAAGCGCCGTGGTGGTATCCACTTGATCCTGGGCCTTGTTGCGGCCATCAATTGTCTCAATTCGAGTGGTCACTATAGGCACTTGCTGTAAAAGTGGCATTCCATTTTGGCGCACCATTTGAGCCACGGCGGCTTGGTCTTTGCTTTGTATGTCAAACAAGACCATATTGGGCTGATTGCCGCTACCGCTAAACTCAACCTGTTTTAGCAATAAATTCTGAATCAAAAACAAGGTAGAAAGCAGCATAGTGCCAAGCCCAATAGTGACCACTAAAAGTACCGTTTGATTTTCGGGGCGAAACAGGTTGGCAATGCCTTGTCGCCAGATATAACTCCATTTTTTGGGAAAAAACCTGCGCAGCAAAAAGGTTAGCAATTGTGCTATGCCAAAAAGGACTAAAAAGGCCACCGCAATGCCAGCGCTGAATACAAAGGTGTCTTTCCAACGGCCAATAAGCCAGTAGGTAAAACCCAATAATGCAGCCACGATAAGGGTGTAAATGCCCAATCTCAGCCAAATACTGGTCTTCTCGGATTCCCCAAAGGAGGCGCGCAGGGTACGCAGTGGTGCTGTGCGCAGGATGCCAGACAAGGGCCGCAAAGCAAAAAGAACCGCTACTGCAAAGCCCAACATGGTACCCTGGGCAACGGCCCACGGTGATATATCAGTGCTTACATTTTCAATGGGCAAAAAATCCTTGGCTAATAAAGGCAATAATTTTTGTATCAAAGAGCCCAATAAGGCACCAGCCAAAGCCCCCAAAACACCTATACCGGCTACTTGTACCAAATAAACGAAAAACGCTTTGCTGCCTGCTGCGCCAAGGCAACGCAATATGGCCACAGTAGGCAATTTGTCCTTGATATAAATGTGTACCGCGCCTGCCACGCCAACACAACCCAGGAGCAGGGAAATAAAGCCTACTAAATTCAGAAATGTGGTCAGGCTGCCGAAGGCTGAACCGATACTCGCCTTGTTGGAAGCCACGGTTTCATAGTCCATTTTTGCTTGTTCCAATGGTTTGTCCAATGTTTTGGCTAAAGCATCGGCATCATAGTTCTCCGGAAATTTAAAATAATATTGGTACCAAACCCTGCTGCCTGGCTGCACCAGATTGGTGGATTCCAGAAAACGATACGGAATAAAGGCTACAGGTGCTATAGCCGACCCTATACCTGCCCGCCCGGGCCTTGAAAGCAAATCACCTTCAATGATAAAGGATTGATCGCCGATGCGTATGCTATCGCCTTTTTGGATGCCGAATTGAATGAGCAAAGCATGCTCTATCAGGGCTGTTTGGCCGTTGTGGAAGCTTTGGTAAGCGTTCTGGGGTTCACTTTTCCATTTGCCAAAATAAGGGTAGCCGGGTTCAGCAGCCCTTACCTGTGTCAGACGTGTATCATTGGTGCGAGGGAAATATACCATGCTCAGCAAGTTTTGCACCCGTGACCGCTCCACGCCCGGCACGGCCATTACCCGCGACATCAGGCTGTCCGGCAAGGGCTGATTGCCTTCAATGAGCAGGTCGGCACCAAGCAAGGTTTTGGCCTCGCGGTCAATGTCCGCAGTAAGGTTTACAGTGAAGGAACGCACGGCGGTGAGCGCAGCCACCCCAACGATGATGGCCGAAATGAACAATAACAAGCGTGCGCGATTGCGCCGACTATCACGCCAGGCCATTTTAAGGATAAAAGACATAGAGAATAAGTAAATTTGCCAATGTGCTAATTTGCCAATGTGCAAACCCGACAAAGGAACGTCATAAACTCTTTTTCGTTTAAAAAGAGCGACAAGATAGGGCAAATGATTGCCAAAAGGTGGGTAACAACAGAAGTATGCGCAAAAACAAAAGGTGGTTCACCCCGGACAGAGGTGCCCACCTTTATATTTGGTTAAGGACTGATAAAAATCGCTTTAGAACCTGACAGTAAGGCCTACGCCACTTGGAGCAGGCCCCAATGCCCAGCTCCAGGTCTCTTTTTGTTGGGTTTGAGGGCCACCAAACCCTATTGCCTGGTTGTACATCATCACGGCCTTGGTATAGGATTGGCGTGCCTGGAACTCTGAAACTAAGCCGATCAGGGTAAAAAGGGCGCCTATACCCATCGTAACCGCCGGCCCCGTGTAGTTGGGGTCGTCATCTCTTGAACTGCCGGTCTGTGTTTCCTCTTCCGCCATACCTGATTCTGCTGCTGCCCAGAGGATGCCCCCCAAAAGTGCAGAACAACCAATGACGGCAAGGGCCGTGCCACTATTCTCGTTGGCAAATCCTTTTTCAAATTCTTGGGAAGCCTTGGGATTGTCCCTTTTCATGATCTCGCGTACCATCTGTCGGGGCACATGCACATTGTTGACGTGGAAAGTGTGCATGCCGGTATAAATGATGGAGCGCGGGTCAATGGGTTGTTCCGTCATGCTTTGGCGGTTGAGTGTGTTCAGGTTTACATTGATTGAGCCATTGGCAGGCAGGGTGAAACCAATGCCACCATTGTTTTTATCACAGGGCGCAAAGCGCTCTACGGTACCGTTTGAAAATTTGATGCTGTCCAACTCGCATACATCATAGTTGTATGATGGGCCGGCAGGGTTGTCCGCTCGTTTAAACTGGACGGATTTTGAATTGATTTCCAGTATTTTAGCATTGATATTTTTACCATTGCGAAGGGTGACCATATCTTGAGCATCAATAGATCCTATACAAAAGAAAGCTATCAGGAAAGACAAAAAGCGTGCGTGTTTCATAGTGATGTTGTTTAAATTGAAAGTATAACTATCAAACACGTGTGTTTACATATTGTTTGCAAATGTGAGGGTAGGGTAATGGTTTTATTAAAATTTTAACATATTCTGAAAACTTGGTTTCATTAGGTCACATATTTTACCAAAGCAAGCAGATGAGTGAAGAGGTGAAATCTCGACGCAGGAGAGGTTTCATCTCGAAATGACAGATACTTACCATTGCTTTCGCTCCGAGATGTCACCTTCTCGTACCTCGAAGACCGTATGCTGACGAATGGTCATATGACACCCCTGTGCCAACATATTACACAGCCTCACAACACAATATTATTTACCGCCTGCAGCGCCGGGGGCAAATCCGTTTCACCCAACATTTCCCGCAGGTCAATTTCAATGGTTCGGCTCATTTGCGAAATCGGCACGTCGTTCGCGCCGCCCTCAAAGGGGTTTTCGGTGCTTTCGCCCACCTGTTCGAGCGAGGTATAAACCCACGAAATAAGCACGCTGAATGGGATGACAAGCCAAACCATGTAGCCCTGCATCGCGCCTGACACACTTTCGTTCAGTTTGTCAAATTCTTTGAGCATTCCAAAAGGCAGCAGTAGGCAAAAAAGCCGCACAAAAAAAGTGTTGATGGTCGCAAACTGGCGCGGGTAGGGGAAATTTTTGATGCGCTCGCTGCGCCCCTGTTGGTCATAAAAATCGCGGATGACTTTTTGCAGTTCGAGGAAACGAAAATTGTCCAAATGCCCCGCGTCGGTCAGGTCGCGCAGGGTTTTGGATTGCAGGCTCATAATTTGCACAGCACGGTTTTTGGTGGAAAGTACGTATTTTAGTTCTTCCGGGGCGAGATATTTTGCCAATTCCGCATCAAGTGGTGTCTCTTTTTCCGGTATTTTAAAATAGCGGCTGTACTCTTCATTATGCGGTTTGCTGTTGGCTTCCCACGCTCGTGGGTCGCGCATTTGGTAGCGAAGGGCAGTCAACCAGGCAAAATGCCTATATATTAAGGTCTTGACGGCGGTAGGGTTGTTTTCCACAAAATCACGGCACTGCACGCCCCAGGAGCGACTGCTGTTCAGGATCGAACCCCAAATTTGGCGTGCCTCCCAGGTGCGGTTATAGGTCTGCGTATTTTTAAAACCCACGATAAAGGCCGTCGCCGTGCCGAGCAGTGCGACCACCGTCCAGGGAATGGCGAGCCAACGCCAGCCCAAAACTTGATAGGCAAGCACTGGTAAGATGCCCACCACCAGCAGCACGTAAATATTGCGCCGCGTCCAAATGAGGAACTCTGAAAATTTATAGGATGTCCCTGTGTGCATATCGTATTGGTTATTAATTTAAGTAACGTTCTTGGATCACTTTTACATGGTGCAGCACATGGCCAAGCATAATATAGCCCAAAGCCCGAGGTGTAATGAAAGACCCGCCTGCGCTATTGGCTCGGAAATCGAGTCGCTCCGTTGGCAGGTGCTCAAAAATTTTCCTCATCGCAAATCGAACGGCTTCGAATTCTGCCAGTAAATCCGGGATAGTTCGCCCAGTGGTGTCCGCATTGGCGGCATAAAGTACTTCGTCCATCGGGAAAAGCGGCGTGATCGCATCACCACGCGCCCCGACCAACGCCCGGTAAGACATCCCGCGTTCGGTATCGTTGATGTGGAGTAGTACGTCCTTTATCGTCCATTTACGCGGAGCATAGCGGTATCCGTGCTTTTCGGGCGGTATTTTTTGAAAAAACGCGATGGTTTCGACGGTATTTTCATCCAATATTTTCAAAAAATCGCCTTCTTCAACAAGGTCAATATAAACTTGGTAGTGGGGGGCGAAATCGTCAATTTTCGGTTTTTTCATATATATTTATCTTTTTTATGGCAAAGTTGTCAATTTGCAGTCAAATTTCTGAATTTTTCGGGTGCTAAGTACTTACTCGCCAGAAGGTTTTTGAGTCCCTTCCGATATAGAACTGGTAAATTTACTAATCAAAATGCCTACCAACACTACCGAATAAAACTGTCCGGCAATACCGAAAAAAGCCGTGACCAATTTTGTATAGTGCACATTGGGTAAAATATCCCCAAAGCCGATGCTTGTCAGCGTGATGCTCGAAAAATATACGAGGTCAATGTACGTCGCTGCCGGGTCGGACATGTCAATGCCTTTGAACGAGTCGGGATTGGCATAAAAAAGCAGTTGCATCAAAAACGTGCTGATTTCGATGAGTAAAAAATAGCCGCATGCCGAGGCGGAGATTATGTCCAAATTGATGTAACCCGGCCGAATCAGGAATTTCAAAATCTCCCAAAAAATAAAGGTAAAAAACAGGATATACGACAAATTGAGCGAAAACATGAAACTCGGCACATAGTGTACAAACGGCACCGCGAGCGGAAAACCGAGTACGACTGCGAACAGCAGGTTCCGTATCACATTCTTCCATTTTCCTTTTTCGATAAAAACACCCACACTCGCCACGCCAAGAATCAGCATATTGATCGGCCAAATAAAGCGGGTGTAAAATGGCAGGTCGAGCAGGAAAATACCGATAAAAAGGTGCTGTATGAGGGCGAAAAGAAGCACTTCATATTTGCGGCGTTGCAAGAATTGTTGCGTTTTTGGAAACATGCGCAAATATCTATGAAAAATCAGTTCTTCTCGCTAACGCGTCGTCCGGCTACTATAAATAACAGCGGACTGCCAGTTCAATACCGACAGCCCGCTATTACGTGTTCAGTTCCGGCCTATTTGCCAGGAACATGCACGATTATTTATTGGACACATAGCGCATTACCTCATCCCCTTTCACGGTCTGATCGCAGAGGATGAAGAGGCGTTCGATGACGTTGGCCAATTCGCGAATATTGCCCGTCCAGTCATAGTCTTGAAGGGCTTTTATGGCTTCAGGGGTGAAGGTTTTGGGTGGATGGCCATAATCATCTGCTATGCGGCGGTTGAAGTGCTCAATTAGCAGTGGAATATCATCGCGGCGTTCGTTGAGTGAGGGCACTTTTACCACGATCACGGCGAGGCGATGGTAAAGGTCTTCCCGGAAGCGGCCGTTGGCAATTTCCTGGCGAAGGTCTTTGTTGGTTGCCGCCAGCACGCGCACATCTACTTTTATTTCTTTGGAGTCGCCCACACGGGTAATGCGGCTTTCCTGCAGGGCGCGCAGCACCTTGGCTTGGGCATCAAGGCTCATGTCCCCTATTTCGTCCAAAAACAAGGTGCCGCCATTGGCTTGTTCAAATTTGCCCGGACGGTCGGCGATAGCCCCGGTGAACGAGCCTTTTTTGTGTCCAAATAATTCACTTTCAATTAGTTCTGCGGGTATTGCTGCGCAATTTACTTCTACAATAGGCCCATCGGCGCGATTGCTTTTTTCGTGTATCCAGCGGGCCACGAGTTCTTTGCCGGAGCCGTTTTGGCCCGTGATCAGTACGCGGCTTTCGGTGGGGGCCACGCGGTCAAGCATACGCTTGATTTCAAGTATAGGCGCGCTTTCTCCGATCATATTGACCCCTTTGCTGCTTTTCACCTGTTTGCGCAGCACCTGTGTGGTGTTCACCAATTCCGAGCGCTCGAGGGCATTGCGCACGGTGATGAGCATACGATTGAGGTCGGGTGGTTTTGAAATAAAATCGAATGCGCCTTTTTTTACGGCTTCCACAGCGGTATCAATGGTGCCATGACCGCTCACCATGATAACCGGGGTTTCGGGGCTCAAGATCTGAAGGCGTTCGAGGGCCTCAATGCCATCCATTTTGGGCATTTTGATGTCCGTAATAATGACATCATATTTGGAGCCCTGCACTTTGGATATGCACTCAACGCCATCCGTGGCTTCGTCCACATCGTATCCTTCAAATTCGAGGATATCGCGCAGGGTGCGCCGGATGGGTGTTTCGTCGTCAACGACTAATATTTTGGCCATTAAGGTATTAAATGTATGGATTAACTATGTGGATATCCTGCTGAATTGTCAGGATAGGTAGTGCCTGTAAAGGGCAGCTGGTATTATTCTTCTTTTTTCTTTTGCCCGGGCTTTTTGGGCGAAAGGATGACCATCATACGTTTGCCGTCCATACGCGGGAGTTGTTCGGCTGCACCATGTTCTTCCAGTTCTTTAAGAAAGCGCAGGAGCAACAGTTCGCCGCGGTCTTTGAACACGATGGCCCTGCCCCGGAACTGCACGTATGCTTTTACTTTGTTGCCTTCGCTCAAAAAGTTCTTGGCATGTCGCACCTTGAAGTCAAAGTCATGTTCGCCAGTTTCCGGCCCAAAACGGATTTCTTTCAATTCCACCTTGGAGGTATTGGCTTTCATTTCTTTTTCCTTTTTCTTTTTTTGATAAAGGAATTTGTTGTAATCAACGATGCGGACAACGGGCGGTACCGCATTGGGTGAGATCTCTACCAGATCAAGGGTCATTTCGTCAGCCCATTTCAGCAGTTTTGCAGTAGGGTAGATAGCACTTTCAACGGGCTGGCCGACTTTTGTACTGATTTCTTCCAGATTATCCCCTACTAAACGTACTTCGGGAACCCGAATTAGCTCATTGATGCGGTGTTCAGCCTGAGGTTGCTGACGCACACCTCTTTGATAGTTACCGCCACCTGGGCGGGGACCGGGTGGGCGGGAGCCACCTGTAGGTTTCGGACGATTAGGTTTAAATGCCAATTAAAAATTTGTTTTGGTAAAAAAATAGCGCTGCCCTTGGGCAACTTTGTTAAAATGAGTCACAAAATTAGCAGTTTTTGAATGTTTTATAATTTTAAAGTCAGATAAAATATTTTTTCTGATTTTTCGCCCCTTCAAACGGTTCGTTTACTTTCATTATAACAACAGCAATATGCGAATTTTACCCTGTTTTTTTGTGTTTTTGGCGTATTCCATGTCCATTTTAGCGCAAAACACTTCCGTTAAAAATATTGACGCCAAAGTAGAAGCCTTATTGGGGCGCATGACTTTGGATGAAAAAATTGGGCAATTGGTACAAAAGCCGGGCGATATCAGTACCGGAACGGATGTTGGCAAGAATGATTTGCTGTCCATGATCAAGGCGGGTGCCATTGGCAGCATACTGAGCCACACCAATTTTGATAACAAAATCAAAATGCAAAAGGCCGCAGTGAGCGAGAGCCGGCTTGGCATTCCGTTGATATTTGGATTTGATGTCATTCACGGATACAAAACTATTTTCCCTATCCCTTTGGCCCAGGCTGCTTCATGGGATATGAAATTAATTGAGGAGGTAGAGCGTATCGCAGCACAGGAGGCGGCTGCAGATGGCCAGCATTGGGCTTTTTCGCCCATGGTGGATGTAGCGCGTGACCCGCGCTGGGGGCGCGTGATGGAGGGCGCTGGCGAGGATCCTTACCTGAGCAGCCTTGTGGCCGCTGCGCGCATAAGGGGATTTCAAGGCAAGGATCTTGCTGATGCTTCTACCATTGCGGCGTGCACCAAACATTTTGCCGGGTATGGCTTTGTAGAGGCAGGCCGAGAGTACAACACAGTGGATATAAGTGACCAACGCCTTCGAGAAATGGTGTTGCCTCCATTTGAAGCGGCTGCAAAGGCGGGTAGTGCAAGCTTTATGAACGCCTTTAACACGTTGAACGGTGTGCCAGCCAGTATGCATAAAAAATTGATTACCGATATTTTACGCGGCGAATGGGGCTGGAAAGGCTTGGTTGTAAGTGATTGGGATTCCTTCGGGGAAACTATTGTGCACGGTGTGGCCAATGATGAAGAAGATGCTTCCGCCAAATGCCTTGCTGCTGGCAGTGATGTAGATATGGCCGGGAATACTTTCCAAAAAGGATTGAAAAAGGCTTTGGAGAACGGGCGGGTGACACAAGCCCAGATAGATGAAGCCGTTCGGCGGGTGTTACGGCTCAAATATTCACTTGGCTTGTTTGATGACCCCTTCCGTTATTTGGATCCCAAACGCAGGGAGAGTACTCTGGAAAAACCCGAATTTCGGCAAAAAGCGCGCGAAGCTGCTGCCAAAAGTATGGTTTTACTCAAAAATAAGGATAATTTATTGCCTTTGAAAAGAGGGGGTAAAATCAAAAAAATAACCCTTATCGGTCCTTTTGCCGACAGCAAAGGAAACAAAGACTACATGAGTTATTGGTCGCTGGGAATTGGCGATAAAAAATATGACTCGACGAAAGTAGTCACGCCAGCCATGGCCCTCAAGCCGCGTTTGGAAAGTATGGGTATTGAGGTCAATGTGGTTACGGTGTGTGCTGGTGGCCCATGTGGCGAGCCGGAATACTCTTTGGCACAAAAAGCGGCATTTGAGTCTGATGTGACCATTATTTGCGTAGGGGAACGAGGTTACAACTGTGGTGAAAGCCGATCCGTTACTGATCTGGCTTTGCCCAATGATCAAGAGCGTATGGTGCGTGTGGTTGCCGGTGCGCGGCGTCCTGTAGTCATGGTAGTGTTCAGTAGCCGCCCCTTGATGTTCCAATGGTCCAATGAAAATATTCCGGTCATTTTGCAAGCATGGCAACCTGGTTTTGAGACGGGCAACGCCTTGGCGGACATTATTACAGGCGAGGTGAATCCGGCGGGCAAACTGCCCATTAGCTTTCCAAGGAGTGTGGGACAAATCCCTGTTTATTATAATCACCTAAATACTGGTCGCCCACAAGGCTACAAAGGAGAGATGTGGAAAAGCGGCTATTTGGATAATTTTGTTGATCCTGTCTATCCTTTTGGCTATGGCCTGAGTTACACCACCTTTGAGTACGGAACACCCCAAATCAGCAAAAGCACTTTCAAAAGTGGTGAAACTGTTGAGTTGTCTGTAATAGTGCGCAATACGGGCGAGTATGCGGGTGATGAAGTAGTGCAATGTTATATCCGTGACCTCAAAGCAGATATTTCGCGCCCTGTTAAGGAACTAAAGGCTTTTGAAAAAATCCATCTTGAGCCGGGCCAGAGCAGAACGGTTTTATTCAAGTTGACCGAGAAAGATCTGTCCTATTGGAATCAGGATCTCAAATTTAAAAATGATCCGGGCCAGTTTACAGTGTTTGTAGGTGGCAACTCAAGGGATACCAAGGAGCTGTCATTTGAGTGGGTGAAGTAAAAGGGCCGAGCGGTGTATTGTTGATTTGACTTTTCACCTCAAATCAACAATAGATCGGGATGCTGCGTGTTGAAATTCATCGGTTTATACAGGTTTTTTGATTTTTGGACAGGATTTCAGGATAAACAGGATTTTAGGCGGCGGAGCCGCTTGTTTTCATCCTGTTTATCCTGAAATCCTGTCTAACTATAACAAGATTTATCCGACCCAAAAGGGCGGATAAATCCGTAGAGGTCCTAAATCAGAAACACCCCTGATTCGTATATTTTTTCGCCGTCGGCCCAAATTTCACCGCCATCAGTCATATCGGTAATCATATCCCAATGTACGGGTGATTCATTTTTGCCGCCGGTTTGCAGATAGCTTTGCCCGATGGCCATGTGAATGGAGCCCCCAATTTTTTCATCAAAAAGAATGTTCTTGGTGATGCGTTTGATGTCGTAATTGGTGCCAATAGCGGCTTCTCCAAAGCGGCGGGTACCGGGCAGCGTAAAAATATGGTCCAGAAATGCCTGACCCTGGCGTGCTTCCCAGCGCTCTATAAACCCGTCCTTAACCCAAAGGGTAACACCTTCTACCTCATTGCCCTGATAAATGCAGGGGTAGGAGAAATGCACCCTTCCATTTACCATGTCTTCTACCGGGCTGGTATATACTTCTCCGCTGGGCATGTTGGTTTGTCCGTCTGAATTCATCCACTTTCTACCTTTTGTAGAAAAGCTGATGTCCGTGCCATTTCCGACATAACGCACGGATTGACAACGGTTTAGATGGTCTGTGATGCGCTGTTGGTTTTGGCGTACCTGTAGCCAGGCAGCGGCAGGGTCATCATGAAATAATTTACAAGCACCGAATACAAATTGTTCATAATCGCTCAGGCTCATTCCTGCTTCCTGAGCACTGGCATCAGTTGGGTATTGACAGAGGTTGCGCTTCAGGCGGCGGTCGGCAGTGCGTTCAAAATATGCTTTGTTGATGGGAGCGAGGGTTTGGCTACGCAGTGTGCTGGCCTCTTGTGGGAGGTCTGCATTTTCGCGCAGGTTAAAAGGGGCCCGGATGTTAAGATAGCAATCAAAGCTTTCCATGCCCAGCCGCATGAGCGTTGGGGGTGTTTGGAGGGCTTCCGGGCTGGCATTTCTCAAATAAAGCAATTCTCTCTCGCGAAAAGCGAGATCGTATTCCACTAAAGCGGCACCAGCGGCATACGCCTCCCGAAACACCTCGCGCACGAGGGGTTCGGCTAACAAGGTGCTGTTAATCAGCACCTTGTCGCCTTTTTTTACTTCCATGCAATAATGCACGAGTAATTGTGCATATCGAGATAAAATT
>CAZIKN010000089.1:0-24162 GCA_964539805.1 uncultured Saprospiraceae bacterium | reverse complement strand
CACGGATGAATCCATTTTCCCCACGGATGAATCCATTTTCCCCACGGATGAATCCGTGGGCTGGAGTTCGGATCATCCGCCTCTCCGCCCACGGATTCATCCGTGGGCCTAATTTAATTTGACCCGTATCTTCCGGGTGGCATCCGAGCTGCCCCCAATCATGACATCAAACTCGCCCATCTCACTACCAAATGTCATATTTTGGCGATAAAACCGGACATCTTTTTCCTGAAGGGTAAATTCCAGCGTACGCGTTTCGCCAGCCTGGAGCATGATTTTTTGAAAGCCCTTCAGTTCTTTTACGGGCCTTGTAACAGATGCCACCAGATCACGGACATATAACTGCACTACTTCTTCTCCCGCCATTTTGCCTGTGTTTTTCACTTCTATACGCAGTTTAAGTGGCTTTTTGATGGAAAAATCAGTACTTTCTGCCTTAATTTCGCCATACTCAAAGGTGGTATAGCTAAGGCCAAAACCAAATGGCCATTGTGGGCTATTGGCCTCATCAATATACTTGCTTGTCCACTTGGAGTTCGGGTCAAAGGGGCGTCCGGTGCTGCGTTCATTATAAAAAACGGGTATTTGACCTACTGAGCGAGGGAAAGACATGGGCAATCTGCCGGCTGGGTTATATTTTCCCAACAACACATCCGCTATGGCGTTGCCGGCTTCTGTACCAAGCCACCAGCTTTCCAAAATCGCATTGGCATTGGCCGCAATATTTGGAATAGCGAGAGGTCTTCCATTCATCAAAATAACGACGACTGGTTTGCCCGTTTTGCACAGTTCCAAAACCAACTCTTCTTGTACCCCGGGCAAATTGATCTCGGTGCGCGAGGTGGCCTCCCCACTTATCGAAGCTTTTTCCCCAATGGCAACAAGTACAACATCAGCATTTTGCGCTATTTTTAAAGCCTCAGGGAAGCCCGATTTGTCAGACCCTTCAAAGTCGCAACCCTTTGCCACCTGAATATTGGCTTGCAGCTCGGACAGCCCCTCGCGAAGGCTTACGCAATCATTGGCATTGCCCGCACCATTCCAGTTTCCGATCAGTTCGCTCTTGTTATCCACCAAAGGCCCAATCAGGGCTATTTTTTGACTAAGTTTTAAGGGAAGCACATTGTTGTCATTTTTGAGCAAAACGATACTTCGCCTTGAAATATCGCGCGCGGCCTCGCGGTGCTCCTTTTTCAACAGCGTATTTTTTTCGCGCTCGGCATTGCAGAATTTGTAGGGGTCGTCAAAAAGGCCCAGTTCATATTTTAGGTTTAATACACGTCGTACGGCATCGTCAATTTGTTTTTGGGTTACTTTGTTCTCTTTCAGTGACTGCTTCAAAAAGCGTTGATAAATGGCGCCTTGCATATCCATGTCCACCCCCGCATTGAGGGACAGCTCGCCGGCGGCCTTTTCATCAGTGACCACCCCATGTAGCACCATCTCATTCATGCTGGTATAATCGGTCACGACGAAGCCTTTAAAGCCCCATTCCTTGCGCAAGATTTGATCCAACAGATATTTATTGCCTGATGCGGGCACACCATCGTAATCATTGAAGGAGGTCATGACCGTAGCGGCACCGGCCCGCACGGCGGCTTCATACGGTGGCAGATAGTATTCGCGAAAAAAACGCTCGCTCATATCCACCGTGTTGTAATCACGGCCACCCATGGGTGCCCCGTAGGCAGCATAATGTTTGACACAGGCAAGCATGGCATCCGGTTGACCAAGGCGGCCCTGAAATCCCCGTGTTCGGGCCTCGGCTATGCGACAACCCAACCAGGTATCCTCTCCTGCGCCCTCCATGACGCGGCCCCAGCGAGGATCACGTGAAAGGTCAACCATCGGGGCAAAAGTCCAGTTAAGACCCGCTGCCGCTGCTTCGGTAGCGGCTATTCTGGCACTTTTTTCCATGGCCGCCAAATCCCAAGAAGCTGCTTCACCCAGCGGTATGGGGAAGATGGTTTTGTAACCGTGAATGACATCAAAGCCGAACAAAAGTGGGATTTTGAGGCGTGTTTCCTCCACAGCCACCCGTTGCAGTTCGCGGACAAAAGCGGTGGTATGGCTGTTAAAAAGATTGCCGCAGGCACCACTTCTGATGTCGTTTTTATAACCTTCCCGAATGGTAGGCCCTGTGCTTCCCCAATCCGTGGTGTACAGGGTCAATTGGCCTATTTTTTCTTCCAACGTCATGCGCTTGAGGAGCGCATTTACCTTGGCTTCAATGGTTGCTGAAGGGGTATAGACTTGCGCATAAAGGCAATTATGAGAAACTAATATACTGATAATGAAGAAAAAAAATAAAAAGGCTCTGCGTTTTGCCTTGGGAGTCAGGTTCGTTTTTTTCATGTGTAATATGTGTGTATAATAAATTGTCCAAAATGTGGTGATCTATTTATGCCATCTTCATGATTATGCTTTATTTTTGTACTTTAAAATTTTATTCTGATGAAAGAAGAAACCTCCATCGCATCCCGACCTTATATGAACGAAGCGGAATATATTGCATTTGAGGAGCAATCAGATATCCGTCATGAGCTCATCAACAACCAACTTATTGCTATGCCCGGAACAACTGATAAGCACAATGATATTTGTATCAATATTACCCAATTGCTCAAAAGTATACTGAAACAGTTGGGGAAGTATAAAATCCATCAAGAGAACGTAAAAGTCCAAATCACCTCTGAAAAGGATTATACCTATCCTGATGTTATGGTGGTGACAGATGCCCGTGATTTTGAAAACCGCTACATCAAAAAATACCCTCCCGTCATTTTTGAGGTTATGTCAAAAACTTCCCGTACCGATGATGCCGTGGACAAATTTATCCGTTACAAAAACATTGAATCGCTACAAAATTACATACTGGTAGATTCCGAAAAAGCCCTGGTGGAAGTACGCGTTAAAATATCCGAAGGCCATTGGGAATCAAATACTTATCTTGCTTCTGATCTTGTGTTTCCCGTTCCGGCATTAGGCGTCGAACTTCCTTTTGATGCTGTTTACGAGGATGTATTTTAACCCTCATTCCTTCTTTTGGGCAAACAGCCAATCCATCACTGCGGGATTGTAAAAAGTTTCGTTCCATATTCCGTGTTTCATCGTAGAATATTCCGTGTACTTGATATTGCCCTTTATGGCCTTTAAGGCATCCACAATCTGGCGAGAGCAACGAGGCAGCACCGTTTCGTCCAAGGCCCCGTGAAAGGCCCATATAGGGATTTTTTTGATTCGTTCGGCATGTTTGGGATCTCCTCCCCCACAGACCGGAATAGCCGCTGCAAACAAGTCAGGCCGGCGCATGATCAGATCAAATGTGCCGAAACCGCCCATGCTCAATCCAACGATATACACCCTTTTGGGATCAATATCGGGGTGTTCTTTTATTGTTTTCTCCATGATTTCCAGCACCATTTGGGCTGCTGGTGTTGGGTTTTCAGCAAACAGGGTCTGCCAGTTGGCGCTGCTACCTCCCCAGCGCATATCCGTGGGGCATTGGGGCACAATCAAGTAATGCGGGTATTTTTCCCTTACCCACTGTTCACAGAAAGCATGTACGCCATTTTTCATCTGGCCATGGTTGTCGTTTCCGCGCTCTCCCGAGCCGTGCAGAAAGATCACCAATGGCCGTTTGACCATTGTTTTTTGTTGCGTATTTGAGGGTATGGCCAATTGGTATGGCAATTGTTGGCCTTGAGCGCCTTGATATTGCAATCGCTGAAAAAAGCCATTGGGATCAAGTGGAATCTGGTCGTTTGACTGGGCTTTTTCACCATCCGCCCATTGTACTTTATTGATGGTTTCCCATACAGGGCTTTCTGGCCAGAAAGGTCGCTCTTTGTTGCTTTTTTGTGTTTTTGCTTCTTTTTGAGGCGCTAAAACCGATGTAAAACCTGCGCGTTGCAAACCCTTAACGATGTATGGGTTTTTCTTCATCAGGTTCCATAAAAAGCCGCTGCGATAGTTTTCCATCATCAAGACAATAGGGCCCTGATCAATACCAAGATAGTCTCGATCCACCCAATAGTCATAACCAGCCTGGGCATTGGGTGATTTTTTTAAATCTGTAAAGGTTTCGTTGTAGCCATCAAAAAAACCAAAAGGGCCAACAGGCCAGCGTTGCCACATGGCTTCCAGCGTGGGCAGGCAAACTTCCGGCGCAAAAGGCAGTGAGCTAATAGCCGCAGTAGGGGCAATAGTGCCGTCATCTGTGAGATAATCCACGGCCACTCCCCGGGCATCATATCCCGGGCAAAAGATTTTTTCGCCCCGGTGTATCATTTCGGCATCCGGGCCATCCCCTGCCGTAAGGCCCCAAATATCCGGCCCGTATCCTTTGAACTGTTTCGGATTGTCTATGCAATACTGACGGTTTGCCAAGGTAGCCCGGCGGCTGTTCTCAAAATAATCAAAACCGGATTTGCGGTTATACTCATCATAAAGGCCCCTGAAATCAAGCCAGCAATGACTGTATTGGTGCCCAAACAATGGGCCAAAATTGATCATATCCTGCCCTTTGAACGGAGCGCGGTAGTAAGAATGGCACCAGGCGTCCCATGCATCAGATGGAAGCGGATGCGTTGGCGACCCTAAGGCCATGATTACCAACAACATAGCCTCATTATAACCACGCCATTCAGCATTCAGGAAACCACCCCGCTCAGGGTGCCAGCCCATGCTCATGCAATGGTTTTTGTTCATAAACCAATCAAATTCCACCCGCCTGTACAGAAAATCTGCCGTCTCGCGAATCTCTTTTTCTATAGCATTATCTCCGTCAAAATAGCTCATACAGGACAAAACCCCAGCCATCAACAATCCGGTATCAATGCTGGACAGTTCCACTTGCTTGAAGCGAAGGGCTTTGTCGGTGGTCAGGAAGTGATAAAACCAACCGCGATAGCCCGCTACCCCTGATTCTTCGGGGCCTTGTGGCAAATTTTTGAGTACGCGCAATGTGTTCAACACCCGTTCTGCAGCTTGCGCGCGTGTGACCCAACCGCGTTCAGCACCCACTAAATAAGCCGACAGGCCAAAACCAGTAGCCGCAATACTGGAAAAATCTATACGCGGATAGCGATCTGGCACCTGAAAGTTTTCAGGGTGAGCCAACTCCCAAAAAAAGCGGAAATGCCTGTATTGAACCTCATCCAAACTAAAAGGAGGCTTGTCCTTTTCTGGAAGTTTACTACTTGTTTGGCTCCATAAAGGCATGGCGATGACAAGCAGGCACAATGCTGCGAGATGTTTGAGCATACGTTATACCCGGATTTACGTGATTTTTAAAGATTTACGGACATGAGTTGACTCAAAACCACTTTACATTAAGTATAAAATGGTAATGAAAAGGAGCCAATAAAGGGTGCCCTGCACCATAAGGCACAGGCACAGGACACCCTTCGGATCAAAAATATTATTGCTTTACAAATTTGGCATTTCCCACCAATACACCCTGGCGGTCATAGCCAGCCAAACTGTACACGCCGGCAGGGAAACGGCTCAAATCAATATCCACCTGACTGTCGCCTTGTGTTTGCATCATGGCCACACGCTGTCCATAAGCGTTGAATACCTCAACACGGCTCAGGTTTTCGCTGTTGCGCAGCGTAATCATATCAAAAGCAGGGTTTGGCGCAAGGCTGAGTGGCTCCACATTTGGGTAGAAGGTACCGCTAACGCCACAGGCACCATTGCCGATCACGATGTCATCAAAATAAGAGGTTACATCTTTGCCTGTGACCGGAAGGCCGAGGTCAAAGAAAAGCGTCAAACGCTTGTACTCACCATTGTCAGGTGCCGCTGCAAAGTCAACTGTGATTTCCTCCCATTCGTTTATCTTGGTATTGGCTACCTTCAGTTCAACTGGCGGTGCTCCTGTTGCGGAGCCTTCCACTTTTAAGCCTAAGTTACCAATATGGTCCATCAATACTTTTGCGCGTATTTTTTTGTTGCCTTTCCAGTCAATGGGTGATTCCAGATCAGGGCTGGAATAAATGCCTGCAAATACCTCGGCATTGCCTGCCCGCACGAATTTGCCCACTTTGGTACTGGTGTTGATGCCCGCTTTGGTTGGGTTATCCACGATTTCGAACTGATAACCAGCAACTTCCAATGCACCATTGGCAAAATAGCGCCAAGTGTTTATCAGGGTTGGGGTTTCGTTGTCCACTACACAACCGCTGTAGCCAGCGCGCGCCCAGCGTACGTTGTCCACATAATACACCGTTTCAGGATTGCTTTGGCCCGCATTGAAGAAGATGCAGATACGTTTATGGTTTTTACCCGCCTCACCGCTGAAATCAATATTGAATTTTTGCCATTTTTCACCTGTTCTCAAGGTATCCCATATTTCTTTGGCAGGTGATGTGCCACCTTCCAACTTGAACAACATAGGTACTTTTGCCGGGCCATACACCTGTACGGAGAAGAAATTATACAGGCTGAGGTCAACGCCCTCTGGCACTTCATAGCACAATGCCACCCAGGGCTCATTGGCTGGGTCAGTGTATTGGCCAACTTTCAAGGAGCCATTGTCGTTGTTGAGTTTGGGGTTGTTGATCACCTTGAGGCGGTCATTGCCTGCACCCACGGTTTTATTGCGTTGGCACTCAAAATCATCATACACATTGGCTACGGGCACTGTGCCGAGGCAAGGATCAATGGTAATTTTGGTCTGGCGCAAATTGTCAATGCACCAGGATTGGCCCGCAGCAGCTGTGCCGGCATTAAAAATAAGGCGCACTTCCAGAAAATCGGTAACCGCGCTGAATGCAGAGAAATCAAAACTCAGGGTTTCCCATTCTCCGGGTGTTTTTATCGTTGCTTCAGCTTCTTTATTGCCCTGAAGTGCTGAACTGAGCTGCATCTTCACTTTTCCGCCACCTTGTGGGGAGCGCACGTCAATATTAAACTGAGGGAATACTTTAAGATCAAAGGGTGCTGGTGCAAAAGCCTGCAAAGTGGACAATGGCGAAGTGCCCTTTGCATAACAACCTACTTGTGTGCTACCGTTCACGGTGTTAGGGCCGGGATTGCTTGTAGGTGCCGTAAAGTTGCCGTGCAACGCTGTATTTTGCTCCAATGGCTGCCAGAATAATTTGGTTGGCGTGGTTTGGAAATCCTCCAAAGGTGGCAACGCTGATGGCTCGCCCAAACGAATATCATCTACATAATAGGTGTCGCCAGCTGCGCCATTTTGTCCTGCATTAAAGAACAGTACTAAACGGCGATGACCTTTCCCGGCCATATCCGAGAAATCTGCCTTATATTCTACCCATTTGTTCAGTTCGGTCATGGGTATTTTCACCTCTTTTGCGGGGTTGGGGCCGCCCTCTATTTTCAAAAGCAAGTCGCCCGCTTTGGCAGACCACACCTTGCAGGAAAATTCGTTTTTCGCGCTCAGATCAAGCGGCTCCTGATAATCAATCACCAGGGCGCTATACTCTGTGCCCGGACCGCTCGGGTCAAGGTATTTGCCTACGGCAGCCGAGTTGTTGTCACCAGTGGGAGCCGGATTTTTCACCACGCTAAGGCTATCCCATCCCTGTTCATAAATGGCTGTGCGATTGCACTCAAAATCATCCAGAATACTTGGGTTGAGCACTACGCCCTTGCAGGAGCCTTGTGGCACCGCGCACACATTGTCAAAATAATAGGTATCCGAACTGGCTTCCACGCCAAAGTCAAAAAACATCACGATCTTGCTAAGGCCCGTGTTGTCCGCTTGTGCGCTGAAATCAAAGGTGTACGTCTGCCAGGCATCTTTTACCGCTATGTTGACCTTTTTTTCAAAGCCACCGCCGGAGCCTTCTATTTTGAAGATCATTTGTGTGGCCGCAGTGGCATACACATCAATTTTGAACTGATTGTACACTTTAAGGTCAAAAGGCGCACCATTGTCTGCCAAAATCAGGCTGTAGGCGTGCTTGTCGCTTTTTACATATTTGGCACATTTGGCGCTGCTGTTTACTTTATTGGCACCGGGATTGTCAAATGGGGCCGTCAAAACACCGTCCAGCCCTTTGAACTCAATACCAGAACCATCAAAATCAGCGTAGCAGCGCTGATTTTTTACGGCAATGATATCATCAAAGAAATAGGTTTTGGTATCACCTTTTACAAAGCTGTTGAAGGATACCAGCACTTTGTTCATGGTGGTAAAACCGGAGCCGCCGGAAAGGTCAAACTCGTATTCTACCCATTTGTTGGCCTCCGAGATATCAATGATCTTTTCGACGTTTTTGCCGCCACCCTCAAATTTGAGCAACATTTTGGCCGGTGCAGTAGGTGACCAGATTTTCATTTTGAACAAATTAAACTGCGACAAATCGGCTGGCTGGCCCAAGTCGGCAATAGCAAAGTTGAAATCAAAATCTGGGTTGTTGGTGTAGGAACCTACACCATTTGAAGTATTTGCTCCTGTGGGATCAGGGTTAGCGACTTGCCCGTTATAGGTACCATTGATACCCGTCCAAGTCAGTTTGGCTGCTCCTTGAAAGTCCTCATACACAATCTGTGCATAGGTGCCCAAAGTGCCGAATGCCAAAAACAAAAAGAGAAATAATTTTTTCATACGCAGGTGAATGTTATTGTTGATTGATAATTGTTAGGTACTAATGATGGGTTTTCTTTGCTTTGTTCAAGGGGCGCAAAGCACCAGGGACAACGTTTGCGTTGCACCTTTTTCATTGCTGATTTTGAGCAGGCAAAGGCCTTTGGTGAAAATTTTAGGGCTAATATTAATTGTTGAAATGCCCGTAGGGGCAATCGCCTTTTCCGTCAAAATGTCAAGACGACGCCCGTTCAGGTCAATCATTTCAAAACTCAATTGCTGTTCTTCTATGCAGGCGATCCGCAGCTGAATTGCTTGCCCTGCTATGGCCGGATTGGGGAAAACAGAGGCCTCAAACCCCTGTTGCTCTAAAAGCCCCAAGTCCTGGGTTGATGAATTATCTTTTTGGAAACCAAGATTTTGCAACGCAGGCCCAATTTCGGGGCAAGACATAAACAAGCGCCAAAACAGGCCTGTACGGTGGTTTTCCATCATGGCCACAATAGGGCCTTGGTCAATAGCCAGATAGGAATTGGCAAACCAGTTTTTTTGCAAATTAAAGGCATCGTAGAAGCCATATACCCCCCATAGTTTTTCACCAATGTTGCGGTAAAAATGGCGCAGTGCAGCCATACTTTGCTCCGGTGTGTAGGGCATACTGGCCAAAGCGGCTGTAGGTGCTATGGTGCCATCATCTGCAAATATATCCCTTGCAGCATAGCCATTCGGGCCGTCACAAGCCGTAAGCCCCCAACAATCGGCACTATATCCTTTGAAGTTTTTGGGATTAGCCTTACTGTAAGCCACCTGAATGAGGGCATGGTTTTTATTTCGGACGAAATAATTGCAAACCTCATCCTTGTAAGACCTGGGATCAAACCCCAAATACGAGTAATGGGCAAAAAACATAGGGCCGCCGCCCGAGGGGCCACAATAAATTGGCAACCCAAAATAGATCCCGATATTTTTATAAGCACTCGCCAACCAGCCACTTTGATAAAGGCTTCCGGGGACAACATGTGTTGGTGATGCCGCGGCGAGCAAATATACAATCTGGGTTTCGTTAAAGCCCCGCAACGGGAAGTTCATTTGCCATCCGTAATTGGTGGACCAATGCCAGTACAACACATTGCTGCCGTTCCGGCGGTACCAGTCCCACTCCACAGCCCTCCAAAGACTGTTGATGGCATCTCGCAAGCCCTGTTCATTGGGGTCATTTTGGTTAAAATACTGGCGGGCGCAAAGTAGGCCCTGCATCAGGAAAGCCGTCTCTACCAAATCACCGCCATTATCATATTGGCTGAAGGGCACTACATTGCCACTAATGCCATCCATCCAATGCGGGAAAACACCGTGAAACCGATCCGCAATCTGATAGAAGGACACCATCAGGATCAGGCGTTGCAGGCCTTCCTCCCGTGTGATCCAGCCCCGCTCCACGCCAGTGATGATTGCCATGACGCCAAAGCCACTGCCACCTGTAGTAACAATATCGCCAGATGCATCACGTTCACGGGCCAGGCCACTGAAAGGATGGCCAAAATCCCAAAAATAACGAAAGGCCGCTTCCTGCTCCATATCGAACAGTTGGGCATCCGTCATACCAAATGTTGTGGCTGACACGGTGGCCGATACAGGGCTCTCCAAATTATTGGAAAGCGCTGTCACACGATAATGGCGGGTCAGGTTCTGGCCCTCATCACCGGTCCAGTCCGTGATGCGGGTTGTTTTACCTACTTGTTTTAAAAACTGAAATTGCTGACCGCCATCCGTTGAGCGGTAAATTTTGTAGCCTGTGACATTGCTCTCGGCATTGGGTGTCCAAAGGAGGTCAATATGCAGTTCAAACGCTTTCGCCACCAAACCCTTGGGTGATACCGGAGTTTGGGCCTGCTGTGCAATCGGTAAGCATGTGAGCAGGAAAAAATAGTACGCTGTGTGGGGGAATAATAATTTCACGACATAAAATTATGACGAAATTGCATTTTTCCAATAAAAAAGCACCTCATCAAAACTACGCCATGCCCAAAAAAGATGTTTTTGGGCCCAAAAAATACACAGGAACAGCGTTATTGAACACGGATGAAATGGGATTCATCACATACAAACGGCCAACAGGGTGTGAACCGCTCCCCGTCCTTCGACCACGCCTGTGCCCAAATTAAGCTATAAAAATGGGGTGGATAAATGGGCTGCTTCATATTTAACATGAAGCGTTCTTCCACCCGATCGGTCAGCGCTTAGTTTTATGCAGAGCGCATCGCTGAATGCCGCTCGTGTTTGGTGGGGAACACAGGGACAGCGCCTTGCCGCCTCCAATCAGGTAAATCAATCCTGTACATCTTCAACATCACTCATATCCAGGTGTAATGGTTCAACTTGGAGAGGGGCGGTTCAGTGTTGAGCATACTTTGCAAGTTCGGCTCTTACCGTTGCGTCAAAAGTGTCTTTGGTAATACCTGTTAATTCTTGTAGTTTCAGGAAAAAATTGTCGTCAGATTCTCCGCATGAGATCAGTTGTAACACTTTATCAAAACCATATTCTTTATCCACTTTTCTCATAATCACAGCAGCAATTGGGCATTTGATGGAAACAGGATATTTCAAAATGATGTCTTTTTGAAAAACATCCAATAAAGAAATATTTAAGTTCATTTTTGCATAGTCTATCAAGTACTTAAAAATCTGCTCGCTACTTTCACCCCAATAATCTGTCGTATAAATATTATAACCTTCCTCTGCAGGCCAATTTCTTAAACTATCGGCAAAAAGCATCCCCATATACCCGTGTGTCAAATCGTGTTTGTATTGCTCTGAATTAGTGCCCGCTAAAAATACTTTATTTTTGGTATCAAACGAGCCTGACCTAACATTGCCATTTATGCTGATGTCATAATCTATGCCCATTATTCTGTAAACTTCCTGAATATCTCTACACTTATAATAAGTGAATTCCAAGGGGCTCAGGTTTAGTTTTTTAGCGATTTCCTTATTGTATCTTTCAAAATCCTTTGCAATATTTAGCTTAAAATCATATTCATAATAAAATTTGACCGTACCTATTTGTTGAGATTTCCAATGCTTTGTATTGTCTTCGAAAGGGCAATAAAATTTAAAAATACCCATGTCTCGTTTTGCTATCATTGTTGCGCTAAGCCTGTGGATGATTTCCTTAGCCGGGCTCGTACCAAAATAGGAAAGCGAAACACGATAGGATTTATCTGGTTGAAGCACAATATTAGCCAAATGGCATTTGAAAAAAGCAGTATCGTTATATTTCTTGCTATTTTCTATTTTTTTGAATGTATCGAAAAAATCCTTGTATTTTTCATAGTGTTTTTTATCCATTACGATCGAATTGGACATATCTCCATCTTTATCTTTTAAAAAAATATCAAGGCTGTTAAGTATCTGTCTTTTTATTAATGTATCATTTGGCAGCTTAATCATTGGTGTAATGGTCAATTTTGGAGCCTGTCCCATACAGGTGGTTAAAGAGA
This sequence comes from uncultured Saprospiraceae bacterium, assembly GCA_964539805.1. Taxonomy (GTDB): domain Bacteria; phylum Bacteroidota; class Bacteroidia; order Chitinophagales; family Saprospiraceae; genus M3007. The sequence goes on along the minus strand of CAZIKN010000089.1, from coordinate 12,102 downwards.
GCAAGTATATGATAGTTGCCAACGAAATTTTTGTTCTTTTCATAGTATAAAAGCAGCGTTATAGTGATTTTTAAAAGACTTGTTGCGGTGGGAGTGGCCGAGCCATGACACCAGATTAAGTGCATCGGATCCCCTTTTGTACATAAAAACATCCAAGTTAAGAACAAATTTAATCCCATAGCGTCCTTCACAATTCTTTAACTATTCTTGCCGGAACACGCTTATTCCATTTTTACTTTGATACATTTTGTCCCTATGATTATAAGCCAAACTATCCAAAGGGTACTGCCAATAAAGCCAGCTGCATCTACAACCGGGAAATCAGGCAAAACTGTTGCAAAGAGTTCTGTTTGGGCCAATAAATAAACTGAGGAGGACATATAGCCAAGCCAAATTGTCCATTTAGGAAATAGTTTGAGTTGGGCAAATGCCGAAGTCATCATAACTGTCCAGGCAATCGTAAAAAGTTGTCCAATGTGTTCGCCTAATATAACCCCACCGTATTGATGAATAACTTGAAATGCCACTTTACTTGCTTCTTTGGTCATTTCGTTTCCTGTCATAAAATTGTTTGCCAAAACAGGAACTACAAATGTCCAACGTAGTAATCCAATCATTTGTACGAATAATCCAATAACACCCAAAGTTGTCGCCCAACGAACGAAATAAAATTTGTGCTCTAATTTTTGTCCTATTAAAATGTAGGCTTTAACAAGTGGCAATCCCAAAATGGCAAATGCCCACCAGGTCCAAATTAAGCTGCTGCCCGCTTCGTAAAATTTGGTCAGGATAGTAGCTGTTTCCTGTCTTAAAATGTTTGGATAATCAAATATGATTGTCAAGACGGTGTAAGGCACAAGTACGCCTATTGCTCCTGTTATTAGCAAAATACCTATTAATTTTTCAGTTTTCATTTTTCTAAAATTTAATTGAGTAAGAAATACCGGGTGTAGGATTGATTTTTAGGGATTGTCCCTCGCTGGCGAGTGCAATGACTCCAATACGAAAGTTCAGGCCTTTCCAAGCATACCAACGAAAACCTGCTTCAAGTCCCAAAGCATTTTTGTCTTCATAGTCCCTTGAAAGTCCACGCAAATAATTAGCCCCTACATAAACCGAAGAAGGAATTTCTTTTTTACCAATTGGCAAAAACCAATACGTTACACCCGTTTTCAAAAAACGAGTTGTAACACCACTTTCAAAATTTGTGAGGTAATACCCCCCGTGAACAGAGATCTTGTGATGTTGGTATTCCAATCCAATAGATGGATTACGGAAACCATTAATACTAAGCAGATGCTTAGGGAATGGACTTTGAGCAAAGGCAGTGCTTGTAATAGTTAGCAACGAAGCCCAAAAGAGATTTTTTTGCATGTCGTAAATTTTATGTTAATTTCGATGCAAAGTTCTTTCGATAGCCAGGCAATCTACTAGACAAATGTCTAATAGTGATTTTTACTAAATATTTTTCCTCAAACGGCTTAAATGTCTTGGTGTAATGCCCAACATAGACGCAATATATTGTAATGGTACTTGTTGTAACAATTCTGGTTCTTCTCTGACTACTTTTTCATAGCGTTGTTCCGCTGTCAGTGTAATGAGGTCAAATTTTGCTTTGTCTATACAGCAAAGTTGCCATTCTATGAGCTTGATATAAAAATTTTTGAACTGTGGAATCCGCTCTTGTAATTCAGCAATATCTTTTTTGTCAATTACCCAAAGCGCTGCATTGGTCAACGCTCTGATGTTTTCCCTTGCAGGACTATCCGTGAGATAAGAAAGTAAAGAAGCCACAAAAGTATGCGGTAAAGAGATATAGGTTGTTTTCTCTTCGCCCTTTTCAGAAATAGAATAATACTGAAACAGCCCCATCTCAATAAAACCCATTTGTAAAGATTTTTTGCCTTCCTTTACAAAATGGTCGTCTTTGTTCAGCGTTTTATATCTAAAACGTGCAGTTATTTCTTCTGTTTCCGTTTCGTTAAACCCTGCTTCTTTGAAGTATAATTTTAATTTTTCCATTTCTTCAAATGTTTCACCGTTTTCCAGATGCCCGCCAGGTATTGAAAATAGTGGTGCGTGGCTTCCTTTTCTTTTGCCTATTAAGATTTTGTCATCCGAATTTTGTATGATGACACCTACGCCAATCTTGGGTCTATCTTTCATAAGATACATTTTATATTATTCAAGAAAATTGGTATTATGCTTAGAGCGAAAGCGACCTTTCTGTGATAATATATCCATTTTCAAGTGCAAGAAAGCAAACCGTTCTCTATTTTTTTAGTATATTTTACCCCAATCATAATCTTTTGTACTTAATAGATACCTTCCAATCTTGTAAATTGGAGTTCCTTCTTCTGGCGTCCACCTATCAACTGAATGATAAATTTGACGCATTACCATAGAACTATCATTCAAACGTTTTGACCCTTCTACTACCCAACTTGAACCATCAAGTCCATAGTTGCCGACTTTTGAAGGTAATTCCCAAAATTTTGTTTCATCAATTAATTTGACAAGTGTATTCCATTCTCTATCTGAAACCGGTCTGGACTCATTTAACTTAACGCTTAAAGAAAACCTATCGCTCAAAATCGCATTGTGATCAGAATTTATATGTACTTCCAATACTTGCCACGTTATAGTGCCTTGACCTCCTTCTTGCTTTGAAACTGTTACTATAACTAAATCTCTTGAAAATGCCCGGCTATAATGAAACTTGTAAACCTCCATGCGGTCAGCAATTGTTAACTGTTCCAATTGGTCTAAATGTAGCTGTCTTTTAAAATGTTTTCGGGCGTTATAATCATTTATAGAAGACATCAGGCTGTCGTACATACTTGAACCAAGTTTCTTTTCATACAGTGTGTCTTGGTCCAATATGCGTTCAGTATTCCATAATAAAACATTTTTCATAGGCCCATCCTCCATTTTCTTTATCTCATTCTGAAATAAAGCAATAGCTTCCTGATATGAAAAATCAGAGTGCTTCGGCTTTTCTGAGCATCCAATTAGTAGTAAAAATACTGTAAGACAATGGACGTATTTCATTTTCTTATTGCGCTAAGAGCATGTCTGAATCAGGAACTTATTTTTTATTATTCCTAAGGCAAATATAGGCCCTTTTTTGAAATGGGAAGCAGTGGTACCTCATGAAGTTACCTGTAGCAGGCAAATCGTTCAAACTTATAGTTACAAGTCCTTCGTCAAGACAAACTCGCTCTTGTTCTCCGTATTTGCCAGCTCGTACCGTCTAAAGCCTCATTTATACCAGGATTTAAGTGCTTTTGAAGATTACCAGGATTGATTTACCTGATTTTTTAAAAATTTACAGGCGCGACTTTGCGCTGACTATATCAGATTTTTCAGGCCCTCGGCGCCCAAAATGTTGAGGACACGGCGCAGCTTGTATCATGGCGTACTCCGCGTTCACTTTTTCCCGGTTTTGTCCGGGATGCGTTACGATTTACAGGTGGTACACTTTTGGTGCAAATTGGTGGTACACTTTTGGGGATTAGGGACACTGAAGGAAATGCTTAGCGAATCACGTTGCCTGGGCCGCGCGGGGCGGAGCCGCCGCGCGAGCGTATGGTGGGTTAGCGTGGCGCGAGCGGGGCAATTTTCGGGAAGCGATTGTTGGGCGGTTTTACCTATTTTGTTGGTTATCAATGATCTGCTGAACTTCTTTTTCCGTTTTTTTACTGATTTTCGCAATTTGAGCAATTGTTAAACCCTCTTTGTGCATTTCAAGAATGAACTCGATTTTTTCTTCTTCTTTTGCCTTCTTGATTATTTCCTTTGCATCAATTTCGATATTATGATTCCTGCTGGCAATGCTCATCAAATGCCTCAAATATGCATTGTAGGCTTTGAGTTCCTTTTCGGGCAGTTTCATGGCATCTAATTTCTCGTTCGCTTCCTTCAAACCCTTGGCGGAAAAAGTAGGCTTGATTTCTGCGTTTTTCAGAAAATATATCCATTCATCCAATTTATCATTTACCCTGTTTCTGAACTTTCCCGTCTTGATTACCCAATATTCGGGATAAATTTCGTGTACTTTTGTTTTGTTATAGACCTCTACCTGCTTTTCCGAAAGTCCTAAAATATCGCCTTTGTGAATGCCTCTGAAAACTGTTGTGCCATGATAAACGTAGTCCTTCCCTTGCCCCAAGTCGAAATAGGCGATTGTAATCGAAATGATCTTTTTTACATTGGCATAAGCCTGCGTTTCTTTGATATGCTCGGCAATGGCCTTTGATGCACCATAAAGCATTCGATGAAAATAATCGTACTCTTGTGTATTCTGTACTTCGATAATGACAAGTTCACCCTTCTCGTTTTCTACAAGAATGTCCACCCGGTTGAACTTGTCGTCCTCCCTTTCCTTGTTGCCGTCGCTTTCAAGGATATGCTTTATTTTCACGTCTTCGCCAAGCAACTCCGACAAGAACCCTTCGAGGATGTCGAAGTTGGCTTTGTGGCGAAGCATTTTTTTCATCGCCCAATCGAATCGGATTAGCTTTTTTGCCATTTTTGATAAATTTGGCTACAAAGATACGGCAAAAGTTGCCAAATTGCAACTTTTGCCGTAATACTCACCCTTCTATTCGCAATGGTTTACTGAATTTTTTCAATTATTACTCTGGCATAAATATTCGGAGCACCACTTCCGCTGGAAAGGGACACGCCTAATGATTTTGAATTGGTATTCGGTGTTGAGACCCAGTGTTCCAATCTAAAAGTCTGAGACATGTTGGAAGGAACAGTCAATGTCCCGTAAAGATTAGAAACAGATTGATTGCCAGTAAGAAGAGCCGGGGAAACAACCGCTGAAAACTCACTCGTCCCAAACAAAACAATTTTCTCATCTTGCTGATTTCTCAATACTATTCTATGCGTGCCAACCGAATATGCAGGAGCAGACGCTTGAATTATGTAAGTACCTGAATTTAAGGTAAAAGTTTGATTATTGGGATTGAAAACTACGCAGGCTGTTAAAAAACCCCCACTACCCCAATTTTCAGGCCGTAATTTCCCCCCACAGGCCGCCATTGCCCCCCTGCCGAAGGCCGCGCTGCGCCCCAACAATCCCGGACTGCCCAAAAAAGTGGCGCAAAAGGGCTTATAACTGCGCAAATATAGCAATATCTGTTGTTTTATCAACTTTTTCAGGCCTCCGGCACCCAAAATATTGATGGCACGGCACAGGTTGTACGTCAGGCACACCATGGCGTACTCCGCATTTACCTTTTCCCGGCTTTGTCCGGGATGCGTTACGATTTACAGGTGGTACACTTTTAGGGATTAGTGACACTGCAGGAAATGCTTAGCGAATCACGTTGCCTGGGCCGCGCGGGGCGGAGCCGCCGCGCGAGCGCATGGTGGGTTAGCGTGGCGCGAGCGGGGAAATGCCACACTGCCGCGTTTAGCGGGCTGTTGACAGTCACGCAGAGTTCTATCTTTATTTTTAATACGAAAAATTTTATCGATATTCAGAAAGTCTAAAATGTAAATATTTGATATTTTCAATCATGTCTTTATCTTTAGGATTAACAAATAATACAAAATTTGATTTCCCAAGCAAGTGATAAAGATATTTTTTAGGGTTTTCATATCCATTTATTTTTGACTGATCTCTTATTCCGAACCTTTTAATATAGTATATTTGTTGCCTTATCAAGCGTCGATATTCTCTTTTTGCTTGCATTTTTTCATTAACAACTATGCCAGTAACTTCTTGCCTTTGATGTGTAAATCGTATTTTTGTTTTTCTATCATTTAGATTGAATCCATTTTCGTTTAGAACTTTTTTGATAAAAGTAATTATTATATTTGAAAAGGAATCACCTGAAAAGGTCATGTCATCAGCATATCGAGAGTAGCGAATTTTATTTTTTTTACAATACCCAAATATCCTCATATCCATATGATAAAATATCATATTTGAAAGCATTGGACTTGTAGGTGCCCCTTGAGGTAAACTACCAGATAAGCAACAAATTTTGGACATCAAATTTGACACTGGCTTACTGTACCCTAATTTCTTAAAAGCATTGTAAACTTGATGTTCTGTTATTGTTCCAAAAAAATTTTCTATATCAAGGTTCAGTAGTTTGTTTTGTTTCCTATGAAACTTACCATTGTCCTTGATCGAAGTGTTTTGAATATATGCTTTCGCTGTTGGACTTACTTTTACGTTATTTAATATATTATCAAGTATCCATTTTTGAATTTCTTTTAGAGTCGGTAGAGGTTCAAAAATTGGACGTTCTCCTCCATTTTTTTTAGGAATGGTGAATTCCCGGTAAAAATCTTTTTGGCTATTTGAAATTCTTAATACTAATTCATATTGATAGCCCACTAGTTTAGAAAAATGCAACTGATCATAAATAACAGGTAAGTTTTTAATAAATAACTTTTCAGCATAAAATAATAGATCATCTATTACTTCTTGGGGGTAGCCAATTTGCTGACCAACTTCAATATACCTTGATTTATATTCTATCCATTTCATAAAAAAAAGAGTTGAGCGGAATATCTTTTTACAAACATTAAAATCGAAATTGGCGCAGCCAATTTGCGTAGGCGCAGCCGGAGCGATGTTCTCCTTAAAGAAGAACAGGCTCCGCTGTTCTTCTTTAAGGAGAACAGTGGCTTGTAAGTAAGTTTATCATAGATTGGCGACTCGCCAATCACTACGCTTTCGCGTAACAGAACTAAAAATTTATTCACGCTCAACCTTTATTTTTTTTATTGGAAAATATACGTCATATTTATCAATTTTTTCAGTTTGGTACTGGATTAATGGTGAAACAGATTTTGCAATTCCTTTCCGATTCAACTCGGAATTTAAAGTCGCTAATAACAAAATGCCTTCTTCTGTCAAAGATAAGGTGCCTGATTTAAAATCAACATATTTTTTTCTACGAAGAAACCCAATAAATTTTGCAATTTCTGAATAGTCATAGCCAAGGCTAAGCAGAAAGCTGGTATCTCCATTAGAATTGATTAGCTGAAGCGCCAATATGGTATGTTCTTTATTTTCTATCATCTTGGAAAAGGTGCAATATTGATATTTTTTCCTTCGTACCAAAAAATTGGAAAAGTATTATTTGGTGTTCTTTCCATAGATACTAAGGCTTCAGATTGCTTGTAACCGAACCTAAAATCAGGCTTTAATCCTTTTAATCTATCCTCTATTTTTGACATTATGTTTATTCTTTTTTCCATTTCATCTCCACTATGCTTATCGGATATTCCTTTTCCGACTGAAATTGAATAAAATACATTAATTCCCTCACGAGCCAATACTTCAAGTCCTGATTTTTGTATTACAATTGTAAGTACAGATATATCTTGCTTTTTAAGTAATAAATTTGTTTTTAGTAAATAGTTGACGGCTGAAATTGTTGTTTCCCCAGTTCCAATAAAATCATCAACTAAAATTATTTGTTGGTTATTTTTTATACTTGAAACCTGCTCAATTTTATTAATTACTTTAATATTTACATTTTTTAGCTGTGGCATTTTATATTTAAAAGTACTTCCTTTAAATAAATAGTGAACTAAATGAGAACTTTTGTATTTGTCAAGGTCTTCTTCCGCTAATAAGGGCAAAACGAAAAATGTATTTATCTGAGAATTACTAGTAAGGAGATTCTTGAAACCATTTATAATTCTTTTACTATAAAATTCGTTATTTATGTGTAAAAAATCCTCTAAGAGTTCAAGCATTAAGCTTATTTCCTCGTCATTTTCTAAACGAGATAGCATCCCGCAAAATAAATTAAATTTACTCGTTGTAATCTCTTGATCCATTTCCCAGTTTTTTTTATCAAAAATTTCAGAAACTCGACCTATTAACTCGATCCTCATATTTACATGGCTTTATTTTTAATTAGATAAAACGTGGGCTTCCTTGTCAACCGCCGCTTTAGCGAGCGGTTGACAAGGAAGCATTGTTCCATCCAGATATTTTATAAATTTAGTTGGCCTTCAAGATATTTTGTTAATAGACTGACTCCAACATCACCTACTTTTTCACTAACCTTACTTAAAAATCTTTGGAGTTTTTGCCACGCCAAAGTTTTAGTTGATTTTGATAGGCCATTGTCTTTCATTTCATTGTGTGAAGATTTTAGTAAGGCTAATTCTGTCTTATCTTCTGCATATTTTTCAATTAATTCGTTTAACTGCTTATCTTCATAAGTAAAGTCAATGTTTCCATAAATCTCCCTAGATACTATGCCTTCAACTTTATTAATATATTGTTGGGTATTTATTATTACAGTTTGATTTTGAGTATAATTACTATTCCTTAACAAGTCACTTGGGGAATTAACTTGGGGTAGAAATGAAGTAATATATTCTGACATATCTAAACCTATTTTAATTTCAGATATATCTGATTCAAGTTGATGTTTAATTGACATTAATTTTCTTTCCCTCTCTTGTTTCAAATCAATCATTAATCGCTGACCTTCTTTAGAGTATTTTTGGATTAATGAAGGAATTACCTCTTTGGGTATTTTAGTTGTTTCATATAGCATTTCTATTGCTGATTTGGGGTCTTGAATACAAAGGTCTAGAAATTTTGTGAATTCATTAAATAATTCTCCAATGTTTTCAGGGCTTAAACTTGGGCTTTTTGAATAAATTGAAAATGTAATGCCTCGGTCAGTCCGATTTTGAACTATTTTAACCTCTTCGCTTGTCATATTTGACGCAAAATCTCTAAATAGTATAACAAACTTATCAAACTCATTACTCCATATCCTTTTATTTGAAACATATAACCTAAATAACAATCCTTGATCACTATTCTCAATAAAATTTTGCCCTGCTATTTCAACATCAATTAATTTTCTATAAGGAACAATATTGAATCCGTTTTGATTTAATCCGTCAATAAAATTATTTACATTAGAAAGGTATTCATGGGGCTGAATATTTACCCCATATTCTTGAAGCCATTTTTCCAAAGTGTTTTCTATTTTCAGACTAATGAAATCTCCTTCATCATTAACTTCTAGAATGTCTTCCCAGATTCTTTTTTTAATACAACTGAAATCTTTGAAAAAATTATTATGATAAATAAATATAATATGATTTCTTTCTTTTATTAATTTTAATAACTTGGACGATATTTCATTGTATTCAGGGAGACTAAATATAAAGAGTACATATTCAGTAAACTTTCCCATTATGAGTATTTCCTTATCGTTATCTTCCTGTAATATTTTACATATAGACTCCCAGTTACTGGTGCCTGACTTGAGCATTTTAGTCTTTACCTCATATCCATTTGATTGGATGATTGTATTAATCGTTCCCATGTTTAAGTCCTCAAGTAATAGTATTTTTTTCATTTTTTATCTTTTTAGTTGGATGGAACCACAACACTACCGCAAATATGAGTCATCCCGGAGTTTGTGACGCAAGGTGCATAGCACCGAAATCTTTGTAGCACCGGACAATCAATGATTTATGAGGTGCGTAGCACCGGAACTTCCATGGATAATGCTGCAAAAATTCCGGTGCTACGCACCTTTTCGGGCTTTTTTCAGCGGAATCCGGCTAAAAATCCGGGATGACTCATGTTTGCGTTTATGCTCGCTTTGTCAACAGTACCCAGTTGCGGCAACCCAAGCAAATTGGTTGGATTGCCCCAACTGATTAGGCAAAATCCCCACTTTTCGGATGCGCTGTCGCAGCAAACCCCACGCTTCTGCCCCAAAAAACACTGGCGCATGGGACAGCACCAAGCTGCCCCATGCGCCAGCAAAAGGGTAATAAAACGGCTTAAGTGAGTTAAAGCTCGGGTTCATGTTGATTTTCGTTATTTACAGCAGCTAATATATGTGCTTCTTTTATATTACCAAAACAAGATATGGAATTTTTTATCCGGCTCAATGGATCATGCGAGTGGGCGGATACCGGGTAGGGCGAAAGGGGCAGACGAAGCCACCGTGCGAGCGCATGGTGGGTTAGCCTGGCGTGAGTGATGCATGGCGCGTTGAACTTTGGGCGTCTTGCGCCAGCGGTGAATGCCCTGTCTTTTTCTTAATCTAATCTTTAATCTTGACAGATGTTATGCATTTTCAGAGACCATTTTTTGTTCCCGATAATAACTGTCAAGTAACTTTTCGATCAGTTGATCTAATTGCACATTATTTTCTTCAACCCATTGTTTGAGGTCGTCTTGCAATGTTATCCTGACTTCTGTTTGGGACTGGGTAGAAGTATCAACCCTGACCCAGTTGCCTTCAAAATCTTCATCGTAGGCAATATCGTCATCGTCGTAATAGATCGCCGCTTCAGGTACTACAATCCCCCCTTTGGACAGTTTCATCACGTCCAACGCTTCTACTTTTATCCGATCAAAGGCAATCTTGTGCTTTTGTTGATTTGTCTTGTTTTTGTCCTCGTCCAACTCGAAATTAGTCATAATTTTAGCGCAAAATTATTCTTTTTTGCATGAAGGTGATGCTTTTTTATATCACCAAATCATATAAAGGGCTTTTTATTTTGTTCAGGCCTTTTTCGAGATTCCGACTGTATCGGAACAAATTATACGAATACATCTCCGTCGTTTTGCTGCTTTCATGCCCCAATAGATCCTGAATATAGCGCAGGTCAACGCCCTTTTTCTAACAGCTGCGTGGTTTGATCGCGGAGCGATTTTCCGGCGTATCCGGCAAGGGCCACAACTTGTCGTCGGGGTGCTGGCACCGATCGGGCCGCATTTTGATCAACCCGATCAGGTCCTGCTGTACATAGTCTATTGGCACCTGCCTGAACAAAGAGGACAAGCATCAATCGTGAAGTTATTTTTTTATCATTTCTTAGATGGATTTTTCCAACTAACAGGTGCTGGTGGTCAGGAAATCAGCAAAAAATACTTGATATAGATAAAGTCAGGCTGAAATGTAGCAATTTTGCACCCGGTTTGGGAGGGCCTTGATTCCTCCGGCCCATAACATTCAAAACATGAAAATTTTACGTTATCTCCTCTATTTTTTTGCAGCCATTGCCGCTATTATCGTCACTATGGGCCTATTTGCGAAAAAAAACTACGCCATTGAGCGCAGCATTGACATTAAAGCGCCACGCGATACGGTCTTTGCCCAAATCAAATATTTTAAAAATTTCCGCAGCTGGTCACCCTGGAGCGAAATTGACTCCGACATGAAAATAAGCATAGCGGGCACTGATGGTGCGCCGGGGGCAAAATTCCATTGGGAAGGCAATGAAGATGTGGGCCAAGGCTTTATTGAACTAAAAAACATCACGGATACCAGCGTGGAAACCGAAATCACCCGCCTCAAACCCTGGCACAACGTGACCCCCGCCCCCTTTATCATCACGGGCGACAGCCTGATGACCAAGGTGACCTGGAAATTTGACATGTACATTGGTTTTCCCTGGAATGGCCTGGCCATGTTTACCGATGTGAACCGCTATGTCGGAAAAGATTTTGAACGCGGCCTCGGCAACCTGAAAAAGCTGGCCGAAAAACTGGCGCGCAAAAAATACCGCGGCTTTGATGTCCTCGAGGTGGATTTCAAAGAACGTTTTTTTGTGGGCACCCGCAGGCTCGTGGATAGCATCGCGGTGGATTCCTTTTTGTCCACTTATCTCCCCAAAGCCCTTACAGCGGCCCAAAAGGCGGATGTTGACCTCTCCGGCTTGCCCTCCGGGCTGTTTTTTACCTGGGAAAAGGGCAAAACGGACATGGCGGCTGCTGTGCCCATTGCAGAAAAAATCAAACTCAAACCCGCTGACAGCCTCGAGATCCTTACCCTGCCAGCCGGAGCGGCCGTCTATATCGAATATTTTGGCGACCCCGCTGGCACCATGGAAGCGCATCTTGCCATGGATGAATACCTCAAAGACAAAAAACTGGAATATATGCCACCCGTGATCGAAGAGTACATTACGGACAAGGCCGTTGAAAAAGACACCCTTAAATGGATGACCAAGATCTTTTACCACCTCAAGCCTAAGATGGAAAAAGATACGCTGAAAAAATAATTTGAACCCTATCCCTGCCCTGCTGTTTATTCCAAATTGCAGCTGCTGATATCAAAGCGCTGATCGTTC
>CAZIKN010000088.1:0-24595 GCA_964539805.1 uncultured Saprospiraceae bacterium | reverse complement strand
CAGGGTAGCACCATGCTCGCCCATCATTCGCAACACATAAAAGCCCACAGGTAATTGCGCCAGATTGATCGGGTGCATTTGCACATTTTCTGGCAATGTGCCATTGGATACCAAGCGGCCCGCCTCGTCCAAGATTTGCCATTGTGTTACCTGACTTATGGGCACATCAAATTGAAGGTTAAGCACCTGCTGTGCTGGCTGAGGGAAGGCGAAAACGCCATTTTTACCTTCAAATTCAAGGTTTTTCACCGCACTAAAAGTAGCATTCCCATCGGCATCCATTTGGCGCAGGCGATAAAAATTGGTGCCACGAGAGGGTGTGTGATCTATAAATTGATATTCATTCAAGGTAGCAGAATAACCAGCGGCCTTCCGACGACCAATTTCGGCAAACAAAAGTCCATCGGTGCTTCGCTCTATGGCAAAGTAAGCACTGTTGCGCTCTGATGCCGTAGCCCAGCGAAGCAGCGAAGTTCCATTTTGAGCCTTGGCCTCAAAGCTTGACCATTCCACAGGCAAAACGCCAGAGGAGGCCAAGGCATAAGGTGTGGCATTAAAAAGGCTTAAGCCGCTGCGTGTACGTGTGTAAGGATCGGAACCATTGGATGCGCCGGGCGCGGAATCGTTCCAGCCTGTGCCGTCATGGAAGGATATGTAGCATGAATTTCGCAAGAAAGCGGGGAATTCATCTGTGCCTTGCCATTCAAGGTTCATCAGCACATCGCTTCCGCCTTCCACCACTTCTTCCACATGCCACGTGCGATCCACCACATTATCCGTCAAGGGGCTTCCTGATGTACCATCGGTCAGTACATCATCCGTTACCCTGACAGAGAAGGTGTCTAATGTGCCTGTGTTGGTGAGTTTTATGGGATTATAGCTGCTATTTCCTACAGGATAGTTTTTTTCTGTGCCGGCAACGGGTTGGCGGAGCCTGCCATCTGCATCGGTGATGACATAGGTGGTGTTGGAGCCGCCCGAGGTGGTGGTTCTGACGGTCAGGTCGAAGTTGCTGAGTTGCAGATAACCATTGGTCAGGGTAAGTTGGTTGTTGACGGTCAGGTTACGGGCCAAAACGGCATTTCCGGTTTTATTGACCACCATATTGCGCAGGTTGATGGTACCGGTGCCGCTGATGGTTTGCGTCCCATCGCCATTCACCTCTAATATGCCACGGTTGGTGCCAGTGCCGGCAGCAAAGTCAAGGGTACCGAGCACGCTGATGTCACCGGCCACGCGCACGCCCGTGCCAGCGGAGCTCCCATTATTGGTAAAGGTAGAGCCAGCCTGAATATCCATCAGGCCTTGTACAGTGATAGGCGTTGCATTGGTATTTTGGGTGTATATCTTGACCGTGCCGGATCCGCCGCCACCGATGTCAAGATTGCCTTTGATGATGCAGGTGCCTGCAGCTCCCTGAAAACGGCTTGCGCCCGTAGCGGGATCCCAGGCCCCGTTGGTGCTTTCAAAGATCAGGTTGGGATAGTACATATCCACGGTATTAAAACTCGGATTATTGCCTGTGGTCGTAAAGCGGATGATCCAGTTGGCGCTTGCGGGGATGGTGCTGATGCCGCCAAGGTAATTATTGGCATAGTTAGCAGAGGAGGAAGCATTGGTCTTAATAATGGTGCCGGCGGAACCCAATTGCCAAGTGGCATTGGTGGCGAAATCCACACCATTGGCCGAACTGGCATTGTCAATAAAGGTGCCCTCTACCTGGAATTCGGGATCATCACCCGTATTGTTGATGTTGATTTTGGAACTGGTGTTGTTCAGGTTAAGCGTACCGAAGACCTTGATGCCATTGGCCGTTACATCACCCGTGGAAATGGTTATGGTATGATCCGCCTGTACGAAAAAAACATCATCTGTACCTCCCGTTGTGGTGGGGTAGGTGGCACTTGCGCCACTGCCATCAGGCTCGGTGTTCCAGATATTGGTTGTGGTAAAACTCCCTGATGCCGTTGAGTAAAAAGTCATAGCCGACACATCATCATTAAAAATAGACAAAGTGTATTCAAGGGGATCAACCAATGTAGCACTGCCGCTGCTGACGGAAAGCGCCAGTATGACCGTTTCATCAGGCTCAAAAGCAATATCGCCTATCACGTCAATGGTCACGCTTTGGGTATTGGGATAGGATGCGGCCGGGGTAAAGGTCAGGTTGGTATTGGTGTAAGCAAAATCCGTACCGGGTGTAGCCGTGCCGCCCGTTCGGGTTACGGCAATTACGGTATTGGTTGGAGGGGCGCTTTGCATGGTTACTTCCACGATAACAGCTTCCGTTCCCGTGTTGCCTTCCGTTTGTGTCTGACCAGCCAGCACAAATGAAACATTGGGGCCTTGTACGCCATCAGGGCTATAAACATCGTCAAAATAGGCGAAATCAGTACCCGAAGTAGCGTGGTTCCACATACAGCCCAGATTGTTTAAGTTAGTGCCCACAGCGGTATAGGTACTGTTGCTGGTGGTTGCACCGATTTGGGTTGCTGTGTTGCGTGGGTCGCTTTGGGGAAAGGCAGCGGCATTGGACTCAGCATAAAGGCTCCAGTCATTGGTTGAGGGATCATAAGTGACCCGCACACTGATATATTCATCGCCGAAATCGCTCCCGGATATGATGGTGGTGAAATTGGCATCTGCATCCATGCCGCCAGTGAAGCGCGCCAATCGGATGGCATCCGTAGCACCGGATTCGCCGATAACCACAGCATAACCATTGCCTGTGGTAGCATTGGAAGAGGTAGAGCCTAAGCAAAAGGCTATGCCATAATTGCCAGTACCAAAGCCACTCGGGTCGGTGCGTGTTTGGCGCATATTGAAGGCCCAGGTCATTAAAGCGCCGTTGGTACTGATGCCGTTGGTGGTATAATTGGCCGAAACATCGCGATACACCCATTCACGGCCCTGTGTTGTACTTCCGCAACGCAACTGGTTGCTGAGTATTTGAGCACCCGAGGCATTGGTTTCACTTTCTAACCAACTGTTGCCAATGGTGTTGTTATCCGCCCTGTTAAAATCATCAATTAACACAGTTTGCGCTGATGAAAGGCTTGCAACAAAAAATAAGACGATTATTCCTAGTATGTGTTTATTCATGGTTTTTTACATCGAATTTTTAGGTAAAATAATTATTCCAGCACCTGGAAAGGCAATTGCCAAGTCCCAAAGGTACTGAAAATATTAAGACGATAAGCACCTAATGCCAACTTGCCGACTGGCACATTGAATTCGCTATCGGCTGCATTTTGTGTTCCTTGCAGCAACAATCGCCCGCTCATATCACTCACCATCCATTGCACATCAGCTTCCGGGGCATTGGTGAACACCACACGCAGGTTATGATAGCTGGGATAAATGTTCACCAGGATGTCCTCATTTGACCTAAAAAATACTGTTGCCACATGGCTGTATGTTTGTACACCATCAGTATCCACTTGACGCAGGCGATAATAATTCATGCCAGAAAAAGGGCTGGCATCCCAAAAGCGATAGTCTTGTGGGCGAAGCGAGTGGCCCGAGCCGCGTACTTTGCCGATTTCTTCAAAAAGGACGGCATTACTGCTGCGTTCGACCACAAACCACTCGTTGTTTTTTTCGCTAAGGGTTTGCCAGAGCAGGTCAACCCCGCTCTTGTTGGGCAATGCCCTGAAATAAGCCAATTCTATGGGTAGGGATGTTTCACCACCCGGCCAAAGTACCAAGGCTGGTATGGAAGCGGCACCGGCGCTGTTCCAGGCATTGAGGAGGGTAAAAGGACCATTGGCCGGGGACGTGTTGGAGATGTCTATTGCATACCATTGATTATCATAAAACGCTATGGCATTGGCGGAGAAGCCTGTAATATCGGGCAGGTTTAAGCCGCCAATATCATCGGCATACTGGGAGTCACCATTATTGTCCGCCTGAGCTATGCCAAAAAGAGCCGTTGTCCAGGGCAAGGTAGTATTCAATGTGCCATCATCATTGGCATCCAAATCCTGTCCCACACTACCGGTAAAATTGGTGACCAAAAAGTAGGAAGTAGTACCATTTTCCAAATCCGGCGTAAAATTGTTTATGACCACTGTGGTAGCGCTGGCTGGCGCTGGTTCCAAAGTAGTAGAGGCATCACGGATGAGCAACAGGCCATTTGAGCCGGTTGTGTAAGCGGAAAGATTTAGGGCAACGTCAATTTCTCCAGCCGCTGTACCATCGCCATCAATGGCGAGTAACCAAATATCGGTCAGGGCAGTACCCGGTGTATGCAATATTTCCACATATTCACGGCCATCATCAATACCGTTCTCAGGATCAAAATACACCGCACGGATGGTTTGTGCGGATGTTGTCATAATAAACAATAAACAAAGAACGAGGCTAAGTACAATTTTTCTCATAAATGTAGGGGCTAAAATTTGCACAAAAGTAACTCAATTTCAAATAAATAAGCAAATATTAAGTGTCAATGAACCAAAACTTAATACTTGGACGGGACAAGAGGCCGCAGTCAGGCCCCATCACCAGATGTACCCTACTCTTACATCAAATACATCAGCGATATGGCCGTGAGACTTTAAGGTGCTGCCCACCAACAGGTGGCGACCAAACCGATAATACAGGCCATAACGCTGATAAAAGGCATCGGTTATGCGGGAAGGATTGAACACATAAGGCCCAATGTGGATACCAAAACGAACGCGCCCAACCAGCAGTTCATGCCCCACAAGCAGACCGCCCTTCCATGTACTGGTGCCATCATTGGCCCTATCCAACAATTTTCGGTCGTAACCGTCAAAGACCCATTCCGTGCCTACGGAAAAGGCCGACAAACGTCCTGTACGCCACCCCATCATCCATTGGGCGCCATACAGCAAGGCAGGTTCTATGTTGGGAAAATCAGCCGAGGCAGGCACGTTTTTGACCGATCCAATCAGCACGGCATATTGAAAACGCCGTTTTTCTTGCTTCCAATCGTCGTTTTTGATGGGTTTTTGTATGTTTACACCTTTCATGGTCCACTGCAAACCGGCATTGAAGGTGGGAAAATTCATGCCCTTGTTAGGGTTTTTCATGCCGCCGTTGGAGATATGGTTGTAATTGAAGCCACCGCTAAGCATCCATTGCTGGTTCAAGCGGTAATGCAGGTGTGTGTTTAACATGGCCCAAAGGCTTGTGGGCAGGCTAAAAAAGATATTGGTTGGATTGGTTTTTTCGTCATATACTTTTGACACATAAGCAGGTCCCAGCCCCAGCTGCACACTTGCGTGCAGCCGTTTCCAGGGCCGGATCAAAGGTTCTACATACGGTACCACGGCGGCACTGTAGCCCAATATTTCGGGGTTCTGAAAATGGATAAAATATGCAGCAAAGCCCCGCTTGGCGATCAGGCCCGTCTGTCTGACATGGCGTTCCTGGTTCAGCAGCCAATGCATATTCAGTTCAAAACCAAGGGGATTGGAACGGGAAACATCAATCAGTTCCGGTGAATGCGGTATAATAAAGCCCCGATGAAGCGCTGCGCCCCAATGGATAGGATTGGGGTCTTGAGCCGTAAGGCTGTGCTGCATCAAAACAGAAAAAGTTAAAATACATATACGAACGAGATAACGCATATTTATTAGTATTCTTTGTGTCAATGTGGCGTTTCCAAAGCGATCGCAAAACAACGCGTGGTTGGGGCAAATTGTTTCTGATTTAAGCTGAGTACCTTTCGCCCCATTATACGTAATTGACCTAAAAACAAAAAACATACAGTACTACGGTTTACTGACCCATACTATGCGAAGCATACTTTGGAGCCCAAGGCTTCTTGAATTCAAAACCCTTTTTTTAGGATCAATCATATTCTTGGCAGGCACGTTTTGCCTAAGCGCCCAAATTGCCCGACCCGATGTGCTCTGGTCGCACATAGAGGCAGGCTTGGATCAAACAAATGTAGATACAAGTTACCAGTTTGTTCTGGACGAGGTAAAGGCGCACTGCGACGGGGATGCAGATTGTCTTTTGTCCACCTGTGATACCATACGCATTAAATTGGAGCGAAAATTCAAATTGGCGGCTGCGGTGAAAGTGACCCATGAACTGATCCGTGTTGCGGAACAAAAGGGCTTACTGGAAAAAATGGCGCAAGGCCACTATGATCTCTCCAGATATTACGATGCTTTGCAAGAAGCCCGATATGCGTTAATGCACTTAGACCATTCGCTCAGGTATTTTGAACAATCAGGCAACAAACGAAAGGTTATCAAATGTAAATTCTGGAGGGTAAAATTGACCTCTCAAGGTAGCCTAAATGATCATGTCAACAATGGTATTTTGGAGTCCCTGGCACAGGAAGCTATCGCCGAAAAGGATAGTGCTCTCGCTGGCTATATTCTTGTCCATCTGCTGCAGTTAAGTTTAAACACAGATGCCCTTGAAGAAAGTAAATCCTATTTTGCGCTATTTGAGCGTATCATGAAACCTGATACGAAACTGCGATTGGAAAGAATGCATTGGGGGGATTTCTGGCATAACAAAGGTATTTTTGAGCGCAAAAACGGGAATCATCAAATTGCAAAAGGGCATTTTGAGCATGCATTGGCTATTTTTGAAGAAATTGAAGATACTTGGAGAGCCTTAAATACAACTACCTATCTCATAGAAACAGATTGGTTTCTGGGCAATCGAAAAGAAGCCAAATCAAGACTCGGACTTTCCTTTAATCAAATGGAGTTGCTCCATTCAGATGATTTGTTTGCCCACTTCTATAAAATCGCTGCCATGATCGCCGAGGAAGAAGGCCACCATAAAGAAGCCCTTGATTACCTGAAAAAAAAACATGCAGCCGAAGCAAGAATCAAGGAAACAAGTGATGGAAAAATTGCGGATAACTACTATTTGGAAGTTGAGAACAAGAATAAGGTATTGGAATTAAACTTGCGCAACAACCAACTTCGGTACACCGCAGCCATTATTGTATTAATTTTTTTCCTGGCAATAGGCTTGCTGATTGGTCTCTACCAACAACGCCGACGCCAGCGCGAACTTGCTGCCCAAAACACCCTCATTCAACAACAGTCTGAGCAACTTAAATCGCTTGATGCCGCCAAATCCCGCTTTTTTGCCAACATCAGCCATGAACTCCGCACCCCGCTCACCCTGCTCACCAGTCCTATTAGCACCTTGCTGAAAGGCGGAAATTTGACCGAAAGACAAACCCAATTGCTACAAATTGCCGAACGCAGCGGGAAACAGCTTGGCCAACTTATCAACGAAATACTCGACCTGCGCAAGCTCGAAATGGGCAAGATGAACTTAATGCCCGAACCCACCGAACTGCGCCCCTGGTTTCAGACCTATTTTGCCCAGTTTGAGTCGCTGGCGGAGCAAAAGCAAATCCGATACCAGCATATATTGGATATACCCGAGCAGTCTGTCGCCGACCTGGATCGGGAAAAATGCCGTCAAATACTCTTCAACCTGCTGTCCAACGCCTTCAAGTTCACGCCACCCGGGGGTTACATAACAGCACAAGTGCAGTTTTCGGGGTATCAGTTACAACTCCGCATGGCCAACTCAGGCCCTGGTATTCATCCTGACGATGTTCCGCATATTTTCGACCGCTATTTCCAATCCACACGCCCCGATAAGCCTGCAGAGGGCGGCACAGGCATTGGTCTGGCGCTTTGCCGCGAGTATGCGCAGCTCTTCGGCGGCACTATTGGTGTAGAAAGCATACCTGATACCGAGACTGTTTTTTGGCTAAGCGTCCCTTTGCAGCGGTCTGCCACGGCGACTGCGCCTGCGCCTCCCCAGGTAACAAATGCTTCGCATAAGGAGATAGCGCTAAGGCCGCTCAATAAAACTCAGCCATCGCCAGACAATCAAAAAGCGACCCTCCTCATTGTGGAAGACAACCCAGACCTGCGGGATTATCTGTGTGCGATTTTGCGGGATCACTACAAAGTCATCATGGCAGAACATGGCCAGGCAGCTTTGGGAGTTATGAGTTATGAGTTAGGAGTAGTGACTAAGTCTATTAGGGTTCAAAAAACTCATCACTCATCACTCATTACTCCAGACCTCATACTCTCCGACCTGATGATGCCCGTGATGGACGGCTACCAACTGCTCGAACGCCTGAAATCCGACGACACCACACGCCACATTCCTGTCATCATGCTCACCGCCAGCGCGGAAGCGCAGGACAAACTCAAAGCTCTGCGCATCGGTGTGGACGACTACCTCACCAAGCCATTTGACGAAGCGGAACTGCTGGCACGCATCGAAAACCTGCTGAGCAATCAGGCAGTCCGCCGCCAGACGGTCATGGAAGACAAAGCCCAAGCGGAAGCCATTGCTGCCCCGCAGATGTCGCAGGCCGACCGTGAATGGTTGGAAAATTTCGAGCGGTACGTGCAAAAACATTATTCCAGTGACATCCTCAGCGTTTCGGCACTGTCCCACGAATTTGCCATGAGCGAATCCACGCTGCTGCGCCATTTAAAGCGACTCACAGGGCTTTCGCCACAGCAATACATACAGGAAGTGCGGCTCAATGAAGCCCGGCGATTGTTGGAAAACCGGGCATACAATTCCATCGCGAAGGTGGCCGAGAAGGTGGGCTATGATGATGCGCGCACTTTTGCCCGAAGTTTCAAGCAGCGCTTTGGAAAATTGCCTTCGGAGGTGATAGAGGGGTAATTTTGACTTTTTCTTTCCAAAAACTTCACATCTGTTCTATTTTTCCTTCATTTTGACGGATTTTGCTACAAGATTGACGAAAAACGTCACCTGGGAGGGGGCCACTTTTGCCCTGTCGTTCGGAAAGATATTGTTGAAGGACGATGGGAGGAAGCTGAAAATCCGGGAAAGAGTAGGCATTAACCAATATATGTTTTAAATCATGAAATTTTTTTTTGCAATTCTCTTGTTGGGGATAAGCATTCCAACTGTGTTTAGTCAGTCGAGATATATGTCAAAAAGCGGCACAGTTTTTATTTATCCACAAACCATACAGGCAAGCGATCCGAGTACTTTTTTAAACATCTCTGATACACCCAAATCTGAAGCCAATGTTGAAATGTTCGATCGGGAAGCCAAAAATGGAAGCGGAGATTGGATTAAAATAGATGCCTGGGTTTTTGATGTAAGTTACAATGATAACATCAAATGCCAAATAAGGGTAAGGAAATCGAATTATTCACAAAATGAAGCCAGCTCCCTAGCCAAGCAATACGCCTTTATGATGGGTCAGCTCCCTGCCTGCTTGCGCAGGGGTGTAAATTATGTAAACATCATGAAAGGCAACCGGGAATGGGGAGGCAATTCCGCCACCAAAGCACTGGATATACAAATTGGAAAATTCTCGGATGAATACAAAAATACAAATATAATGGAAGAAACATTAGCACATGAATCTTGCCATGCTGCATTGGATCCTTTGTTTTACGGCAAAGAAGATTGGAATAAAAGCGTAAAAAAGGACAATATGTTTGTTTCCGAATATGCGAAAGACAACCCGGAAAGGGAAGATGTGGCTGAAAGTTTTGTACCCTATCTGGCAGTCGCCTTCCGCCCCAATCGTATATCAGATGAGGATTTCAAAAATATTAAACAGAGTATTCGTAACAGGATGAACCTTTTCAGAGACAGAAATTTGGATATGTCTCCTTTTATATCATTAGAATGCAAAAGCAGTCAAAGTGGAGCCAGAGTCACTTTCACTTCAAAACAAGGCCAAACCATCAATCTCCGCGTTGACTGGGACGAAGGGGCTACATTTGTTGCGAAAAACAACCTGAAAATAACCAATGGCATCTGTGAAAACTGTCCTACATTGGGAGGAATAGACACAAAGAAGAACCCCAGGAGCGCAACATACATCGTAAAACAAACCGATCCTAACCAACCTGTAACCATCATATGGGGAGGTAATGAAGGCAATATAAAGTATTGCGGCAGTGATCGTTCCCTTATTATACCCAAATAGTTTGTTCTGGTGTGATCCCGTTCCTTTTTCCTAAATAATCAAATTTTTTCTTGAAAACAAATAGCAAACAAACAGGGTTGAGCATCTCCGGGTGCTCAACCCTACCCCACACCGTTTCATCCCGTTTTTTGCCCTGCCTCAAAATCCAAACACTACGCTTCAGGAAGCAATTTTTGTACTCAGGCACCCCCGCTGCCCACTTTTGTGCTACTGATCCGACATAAAACACGCGGATCAAATCAACATATTTAAACATTTAACACAACATGAAATTTAGTTCTTTGGTCGTATTGGCCGTTTTTTTATCCTTCGTCGCCTGCAAAAAGGATGATTCCACGCAGTCCACAGATATTGTCCCCAATACCGAGAAAAGTAAAAAACTAATGGGCTTTTCCTATGAAAACAACAAATATTCCCCTTTGAGCATACAGTATGATGCGCAGGGCCGCGTAACGGTATTCGATGATGGTGAAGATGTGGCCACCATGAAGTATGATGGCAACGAGGTAAAGGTGAATGAATGGCGCAAGAGTGAAAATCGCGAAGTGTTCAGTTTCACGGGCAAACTCAACGAGCAGGGTCTTTTAGTGGAGGGCAACGGTATATCTGCCTACAACACCAGCGCAATCAGGCCAGTGAAATTCACCTTTGAATACAACAACGAAGGCTACATGATCCGCAAAGTGCAATCCTACGACAATGGTGCCTTGGTCTATGAGTTTGTAAACACCTACACCAATGGCAACCTCACCTCGTTCAAGGCCATAAAGGATGGCACTTACGATTACGGGGGTGAGTGGGAATATGACCTGAGCAAAACGAACAAAATCAATATCAACTGGGAGCATTTTTATCAGGGAAATACCTTTACCGGCAAAACCAACAAGAATATGGCCATAAAGTACACCGGCAAACGCCCCGGCACCCAGGATTGGTTTTCCACCCACCTATATGAATACGATAAAGACGGTTACCCGATCTCCTGCGCTACCAGCGTATCCAATGGAAATGCTTATAAATTGCTGTACACGTTCAAGTAAGGGTAATAACATGAGTCATCCCGGATTTTTAGCCGGATTCCGCTGAAAAAAGCCCGAAAAAGATGCGTAGCACTGCAATCTTTGTAGGGAGAGCGGTATCCCCAAGATTCAACAGGTGCATTGCACCGGAATTTTTGCAGTATTGTCCATGGAAGTTCCGGTGCTACGCACCTCATAAATCATTGATTATCCGGTGCTACAAAGATTTCGGTGCTATGCACCTTGCGTCACAAACTAAGGTATGACTCATATTACCTTATATTCAGCCAATATGTTTTTTCAACCGTTCGCACAGTATCCATTGCATTAAAGGGTTGAACAATGGCTTTTACATGCAAGGGATAACAGCCCTGCTCTCCGTATTTCAGGCGGAATTTGGCAATACCATCTTTTATAATAAGGGTATCATTGTTGAGGAATAAAGTATGCTCATCAATTCGAGACCAGTTTGACAAAAATGTCTCTATAGTTACAGTATCTTGGAGCGAAGGATTTAAAGGATTGTTTGTCATTTCAATTTTATATTCAAATGTACCACATTTACTACCACTCACCTTGGTAAAACAATAATTCAAACTTACCAAACAGGCTTGTTTTACTTCTGCATGTATTAAATATTGTTTCAAGTCAGCGTATAATTGACTATTTGACACAAGGCGGTTGTATTTAATAGAGTCCTTTGTAAATACACTTTTCTCCATTAGGTATTTTTGGTAAGCCGGATCCAGGTCGCATAAATTCAACAATTGCTGTTGGAAAGTTTTTATGGCTGACCAGTTCTCTAAATGTTTGGTGCAATTACCACTTAAACAATTGATCAGGGAATCGGTAATTGATACTATTTGAACCGCTCTGTTTGCATAATCTTTTGATTGGTCAGATTGATAATCTCTTGCCTCTTGTATTATTTTTTTCAACAAATCATTGATGTCAGCCTGCAGGACAGGAATTGTTTGTTCCATTTGCGGTGTGAGGTACGCTATGATCATTTGCTGATAACGGGATGACTTTTGCTGATTTACTATGAAAATAATCAGCAAAAACATAAGACCGCCAAAACAGAGATGTTGTCCTACTAAATACTTGTTTTTCATTGCGTTACGATGATTTCTTTTAGATTTTTTAATCTATTTATTCTGCCTTCAGTAATTCTAATTTTACAATCCAACTCCACCTTCTTTATTCCTGGGGATGAATACTGTTTTGTCAGTGTAGCTATCCCATCATAGGTCTGGAATTCTTGGCCATTTATTTGGAATGACAGATAAGGCGATCCGTGATGATAATTCGTCAGATATGCCTCTCCTTCTATCCAATGGCCCTTTTGGCATTTGCTGCGCGGATGTAATTGTATTATAGGCATTAGCTGATCAAAAGTGTGGTCTGCAAATTCCCAATCAAACATTAGTTCAGCCTGCCGCCTGACGATTTTTTCTGCCAGAACCTGTAAATTCATCTCTAAAACGTGCATCCACAGCGCTTTGAGTGAATCGTTGGTAGCATACATGGGCTCCGGATTGGCTTTCTTTTCAGCATTACAAAGCCTTTTCAGCAAGGTATCTTGTTGAATGATTTGCCGTAAAGAGTCAATATAGAAATGGTATTTTTGCCAAAATGCCTGTTGCTCATCCTCGTTATGCAATACATCTGTTAGTTTTAGCCACCTGCCCGACCTTGGTTTGTAGGATTCCTTGTTTTTCAGGTAATCCTCCATGTATTTTTCATATGACAGGCATACCCGCTGTGCAGTCTCAGCGTTTTTGTTCAAATTTTTATAGTAGAGAGTAGGCCAGTCCCTGTGTTGTTTTTCAACGCTCCAATATTGACTTTTTATCGTACGCTTATTAAATTCTGACACCTCAGCCAAATGCTCAAACAATTGCCCTTGTACGGACATCCATTGTCGCTCTTGCACTTGCAGGCACAGTGCATACAGACTTAAGGCACTGATAATAAGGAAGTAAGTCCATAATATTTTTTTGCTCATTAAAGAAACATTTTCAAATAAAATGCGAATAAAAAGCAAACGAATTGAAAATAAAAATATTATCTACTTGTTTTAACTGTATGCAAAGCTAAACCTTATGGTGTCAAAAGGTAGGTCAGTCTCATTCCCAAGGCATGCTCATACAGTGGGTGATTACTCTGGATGGCATTACGGAAAGTGCTGCCATTTGAGTTTACGGATAATTCAGAAAAATAAAGCCCATCTGACCGATCAATATAAAAGTTAAGCCAATAGTTGAGGCCTACTGAAAAGTGCTTGGTTAAGCGTAGGCTCAGGTCAAGCGCCGGAATAGCGGTGAAATCGGTTTTGTTTACCTCACCCCATTTGTTCACCACAATGTCGTTTGCATTGGAAAAGCCTTCAGGTGAGATGTAGCGATTCATCTGTAGGTTTACCCCAGCAAGGATGCCTAAACGCCCTTTTTGAAACAGTTTATAGTGGGTGCCCAAATGCCAAACCACATAGTCCCGCTTCCCATTGGCACTTCCGCCACGATAAATGACTTGAATATTAGGTTCATTGACCAGAAAGGTACTAGCGGCATTTTCCACCTGATACACATAATGTGTTCGGCCTAAGCCCAGTTGCCAGTGCCAACGGTTAGATTGAAGGGTGTATAGCAGCATGTAAAGATTGCTTTTTTCGCGTTCGCGTGCACTAAGTGATATTTGATTGTTGTCCACGGAAACGGTTTCTAATGTAGGATTGAAGTAAGTGGTGCCTTGTATGCTGAAGTGATGTTGCCAACCTTTTTGCGCCATTGCATGTGGCTTAAAAAGAAGAACCAATGCCAATACAATAAAGAAGTGAAAAGTATTTTTCATAAAAATTATATTTTTTCATTTAACACGGCAATAGCCTTTTTGTTTAACGTTTAATACAAAAATAAAATCAAACATTAAACAAAACACTTGTAGAAACCTGTGAATTTGTTATTTGGGCCAAACAATCAACATAGCCATTAGCGTGCTCGATTAAAATGCCATTGCCAAACCAACGCAAGCAAAAAAATTCAGGCCATTTGTTTACTCCCCACTCCTAAGCGACTGGATCGGGTTGGCCCATGCTGCGCGGATGCTCTGGAAACTCACCGTAAAAAAGGCAATGGACACGGCGGTAGCGCCCGTTGCCACAAACATCCACCATTGAATGTCAATATGGTAGGCAAAATCCGAAAGCCAGCGTTGCATCAGGTAATAAGCCAATGGTGAGGCCAATACCACGGCCACTATGACCAAGCGCAGAAAATCTTTGGCCAAAAGGCCGGTAATACCCACCGCAGAGGCCCCCAATACCTTTCGGATACCGATCTCTTTGGTTCGCTGGCGCGTCAGGTAAGCAGCAAGGCCCAGCAAACCAATGCAGGCGATAAAAATGGCCAATCCGGCAAACAGGACAAACAATCTTTTGGCCCGTTGTTCCTCTTTGTACATGGCAGCCAGATCCTCATCCAAAAAAGTGTAGCGAAATGGCTGATCAGGTACCATTTCTTTCCATTTTTGTGTAGCAATTTTCACAAAATCCTGAAAATGAGCAGGTTGAACACGAATAGAAATTAACCCATCTCTACCTCGCGCCACTTGATGGTACAACATGAACAAGGGTACAATGGGCTCGTGAAGGCTTTGAAAATGGAAATCACGCACCACGCCGATGATCGTAAAATCCACGTCCTTTTCCTCCGGACTAAAAAAACTGCCCGGCATGGTCATCCGCTGCCCAATGGCTTTTTCAGGGTCGGCAATGCCCAAGTCGCGCAAGGCTTTCTGATTGATCACCACGGACAAGGAATCATTAAAATCCGTAGAAAAATCACGTCCGGACAACAGATCCATGCGCAGGGACTGCATATATCGGTCGTCCACGATCAGGCCCCTGCCAGTCACCGATTCTGTGTTTCCCGGCATTTTGAAGGAGCAACCAAAATAATTGCCGCCGCCGGGTGATTCACTGCTTCCAGCGACACCTTCCACGCCCGGTATTTTTTCTATTTCCTGCTTGAACGCCTCTGTTTTGGCACCCAAAGCAAAGGTGTTTTGCAGGGTAACGACATGATCTTTATCAAAGCCCAATTTTTTTTCAAAGATAAAATTCAACTGGTTCAATACCACAAAAGTGCTGAATATCAGAAGGATAGAAATGGAAAACTGAAATATAACCAAACTGTTGCGCAAGCGAAGCCCCTTGCCCGTTGCGGAAAACTTGCCCTTCAACACTTCAACGGGTTTAAAATTGGACAATACCCCAGCCGGATAAGCCCCGGCCAACAGGCCCACGCCTAAGGCAAAAAACGGGAGCACATACATACCCCAGCCAGCATAAAAATCGCGCATGAGGATGTTCTTGTCCGCGATCTCGTTAAAAATGGGTAAGAGCAATGCAACCAAGCCTAATGCCAGCACGGCAGCCAAAAGGCTTACCACAATGGCCTCCGTCAAAAATTGGATCGCCAACAGGCGTCGTTCGCTGCCCAGCGCCTTGCGTATGCCCACTTCGCGTGCGCGTTCGGCACTGCGGGCGGTAGCCAGATTGATAAAATTGATGCAGGCAATGAGCAGAATAAACGCCGCAATAATGGAGAAAGTAGTCACCAAGGCCATGCTTCCGGTCGGTTTCAGTTCCGACTCTAATTTGGAGTGCAGGTAAATATCCCGCAAGGGTTGAAAGAAATAATGCCAGCCATTGCCAGCTTTTACATATTGTGGATAATCCACCCCGAAATTGCGTTGCACCTCACCAGCGGCATAGCGCTCCACCACACCCGGAAATTTGGCTTCCAGGGCTTTCCAATCCGCCCCCGGACGGAGCAGGAAGTAGGTATAAGCCGCAAAACTGATGTGGTTGACCCCTTCCAAAAACCGAACACCTTTATTGGTCGCCAGCAGATCAAATGTAAAATGGGCATTTTCAGGTACATCAGCACATACTGCCATAATATTCATGGGCTGCGGTTGCCCACCCAGCAACTGCACGGTTTTGCCCATCGCAGCCTCCGCACTACCGAAATAACGCTTTGCGGTGCTTTCTGTCATCACCAATGAATTGGGCTGTTTAAGGCAGGCCTGCGGATCACCTTTAAGCACCGGCAATTGGAAAACCTGAAAGAAAGTGGAATCTGCACCCAAAAAATGAGCCTCTTCAAACACTTTGTCCTCCCATTTGACCTGAACCGTGCCGCCCGGATTGAAGTTGGCCATTCGAACCACTTCTTCCACTTCGGGAAAGTCCTTTTTTACTGTTGCTGCATAACTGGGCGGAATGATGGCATAACCCGTTTGCCGATCAGGATATATCCGATTCAGGGCCATACGGTAAATGCGCTCTCCCTGAGGCCAATGGTGATCATAAGCCAATTCATCCCCTACAAAAAGCAGGATAACAATACAGGTAGCCATACCAACAGCCAAACCGAGGATATTGATAGCACTGTAACCTTTATGTTTCAACAAATTGCGAAGAGCGATTTTTATATAATTGGTAAGCATAGGGAAAGGGTTGATGAATGGAAATGCTACAAGGAGGGTGCCAACGAAATAAAATATTGATTTTCAAATACTTAACATTTATACCAACTAAATAAATGTTCGTATTCGTACAAGAGCGTTCGTATAAAACACGTAATTTTGCCGCATGATTAACCATAGCATAGCAACATTGGAACACGCAAAAGCAGTACTTGATACGGTTTGTGACCCGGAAATACCGGTGTTGACCATCAGGGATCTGGGTATTTTGCGTGGTGTAAATATATCAGAGTCGGGCCAATTGGAAGTGACCATAACCCCTACCTATAGTGGGTGCCCTGCCATGAATACCATTGAAATCAATATTCGGGCAGCATTACAAGACGCTGGTTTTGAATATGTTACAATCAAAACGATACTTAGCCCGGCATGGACAACGGAATGGTTAACTGCGGAAGGCCGTGAAAAACTCCGCCAGTTTGGCATAGCCCCACCTGAATCAGCGGAAGCGGATAAAAAAGCCCTTATGGGAGAAAAAAGGATATTGGTATGCCCTTTTTGCGGATCCAACAAAACAGAAATGATCGCTCAATTTGCCTCTACCTCCTGTAAGGCCATGTTCCGTTGTTTAGATTGTTTGGAGCCTTTTGATTATTTTAAATGTCACTGATTGAATGTGAATCCAACCAATTCGTAATGGACACTTCGCCCTCCCTCGGCTGTTTGTTGCAAAATACTTTTTTCTACCAGATCCTTGATATCGCGCAAGGCGGTGTCGGTAGAGGTTTTGGTCATTTTAGCCCATTTTGATGTTTGCAGTTTGCCGTCAAAACCGTCAAAGAGTTTGTTGAGCATCAGTCTTTGGCGTTCGTTGATGGGCGTGTGTTCGTGTAGTTTCCAAAACTCGGCTTTGCGCAATATTTTTTGGGTGGTATTTTCGGTAGCGAGCATCGCATCTTTGAGGCAATACAAAAACCATTCGAGCCATTCGGTAATGTCGCCCGAACTGTGCTGCACTTTTTGCAGTACTTCGTAGTAGCGTTTGCGTTCGACCAATATTTGGCTCGACATGCTATAAAATCGCTCTCCACTGCCTTCGGCTCGGGCAAGTAAAAGATCGGTTATGGCCCTTCCTATCCTGCCATTTCCATCATCAAAAGGGTGAATGATGATAAACCAAAAGTGTGCTATGGCGGCTTTCAGCACAAGGTCAAGATTGTTGTCGCGGTTGAACCAATCCAAAAACTTGTCCATTTCCATTTTGACCAATTCGGGATGAACCGCTTCATAATGCACTTTTTCTTT
Source organism: uncultured Saprospiraceae bacterium (assembly GCA_964539805.1). Lineage (GTDB taxonomy): Bacteria > Bacteroidota > Bacteroidia > Chitinophagales > Saprospiraceae > M3007. Next base: position 6,820 of record CAZIKN010000088.1, on the reverse strand, counting down.
GCCCATGGCACCCGAAACCACTTGCATTTCGCGTGTGCGGTATTGCCCTGCTTCTATTTTGTAAGGGCCGCTGTATCCAGTGGGGAAAAGTGCTGCATGCCATCCAAACAGGCGTTCTTCGGTCAATGGCAAGGCGTAGCGTTGTGTGGCATCAAGCATCATTTCAACCACGCCCTCTATGTGGCGATTGCTCGGTACAAGCCCTGCCGTGTTGATCCCCAGACGCCGTGCAATGGACGAACGCACCTGCTCGTAGTTGAGTATTTCGCCTTCTATTTCGCTTGATTTGACCACGTCCAGGGTAAGTGCAGTAAGCCTGGCTTCTGCTTTGGCCGAAAAGCCCAGGGCATTCATTTGTCCGATGATTTTGCCCTGTATCATTCGAAGCTCGCCAAATACAGCATTGATGGCTTTGTCCTGCCAGGTAAAATCAGTCCACTTATGATACTCGTAGATGTATTTTGCCATTGCCCAAACCTATTTTGCGGTAAAAGTACGGATTATTCGCCGCATATTTGCGGATAATAATATAATTTCTCACCGCAACTTATATTCCAGTGCTATGCACTTTGTGAAATAGGAGACTTGCCAGGCTACAAATACCTCACTGAATGCGGCTGTACAATAAAGATACCATGAAATTTTTCATACTATGCTTTTCCCCCGGGGAATGCGATAATATGGGGGATATGACAATGCGCTAGATGGATGGCAGCGTCAGTTTTACCTGTCTTACGCGGCGGTTGTCAGCACCTACAATGGTGAGCATGTAGCCATTGCAGGGGATTTTGGTGCCGGGTTTGGGGATATCACCAAGCAATTCAAGCGCAAGCCCGGCAATCGTGTCCGCATCACCGCGGAGGTCATCAAAAGCATCGGATTCCAGGCCTGCAATGCGGCAAACATCATTCAGAAGTGCCTGACCTTCAAAAAGATAGTTGAAATTGTCAATTTTTCGGTAACGAAAATCCTGATCTTCATCAAATTCATCACGAATGTCACCGGTTACTTCTTCCAGAATATCCTCCATGGTGACAATGCCAGAAGTGCCGCCAAATTCGTCCACCACAATCGCTAAGTGCATTTTTTCTGCCTTGAACTCCTCGAGCAGTTCATTGGCATGTTTGCTTTCCGGCACGCGCATCACTTGGCTGCGCACGAGGGGCAGCCAATCATAAGCAGCCGGTTCTTTGAGGTGGGGCAACAGGTCTTTCACATAAAGGATACCGGTTACATTATCCAAATCTTCATCGTACACAGGCAAACGACTAAAACCGGATTCGCGTACGATGGCCAATAGTTCGAGAAAATCGGTTTGTTGATCCACCGAAGCCACACGATTTCGGGGTTGCATGACTTGTTTTACAGTAATATCGCTGAATTTGACGATGCTTTTCAGCAATTCTATTTCGCGTTTTTCGGGTTGTTCTACAGGACTTCCTATGGATTCAGAGGGGTTTGTTTCTTCTTTTTTTGCCCTGATAAAAAGGTAAAAAACAGCCTTACAGAACAATATAAAGCGACTTAGTCTTTGTGCAATAAAAACCGCTCGTTCGCCCTTATGCTGCTGTAAATCAATCTTTTTAAGGAAAAACAAAAAGCCTGCAAAAACAGAAAAAATGATCAAAAACGTCACTATCCACAACAGCCCTTCCGGGGCACCTGACCACTGATGAATCTGATACATGGCTCCCCTAAATCCACTTGAGTACAACAACCAGTTGCTCATCGTGATGATGAGCCATATCTTGAGCAAAAGCCGGGTCAGCAATAAGGCCTCCATGCTGCCTTTCAAATCATCTGTTACCTTTACTACACGTTTCGCCGGGCCGGATTCATCACTTCGGAGCTGTTCAAGGTCATGCGGGCCCAAGGCCACAATGGCTCGCTCAGAGAGAAGGACAAAACAATAAAGGATGAGCAGGAGCCAGAACATGGTATTTGTTGATGGTTGTTGGTTAAGGGTTATTGGTTATTGGTTGAGGTTTGCTGGTTGTTCAACATTATTAAGCCGTAAAGAAACCCATTTTTTCAAATTGGTGTTTAACATTTTTTTCTATTTTTAACGTTACGGATTAAAAAAACAGTCATTCATTTATGAAAAAGATAGTACCCATTCCCGAAAACACCATTATCGAGACCCAAGAAGAGCATATTTCCATCAAAATACAGTGGTACAAACACATCGCCTGGTTCCTGTTGTTTTTTTCTATGTTTTGGGATGGTTTTTTGTTTTTCGCCATGTCATCCGCGCCATTTGGAGCCATTTTGTTTATGCTGCTGCACCTCGGAGCCGGGATTGCCATTACCTGGTATACTTTATGCCTGTTTTTGAACCAGACTACGCTGATTATCAACCGCGATGGTTTTAGCATCACGACCGCACCCCTGTATTTTCCCGGTTACGGCAATGTGTCAGTACACCGGGATGAGTTTTCTCAAGTGTATGTAAAAGAAAAAGTGCGCACCAACAAAAGCAGTGCTATTGTTAGCTACACCCTTAGCCTTTTGGATAAAGAAGGGCGCAGCCGTTCACTGCCGTTTTCCTGTGATGACCCTGAGCAAGCCCTGTTTATCAAAGACAAAATAGAAAATTACTTAGGAATCAAGCGAATGGAGGTAGAAGGAGAATATATTTGAAATGTGCTAATGTGACAATGTGCTAATTTAGATAATATGACAATTTAATGAATGTGATAATTTAGAGAATGTGATAATATGATAATGCCATGAACACGCTCGCACATTAGCACATTCTCCACATTCATCACATTTTTCCCAGTGAAATCATATTGGCAAACAGGCGATAAGCGCCGGGCACACCGGCAGGCAACTCCCTGAAGAAAGAGATACCTGTATATATGTAGTGCCCTTTGCCATGTTTCATCGTCAAAATGGCGCCGTCAGCTGGTTTTTCGCCCGGGTCATTGCAACTGACAGGAGCCTCCAAGGGGGCCTCCCATTCACCCGGAAAGTATAGTCCACGCTCTTGTACCCAGCCATTAAAATCATTGGCACTCAATTTATTAGGTTGGTTCAGAAGGGCGTGATCGGGCAACAAAAACCTGACTTCTGCTGCTTCATCCGTAACGCGGGTGCGTGAGAGTTTCATTTTTGCGGGTGCCAATTGATCCAGGAACAATTCAAAATTGTTGTTGTACTGAAGCACGAGGGTGCCGCCGTTTTGCACATACTCCATCAGTTTGGCATGGTGGAACTTGAGGTTTTCCTTTGTGTTGTACGCGCGCACGCCGATGACTATGGCATCAAAACGGGCTAACTTATCCGTTTCTATATCTTTGTCTTCCAACAAGTTAACAGTGCAGCCCATTTGCCGCAGCGCAGCTGGCACCTCATCACCTGCGCCCATGTAGTAGCCGATGTTTTTGGACTTCACTTTCAGGTCAATACGAGATGCCTTTACGGTGGCTGGCTTCAAAACACTTTGCTGCGGGATGTGGTCGTATTTGATCGTCACGAGTTGCATATTATAATCCCGGCCATCCACCTGCACCTGAGCGGTCAGATTGGTTTCCGTGACATCCGCGCCTTGGCTTGGTCGAAGGACGAAGCGGAACTCTTGTTCCTCACCTTTACGGGAAAGTTTAAATGGGCGATTCAGTTCCGCATCGGACAACCAGCCCTTGGGTGCGCGAAGACTTAGGGTGCCTGCCACATCATTACGGCCTGCTTTAACCTTTACGGTGATTTCTTTCTCGGCTCCGGGGATAACGTAGGCCGTTTCCGTAAACTCTACAAACGCTGGTGGCAACACCTCAAATGGCCTCCAGACCTCTCCTATTGCGGATTCTTCCACTTTGTAGGCTACATCAGTCTCATATTCAAAGGATTGTCCGCCTATGTTGAATTTCCAAAATACTTTTAATAGGCGCGGTGTTTCTGGAACACCCCTAAGCTGCTGATTATCAACCTTGTACATCCCTGTATTATATTCCTCTAATAGCCAGTAAGGCGCTGTAAAGGAAGCATTGGCAGGTATTTTTACATCATGTGAAAAATAGGCTCCTGCGTTCAGCGGCATGGAGAAGTTGACTACAGTATCCAATAGAGATGGCGCTATGGCATATTGCGTAAGTACTACTGGTACATTAGGCACGGAGCCACGCAGAATAGCCTCCAACTTCAGTTCTGTCATTTCACCCGGGGTACTGCCCGGTTCAGTGGCAACAGCCTCCAAATAAAGCCCGAGGCAGCCACGAATGACCTCCTTGATTTCTGCCAATTTGGTACGTTTCCAATAACTATCTGGTAAAGCTGCAATCATTTTTTGTGCCTTTAGCAAATCAGGCACACTCGCTGCAGGGCGGTCTGCCCGGAAATTGGCATCAATATCAGCCATTAATTTACCTATTTTTCCTCCGCCTTCTACCCTGCTCCAAGAGGTATTGATGCCTTCAAAAAGGTCTTTGCCCGAGGGGCGATCGCCTTTAATGAAATCAAACCAATCCATGCTTTCACCTCGTGCACTCATGGCCCCGAATCCCTGGCAACGGTGCATGGAACGCGCTTCTGCGGACACTTCATTGTTGCTTTTGCCTTTAAGCGGGTAATAAACGCCCACATCAAGTGCAAAAAGGTTGCTTTTGTCCATTTTTTCAAACTTTTCGCGACCTCCAAAGAAAAACCAGGAGGTATTAAAAAAGGTACGGCGCGGTTGCCAAGGCTCCACATATTGCAATTGTTCGGGATACACTTCCTTTTTCCCCGCCAGGTCAAAAGCCTCTACGGACAACATACCGGAGGCCGTGTGATGTCCGTGCGTATCATATTTTTTGTCGTGATAAAAGCGGTTGACGATCACATCGGGGCGGGTTTTGCGGATAGCCCATACCACATCGGCCAACACCTTATCTTTTTCCCATATCCGAAGCGTTTCGTCCGGGCTTTTGGAAAACCCAAAGTCATTGGCTCGGCTAAACATTTGTTTGCCGCCATCAATGGAGCGTGCCATGAGCAGTTCTTCGGTGCGCAGCACGCCGAGCAGTTCGCGCAGTTCGGGCCCGATCAGGTTTTGACCACCGTCACCGCGCGTCAGGGACAGGTAGGTGACATTAAAATGTTTTTCGTTGGCGCAGTAACTGATAAAGCGCTGGTTTTCGTCATCAGGATGAGCGGCCACATACAATACGGAGCCTAACACGTTTAGTTTTTTTATGGCCTGGTGCAATTCAGCCCCGCTGGGTTTTGCGGGTTTTTGAGCCATTGCATAGAAAAAACATAAAAAACAATACAAAAAAAGCAAAAAACGATAATTCACGATGGATAAAATGTAATAGTGAGCGATGTGGCTTGGCAGTGCTTAGAGCATGTCTCTTAACACTCCACCAGGTTTACCGGGATATTCACTGCAAGGCCGCCATCGGCAGTTTCCTTGTACTTGGTATTCATATCCTCGGCGGTATCTTTCATGGTCTTGATGCAGGCATCAAGGCTAACTTTTGCTTTGGAGGGGTCACCTTCCAGGGCGATTTGTGCCGCTGTGATGGCCTTTATGGCCCCCATGGTATTCCGCTCAATGCACGGCACTTGCACAAGGCCCGCGATGGGGTCACAGGTGAGGCCAAGGTGGTGTTCCATGGCTATTTCGGTTGCCATCAGCACTTGTTCGTAATTGCCGCCCAAGCATTCCGTCAGCGCTCCGGCTGCCATAGCCGACGATACGCCTATTTCGGCCTGACAGCCTCCCATGGCTGCCGAGATGGTGGCCCCTTTTTTGAACAGACTGCCCAATTCTCCTGCGGTAAGCATAAACTTAAGGATGTCCTTCTCCGGTTCGCCATCACTGAAACAAACATGGTACATCAAGACAGCGGGTATCACACCGGCAGCACCGTTGGTAGGTGCAGTAACCACGCGTCCAAAAGCGGCATTTTCCTCGTTTACTGCGAAGGCAAAGCAGCTGACCCATTTCAGGATAGATTGGAAAGAATAGCGGCCACTGCGTATGCAGGTCATCCATTCATCCACGTTGGTATAGTGCTGATTGCCAAGGAGTTTGTCATTGAGGCCCTTTGCCTTGCGCACCACTTCCAAGCCGCCCGGCAAGATGCCGTCTTTGTGGCAGCCATTGAAGATGCAGTGCTTCATCACATTCCATATTTCCAACAAATCAGCCTCTATTTTATCGGCTGTCCGCCAAGACAATTCATTGGTAAAAACGATTTCTGATACATTTTTACCTTCCTGTCTGCACCACTTTTTCAAATCCTCTCCTTTGTCAATCGGGTGAGGCAGTACCACAGAAGAAGCCATATCCTGCTCTCCTTCTTTGACCACAAAGCCACCGCCAACGGAGTAATAGGTATGCGCAACGCCTTCTCCATTTTGGTAAAAAGCCCTGAAAATCAAACCATTGGAGTGATAGGGCAAGGATTGCTCGAACAAAAAAACGACATCGCGGTCAGGATCAAACGGGATACGTCGTTTGCCAGCCAGCAGGATGGTTTTGCTGTCGTGAATGTGCTGAAAATTGGTTTGCACATCGGGTACCGGAATAGTGACGGGGTCATCACCATTGAGGCCGAGCAATACCGCGAGGTCTGTGCCGTGGCCTTTGCCGGTTTTAGCCAAGGAGCCATAGAGCTCTACCTGTACGGCGATAGTTTTATCCAGCTCAATTTCACTCAGAAATCGCTGGGCAGCCCGCCAGGGGCCCATGGTATGGGAACTGGATGGGCCGATACCGATTTTAAAAATATCGAATACGCTAATTCTTTCCATAAGATGTGCTGCCTGTCTATTTTTCGGGCTGCAATATTAACATGGATTGTGCGTACGGAAGCTGCAAATGTGTCAAAAA
>CAZIKN010000087.1:0-24609 GCA_964539805.1 uncultured Saprospiraceae bacterium | reverse complement strand
GCAGCAAATGAAACAAGATAATGTTGATAGAGAAGCCATAAAGAAATATACGGGGCTATCAGACGAAGAAATAGATGAAATATAAACCCACTCACACCCCTCTTCAACGATCTACCAGCGGCACCCTGACCACAAAATCGCCCTCCTGTTCGCCCGCCCACACAGGTTCGTTACAAAGCAGGGCATAACGGTTCATGATGTTTTCTAAGCCAACTCCGGTTGAGTTTACCTGTTCGCCCCTTGGACGAAGCTTGTTGCGCACCTCCAGATAGTTTTGACGAACACGCACCTGCACTATAAGGGGCTCTCGAGCGGACATTCTGTTGTGCTTTACGGCATTTTCGATCAACAATTGAAGTGTCAAAGGAGCAACTCGAAATTGATCTTTGAAAGTATCAGGTATGTCAAGATCCAGGTCAAATTTATGTTCAAAGCGGATTTTAAGCAAAAAAGAGTAGGATTGTATAAACTCCAATTCCGTGCGCAACGAAACAAGTACTTGATCCTTTTGCTCCAATATATACCGGTAGGAACGGGCCAACTGTTCAATAAACTGCTCTGACAGATCCGTGTTTTTGTGTATCAACGAACTGAGTATGCTCAAACTATTGAACAAAAAGTGCGGGTTGACCTGTGTTTTGAGCAGTGCAATCTCATTGATCAATTGTTGTTTTGCCATTGTTTCTGAACGTATCTGCATGTCAAGCGATTTGCGTTTGAAATACAGCATTCGTGTCCAAATGGCCCAGGCTATTAGTGCTCCGAGCACCAAAAAAGCAACAAGGATGCCTACCGTCCTGTTTTTTTGGCGAATAGTACGGTCAAAGGCCTGCTTCTTTTTTAGCGCAATGGTGGCCTGGTTAAGGCTGTCAAGTTCAATCTCTATCAGTTTGAGCTGCTTCTCCGTTTGCTGATTTTGTATGGAATCCTTGATGGCCGTGAATTGAATCATATACTCAAGGGCTTTTTGGTGGTTGCCCACCCGCTTGTACGCTTCGGAAAGGCATTGGCAGGCCTCTTGTTCTTTTAGGTTTTGCGGCCCAAGCGCGCGGGCCGCTGTTAAAGCTTTGAAGCACCATTTTATAGCCTCATCTGACTGGTTTTGTTTTAAGGAAAGGTTCCCTAAGCACGAGTAAGCGTCACTAAGCCCTTCCTGATCGCCAATTTTTTCAAAAATGGCTACTTCCCTGATATAATCTGCTTTTGCTTCAGCCATCAAGCCTAATTCCGTGTATATGGTGGCACGGTTTTGAAGCGAGGTAGCCAGTCCGAACACATCACCCTTTCTTTCCTGAATGGCTATACATTTTTTGATGTTTTGCAAAGCGGCTGGATAATTTCTGCGCTCATAATCCACCAAGGACAGATTGCTGTACACAAAAACAAGGCCCTCCTCTTTTTGCATTGCTTCGTATAAAGGCTTGGCTTTGAGCAAGTAAGATTCTACTTGGTCCAAATTGTCTGAACTCATATAATATAGAGAGGAAAAACAAACGTAAGCATCGGCTACCCGTCCCTGGTCCCCGATGGCTTCTGCCAAAGAAAGAGATTGTTGGACATATTCAATAGCTTGGGGAAAATTACTTTGCAGGCGGTACACATCGCTCAAGTATCGGTAAAGATCGGATAAAGCCCCTTGATCCCCCGTGCGTTCTAACAGATAAATACTTTGCTCATAAGATTTTATGGCCTTGGGAAGGTCGCTGCGCAAACGCCATGACATCCCTATGTGGGCCAATGCCTGGGCTTGCGCTTTTTTATTTTGTGTTTTACGGGCCAATTGCAAGGCTGCCTGAGCAAATGAAAAGGCTGAATCCGGCATTTCTTTCACCATCATTTTGCACAAAGCGTCAACAGCAATAAGGCGTGTACTATCTGGCAGATTTACATTTTGCCAAATATATCGCAGGCTATCCGGACGAGACTGCGCCGAACACAACACGCTTAAAACACTAAAAAACAATATAAATAGCCGTATTTTCATAAACATTGTTCCATGAATTGGAAAAAGCCATGATCTCATCATCCTTATTGTTCCCTTACAAAAGTATTTAACTTGATTGTAATACTTACAAAATCTGGATAATTTGGGTAAATATTTGGCCTTCCACCTGAACAACACAAAGCAGATTGCCTTTTTCATATTGTTGGCTATCCAATATTTGCTCATTTCTACCTTCCTGTAACCCCTTCAAAACAACATGGCTTAACGTCCGCCCCTGCATGTCCATGAACCTTACGTTCACCTCAGCCTGCCGATGCAAAACAATAGGCAGTATCAGGTAACCATCATGGCTTGGATTGGGCCAAATAGGCCGCACCTCAGCCAACTCCTGGCGGGGTTCTTCTATCGCCACCAATGGAGCAAGCACCCACAGGCCATTACCTCTGGCACAAAACAAACGCCCCTTATGATCCATTAAGTCAAATGCCACACTACCCGTAGGTAATGCAGGTTGGAATGGCCACCAGACTTTACCCGTATCCTGTGTCATGCGCAAATAACTTTGGCCGCTCACTTTGGTCAGCAGGGAGACGACTGCACCCTGCCATCGGGCAAATCGTACGATATTAATCAGGCCGATATTTGGATCAAATTTACTCCAGGACAAACCATCGTCGGCGCTGCGATACAATCCCTGTGTTCCTGCACCAAGCCATACGCCACCCAGTCGGGTGCCGCCCAAAAAGCCGTTTTCAATGCCATTAAACGTATCAAAAGCATGTTCATGCCACACATGATGCTCTTTTTCACAACGGGATAGTTTGGCGTTGATGCCTCCGCCAGCCAACAAAGAGCCTCCTCCCTCCACAAGGCTGCCCACATTGCCCCAGCCCAAATTTTGGCTGTAGGAAGTCCAGGGAGAAAACACGGGCTGCAAGGGTTTCACAAAAACGCCTGCACCGTTGGTTGAGGCGTAAAGGCTGTCGCCGCGACGGGCCAACATGGACAGGTTCCTGGCCCCAAGCCCTGTCAGGCCCTCATTCTGTTGCCGCCAGGTTTTGCCGCCATCCGTACTGACGAAGCAGCCATTGACAACCATGGCAGCGTATATTACACCATCAATAACCTGTAAATCAACCACTTCATCTTCTTCTTGGTGCATTATATTACCTGCTACCCAGGTATCGCCACCATCAACAGAGCGAAACACTTGATTTGCTGTAGCGGCATACAAGTGGTCACCATCTTTGGCCAACGCATAATAGGCCTGACTTGGGATGGCCTCAACGGGCCTCCATTGCGTTTGGGCAAATGTATTTTGTAGCCAAATACACAAAATGAGGGTGATAACAAGAGGGATATTTTTAATTGACATGGACATGATAAGGTTGAAAATATGGACAAAAATCATTTGCCTTTCCCGTAAGCAACAAATCAGGTTTGATGAATGCCGGAATTTGACTTATGAGTGACCAAAACAAAGCGGTGAAAAAACCTCCCCAACCTTCCTCAAGCTTCGAATGCTCACCAAATCCCCACGAATAATATTTCTATACCCGCACACACTTTGCAGCTTCGAATATTCGTAATAGTTTTGAAGCGAAAAACAAAGGGTAAATATCCTGAAATTCAAGCACCATCCACACAGCATCAAACATTTTTCAAACCACACAACAATGCGAAAGCAGCTCACCATTCTCGGTTCCGTGCTCGCGCTTGGCGCAGCCATTTTTTATTTTAATTCCCAAAAGATCGTACGCAACAATGCTTATTTTGAAGCTGTTGGGAAATATGTGTACGCCTACACAGGTGGCACCATCAGTAGCACAGATGTCATACGTGTCCGTTTCGTCAATCCTGCAGTAGCCAAAGAACAGATTGGCCAGCCTGTGGAAGCCAGGCTCTTCGAAGTCAGCCCCGACATAAAAGGTAAGGCCATTTGGGAAGATGATAGAACCATCACTCTTCGGCCCGAAACCGCCCTGCCTTATGGCAAAAAGTACACCGCCATCGTGGCCTTGAATAAAATCTATCCGGACGTGCCCAAAATAGCCCGCGAATTTGAATTTAAATTCAATGTCAATACCCTTGCTTATGAAGTAGAACTGGATGGTGCCAATGCCGACCCGGATGACCTTCGTTATCAACGCGTGAGCGGTACCGTAAGGATCAACGAACCCTGCGAAGCGGTCAAAATTGAAAAAATGCTTACCGCACGCCAGGGCAATAAGCCATTGGAGGTAAGTTGGAACCACTATGGCGATAACCGCCTGCACCGCTGGACCGTAAAAGGTGCAGAACGGAGCCACGCGGAGTCATCTGTCAACTTGGAATGGGTGGGCAAAGCCATCGGGGTGGACAAAACAACCAAAATGGAGCAAGTTATACCGCCATTTGATGATTTTATCGTGCTGAATAGCCGGGTGGTGCAAGTAGAAGAACAATACGTGCTCATCAATTTCAGTGATCCCTTGGCCGCAGGGCAGGACCTGAGCGGGCTTATCCGCTTAGAAGGCTACAGCGGCAAATTACGCTTCGTAACCGATGGCAACTTCGTGCGCCTTTATCCCGATAGCCGCATCAGTGGCAACTATAGCCTGAAAGTGGATCCGGGTATCCGCAACACCGCCAACCAATCCCTCAAAGCCGCTTACAGCACCCAACTTCAGTTTGAAGAACTCAATCCGGGCGTCCGTTTGGTGGGCCGTGGCGCCATTATCCCACAGGCAGACAACGGTTCAGTTGTTTTTCCGTTTGAAGCCGTTGGCTTGAAAGCGGTAGATGTTGAAGTCTTTAAAATATTCAATACCAATATTTTACAATTTTTACAGGTCAATGATTTGGAGGGCGAGCGCGAATTGCGCCGCGTGGGAAAAATTATTTTGCAGAAAAAAATAAACCTCTCCGAAGTCAATCCAAACGCCAACAACAAAGTGTGGCAACGCTACGGCATTGACCTGCGCGAGATGATCCAGAAAGATCCAGGGGCCATTTATCAGGTGCGCCTCGGTTTCCAAAAGGCTTACACGGATTGCCTGATGAACCCCGGTGAGCCAAGTATCCCTTATTGGCAAAAAATAGCCGAAGAGGGCAGTGACGATGACTTTATCAGCCAATCCATTATGGGAGGGAGCAGCATTTATTGGCCTTCCCATTCCTACGACGGCTACGGTGATGGCGATGACTACTATTATGATGACTACGATGAAAATTATGACTGGGAACAGCGCGATGAGCCTTGCCAATTGGAATATTACAACTCAGAACATTTTGCCAAGCGCAATGTGTTTGTCAGTGATATTGGCATGACCGCCAAACGCGGCCGCGATGGCTCTCTTTTCCTCGCCGTAACGGATCTTCACACCGCACAACCCATTCAAAATGTTGAACTTGAATTACTTACTTACCAACTCCAATCCATTTCCAAAATCAGAACAGGTGCTGATGGCACCGCATTAGTAGATGGCCTGCGCGAGTCACCTTTTGTGGTAGTGGCTACCAATGGCAACCGACGCGGCTACCTGCGCATGGCCGATGGTGCCACTTTGTCGCTCAGTCGTTTTGACGTGGCAGGTGTTGAGGCCCAACGCGGCCTGAAGGGATATATTTATGGCGAAAGAGGCGTGTGGCGCCCGGGTGACTCCCTGTTTTTGAATTTTGTGTTGGAAGATAAAAGTGGGAAATTTCCGGCCAATCACCCCGTTACCATGGAACTTAGCGATCCTATGGGCAGCCTGCAAGAGCGCATGGTACAAACCAATAGTGTCAATGGCGTGTATGCCTTCCATACCGCTACCAGACCCGAAGCCCGCACCGGCAACTGGACTTGCACCGTAAAGGTAGGGGGCGCTGAATTCAGCAAAACCCTAAAAATAGAAACGGTAAAGCCCAATCGCTTGAAAATGGATCTGGATTTCGGGAAAAAAGAACTTAGTGCAGCCGATAACAACCTCAACGGCAAACTTAATGTCAAATGGCTTCATGGCGCAGTCGCAAACGGCCTGAAAGCTAAAGTGGAGTTGCAAATGAGAGCAGTGAAAACGGAGTTCAAAAATTATAAAAATTACGTTTTTGATGATCCGTCTCGCGGTTTTTACTCCGAACCGGAAGTGCTTTTTGATGCCAATATTGATGCCAATGGCATGGCCACTATACCGCTCAAATTCGGCAACATGAATGAGGCGCCCGGAAAGATCATCGCCAACTTCAAAGTGCGCGCTTTCGAAAACGGAGGTGATTTCAGTACCGATAATTTTGCCCTTGACGTGTTTCCATATAATCGTTTTGCGGGCGTTTACATTCCAACAGATAAATGGGGCAGCAAAACAGTGAGCGAACGCGGCACCGGGATAACCTTTGCTCTCGTTGACCAATCAGGACGTCCGGTACCCAATAAAGAAGTAAGTGTGGCCCTTTATCGCGTAGATTGGCGTTGGTGGTGGGATGAAGATGCCGGCGTCAGCAATTTCAACAGCTCTGAGGTCAATAATGCTATAGATCAGGCTACTATGGTGACAGATGCCCGTGGCCAAGTGCAATGGAAGGTGCAGCCCAACCAATGGGGACGTTATTACGTGCGCATTAGCGATGAGGAGGGCGGACACTCCGCAGGCGACTTTTTTTGGCGGGGCAGCCCTGATCGTTTAGAGGATATGGCCAGCCGTAATGCCGCTGCTATGTTGCCCTTTTCAGTGGAAAAAGAAAAGTATAATGTCGGGGAGGAAGTAGTGCTAAAAGTGCCAGCCAGCGAAAACGGCCGCATTTTACTGACTTTGGAAACAGGTTCCCGTGTGGCCAAACACCTTTGGTTCGAGGCAAAAGCAGGTGATAACTTTTTGAAATTCAAGGCAGAAGCCGAACTCGCGCCTACTGTGTATGCACATGTCAGCCTCATGCAACCCCACGCACAAACCATCAATGACCTGCCTATCAGAATGTATGGTGTGATGCCCGTGAACATCGAAAACCCCAACAGCCGCCTCGAAGCTGGCATAGAAATGCCTGATGTGCTGCGCCCCGATATGCCCTTCAACATTGCCGTGCGCGAACTGGGCGGCAAAGCCTGCGTCTATACTTTGGCTGTGGTGGACGAAGGTTTGCTTGATCTTACACGCTTCAAAACCCCAAACCCCTGGGAGGTTTTTTACGCCCGTGAAGCCCTCGGGGTCAAAACCTGGGATATTTATGATTATGTGTTGGGTGCCTACGGATCACAATTAGACCGAATCCTCGCCATTGGTGGTGACGGTATCAACCAGAAAGCTAAGAACAACGCACAAGTGAACCGATTTAAACCTTGCGTGCAACATCTTGGACCATTCCGACTGGAACGAGGCCAAACTGCAAGGCATAAATTGAAAATTGAAAATTATGTCGGATCAGTGCGCGTGATGGTGGTGATGTCCGCCACACCCAGCAACAATGACGGTATAGGCGCTTATGGATTTGGCGAAAAAACTTGTGCCGTTCGCAGTCCGCTAATGGTACTGCCCACGCTGCCGCGTGTGCTCGGACCGGGCGAAACCCTGCGTTTGCCCGTTGATGTATTTGCTATGGAAAAATCCGTACAAAACGCCACGATCAGTGTAAAAGAAAAATCAGGTCTGGTGAGTATTGGGGGCAATGGCCAAAACACCTTAAATTTTGCAGAACCAGGCCAAAAAATGACCTATTTCGACTTGAAGGTTGGGCAAAATACAGGTGTGGCAAAGTTTACTGTTATCGCTGAGGGCGGAGGCGAACGCGCCAGTGCCGACATTGAACTCTTGGTGCGCAACCCCAACCCGATCATCACCGCCGTGCAGGAAGCTGTGTTGGAGCCCGGCCAGACCTGGAATCAGGCCGCACAAACCGGCCAGTTCAGCGATGTCGAAAAAGCATATTTGGAGGTCAGTTCCGTGCCACCCATTAACCTGAGCCGACAATTGGAATACCTGATCCAATACCCGCATGGCTGTGTGGAGCAGACTACCTCGGGCGCTTTTCCGCAGTTGTACGTGGAGTACATTGCACCACTTTCCGACAAACAAAAGAAAGAGATAGAGGTCAATATCAAAGCGGCCATTGCCAAACTGCAAAATTTTCAGACCACTTCGGGAGGGTTTGCTTATTGGCCGGGTGGCAGTGAGGTCAATGACTGGGCCAGTACCTATGCAGGCCATTTTCTGTTGGAAGCCAAAAACATGGGTTATGCCGTGCCTCAACAGATGCTGGATCGCTGGGCGGATTATCAGGCCAATGTGGCACGCACCTGGAATGAAACCCAGGACGACGGCGGTTGGTACTATCACGGCCAACAAACCACACAAGCCTATCGTCTCTTTTCTCTGGCCCTTGCCGGCAAGCCTGATTTTGCAGGTATGAACCGCCTTATGGCCATCGTAAGCAAATATGGCTCTACCTTGGCCCTTCTGGCCTCATCTTATGCACAATCAGGCAAAAGCGAGGTTGCCAAAGACTTGCTCAACGAGTTGAAAATCAGGCCATTTACCTACGGCTGGTGGGGCGACACTTATGGCACAACACTCCGCGACAAAGCCATACGCTTGGAGGCCGAGACAGCCATTGGATCCAAGAAAGCTGATGATACTGCACGTGAAATATGTTTGGAATTGGGCAAAACTGGCCAATGGTACAATACACAGGAATTGGCCGTTTGCCTGCGCGCCATCAGCAGATATGCTAAAAAAGCTAGTATCGGCAAAACCGATTTTGTGGTAAAGGCCGGGGGGCAGGAAAACAAAGTGGACAACAGTGCACCCTATTACATCCAGCAATTGAGTGAAAGCAGCATGAAAGATGTAGCCGTGAAAAACACCAGCAAACAGCGACTTTACACCCGCTTGGTCTTGGTTGGTCGGCCTTTGCCGGGCGACCAAAGCGCTGAAGCCAGCAACATCAGTATGGCAATCCGCTACACAGATGTCAAGGGCCAGGCCATTGACCCAAGCAAACTGACCAAAGGCACAGATTTTATGGCCGAAGTTACCCTGACGCGCAAAGGAAACTTCAGCTTCAATTACAATGAATTGGCCCTCACACAAGTATTCCCTTCCGGCTGGGAAATCATGAATACCCGCATGAACCTTGTTGGTGGTGGTACATCTGATCCCATGGATTATCAGGATGTTCGCGATGACCGCGTGATGACCTATTTTGATTTTCCATATACCCAGCCCAAGCCGAACACCAACACGACCACGAGCATGACCTACCGCATCCAACTCAACGCCGCCTACGCGGGCCGTTATTACCTGCCCACGGTAAGCTGCGAAGCCATGTACGACAACCGGATACGGGCGACCGCACCGGGGAAATGGGTGGAGGTGCTGTAGGGTTGACTATTTTTGATGGAGGTATGTCATAAGTCGAAAACAGAGACTGGTTAAAGAATAAAATTTCGTTTTTCACTCATACGATGAGTCGGACTCATCGTATGAGTGAAAAACGAAATTTTATTCTACCTTGCTTTTGCCTTTGATGTTTATGAGACAGCCTCATTGACCCAAGATACAGGAAAGCCTAAATTAAAATGTAGCCATTTTTTACCATGAAATCCCTTTTGCCCAGCCCGGCAAATGTTATGTAAAATGCTTTATCACTGATTCGTTGGTCGTTGAAGAAATCCGTTATCCTGTATTTATTGGCGATCTTATCTCTGCTGTTCTGCCAATTAACTGATCCATCATAAAAACAATCTCACCAGAAGTAGGAAAAAACGGATTTGGCGCGATTATTTTTGCATGGATTGCAAAAAATGCTACACCCAAGATTATGTTGTAAAAACTTCGCGAAAAGTGTTATTGATTTCAGGATAGCCTTGCCCCCACCTTTGTCCCACAAACAAGATGAAATGTTGCTTTACAGACCCAGATCATCTTGCAAATACACTTTTCACCAAAAATTTTATACACACATGAAAAAGTTCACGCTTTTCGCTTTCCTCGTTCTGTTCACTTCTGTTTTTATGCCTTCTTGTCAAAAAGATGGCTTTTTACAGGAAAAACCTGAAATTAAAGATCAAAACGCTTCAAAATTCATCGCCTTTAAAGATTATGACGGCGTGGGTGACCGGGGTGGTGATCAAAGTGGCGACGACCTTGGCAATCCAATTAATCCTAACCCAACAGAATGCTGCTTCGCCCAATGGCATTCAACCCAACAAATAGGCGAAACGATACATGTCGAGTTTGTTTACAAAAAACCTTCCGAAAATAGTCGCTTTTCTGTATATGTGACTCATGTTGAAACTGGTCAAAGCTTCCTGGCAGGTCAAGGTCCTTTTGCACCAACTATCAAGGACTGTGAATACGGCTCTGCATGGATCTGGTTAAGCGGCATTGTACATTATCATTTTCCTGGCGTGTCTGGTCACTTTACATTGACCTACAGGGTGGAAACCTATCATGAAAGTGGACTCGGCAACTTTTGGTATCCGTGCGCAAGTGCTACATCACCCCAAATTTTAGTAAAACCAGTGGAATAAATTGGGTAGGGAACCGCATTGTTTATGAAAAAAAAGCATGAATCGCCCTAAGCTTAGCGTTGTCTTTACGGCGATTCATGCTCTGCAACAAAATACCTAAATCAAAATCATAGTTGAACAACATGCCCAAGTACCCTCTTTCCCTTAGTTTTTTTTTATTGTTGACAATTTTTTGCCAGATGTTGAAAGCGCAAGCTTTGTCTTATGCTCGTTCAGACAGCGCTTTAGAGTTTTTGGTGGATGTGGAAAAAATGCGAAATGGAAATCTACTTCTGGTTTATACCAATAGTGGGACTTCAATAAACGTATTTGCTCATAAGGTAGTTGTCATAACCCCCTCAGGTAAAGTCCTGTGGCAGAAGACATTGCTTAGAAATTCAAATAATACTTTGTTTAAGGCGCACGAATTGGCCAATGGCAACATTTTGATGGTTGGCACCAAGAATTTGTGCGACGAATATGCAGAACCTTATGTTGAAATCTTGGATCCCTCCGGAAAGTTGATTTCCACTAAAGAAAACATCCAAAGTGATTCAATTGCGCGATTTTTATTAAAAAGAAAATTTTCATGTGTTACATACACCAACGGAGAACCCGTTTATTGGTCAGGTATAGGTAATGCTTTTACCACCGAGGGTATAATTTCACGTTATCATGTCAATAACAATCATTTGAGCATATCGCCTTTCCCATTTGCAAGAGGATTGAATGTTCATCCAATGGATTCAACCTTATTAATTACTTCATTTGACGATCATATCTCATTATTAAGAGACGGTTTAGTGATCAAAAAAATAGCCCTGCCAAAAGATTTCTTATTCTTGCGCGATATTTTTTGCACCCCCCAAGAGCCGATTATGATAGCCGCTAATTATAGCGGAATCCTGATTTTTGATTCAAATAAAATTTATCAGCAAATCGAAGTTTCCATTCAAGTAAGTGATGCATTTGCCCAGGATGACAAGATCGTGCTTTTGGGTGTCAGCGGAACCCTTGATGAAAAATTGATTTATTTAGAAAGGATTGGAGGTATATGGACTGTAGTAAATGAAATTGTCATTTCTATTGATAAAGACCACATTATGACACACAAAGTAATACCTTTTGAAGATTACTTTGTTGTGTTTGGCAATGAAGTACATGGAACTAGTGGATTTTCTGGGATTTTTACGGATGACTTAAAAAGTTTAAATGTATGGGCTAAGGCTTATGACTGGAATGGCAACTGCTTGAGTCGTACCGCAGACACAGGAATACTAAATATTGATTTTAATACAAAACCAGTTGGTTTTGTGACTGATATCGCTCGAAAGTTTTACAAAGTACCGATTGAAAAAATAAATGTTACCATCCAAAACAGAGGCGATGATACACTAAGATCAGTATGCCTTGTTGCATACCACAAAGCTGCAAGAGTTTTGTGTGAACCGGTTAATCACCACTTTTTTTGGCGATTTGAAAACCTAAAAATCCCACCTTTGAAACAACAATTATTAACGGTAGGCCCTATAACATTGCTAAACTTTGAAGAGGGCGATATTTTACCGTTCTGGACAACATCACCCAATGATTTGCCCGAAGCCGATTTTTCCAATGACAGCATAAGTATTTCAAAATTCTTTAACCCTCTACCTACACCAGATCAATTTAATGTGTTCCCGAATCCAGCGCACAATGAACTCCATTTCACTGTTCCTGCTACAAGATTATATGGTGTAAGAGCAAAAATTTATGCCATGACAGGTCAACTGGTATTTGAGGAGATCGTTAAAAACCTGACTGATGATGTGTATAGCATTGATATAAGTACCTTGCCCAAAGGCATGTATATCCTGGATATTGCCCCTGATCGGATGAAGTTTGTGAAAGATTAGAACCTGCAAAATGACAAATCGTTCAGGAAAATTTTATTCTAACCACGTTTCAATACCAGTGTTTGTTTTGGTTTTTTTGGACCCATCGAAACACTGACTTTAGTAATCCCCAAAAGGCTAAGGTTGGAAGAAGCCATGAAAAAAGTTTTCATAAAAAATCATATAAATTATTTGTTTACAGGGATTTATATCATTGTTTAATTCGGGGAAATTCCTGTGCTGCTCGTTGCCGGAGCAAATGATACAGCCTCAAAGTTGTATTGTTTAAGGTCAAAAGGCCCTATTTTTGAATCCCGGACGTAGCCACACCAAGATGAAACGTAGTTAACAATCTTTAAATAAACCGGTTAAAATTCTGATAAAGTAAAAATCAAGCGCATCCTACCCAAAAAATCGTTGTTATTTCGCCCTTGAATTCCGATCGGATAAACCCGGTTTCAAACTACTGCTTTCAACATGATCAGAAGTTATATTACCTTAGTTTTACTTTGTTGTGCCTTGTTTTTGCAGGCACAAAATCCCATAAAGTGGTCTTTTTCCACGAAAGATGCAGGCAACTGCCAAGTTGACCTCATCATCACAGGTGTAATAGAGGATGGTTGGTACACCTACTCCCAGTTTTTGGAAAGTGACGAAGGCCCCGTTCCAACATCACTCACCTTCAATGTACAGCCCAATTTTGTGCTGGTTGGCAAAGCCAAAGAGGGCGGTGAGATCATAAAAGTACATGATAAAGTGTTTGATATGAACCTCACCAAATTCAAACACAAGGCCATTTTTACCCAGCGGGTGGAGGTGAAAGACCCCAGCAAACCCATAGAAGGCTACATGAACTACATGGCCTGCAATGACGAGATGTGCCTTCCTCCCAAGGATGTGGATTTTAAGTTCAACATCGGCCCATTGAGCAATTGCGGTGGCAGTTCCAAGAATGAATCCGTAACGCCTACAGCCCCTCAAGGTACCAACGGAGGCGAGGAAAAAAAAAACTTAGACGAGCCGATTCCTCCGGGAACTGATGCCGTAGGAGCACCTCCTGTCGGCGGTGACCAGGGCACATCAGTAGAGGCCGGCTTGCCTACGCCACCCAATGATGCCAATTTTAAAGGCTTTTTCAGTCCAAAGCGCGATATTGATGCCTCCAAGTTCATCAACGATTGTGGTGGCTCCAGTGCCACATCCACTGATGGGGCCTCTATTGCAAGTTTGTTTTTGCTTTGTTTTTTGGGTGGTCTTATCGCCTTACTTACGCCATGTGTGTTTCCCATGATCCCTATGACAGTCAGTTTTTTTGTCAAGCGTTCCAAAGATCGCAAAACTGGCCTGCGCAATGCCCTGATTTATGCAACGAGTATTGTCGTTATTTTTGTTGCGCTTGGTGTTGCCCTGACTTCTGCACTTGGGCCTTCCATATTGAATGAAATGAGCACCAATAAATGGTTTAATCTGGCTTTTTTCATCATTTTCGTCATTTTTGCCCTCTCATTCTTTGGCTTGTTTGAAATCACTTTGCCTTCATCCTTAATCAACAAGAGTGATTCCATGGCCGACAAAGGCGGTCTGATAGGTACTTTTTTTATGGCTTTTACCTTGGTTTTGGTGTCTTTTTCTTGTACCGGCCCCATTGTGGGTTCACTTTTGGTGCAGGCAGCGCAAACCAATGCAGGTGCCTCCCTTATGGGTTTTATACCGCTTAAGCCATTTATAGGCATGTTGGGCTTTGGTATGGGCCTGGCACTGCCTTTTGCTTTGTTTGCCATGTTCCCTGGTTGGCTTAATTCATTGCCCAAGTCAGGCGGTTGGATGGATAATGTCAAAATTACCTTGGGTATCTTGGAACTTGCTCTTGCACTCAAATTCTTCAGTACCGCGGATATGGTAGAGCAGTGGGGGCTACTTCGTTTTGAAACTTTTTTGGTACTTTGGGTGCTTTTGGCCCTTTGGCTGGGGCTATATCAGTTTGGAATACCGAAATGGAAGGGCAATGAAAACAGCCCCGGCCCTGTCCGTATGGTAATTGGTGCTACATCATTGGCGTTTGCGGTCTATATGGGCTGGGGATTGCTCAAGTATCAATCTCTTTCATTGCTTAGCGGACTTGCCCCACCGGTGCATTACAGTTACAAGTATGCTGCGGAACACAACAACAATGATAAGCATGATGGGCCAGGCTGTCCACACGGATTAAATTGTTATCATGATTTTGACGTGGCTGTTGAAGAGGCCAAAAAGCAAAACAAGCCGCTTTTTGTTGATTTTACAGGTCACGGCTGCGTAAATTGCCGAAAAATGGAAGAAACAGTTTGGCCATTGGATGGCATAATTGAT
Organism: uncultured Saprospiraceae bacterium; assembly: GCA_964539805.1. GTDB lineage: Bacteria > Bacteroidota > Bacteroidia > Chitinophagales > Saprospiraceae > M3007. The sequence continues at coordinate 9,977 of CAZIKN010000087.1, read as the reverse complement.
CGCCTGCGCAATGATTACGTAGTTGTTTCGCTATATGTTGATGAAAAAGTACGCATTTTCCCTGATAACCCTTTTGCTTATTTGCAAGACCCTAAAACGGGCGAAAAATTACGTACTGTAGGCAGCAAATGGGCTTCTTTTCAGGTGAATAATTTCAACGTCAGCGCACAACCATACTATGTTTTGATGCACAATGACGGCAAAACGCTTTTGAATCAACCCACGGATTATGTAAAAGGTCAGGATCCTGCTTTCTACCGCTCATTCTTGGAGTGTGGCCTTGATGCTTTTAAGGAAATTAAAGAAAAGGAAGGAAAATCCATGATCGGGATGAATTAGATGATTGAAATGTCGGAAGGGCTCCAAACCCTTCCGACATTATATATTAAAATTTTACTTCAATCGTTCGTAAGCGATACTTATTCCCCATTTTAAGTTTTTTGTTGATGACCATCCTATACCCCACGAGCGTACTTGCGCCAGCCGTGGCATACAAAAGGGGGAAATTGTAATTTTGTTCATCATTTCTCCGATTCAGAAAGGCCACAGTTGAAGCAAAACTGAGCGTGATACCAAAGGTCAACAGGGCAGAACCAATGATTCTGGAAATTTTGTGTTTGGGTATATAAATGGCGCTTATACTGTCAATATGTACCAGCTGATTGTCTAGCAACAACATCTTGCGATCTGGTAATATATCATCAATAGCACTTTTATACCAGTAATTTTCTTTGCCCTTCAGGCGAAAATGCAGGGTTTCTCCGGCGTAAATTTTACGTGGTTTAACCTTATAGCGTTTTTCTACCAGCAGCATTTTTTGTGCAAAAGCCGGGCTGACTACCCCAAAGAGGAGAAACAGCATAAATAAGTATCGTATCATTGTTTAAACAAATGCTTGTGCATTCGGCTTGTTACATGCCTTTGGCATTGGAATGCACTTAAATTTTCTTTTTTAATTCTTCCATCACCCTATTGTGCGTATTATCCGATAAATGCTCAATCATCCGAAATAAAGATGGGGAGCTGGGATCTGTAAAGCACTCAACAATGATGTCTGAAACCGCTCTCTTATCTCCAGATATGCGTTTGCAGGATTCTTCAAAGCGATAATCGTCATTTAAAATAAACTGGTGTAAGGTACGACCTGTTTTGGCATCTTCAATTTCCATTGTTAAAGAAACTTCCGCTTGGCGTGTTACCGTGATAGAATGAACAGTTCCTGTAACGGTTTCCAATATTGGCTCAAATCGCACAATCCGATTTAAAGTGTCATTGCTCCTTATTTCCCGAGTGCCAATTTCAATTATCTTCTGTTCTTCCCGCGTAGTTTCACTTCGGTTTTCACTGTCCACACTTATGTTGAGCATGGTCAGCCGGGCTATGTAGTGTATTTTGGGGGCATCTTGTTCATGTTTGTAAAACCGATACCATTCAGTGCTCAATCCTTTTGCATTTAATTTTGCGTAGGTCCAAAAAAACTCTGCTTCCATAAAGCCGTTATTCTGATGAGGCTCAAGCAAAACATGGGCAATACCAGCTTCTTTCGCTTTTTCTATATAGGCGTCCGTATCCTCCCAGTGTTCAAAATAATACTTTTTTAGATCCGTTAGCAAGGCATGCGCTTGGCGGGCCAATGTAGGCTGATTTGTTTGCTCTGATGAAGCAAGCAGATCCAATGCTCGCTGATACAAATAAGCAGCGGCTTTTTCTCTACTGTCCATTTCTACTTCATCAACGTTTTCAATAAAAGTACCCGCTGCAATAAAATTTTGCAACATCACAGGATCAAGGGTAGGGCGAGTTTTGTTTTGGCGCTCCTTTATCTTGCGATACATGGCATTGACGCGTGGCCAATCTGCTGCGGCACCTTTTTTGATCAGGCTATCTACCTCAAGAATATCCTTTTGGTTGGTTGTCCCAAATAATATGGGAATTTTCTGGTAGGCATTTGCCTTTCGGCGCGTGTTCCTACTTTGGTAATCATTGAGTGCTGAGTTAAGGTAATCATCATTGGATTTACCTTCATTAAGCAATGAGTGGGGAAATTGGCAGGCTTGGAAACAAGCCATGAATAAGGCAAAAAAGAAAGCGCGGTTCATCATAATGAGAAAGTTTAGTGATTGCTCAAAGATGAACGGTAAAGCGATGAAAAAACAAATGACCACGCGTTAAATAATACTAAAATAAGGATTTTTTCTATGTTAAATCAGTACCATTTCCTTAACATTTTATTTAATGTGGTTTTTGTTCGCTATAAAAGTTTGAAAATCAATATATTGAGATATGCATGCAAGCCTTGTCTCATTCCCTCAATTACTACATTCAACTCATATCCGTTGGATTACACCAGCGTTAAGACTTGCCGTATGGATGCGTGCAGGCTTAGGGCCGATGCCTTTCCCACCGCCCAAAGCTTGTTGGTAATTGGCTTCTGCGAACAATGAAGTTTGTGCATTTAGGGAATGTTCAAGGCGTACCCCTGCGGTCAAAGAAAGATAGGAGTTGCCATCTAAGCCTCCATTTTCAAGTACTCCACGACCGTTGTAGGCAGCGCTGAACTGTGGTGGATCCGTTGGGCCAGAAGTTTGAAAGCCAGGGTAGAATACATTTTTGGCATCATAGGCCTTGTTCACAACTACATTGGCTACCAAACCAGCTGCTACCTTGGCCCGGGTACGACCTAAATGTGCCACTTGCCGGACGGCCTGAACGGGTACACTAATGATATCTGCATCTACTTGCTGCACAAATTGGCCGTTATATCCTTTGTTAATATCACCACTGATAATTTCCACTTCCTTGCGTGGTGTGTATGTCTTACGCTTGTATATCAAGCCAGTTTCCACAGCCCATTTGCCTTTTTGATAACCAACTGATATTCCTGAACCATAGCCTTGCGTGCGCTGAAGGCCAGGAGCGGTGGTTTTTACCCTGTTTTGATCAAGGGACACACTGGCGGCTATGTACATTCGGCTTTGGCGTTTGGCTTTTTGTGGAATGGATACAAATGATTGTTTTTGAGGCTGCACAGTGGATAATGCAACAAAAGATTTTTGACCTAAAAAACTTATGTCTTGGAAAGAAATGGCTTGGGAAGTTATATCAATTAAATCAGGGCTTGATGGGGCTAATGTTCCATCTATTGGAAATTGATTATCAGTTGTTTGGAAAGTGGTTCCCCAGCCCTGTTTACTATTGTCCGGTACGGTGGGCTGCTCTTCAGGCAATGCTATACCTGAAAGTAGCGGCTCCGCTTGTTCCATAGCCGATGTTGGTGACAAGGCTGAAGGCGTAACAGAGCGTTTATACTTTTTATTAGGGTGATTGGTGGATGATTTTTGAGTACTTCCACCCGCTATTGCTGTTTGTGAAGATTCGTCCAATGAGCCATCCATGCCGGTCCATGAGCCAGGCATTGCCCAAAAGAGCAGGAGAAAGATAGCGGCCGCTTCCAATATTTTCATGAACAACACACGACGGCGGCGTTTGCTTTCTGCTGTCATTTTTTGGACCAAAAGATCCCAGTGCGCCGATTGATAAGGCAATTCGGCGTTTTGTAGAATGCCTTTTAGCGCCTGATCTACGTTGTCCGTTTGGCCGGGCAATTGCGCTAAGCGTTGCTCCAGTACAGACCAGGTAGAGGCATCATAAGGCAGCTCAAACTGCTCAAGGGCTGATTTTATCTGACGATCAAATGCGTTGTCCATAATATTTTTTTGCTTGTTTATCAATTGGTTGCGTTGTCAAAATCCATGCGACGTGCTGAAAAATGTTCCTGGAGTTTTATCCTGGCTTTTACCAAGTTGCTTCTTGATGTGCTTTCCGTTATTTGTAAGGCATCGCCTATTTCTTTGTGGGAATAGCCTTCTACAACATACAGGTTGAACACTGCGCGATAGGCTGGGCTCAGTGTTTGAATGGCAGTCATGATTTCCTGCTCTGTCAGGTGACTGAGTGCATCGGGGTCATCATTGGCCACTTGCCAGCTTTCGTTGATTTCTTCTGTTCTGCGGCGGGCATTTTTCCGATAATAATCAATACAGGTATTGACTACAATGGTTCGTATCCAAGCGCCAAGTGCCGTGCCGCTGCGGTATCGGTCAATATTTTGAAACACTTTGATAAATGCTTCATGCAATACATCAAGGGCCTCATCTTTTGAACCGGCATATCGCATACAAACCCCCATCATTTTACCATAATGTTGTTCATACAGCTGCTGCTGGGCCCATCGTTCCTGCCGGACGAGTGCTGCGACAAAGGCTTGTTCTGGATTTTCCAATCGAAGTACTAATTCCATCTTTCGTGTTGCTTTGTTTGTCGGAAATAAGATCCGACGGATGAGCGCGAAACTTAGTGTCACTTGCCGGACGTGGCATTAGTTTCGCATATCATGGGCAGGTTTTTAGTTATCCATCTCTTCTGAAACGGGCAGCATGCCCAATACGCTGCTATGGGTAAAAAAAAGTAGGTTGCATGGGTTAGTCACAAAGCGACTAATGATCCATGTCCCTGCCATCAAATACGAAATAAAGCCTGAGCGACAGGCGATCACGCACTGCGCGGCCCACGATCCAATCATATTTGGTGTTATAAAAATTATGTATATTATTCATGCCGTGGGCATAAATCAATTCAGGGCAAACGAGTATGCCTTTTACCCTGAACTCAAGCCCCATTCCGATATCCAAAGAAACTCTTTCTCGCAAAAAATAAAGATTAGTGGTGGGGTGGGGGGCCATATTCCAACCCATACGGCCGCCAAACAAAAAAGAAGGACGTAACGGAAAAGAATTTTTGGGACTGCTAAGGACGAAGTGAAGCGGTATTTCAATATCCCAGAATGGATACCTTATGATACCTTCATCCCGAAAACTGACCCGATTAGGCGCATAGGCTAATAGTAGTTCGGGCTGTACAAAGACATTTTGAAACAAAGGCCAACGCCCGAAAACGCCTATACTTACGCCCGCCGACCCATTGCGCGCTTGAACGGCTGAGCGCGAAGGCTCACGCGAGTCAAGGGTCTGTATGCCCAATATCTGGGATTCAAAACCTGCTATCAACCCATATTTGGGGCCTGACTGTGCCTGTAGAACAGCCCAAGACCAAAACAAGCCAAAAAAGGTGTAGAAAAACCGATTCATGCTGAATACCACCCGCTAAATTGCCGTTCTTTGTGGCGATGAATTGCGAGATATTACCTTTGGTTCTGATTCGTGTAAGTGGGTTGCCTTTACCAGCGGGGCAAGACTCTTTTTTTCCTGTTGAAAAATATATAGCAGAGAAAAAAGAACTTGAAAATGAGTTGCAAAATGCTGAAAATCAATTGCTTGATTTTTTAAATGGACAACTATTGCTACTAACTGATTCATCTTTGCGAACTTATTATTACAATTTGCGTAAAGCTTTTTTCAATAACCGGGAAAATCATATAACCAAACTTACAGCCAGTTATTTGCCCGAAGCGCTAAGCCCCTTGTTTCGCACATGGCAAAACGCGAAGTATGCCCTTTCTGATTTTTTTCTACAGATTGAGCAGGCCTACCATGGCCAAATCCAGGTTGAATGGACCGCTTTACAGCAATTTGCACTTTCGGAAACCCTACAACGTAGCCTGCTTTTTATCAGCCACGATCTCTTAAGGGCGTTGCCTGCTTTTTCGGCAAAAAACATCAGTGATTGGGATAAAAAGGATAGGCAAATTGCCTTTAGTCTTTATGAATATCAGCAACGCGGTAGGTATAAAACAAGTCCGCTAAGTCGCTTAACAACTTTGCACCTGCAACCGTTGCACTCAACTTCTGATAGCCCGGCGGGGGATGACGAGGACTTCCCAAAACCGGAGCAAAAGGTTGTTGTTACGCCTAATGCAGCCATTCTACCAGCACTGTATGAGGTTTTGTTTCAGGATCCATCGTTTTATGGCTCATTGTCCATTGCATTAAACCCTTCTATACACGACAAGGACCATCAATATGTATGGTTATATTTTGATGGTGACCAGGAAGCGTTACAAAAAGCGCCTGTTAGCAAATCACTTCAGTGTGTGTATGCTATTTTGGAACCCAAACCCTTACTTTATACCGATTTTTTGGCACAACTGGGTGAATACATAGACCAGGAAGAGACGGCAATTCAGCAATTTATCTGGGAATTGGTAGATTTCGGCTTTCTATCGTGGCTACTACCGGAAAAAGGGTTGTCCTCTTCATGGTGTGGGGCTTTATACCAATACCTTGGTTTTTTGCCCACTTCGCCGATTATTACAGAAACAGCCTATTGCCTTTATTGGCTGCGAAATACCGCAAGGAGTTTGCCCTATCAAAGCATCCCAGATGCAATGCGTACCCAAATGGAAGCGCTTGAGTTTCTACAGCAACATCTTGAAAAATATGGTGTTGCGTTCAAAGGGCTTCGCCCCGAACAGGTTTTTTATGAAGATGTGCAGGCTGAAGCACAATTAGTCGTACCGAATGAGGCGATACACAATTGGGTTAATCAGTTTGTAAATTGGACTGAAAGTCAATTGTTTATGCCATCTTCAGGCATAAGGGAGCAGATAAACAGAGCAGGCTTTGCACAACTGAAGCCGGGGGAGTCCATGGACTTTTTACAATTTGACCCGACTTTTGTCCCTGATAATGCAGATGCCATTCCCGAATATAAAAAACCTAAACCCCTGCCATCTGCCTTGGGCGTTGGACTGGCCTTGTCCACTTCCGGTGCGGTGGTCAATAGCCTCTTTCCAGGTGGCGGCAAACTCATGTCGCGTTGGTTACATTTGTTTCCTGCTCATTTTAAAGAGGAATTACAAAAATGGCCAGATACCGATGCCATTGCCTTTCCTTGGCAAGGCTGGTCCAACGCCAATTTCCAATCCTATGTCAGTCAGATCAGTTTGGCCATACCCGACGGAAAAACAAACTTAGGCAAGCGAAATATTATCCTGAGCGATATTGAAGTTTATCACCATCCTCAACAAGGTTTGCAGTTGCGGGAGAAAGGAAGCGGTTTTGTGATCCGATTTGTTGATTTGGGTTTAGAGGCGCCTGAAACACGCCCACCTATGATGCAGGCACTTTGGTGTTTGGGGGTGCCGGATGTTTCTTGGAACAGCATACTGCGCCAGATCAGGGCTTGGGAACGCTTGGATGATTATTGTTTTATGGCTCAAAGGATTGATTATCTTGATATTACGCTATCTCGGCAAGCGTGGGCCATTAAAATTGAAGCAATAAATCATTTGTTGGACAAAAAGCATTCGCCGCTGATGCTTAAACTCGTCTTAAACCTTTTTTTGATGGAAAAAGGTATTCCACGTCGTTTTTTTGCACAATTTCCAGATGAGAGTCCTCAGTTTTTTGACCGCGACAGCATTATTTCCATAGCATTGTTGGCCAAAAAAATACAAAAGTATGCAGAAGGTCTGCTGCGCATAGAGGAAATGTTGCCTGTGACGGAAGAGTGGGCCGTACACCAAAACGGTACGAAGCGTGCCGCTGAAGCCATAGTGGAATGGAAAAGCATTATTTCTCCTTCATATAGAACAGACGAATGACCCAAATGGCATTCAGAATAAATGGTAAAGCCCCCAGAATTACTTTCCAGTTCAATCCAATGATACCTACCAACAATAACATTAGATACAGAATGCCTATGCCAACTACGGCGGCTACTACCAAACGTCGGTCGGCTGATTTTTGCATTATGGCTATACATAATAGCAACTGACCCAAAAGGGGAAGCAGGACAAATGGATGGGTAAAGGTGCTGCCGTCACTATTATTTTGAGTAAATATCTGATATTCAGCTTGAAATAGAAAGGCAGTATTGCCACCGCCCCATTCCATATAACCCAATAGTGATGTAATGAGCAGGCATAACAGGGCTATTTTTTTCATCATATATTACGTTTTAGGGAATTGGACGCCTGCCAAGGGAAAACGTTGCACTAATCATCCCAGCCATAATCTGCTTCCTTAAACTCATCAATTTCACGCCGCTCTTTTTTGGTGGGGCGACCAGTACCCTTTTCGCGGACTTCGGCATTGGCGGTTCCGTTTAAAAACCAGGCCTTGTACTTATTGCGCTCGGCTTCCGGTGTGATATCCTCATAGCAAGTGACGGCAATGGGTGCACCCACACGTTTTTCGATCAACTGAAGGACGCGAAATTGGAAGTTAAAGCCCTCCTTCTTGACTGTAACTGTTTCGTTTTCAGTCAATAAGAAAGAGGGCTTCACAACCGTTTCACCTACTTTAACGCGACCGGCCTTGATGGCATCGGTAGCAATGGTGCGGCTTTTAAATATCCGCACGCTCCACAACCATTTATCTATACGAACTTTGCTCATGTTTACCGAATAAAGCGGCCATTCATCCAAATACCGTCTTTGCCCTGTTTGCGTAGTTTTAAAAAGTAGCTTCCTTTGGGCAAATGCTGTACCGTAATGCTTTGTCCACTTACTACCGTAGCGCTGTCTTTTAATACTCCGGTGCTGTTAAATATCTGATAATCATAGATTTGGCCAGTCTCCAAGTTAGCGAGGCGAATCCATTGGGTTGCCGGATTGGGATAAATTTCCACTACCTTTTGGGTGTTCTCTGGCTCTTTTCCAGACAAAACCAAATTGCCAAACAGCCATTTGTATGCCTCAGGAAACTCGCGCGCCCAAAACCACTCGGAATGTTCGCCGTCCGCAGGGGTTAGGCGTTTTTTCTCCGCAGGCAAAAAACCTGCTGTTGTCATAGCATCGGAAACGGCATCCATATTGCTCGTAACAGATGCAGGCTCCTTGCCACCCGCCAGAAAAAACACCCGGGCATCGCCCTTTTTGGTTTTGCTGGCCGTATGGGTTACAGAATTGTTTCCTCCAAACCAAAATGCCGGACTAAAAATTCCTGCTCTGGAAAACACATCCTGGCGCTCGGAAAAGCCGAACATGGAAATCAGGCCGCCCATGCTGCTGCCCATGATACCTGTTGTGTTGCGGCCCGGCAGGGTGCGATATTTCCCGTCAACAAAGGGTTTGAGTGTATTGGATACAAACTCTATATATTCATCACCCAGTCCGCCGCCATATTGCGAATTTATCCAGGGAGAATACTCGTTTAATCGTTCTCCACCGCCATTATCAATACCGATGACAATACAGCCGTAGTCCCCTTTGCTATGTAGGTCATTCAGGGATTCATCCACTTTCCATTCTCCTGAAAAACTGGTTTTTACGTCAAAAAGATTCTGTGCGTCGTGCATATACAAAACAGGGTAACGCTTTGTAGTGGTTTGATAATCAGGCGGTAAATAAACCCAGATTTTACGGGTGCGGTTCAACTGCGGCATAAAGAACACATTGTCCAAAATGCTTACATTAGGCGCTGCTGTGCTGCCCCCGGTGCCGCCGCCCAAGTCTTCCCAGCTTTGAATCGTAAGGTCAATTGTAGTGGCTTGACCTGTATAATCAAAAACGCGATCAGGCAAATACTGTCCATTGGCATTGCCTTCCACGGTGGCCCAACTTCCTCGGGTAAACTTGAATTTGACTTGTCCTACCGGTGGATTCACTGTCAAAGTATAATTGCCGTTGTTTTCTTTTTTCATAACGGTGGCCGGATCACCGGGTACCCAATTGTTAAAAGTTCCGACGGCATGAATATTGGCCCCGGCAGGCGTATTGGCAGGTATGGCCACCACGCGCAAGCTTAACTGTGCAGAGAGGAGGGCCGGAAGGATTAAAAAAAGTGAAAAAAATGCGGTAAATGGGCTTTTTTGCTTCATATTAGAATGTGATAATGTGAGATAATATGATAATGTGAGATAATGTGATAATGGGGGCACTAATATCCTTTTTTGATCAGCAAATTGCGCAGCCTTTCCTTGGCGAGTATGAGCTGGCTCTTGCTGGTATTGATACTGATACCCAGCATGTCGGCAATTTCTTGGTGTTTAAAGCCCTCCAGAACATAGAGATTGAA